>JBBDRK010000067.1:0-83041 GCA_040905465.1 Trueperaceae bacterium | reverse complement strand
GCTCGATCCGGAGGTTCTCGCTTGGCGCATTCAGGCTGGCGGTGTCAGCACCTTCATACACGACTTCTTCGAATTCCGTAGAAGCGTAGAACCCCCTGCTGCCGAGTCAGCGGCTCGCCGGGGCAATCCCGAATCGGTTGCCGAAATCCGCGAGGCTTTCGAACGAATGCGTGAGCTGGAGAACACAGACCCGTTCGGTGAAGGCTTCGTCGAAGCCGACATGCAATTCCACAAGGCTGTTTTCGTAAGTTCCGAGAATGAGTTCTACATGGCCATGGGTCGGATACTGGAGGTGCCCATGATGCTGAGCTTCACACTACATTCCAGTCTCGAGGTTGGCCCGCAAAACCGTTTGGCCCTACACGAAAAAGTACTGCTCGAAATCGAAGCAGGAAACCCAGCCGCCGCACGCACTGCACTTTTGGAGCTCCTGTCCGACGTAGAACGTGACGTCGACAGAATGGTCGACGCGCCACTTGCCCCTGTTAAGGAGCGCTGAGTGGCGATTCGGCCGCCTCCTCTGCATAATTCAGTTTCGAAATCGCGGCAGCCGTCACCATCCCTATACTTTAGACAGCATAATCTTGGAAAAGTAATATTCGCCAGCATAAGTCCGCGGTGTGGCCGGTGCACCGTAACCAGGCCCGAACCGTAACTCCGACGCAAGTGGAGGTACCGATGAAGCAGTTTGGTGGAGCAGGATTCGGCGTTCCAAGGCCTATGGATGACACCGCCACGCAGCCGTTTTGCACGCCGGCGAGCGCCTTTCGCCGTCTCGTTCCGCTGAGCGTGGCGATCGTACTGACGTTTGCGTTGACCGCGTGCTTTCCGGCGGTTCCGTCGCGAGGCGGCGGCCAGACGAGTTTCGAGCCGCCACGGGCAGTCGAGCCCGGAGACGTTGCCCTGCCAGACGGTTACCAGATTGAGGCAGTGGCCACAGGCCTCACCTTCCCGACCGGTGTGGCGTTCGACGACCGGGGGCAGGTCTACGTGATCGAGGCGGGCTACTCCTACGGCGAAGTGTGGACGGTGCCTCGGCTTCTATCGGTCGCTGCGGACGGCGCCACCACGGTAATTGCCGAGGGCGAGAACCCGCCCTGGAACGGAGTCGACTTCGCGGATGGCGCTTTCTTCGTCGCCGAAGGCGGCGAGATCGGCGGCGGACGTATCGTCCGCATCGATCCTCAGGGAGAGGTCACGGTGCTTCTCGACGGACTGCCGGGCCTGGGCGACCACCACACCAACGGACCGGCTATCGGACCCGACGGAATGATCTACTTCGGCCAGGGAACGGCAACCAACTCGGCCGTGGTGGGAACCGACAATGCCGACTTCGGCTGGCTCTTTCGCCATCCCGAGTTTCATGAAGTCCCCTGCCGGGACGTCACCTTGTCCGGTACCAACTTCGAGTCGTCCAACCCGCTGACGGAAGACCCCGACGACACCGTTGTGACCGGCGCATACTCGCCGTTCGGAACACCATCCCAAGCCGGTCAGGTCATCAGCGGAGAGGTGCCGTGCACCGGCGCCATCATGCGCATTCCGCTCGACGGAGGCGAACCCGAGCTGGTGGCGTGGGGCTTCCGCAATCCGTTCGGCCTGGCATTCGACGAAGCCGGCGAGCTCTACATAACCGAGAACAGCTACGATGTCCGCGGCAGCCGTCCGGTCTTCGGGACCGGCGACGTGCTCTGGCGCGTCGAGCCTGGCACCTGGTACGGCTGGCCCGACTTCCACGCGGCACGACCGCTCACCGACAGCGATCAGTTCCAGGCGCCCGGCGAGAGCCCGCCGGGCTTCCTGCTCGCGGAGCACCCGAACCAGCCGCCGGAACCGGTCGCGCTGCTCGGCGTCCACTCCTCCTCCAACGGACTGGACTTCTCCGACAACGCCGAGTTCGGCTTCGAGGGACACGCGTTCATCGCCGAGTTCGGCGACATGGCGCCCGGCGCCGGCAAGGTGGTGGCGCCGGTAGGTTTCAAGGTCACGCGGGTGGACCCGGACACCGGGACCGTTAACGACTTCGCCGTAAACCGCGATCCCGGCGGCCCGGCCTCCGCCACCGGCCTGGCTGGGCTCGAGCGTCCGGTCGCGGTTCGCTTCGGCCCCGACGGCACGTCTCTGTACGTAGTCGACTTCGGGGTGATGACGACCGGCGAGCAGGGACCGAACCCGGTCCCGGGGACCGGCGTCCTCTGGCGCATCAGCAGGGAGGGAAGCAGGTGAGGCGCGCTCGCACCAACTTCGGCTGGCCCCTGCTGGCCCTGTTGCTCCTGGTGGCCTGCGGACCGGCCTATCGAGGCGAGCCCCTCTACGGACCGCTGAACGTGTCCGATCCGCAGGTAGCGCATGGTGAGCAGGTCTTCGACGCGCACTGCCACCAGTGCCATCCGGGCGGCGACGCCGGCCTGGGCTTCGGCATAAACGACAAGCCGCTACCCGGCTGGCTCATAAAGTTCCAGGTGCGCCACGGCCTGGGAGCGATGCCGAGCTTCTCGCAGGAGCAGATCGATGACGAGGAGCTCGACGCACTGGTCGCGTATCTGTTCGCGCTCAGGCGGCACGACAGCGCCGACTGAGCGACCCCGGCATAGCTGGAGGTCGCTTTCAAGGGTTGCGATTTCGAGTGCCCCAGCCGTCGAGGAATCGTCGATGCACTGCTGGTGGGGCCGTAAGCGAGCCGCGAAGCACGGCCGCTGTTATGCCGGAGGCATCTCCTCGAGAGCCTGCGCGCACGAGACGGCCAGGTCCCGGTTCGCTTCATCCTGGCCGGGCATGGTGGCCCAGCCGGCGTCGCGCACGAAGTTGCGGCGCTGGAACGTCGACGTTTCCGCGGCCAGTTCGGTGAGCAGCTCCGCGCTTTCCGGATCGCTCATGGCTTGAGCTATGCAGTGCGGCGTCATCGCCACCACTACAGCGGCCTCTGCTCTTTCGACGGCCATCTTCTCTGCGCTGGAACCGGTGGTCCACCCACCCCAGTTGAAGCCTATTATCATCGCTGCAATTGCGCCAAGAACGGCGCCCCATAGTCCCGGTTTGATCCACGCGGGTACTGTCATAAAAACTTTCCCTTCGATTGTAGGGAGAAAGGATTTTCTCCAACTCAAATGTAGCATGCTCTCTCGGAGTCGCAGGTAGATCATCCACATTGCGAGCTCGGTGGTCAGCAGCGAAGTACAACCGCCAAGTCACCGGCGGTAAGCGGCTATCGCCTCGCTTGGCCGGGTCAAGCAGTCGCGGAGTGTACCGGACTCGCGGGCTCGGCAAGCGAGGGAACGTCACTCGAAGGGTACAGGTCGCGCACTACCCGCAGGAACGCACGTACCGAGGGGATTTTCAGGCTGCTCGTGGCGAGCGCCACGCCAACGCTTCTCTCTATCCGTTCGGCGAGTTCCAGCCGCCGAACGCCGGGTGGAAGCACGCCGACCGCCAGCTCGGGCAACAGCGCAACGCCCAGGCCCTGAGCTACCAGGGCGATGATCGTCGAGTCCTCCGAGATCTCGAAGCTCGGCCGGAAAGCGGGTTCGAGCGCCAGCAGGCGCTGGCGGAGCGGCAACGAACAGGGCCCGTCGCTGAGGATGAGAGGGTGCTCGAGCATGTGCTCGATCGACATCGCACGGTCGTTGTGGCCGAAACCGTCCGGAACCACGGCCACGTAGCGGTCACGAAGAATCTCCCAGAAGACGGTGTCGTCGACGAGAATCGACATGGTGAGCGCCACGTCCACCGTCCCCGCGTTCAGAGCCGGCGAGACGACGGCACAACGACTATCGACCTCATGCACCTCCACGCGAAGCCCCGGGTGCCGCCCCCGTAAGCCGTCTATGACCGCCGGAAGCACGTGGGTCGCGGCGGAGCGAAACGAGCTGACGCGAAGCGTCCCCCGCAGGTCACCCTTTTCCAGCTGCGCCTCCTGAACGATGGCGCTCACTACGCCCTCGAGCCGGCGGGCGTGGGCTGCAACCCGGGTTCCCACTTCGGTAGGGGTGGCTCCGAAGCGCCCACGGTCGAGGAGCCGAACCCCCAACTCCTCCTCGAGTTCGGCAACCGCATTGGAGACCGTCGACTGCGACGTGCCAAGACAAAGGGCCGCTCCAGAGAAGCTGCCTTCGTCGACGATGGCTACGAGGGCCCGGAGGTGTTGAAGCTTCATGGCGCCAGCTTACGCCTGACCCGAAGCCGGGCAAGTACCCCGCGCGCGCTCACCAGCCCTACGAAGTGCTCGGCGGCACCGTCCTCTTGCGGTCGATACTGGGCCATTTGAAGGGTGCGAAGGTCGGTGGCCATTCCGAGGCTACTCTAGCCAACGGTTCGAGGAACGGACAATCAGCTGATCAGATAGATTGCCGCGGAATCATCGCCTGCGGCTTTTGCCGTGCGACGCCCGCTTCCCTAAGCTGAAACATACGACCTGCGCCGGGTGCGTAGCTGCGACGAATCAAGGAGGCAAGAAATGAACGACCTGTCCATCCGGCTCGAGCGCCGGTTCAGCAGATGGCTGGAGAGGCACGTAAAGGAGCACATCCAGCGCCGCTCGATCACGGTTGCCGTAGAGCGCTTCTCCAAGCTGCACCCGCACTGGTACGACTCATGTTTCGACCGCTCGTTCATCGACCGATTCTCGCCGGGAGCTTTCACCGACCTGGGCGCTACTGCAATGGCGACCGAGTGGACGCGCCAGTTCAACTACCGAAACGAGCGTCGCCGCGCCACCGACATTCGCCAACTCACGCCGGTCGCCGAAAGCTTCCTCACGATACTGGCCGAGGCGAAAGCGGAGTTGTCCAGCGGTGAAGAGGTTCCTCGTCGAAGAGACGTCAAGCGCGTCGGCGAGTGCGCGGGTGCCCTGAACAGATAGCGGCCGAGCGGTGCGTGAGGCCGGGCGAGCGCTCTAACCACAGGAATCTGGCCCGGCCAGTAGACGCCGCCTGCTCATGCGCCGATTTGTCGGGAGCGATCCCGGTTAGAGGAAGAGGCGAACGTGAAACTTGGATTCATCGGACTCGGTGTCATGGGACGGCCGATGGCGCTCAATCTTGCCCGCGCCGGCACGCCACTCGTGGTCTGGAACCGCTCCGCCGAAAAGACCGATCCCCTGCGCGACGCCGGCGCAACGGTGGCGACGACTCCAGGCGAGCTTTTCGGGCAGACGCGCGCGGTGATCCTCATGATGGCCGACGAGGCTTCGACCGACTCGGTACTGGGCCGTGGTACCCCAGCCTTTGCGGAACACGTCGCGCAGCACACTATCGTCCACATGGGGACGAGCTCGCCCGACTACTCGCGTGGGCTGGAAGCCGACATTCATGCCGCGGGAGGTAGCTACGTCGAGGCTCCCGTGTCGGGCTCACGGTCGCCGGCCGAGGCAGGCCAGCTCGTGGCCATGCTGGCCGGCGAGCGCTCGAGCGTCGAGGAGGTACGCCCGCTGCTCCAACCGATATGCCGTGAGACGACCACCTGTGGGCCGGTACCGAACGCGCTGCTCATGAAGCTCTCGGTCAACCTGTTTCTGATAACCATGGTCACCGGCCTCGCGGAGGCGGTTCACTTCGCCGACCGGCACAACCTCGACATGCAACAGTTCCTGGCCGTGCTCGACGCCGGCCCGATGGCGAGCAGCGTGTCACGCACGAAGGCACACAAGCTGGTAGCCGGCGACTTCGCCGTCCAGGCCTCGATCGTCGATGTCCTGAAGAACAACCGGCTGATTGCCGAGGCGGCAAGGGAGACGAACCTGGCTTCGCCGCTGTTGGACGTATGCCACGCCCTCTACGGCGAGACTCTTACGCAAGGGCACGGCCAGTCGGACATGGCGGCGGTCGTCCGGGCGATCGAGGCGCGAACCGACTCCCTCGTTTGATTCCACTGCCGGTTGAATCGCCGTTCCGTCGTGCACCGGTCGTTGCCGGCGGTCGGTATGGGCTTGACAAGGCGGCGGCTTGCCCGTACTCGAGCGGCCGTGAAAGACTCGACTGAGCCCTCGAACTCTATAGTCAGGTACATCAGACTCGAGTTGCTGGGCGGCGACGTGCGGTCACCGCGAAGGCAACGATGGGAGCTCACATGGTCAACAGACGTGCTGGCATCAGCCTGAACCCAGGATCGACGACTGAGCGCAGCGCCGGCAGTGCGACGCCGGCGGTTGCCGGCTAGTCAGGGCATGCTCGGCTCGGTCATCTTGCTCGTCCTCGCCGCCTTTGCCGAAATCGGTGGAGGTTATCTGATGTGGGTATGGCTGCGAGAGGGCCGGCCACTCTGGGCAGGAGCACTGGGCGCCTTGGTTCTTGTCCTGTACGGTGTGTTGCCTACACTTCAGCCCGCTTCGTTCCACTTTGGCCGGATCTATGCCGCGTACGGCGGCCTGTTCGTCGCGCTGGCACTCGCTTGGGGATGGGTAATCGACGGTCACCGCCCGGACTCTCCAAGTCTATGGGGTGCCGCCATTGCCCTGACCGGGGCAGCAGTCATCGCCTATTGGCCGCGAGGCTGAAGACGTGCGTGCCGCTCACCGTCATCTGACGGGATTGCGCAAGGCCCCCAGTCCTTCGATCTCGATCTCCACCACGTCACCCGCCATCAGGAACTTCGGTGGGTCGAAGCCCATGCCTACTCCTTCCGGCGTGCCGGTGGCGATGACGTCGCCCGGCTCCAGCGTGATGCCGGCGGAAATTGTTGCGATCAGCGTGGGTATGTCGAAGTACAGCAATTCGGTGTTGCTGTCCTGCCGGACCTCACCATTGACGATCGTGCGCAGGCCGAGCTTGACGGGCCAGCCGACCGCCGACTTGTGTACCAGGTAGGGCCCCATCGGGCAGAACGTGTCCAGGCTCTTGCCGAGGAACCACTGACTGGTCCGCTTCTGCAGGTCGCGGGCGGTGACGTCATTGATGATGGTGTAACCGAAGATGTGCTCCTCGGCCCGCTCCGCGGGGATGTCGCGCCCGCGCCGGCCGATCACCACGCCTAGCTCACCCTCGTAGTCCACCTGCGAGGAGAGGTCGGGGCGCAGTTCGATCGCGACGTTCGGTCCGACTACCGACGTGGGTGCCTTGGTGAAGATTATCGGGTCGTCGGGCAACCTGTCGGACCCGGTAAACTCGCGCGTGTGGCGCACGTAGTTCAGGCCGACGGCGAACAGGTTCTTCCGTGGGCGTGGGATGGGCGCCAAAACGCTGCCGCCGGGTTCGATCGTCGCCTCCGGAGGGAGTTCCTCGACCCGGCGCAGCAGGTCCTCGACCCGGTTGAGCGCATCATTGCCGCCGGTTACCAGCTCCAGCATCGACCGGGGGACAGAAAACGCCCCAAGGGCCTCGCCGGCCGACACGACGTCGATCGCCCTTGAACGATCGGGGGCCACGACGGCCAGTCGTTCCTCGTCGTGGCGCAGATAGGTCAGGAACTTCATGGTTGAACTCCTAGGACGGCAGCCGTCGGCCGAGCGCCGCGGGGATGCAGCGGTAAGGGCATCTAGTCGGCGAGGCTCTCTTTCCATGGCGCGAAACGTCTCTCGAGGTAACCGAACGCGCCGATCAGGACGGTTCCCAAGGCGGCCACAACGATCACCGCGGCCAGCATGCGGTGGGTTCGGAAGTAGGCGGACTCGGTCTGGATGATGCCGCCGAGACCGGTCAGGTCGAGGAAGATCTCGGCCACGATCACGCCTACCAGGGCGCGTCCCA
Source organism: Trueperaceae bacterium (assembly GCA_040905465.1). Taxonomy (GTDB): domain Bacteria; phylum Deinococcota; class Deinococci; order Deinococcales; family Trueperaceae; genus DASVCN01. The sequence goes on along the minus strand of JBBDRK010000067.1, from coordinate 75,362 downwards.
TGGCGATGCGCAGGCCAGCCATGATGTAGGGCACGGCACCAGGCAGGATGACGTGCCAAGCCAACTGGGTCTCTCGCGAGCCGAACGAGGTGGCTACCTCGATCAGGTCGGGGCGCGCGTTTCGCACTCCGATGGCGGTATTGATGATGATCGGAATCACCGTCCCGATCCAGATCAGGAAGACTCTGCCCTCGTAACCGACACCGAACCAGAGGATTATGAGCGGCACGATAACGACGCGGGGCGTGGCATAGATCGCATCAAGATAGGGTTCCATCACTTCGGCGAGCAGCTTCCAGCGGCCGATGATCAGCCCCACCGGCAACCCGACCACCACGCTCAGTAGAAATGCGACCGACAACGCGTTCATCGTGATCAGGAAGGCCCGCTGTAGTCGACCGGTCTCCGTCAGCTCCAGAAAGCCGCGAGCGACGCGCGTCGGGGGCGAAAACAGGATCGGGTTGGTCAGCCGCCCCAGCATCTCCCAGGCAAGGATGAAGACCAGGAAGGCCAGTGCCGGGAGCAGCAAGTCACCGTAGCGACTGAACAGCGAACCCACCCCGGACACGGAGGGGCGGGAAGCCCCTCCGGTCGCGGTATCAGTGGGACCGACATCTGTCGTCACGGGATTACTGGCCGCAGCCCATCTCAACGGCCTGTTGCAGGTAGCTGCCGTCGATGTACTGCTGGACATCTACGGGGTTCGAGATGTCGCCGGTCTCGAGCATGGCCTCCATCAGCCCCTCCATCCCGGCGGTGGACAGAACCAGGTCGGGCTCGGTGGGCCACATGCCGACCTCCATCGCAGCGTCGTATAGCTCGGCGACGGGACCCTCGCTGCTTCCGGGCACGCTTTCGAGCGTGAAGGCGATGAAGGCGTCGCGGTTTTCATTGGCCCAGCGGTTGGACTCGAGGTTACCGCAGGCGATTGCCAGCGCCATGTCCGGGTTCTGCTCGATGAACTCCCGTCGGCTGAAGTAGAGTTCCGTCGCGAAGTCGGGTACGACCTCGGACATGTACTGAACCAGACGCGCGTCCTCGCTCTGGCTCGCCAGCTCGAACCAATCGTCGAGTCCGATGGTGACGGCATCGACACGACCGGCCAGGAGCGCGGTAGCGCGTTCGGGGCTGCCGCCGATCTGCACGAAATTCACGTCCGTCTCTGGATCGAGGCCCACCTCGATAAGGGAAAAACGGGTAAGCAGCGCGTCGAATCCGGCAGGTCCGGACATGCCGATGGTGCGGCCCTCGAGGTCTTCTACCGATGCGACGTCGCTTCGGCCGGCCAGCACGTAATTGATCTTCGACTGTGGCGATCCGATCGCCAGCAGGTCGGCCCCTTCGGCCGCACCGATGATCAACTCGTCCGCGCCGTGCGGAGCGAGGTTGGAGCGGTTGGCGATAAGGGCCTGCACGCCCGAGGTGGTGGTGAGGGTGACGATTTCGACGTCGGCCCCCCACGCCTCCAGCATTTCGAGCATGTACGCCTGCGGCATCAGCAGCGCGCCGGCGAGCGAGCTGGTAGTGGTGATCGATTCGCCGGAAAGGTCGATGTCGAACTTCGCCGCCGCCTCCTCGGGCGTCAGCTGCGCCAGCGCCGCACTGCCGGCGAGAAGGGCACACAGGAACGTCAGAATGGCTTGGATACTCGGTGCTCTCATGAGGTACTCCTTAGCGGGAAAGGGTCTGACGAGAAATCGCGACCTGTGCTGCGCCTCCTTTCGTCGGAGCAAGTTGGTTCAGGCCTTCCACACCTGATAGCGGGCCTCGAGCAGCGCCAGGATCTTGGTCAGGACGATGCCGAGGATAGGCAGCGGAAGGATGGCGGCGATCAGGTAATCCGTCTGGAACGAACTGGCGTACTGAGCTATGAGCGTGCCGATCCCGCTGAGGCGCAGGTACACCTCGGCGATGGCCATTCCGACGACGCCCCGGCCAATGCCAAGGCGCACGCCGGCCAGGATGAACGGCACGGCGGCCGGAATCACCACACGTCGCAGCAGGCCCGCTTCGGATTTGACTCCGCAGGAGCGAGCTACCTCCAGAAGGTCGTGCGGCGCATCTCGTGCCCCCTGGTAGACGTTGATGAGGATCGGGAAGAATGAGGCCAGGAACACGACCACAACGCGGCCCGACAGGTCGAAGCCGAACCAGATCAGGACCAGCGGCACCAGGGCAACGGTGGGAAGCGCGTACAGGGCGCTGAAGTAGGGACTCAAGGTACGGTCCATCACGCGGTAACGACCGACGATCAGGCCGAGCAGGAACCCGAGGATCAACGCGGTGCTGAATCCGAGGAACAGCAGTTGCAGGCTCTCCAGCAGCGCGGCAGGCAGCGGACCGAACGTGAGGTCGAAGAGGGCGAGGGCCACGCTGGAGACCGGCGGCAAGAGGACCGGGTTGCCCAACTGGCCAGCGAGCTCCCAGGTGCCGAACAGGATGACGGCGAAGATGAGGTGCTTCAGGTAACGCATCCCGCTCTCCTCCTCACGATCCGGCCGGCGCCGCCCGATCGCTCCTGGCCTTTACCAGGCCCTCGCGCAGCATGGACCAGATCTCGTGTCGGATCTCGGCAAACTCCTTGCGCGACCGCACGTCGTACTCCCAGCGCGGTCGGGGCAGCGGTACGTCGATTACCGCCTGAACCGTTCCCGGCTGACTCGACAGCACCACTACCCGGTCGGCCAGCAGTACTGCCTCGTCCAGGTCGTGGGTGACGAACATGACGCACTTGCGCGCATCGCTCCAGAGGCGGAGCAGTTCCTCCTGCATCAGTTCACGCGTCTGCGCGTCGATCGCCCCGAACGGCTCGTCCATCAGCAGTATCTGCGGGTCGGCCGCCAGGGCGCGAGCCAACCCCACGCGCTGCTGCATGCCGCCGGAAAGCTGGTGCGGATACGCGTCCTCGAATCCGTCGAGGCCGACCTTGCCGACGAAACGGCGTGCGGTTTCCTGGGCTTCGTGCTTGGGCCGGTTTCGGATGGTGAGGGGAAAACTGACGTTGTCGAGAACGGTCTTCCACGGGAACAGACCGAACGTCTGGAATACGACGGCGCGGTCCGGGCCGGGCTCCGTGACCCGCACGCCGTCGATCCGCACTTCTCCCGCGTCGGGCTGCAGAAGACCGGCGACTATCTTGAGCAGCGTAGTCTTGCCCGAGCCGCTGGGGCCTATAACGGATACGAACTCGCGGTCGCGGATCTCGAGGTTCACGTCGTCGAGGGCAAGGAACTCATGCTGCTGGCCCCTCTGCTTGATCCGGAAGCGCTTGCCGATCCCGTCCATCACCAGTTTGGCGGCGGAGCCCGTGGCTGCCTGAGGTACGCGACCCGCGCCCCCGTCCTTGTCGGTGGCTGAGTGCGCCACTCAGGATTCCTCGCGAACCGTATTGCGCAAGGTGCCCACGCCTTCGACTTCGACCTCGAGCACGTCCCCGTCGTGAAGGGGTACGAAACCGGGGGGCGTCCCGGTGAGCACGATGTCGCCCGGCTGCAAGGTAATGGAAGACGTCACGATCTCCAGCACCGCACCGAGATCGAAGGTGAGGTCGCTCGTCGAGCTGTCCTGCCTCACCTCACCGTTTACCAGCGTGCGGAGCCGCAAGTTGCCCGGCTCCTCGACGTCGGTCTCGATCCACGGTCCCACCGGGCAGAAGGTGTCGCTGCTCTTGGCGCGCCACCACTGTGTGTCCTTCTGCTGCCAGTCGCGCGCGCTCAGATCGTTGCCCACGGTGAAGCCGAGCACGTAATCGCGCCAGGCGGCTGCTTCGATCTTGCGCGCCGTCTTGCCGATCACCAGCGTCAGCTCCCCCTCGAACTCGAAGCGGTTGCCCTTCGGTTTGATCACGTCCGCGTCGGGGCCTACGATAGCGTTCACCGCCTTCAGGAACACGTTCGGGATCTCCGGTCGCTCCAACCCCTTCAGCTCGAGGAGATCGTTGTAGTTGTTGCCGACACAGACGATGGTGCTCGGTTCCACCGGCGCCAACAGGCGCACCTCGGCCAACGGCCCAACCTCCACGCCGCGAGCGGGGGACTCGAAGATATCTCCACCTAGTCGGTAGACCGTTTCGCGGTCGACCATCCCGTAGCGGGCCCCGGCGGGGCTTGCAAAGCGGACGATGCGCATCGGTCTACTCCTCCCGATCCGCGGCGGCTCGACCAGCGGCGACGGACTTCTCGCGAGCGTGCGCCTCCATCTCGGAAGCGCTGGCTTCGCCGGAGCCGAGGGTTTCGGACAGGGACGTGATAGTGCTCTCGAGGTGAGCTTGCAACAGTCGGCAGGCGGCATCGACGTCGAACCGCTTGAGGGCGCGGAGGATCTCCCAGTGCTCTTGCTGGGCGTGGGCTGTGCGGTCGCGCTTGGCGGCGAACAGGCGTAGGAACCGGTCGGACTTGTTGCGCAGCATCCCGATGTTCTCCAGCAGCAGGGGACGGTCGGCGGTGGTGTAGAGCAGGTCGTGGAAGGCCGTGTTGAGGGCCAGCCAGGCATCGCTGTCGGGGCCCTCGTCCATACGGCGCAGGATGTCCTCCATGTCATCCAGAGGAAGCCCGTCGCCCTCCTCGCAACCTATGCGAAGTGCCAGGACCTCGAGCGCCATGCGCATCTCGTAGATCTCTCGTAGTTCGCGAACGGAGAGGCCGGAGACGATGGCGCTGCGATACGGCAGGAGCGTCACGAGCCCTTCGGCGTGCAGGCGCCTCAGCGCCTCGCGAACCGGCATGCGGGAGACGCCGAACCGCTGGGCGAGCTCGGCCTGGTTGATCCGTTCGCCGGGACGCAGCACGCCTGAGGTGATCGCCTCTCGCAGGCGAGCCGTAACTTGCTCAGGGGCGAGTTCGCGCCCGAGGGTTTCGAACAAAGTAGAATCCATGATATTGGATCCAATCCAGTTGGAGTGAGGCGAGTATAGGGAGTCGGCCCGCGCCTGTCAACCGATGTCTCGTCTTATGCTCTAACCGGACCTCGCAAGAAGGGAGCCGTCGTGGGCATCTTCAAGAGCCGCCCGAAACGCTACGTCAGACCGCCCAGGGAAGGTTGGGATCCAGCCACTTGGGCAAGCTGGCTGCCTCTGACGCACCTCGAGAACTTCGGCGAGGTCTTCCGTGCCGGCTGGGAGAATCGGGACCAGGCTGGCTACGCCTGGAGGATCCTCAACGACGGGGTCTGCGACGGCTGCGCCCTCGGCACCAACGGCATGAAGGACTGGACAGTCGATGGCGTCCACCTGTGCAACGTGCGGCTGCGCCTGTTACGGCTGAACACCTTGGCGGCGATGGACGGCAGCCGGCTTCGTGACGTTTCCGAGCTGCGCACCCTGCGCTCCCGCGACCTGCGGGAACTGGGTCGCCTCCCCTATCCGATGGTGCGCCGGCGCGGCGAGCCCGGCTTTCGGCGCATCTCCTGGAACGAAGCGCTGGAGACGATCGCGGAACGAATGCGTGCTACACACCCCGACCGCACGTTCCTGTACCTGACCAGCCGCGGAATCCCCAACGAGACCTACTACGTGGCGCAGAAGGCGATGCGCGCCATCGGTACTCACAACGTCGACAATGCAGCCCGAGTCTGCCACTCTCCGAGCACGGTGGCGCTGAAAGCCGCGCTGGGCGTGGGCGCCACCACCTGTTCGTACAGCGATCTCATCGGCACCGACCTGATCACCTTCATCGGCTCGAACGTCGCCAAGAACCAGCCGGTGATGATGAAGTACCTGTATCACGCAAAGAAGGCCGGAACGCGGGTGGTGACGGTGAACCCGTACGAAGAACCGGGCATGGACGCCTACTGGGTCCCTTCCGATGTCGAGAGTGCCCTGTTCGGCACCAAGATCACCGACCGCTTCTTCCGGGTAGCATCGGGCGGCGATCGGGCGTTCCTCTACGGGACGCTGAAGGAGCTGATCGAACGGAGCGCGGTCGACCGGACGTTCGTCGACGAGCGCACGACGGGCTTCGAGGAGTTGCGCCAGGCGCTGGAAGCGATGCCCTGGGACGCGCTGGAGGCCGCTGCCGGCCTGCCGCGTTCCGAGATGAGGGCGTACGCCGAGATGGTCGGCGAAGCCCGCCGGGCGGTATTCGTGTGGGGGATGGGCGTCACCCAACACACGAGCGGCGAGGACAACGTCCGGGCCATCATCGATCTGGCGCTGAGCCGGGGCTTCGTCGGCCGCGAGGGCTGCGGACTGATGCCGATCCGCGGCCATTCCGGCGTGCAGGGCGGGGCCGAGATGGGCGCTTACGCCACCGCGCTTCCGGGCGGGCACCCCGTTACGCCGCAGGCAACTGGTGTGCTCGCGGAAGCTTACGGTTTCGACCTGCCCGAGTCGCCGGGCCTGACCACGCCGCAGATGCTGGACGCCGCCGCCGAAGACGACATCGACGTGCTGCTGGCGGTAGGGGGCAACTTCCGGGAAGTGATGCCCGATCCCAGCGGAGTCGACGCCGCCTTCGCGCGCATCGGGCTGAGAGTCCACATAGACATCGTGCCCAGCAGTCAGATGCTGGTGGAGCCGGCCGACACGGTACTGCTCCTGCCCACCACCACCCGCTATGAGATGGCCGGCGGCGTAACGGAGACATCGACGGAACGGCGAATAATCTTCAGTCCCGAGATTCCCGGGCCCAGGGTCGAGGAGGCAAGGCCGGAGTGGGAGATCCTGGGGGAACTGGCAGCACGCGTGCGTCCCGACCGCGCCGAGGCGGTGCGCTTCGCCGACACCCAGGCGATTCGCGATGAGATCGCGCGCGTCGTGCCGATGTACAGCGGCATAGAACACCTGCGGAAGAAGGGAGACCAGGTCCAGTACGGCGGCGCGCACCTGTGCGCGGGACCGGAGTTCCCGACCGGCGACGGCAAGGCCCGGTTCCACCTGCCGACAGTCCCGGCGCAACAGCGGCCAGACGGCTCCCTGGCAGTGATCACGCGCCGCGGCAAGCAGTTCAACAGCATCGTCCAGGCCGAGCGCGATTCACTGAACGGCAGCCGGCGCGACGCGGTGCTGATGGCGAAGGAAGACGCCGAACGCCTGGGCCTGCGCTCGGGTGACGCCGTCGTAGTCGAGAACGAGCGCGGCTCCCTCCACGGCCACCTGGTCACGGCGCCGATGGCACCCGGCGCCGTCCAGGTGCACTGGCCGGAGGCCAACGTGTTGCTCGACGCCGGCAAACGCTCGGCTCAGGCACATATCCCGGCATACAAGGACTCGCGGGCGCAGGTGCGGCGGCGCGCCGACGACGAGACGACCGCTTCACCCGATCCGGCCGCGCCGCGCGTGTGATGGCGGTACGCAGGGCACGCCCGAAGACGCGAGTGCCGATCGTTCGCGTCCAAGGCGAAAAGGTGAACCGCAATGCTCGCGATCTGGTGGCGGGTGAGGAGCCGATGGAGATCCGACTGGTAGCGGGCGGCGAACGCGCCACCGTGGCGATAACCATGCGGACGCCCGGCAACGACTTCGAGCTGGCGGCCGGCTTCCTCCATGCCGAGGGGATCGTGAAGGATCGCGAGGAGATCGACCTGATCCGCTACTGCACCGAGGTCGACGAAGACCAGCATTACAACGTGGTCAACGTAGAGTTGCGCGGCTCGGTCCTGCCGGCGCTGGACAGGCTGGAGCGGCACTTCACTGTCACTTCGGCCTGTGGCGTGTGCGGCAAGGCCCAACTCGACGCCATCGAGCTGCGCGGGGCGCCCCGCCTGGCGAGTGGCACAGTCGTGCCAGTCCAAACGGTGACGGCGTTGCCCGAGGTACTGCGCCGGAATCAGGACCTGTTCGGGGCGACCGGGGGGCTGCACGCCGCCGGCCTGTTCGACATGCAAGGCGAACTCGTCGCGCTTCGCGAGGACGTCGGCCGCCACAACGCCATGGACAAGTTGCTGGGGTGGGCGTTCCTCGAACGGCGTCCCCTGGACGATCAGTTGGTGTGCGTGAGCGGGCGCGCCTCCTTCGAGCTGCTGCAGAAGGCCGTCGCGGCACGAATCCCCGTCTTCGCCGCCGTCTCGGCCCCTTCCAGCCTGGCGGTCGACGTAGCGCTCCGTTACGGCGTCACATTGATCGGCTTCCTGAGAAACGGCCGCTTCAACGTCTATGCGGGCGCGGAACGGATCACCGGCCTGGAGGCCGACCCGCTATAGGCCCCTGCTCCCGGTTACCGGGAGCGCCACGAGTCGCACCGCCGCACCAGCCGCCACGCCTTGCCCGGGCGGCATCACGATCACCGCGTTCGCACGGAGCAGCGCCTCGATGCGCGCAGGTCCCTGTGGCCTTACCACACTCGCGGCGACTCTTCCCTGCTCGTCAGTCGCTGCGTTCGCCAGCCACAGGCAGGTCTTCTCCCTGATCCCGCCTACCGGTGTGGTTGCCACGGCACCGTAATCCCGAAGGAACGGCGGCCGGCCGCGGCGTCCCAAAGCGGCGTGACACCAGGCACTCAGAAGAACCGTCGCCAACAGCGCTGCCGCGACCGGATTGCCCGGCAGTGCCAGCACCATCTTGTCGCGCCAGGCGGCCAGCATCGCAGGCCCACCGGGTCGGACGCTGACTCCACCGAAGACAAGGCGGCCCTCTGCCTCCAGAACCCTGCGGACCGCGTCGTGCCGGCCGATCGACGCCCCGCCCGTGGTCACGATCAGGTCGGCGTCCGAGGCGGCGGTCCAGGCCGCTTCCATCTCCTCCTCGCGGTCGCCCACCCCCGAGCGCACGCTCGGCTCAGCCCCGAAGCGGCGCAGAAGCGCTAAGAGGAGTGGACCGTTAGAGTCGAAAAGCGGATTCGACCGCGTCGGCGCGTTGGGCGGCACCAGTTCGGGACCCGTCACCAACACGGCAACGCGCGGACGACGAACCACCTCCAGTTCGGCGTGCCCGAGCGCGGCGACGGCGGCGAGACGAAACGGATCCAACTCTTCTCCGGCGAGCAGGTAAGCCTGCCCACGGAGAAGGTCCTCTCCCTTGCGCCGAATGTGCTTCGGCGTCGCCGGGCGCGACAGCACGACATCCTCACCGTCGCGCCGCGTGTCTTCCAGCACTGCGATTGCGTCGCTACCTTGCGGCAGTGGCGCTCCGGTGGAGATAGTCACCGCCTCGCCCGAGCGAAGCGTTCCGGTTGCCAGCGCACCGGCCGCGGCCTCTCCCACTACCTTTAGTCGCTTGGGCCGACGCGACGTGGCCCCTGCCGTGTCGGCGGCACGGCAGGCGTAGCCGTCCATGGCAGATACGTCTGCGCCGGGGTGATCGGCTCGAGCTTGCAGATCCGCCGCCAGGGTTCGGCCCATCGCTCGTTCAGCCGGGGCACTCTCTGCCGTGGGCGCCGGCGCTACGGCCATCACCGCTGCTACCGCCTCCTCGATGGTTGCCAGGCTCACTACCCTCCCTCATCGGGATGTTCGTCGCGGTCGGCAAACTGCGCCGGCTCGCCCCAACTGCCGTCGAAGACGGTCTCGCCCAGCGGTCGCCGCTCCCGGGGACGCTGGTCCTTGGCGCGAACCTCCGGATCGAGGTCATCGGGATCGCCCGGATAGCCTATTGCCAGCAGCACGGCCACCTCGTACCCGTCGGCGACGTCCAACGCCTCTCCGGCGGCAGTGGGATCGAAGCCGGCCATCGGGTGTGCCGTGAGGCCCATTGCGGTCGCTTGCGTCAGCAGATTGCCGAGCGCCAGACCCAGCTCGAGAAGTGCCAGACGGTTGCGCTTGGGCGGCTTGACAGGGTGTACATGGGCCAGCTGGGCAGCCGCCAACACGAGCACCGGCGCGCGCGCCGCCCAGCCGTTCGTTGGCCGCAGCGCCGAAGCCAGCGCCGCAAAAGAGGAGCTCCCGCGCCGAACGACCACGAACCGCCAAGGCTGACCGTTCCCCGAAGAAGGAGCCCACCGTGCCGCCTCGAACAGGACCGCCAGAATCTCATCGGGCAGCGGGGCATCCGCGAACGCGCGGAGGCTTCGCCGCTCGCGGATGGCATGGAGAGGCCGGAGCGGTTCGACTGTCAAAGTATCTTCTCCCTCTTGAACATACGCCCCCTCACGCGGCGGAGTTGCTCACTTCCTACGATTTCGGTGGAGACATTGACGCCCTTGCTCACTCGGACATTATCCGTCAGGCGACCGTGCCGTGGTGGCATTTTGGCGTGCCGCAGGAAACCGCGGCGAAGAGCGCAACGACTGCTCGGGTCGTTCCGGACACACTCCGACACGTTCCGCTAGAGTGGTTCATGCTGTTTTACGTGTGTGGCGCCGGCGGGGCTGGCAAAAGCGCGTGCCTCGGCGCCCTTCGAGAGCTCGAGCCCGAGGTCTCGTGGTGGGAGTTCGACGACGTCGGGGTGCCCGAACACCCTGATAAGCGCTGGCGCCAGCGCGCCATGGAGACGTGGGTCCGCCGGGCGCTCGCTAAACAGGAAACTGGACGTGATTCTGGCCTTTGTGGACAAGGGTCGTATGGCGAGCTGCTCGCGGCGCCGTCCGCGCACCTGCTCGACGGCGTCGTCGCATGCTTGCTCGACGTGCGTGATGTGGAACGAGTAGACAGGCTGCGCTCGCGCGGCTCATCCGAAGCAGCGTCCCAGGAAATGCTCAATTGGGCGGCATGGAACCGTATGCACGCCGTGGATCCTCAGTGGCGCCAAGACGTGATAATGGACGGGGGAGAACCGGACATGCGATGGGAGCGCTGGCGTGACTGGCAGCGCGGCGACCCGCGCTGGTGCGTAACGACGCTCGACACGACTGATTCGAGCATTGACCAGGTAGCTCAGCGGCTGAGAGATTGGCGCCGGGGCAAACCGCCGGCGGACGAATAGAGGCGCGGCCATGAGTTCGAGCATGCCTGCTGACCTGAATCGTGATTACTACGATCGCAACGCCCGGGAGTTCTTCGAACGCACCAAAGACCTCGATATGGAGGAGCTCTATCGTCCGTTCCTCGCGGAACTTCGGACGGGCGCCCGCATCCTCGATGCCGGTTGCGGTTCAGGTCGAGACATGAAGGTCTTTGGCGAGCGCGGTTACCGGGTGCTGGGCATGGACGCGAGCGCAGAGGTGGTGCGCCTCGCCCGCGAGAACGCCGATGGGGAGGTGCACCACCTGGCCTTTCAGGAGGTCACGTGGCAAGAGGAGTTCGACGGTATTTGGGCGTGCGCCTCGCTGCTACACGTACCAGTGCGCCATCTGCCTGGGGTCTTGGATCGCCTGCGGCGAGCTCTCAGAACCCGTGGCGTCCTGTACCTGTCGTTCAAATACGGCCAGGGCGAGCGCGAGCAGTTCGGCCGGCGCTTCACCTTTCTGGACGAGCCACGGCTCCGGACCGTGTTCGAAGCGGTTCCTGGCCTGAATCTGAGAGAGATCTGGCGGAACTCGAGTATCCAGCGGAAGCGCCACGCCGAAGTCTGGCTCAACGCGCTAGCCGAAAAGAGTCGTTGAGCCACGAAGATCTTGCGCGATCCGGCTTACACGCCGGATACGGACGAGCCGAGGGAGTCGAGGAACTCCCGGCGAACATCCGCTACTTCGCCGAAGACGCCACGTGTCGCGCTGGTTCGGGTCGTGGACCCCTGTTTTTGCACGCCCCTCATCATCATGCAGAGGTGGCTCGCGTCGGTGACCACGGCAATTCCCAGTGGGTCGAGGAGCTCCATAAGGGCGTCGGCCACTTGTTGAGTGAGTCTCTCCTGTAGTTGCAGTCGTCGCGCGAAGACGTCGACAATGCGAGCGAATTTGCTCAGTCCAAGGATCTTGTCCCTGGGGATGTACGCGATGTGTGCCTTGCCGAAGAAGGGGAGCAGGTGGTGTTCACACATGGAGTAGAAATCGATACCCTTTACTACCACCATCTCCGAACCCTCGGACTCGAACAGCGCTCCGTTTATGACTTCGCACGGCACGGCGCTGTAGCCGCTGGTGAGAAACTGCAGTGAGCGGTCGACGCGCTCGGGTGTACCTCGAAGGCCCTCGCGGGTGGGGTCCTCGCCGAGGTTCGCTATGAGTTGTTGAACGAGAGCCGCCGAACTCTTGTTGGACGGTGCCGGACTGTGTGCCTGATTTCGATCGACGGAGGTGAGGTTGGGCACTGGGTTTTCCCTCCTTGGGGGAGCAATGCTAGACTTATACCATAAAATGCTTGTATTACTAGCGGAAGCGTGCTAGCTTCCAGATAGAGCGCCCGCAGCAAGCGGCCCACGGGCCCGAAAGGACATAGTGATGCCGAGCCGGAGAGGCAGAACCGTCCGATCGATCCAGGTGAGCTGACCCTGCAGTAGTAGGGGGCCCACCCGTTGCCGCACGACTCTCTCCCGAAGGGACTGTTTGGACTATCGGCTCTAGCCGGCAGTGATCGACGACTTGGCCAGTACGTCGGCCCAGTCAGAGGCGGTGTTGGTGGTGATCTGGTCAGCGCCGGCCTCGAGGGCAGCAATCATCGTTTCGCCGTCCAGGGTTTCCCATGGTCAATTGTCCAGACGTCGACGTACGACCCGGGCAAGTACTCGTGAACGAACTGCACGAGGTTGAAGCCGTCGCCGATCGCCTGCATGACGAAACTGTCTCGTATGTAGAACTCGACGGCGTCGGGAATCAGCGAGACCAGCGTTTCGACCCGATCGCGCAGATAGTCCTCTACCGGCCAGCCGCCATGGAAGCCCCGGCGGGAAAATAGAGCGCTCCAACAGATGAATGTTTGACGTGCATTATTGGCACAAGTCACCGGGTTATGTCAACAATGACCGGTTTGCCGGTTTGCCGGTCCGCTTGCGACCTGGTGCGCATACAGCCCCGACTTGACAAACGGCAGCTCAGACAGCAATTTTTATATTTATGCGATCTCATTGCTTGGAGCGCTCCAGAAAAAGAGGTAGGGAATGCTCGGAGTAGCGATCGTTGGCGCAGGCACCATCGGTGCGGCGCATGCCCAGGGTTATCGCCTGCAAAGCACCTTCCCCCAGGCGGTCCCGGTATCACTCGTCAAGATCGTGGACGAGGACGGCGAAGCGGCGGACAGGCTGGCCTCGCGATTCTCGTTCGCCGAATGCGGGCGGCAGTGGGAGGAGTTGCTTCACGACGACCGCGTCGACGTGGTCAGTCTCGCCGTTCCGAACCACCTCCACCATAGAATCGCGTTGGCCCTGATGGCGGCAGGCAAGAACGTACTTTGCGAGAAGCCGCTGGCGAACGACGTGGCCGACGCGTACCAGCTGAACTGCGCGGCAAAGGACGCGGGCGTTACCGCCGGCACCGTCTTCAACTACCGGCGGATACCTGCCGTATCGGCGATTCGTGAACTGGCGCAACGGGGAAGATTCGGCGATCTCCTGCACTTCCAGGGTCAATACCTAGCGGACTACGGGGCCGATCCCGAGTCGCCGCTCTCCTGGAGGTACCGACGCTCTCTGGCCGGCCCGGGCGTCCTCGCCGACGTCGGCTCGCACCTAATCGATCTGGCACGCTGTTGCTGCGGCGAGATCGTGCGTGTGGACAGCGCCCAGGCGAGGACCGTAATCACCACCCGTCCACTCCTACAGGGGGGTAGCGACAGTCGAGCCAGCGCTAGCAGCGAAGAGACAGGGAGCGTCGACAATGAGGACCTGGTCTCGGCGACGTTGACGTTCGCAAACGGCTGCCTGGCCCAGCTGACCATGAGCCGCGTCGCCGCCGGATACGGGAACGGTTTGTCGTTCGTACTGCTCGGACGAGAGCAGACCGTCAGGTTCGACTACGCCAGGATGGCTGAGTACGAGGTCGCCTCGAGACGCCAGGCTTCGCCGGGATTCAGGCGAGTGGAGGCGGGCCCGGACGACGCGTTCTTCCAGACACTGACCGTGCCGGTACGAGGTGTGGGATTCGGTTACGCTGAAGTATTCGCCATGCAGATACACGACTACCTCGACGCCGCCAGCAGGGGTGAACCCTTTACCGACGGTGGATTCGATGACGGATACGAGGTAGCGCTGGTGATAGCGGCCGTGGAGCAAGCGGTCGGTTCCGGCAACGGCATAGCCGTCGCCGACGTTCGAGGGGCCGTCGAGGGAGTCAAGGGATAGCCTATGAAGATCGGACTCGTGACGGATAGTCTGGATCGACTGTCACTCGACACATTGCTGACCACGGCCGCCGGTCTGTCCTTGGATTGCCTCGAGTTCGGAACCGGATGCTGGTCGGGGGCACCGCACCTGGCGATCGGTGAACTGCTGGGCAGCGAACCACTGAGACGCAACTTTACGGCAAGGATCGAGGAACACGGCCTTGAGATCAGCGCTCTGAACTGTTCGGGGAATCCGTTGCACCCTGGTCCCAGCGGCGAGGAGCATGCGCGCATCACCCGTTGGACCATAGATCTGGCCGCACTGCTCGGAGTGCGTCGAGTAGTCATGATGTCGGGTTGCCCCGGCGGTCCCGGCGACCTCCACCCCAACTGGGTAACCGTCGCTTGGCCTCCGGAGACGACGCGGATTCTGGAGTGGCAGTGGAACGAGTCGGTATTGCCGTACTGGCGAGAGTTGGCCCCCTACGCGCGGGCCAGGGGAATCGACCTGTGTCTGGAACTTCACGGCCATCAGAACGTCTATAACGTCGAGACGTTCTTCAGGCTACGCGAGGCGATCGGAGATGTGGTGGGAGTGAACCTCGACCCCAGTCACCTGATGTGGATGGGGGCCGACCCGATTGCCGCTGTCGAGGCGTTGGGAGAGTTCATCTACCATGTCCACGCCAAGGACACTCGAACAAACCCCGAGCTGCTCCCGGTAAATGGCCTCGTCCAAACCAGGCCGGCAGCGGACCACGCTAGAAGAAGTTGGAACTACGTGACGCTCGGGCACGGCCGACAGTCCGCCTTCTGGGGCGAGTTCTGCTCTGCGCTAAGTCGGAGCGGTTACAACGACGTCCTGAGCATCGAGCATGAAGACGTGGATCAGCCGCCCCTCGACGGCGTTACCGAATCGGTCGAGCTTCTGCGATCGCTGATCGCAACGACGTGAAGAACGCCCAGACGAAACGGCCGACCCTCGAGGACGTGGCTCGCGTCGCCGGCGTTTCGCGTTCGCTGGCCTCCCTTGCACTGCGTGGTGAACCGGGCGTAGCGGCCCGCTCACGAACGGCGATCCTCGAGGCGGCCCGCCGGCTTTCCTACTTCCCCAACGTCAGCGCAAGAAGCCTTGCCAGTGCCAGCAGCAAGGTCCTCGGGCTCCTCATCGGAACCCTGAAAAACCCGCACCATGCGGCGATCGCGGCGAAGGCAGCGGATGTGGGCTACCGGGAGGGGTACGAGGTGATCCTGAGCACCGTCTCCTTGGACGGCGACCAATCCTTCCATGCGATGCAAACGCTGATGGCAACGCAGATCGCAGGGCTCATGTTCGTCGGAGTCCCACTGACCGACGAACAGATCGCCAAGATCGCTGACGAGATCCCCTGCGCCACGATAGGCCGAAACGTTTCGCTACCGAATATGGATGCGGTCTACGTGGACGATGAAGCCGGGGCCCGCCTGGTGGTGGAACATCTGGTGCAGTTGGGGCACCGACGGATAGCGCATCTCGATGGCGGGCGCGGCGCAGGAGCGGAGGAAAGGCGCATGGGCTACCTGGCCGCCATGCGCGAGAACGGGCTCGGCTCGGAAGCGCTGATCGTGCCAGGTAACTACACCAGCGAAGGCGGCGAGAAGGCTGCGGCCGGACTGTTTCTGCATGCTGACGTGCCCACAGCCATTTTCGCCGCCAACGACTACTCCGCCATCGGGGTCCTCAGAGTTCTCTTGGAGAAGGGTCTTCGCGTCCCACAACAGGTGTCGCTGGTCGGTTACGACAACTCCTACCTTGCGTCCAACGCACCGGTTGGGCTCACCTCAGTGGACCAGGCCTCGGCGCAACTGGCGACCGAGGCGGTACTTCGGGTCATCACTCGCATCAGGGAAACCAGCCTCGAATCGAAGCGGATCGTTACCACGCCCAAACTAGTAGTCAGGCAGAGTATCGGCAGGGCACCGGCATAGTTCGCGATTCGGGCTGCTCCAATACCTCTCGTTGACCCGCGGCACCTGCGTTGGCTACAATTCGGCGTTATCTGGACCATACCAGTACCACTGACGCCGAACTCCGGGGATGATCGACTTGCCCATCAGTGCTGAAGCTCAGAGTGCGACGCCGGCCTTCCGTAAGGTGGCCGAGCAGATCGCGTGGCAGATTGAACGCGGTGAGATGCCGCCCGGCTCGCGCATACCCGCCGAACGAAAGTTGGCGGATCAGTATGGAATTTCGCGGATGACGGCCAGGGCGGCGGTAGAGCACCTTGCGCAACGGGGGATCGTCGAGCGCAAGGACCGGTCCGGCACCTACGTCGCTCAGCCGAAGGTTCGGCTCAGCCTATCCACCACGGCCGGACTGACCGACCAGTTCAAGGGTGTGGGCATAATCCCGGGTGCATCGTTGATACAGGCACGCACGGCTCGCGCGAGCGCCGTTCCCTCCGAGGTAGGTGCAGCGTTGGAGTTGGGTCGTCAGGACCGCGTCCACCAGGTGATACGCCAACGCACGGGCAACGGAGAACCACTGGTCCTGGAGGAATCCTACTTTCCGGAGCAGTGTTTCCCCGGCCTGCTCGCGCACGATCTCACCACCTACTCCGTCTACGGCCTACTGCAAGACCAGTACGGACAGAGGCTGCAGCGCTTCCATCAGGAGCTTGAGCTCACCCAGTTGGGCGCCGCTCGAGCACGTGCACTCGAAACCCGACCCGACGTGATGGCGTTTCGGGTCACCCGGATCGCCTGGAACAGCTCGGGGATTCCGGTCGAGTTCGCAAGGGATTACTATCGCGGCGACCGCATCGTGTTCACCACGGCAGCCGCCGGCCGCGGTGAGTGAGGCGTTGGGGACGACTCTCGGGACAGTTGCAGGGCGTGGAGGTTCGGCGTGGAGCAGTTCCAGGTAGCGGTCGTAGGGGCCGGGCTCGTTGGGGCGGCCGTAGCGAGGGAACTACACGGCGCCGGGGTGAAAACCGTGGTTCTGGAGGCGGCACCGCAAATTGCCGCCGGAGCGAGCCGCTCGAACTCGGGCATCTTGTGCACCGGTTTCGACGCGGCCCCGCAAAGCCTCGAGGCGCGCATGATACTCGCGCAAGGCAGGCGCTGGCGCAGGGTATTCGACGAGCTCCGAATTCCCCATCGGACGCCGGGGGCACTGGTGCTCGCCAACAGCGAGAGCCAGTTGGCTGCCTTGAACGGACTCGCCGAAAACGCCGAACGGAACGGAGTCGACACCGAGATCGTGACGGGGGAACGGCTAAGGCGGTTCGAACCTGCTGTGGTGGCAGAGGCAGCGCTGCTGGTGCCGGGCGAAGCCATTACCGACCCGTACGAGGCAGTCAGGCGACTCCTCACCGGTGGCCCGGAGGTGCGCCTCAGTTGGCCGGTAACGCGGATCGAACAGTCTGGTGCGTCGCTACGAGTGGTCGGTCCCGCCGGAACCGTGTCGGCCGACTATGCAGTGAACTGCGCCGGCCTGTACGCCGATGAGGTTGCGGGTGACGACTCGTTTCGCATCTCCCCGCGGCGAGGCGAGTTCGTGGTGTACGGCAGAGCAGACAGCATCTCCCTCGCTCACATCCTGCTGCCCGTACCCAACGAGCGGACAAAGGGCGTATTGGTATTCCCGACAGTTCACGGCAACATCTGCGCCGGTCCCAGTGCCGTCGACCAGGTGGACAAGGACGACTGGAAACCGCGAGCCTCCGAACTCGAGGCGATAACAGAGCAGGCGGTAGAGCTCTTTCCACCGCTGAAGAACCTGGAAGTGGTCGGCTCGTGGGCGGGACTGAGGCCGGTCGGGCATCCACACAGCTACATAGTCGACTGGTCCGAGCGAACACCGTCGCTTCTCAACATCGCCGGCATCCGATCGACCGGCCTTTCGTCCTGCCTGGGACTTTCACGATTGGCGGTCGAACTCCTGGTCGAACGCGGTCTCCCCCTGGCGTGCCCGCCCGAGCCGGATAGCGACAGTTCGCGCTCCGGCAGCACTCCTGACGTTGTCGCCCCGGCCGACGGCCACTATGTTGGCGACGGCGAACAAAAGCCCTGGTGGGAGAGGCTCCGCCCACTCGAGTAAGTCTGCAAACCGAGGTCGGACTCTTCCGAAGGCAACACGATCATCTCGTCGCGGCACGCGGAGGAGTTGCTTCTCACTTGACATCACCTACGCGCTTGGCTACACTCTGGCCTATACCAAATTCGCATTCCCTCCGAAGTGGCTGCTTTGCGGTCGCTTCACCGCTCCCGTTCGCAGCCATCGGAGAAAGGACGAAATTCGAGATTACCGGTCCGGCCACGCGCCGCTAGCGTTCGGAATCGGCTACCTGCCCCCGCCAGATCAACCGCTTGCTCGGAGACCGCACGAACCTCCAGTTGAGCCGTACCCGGCGGAAGGCCAGCAACCGAAAATCCGACTCGAACTCGAGCACAAGGAGAGTCTGCAGTGTCGAAAAATGTTCTTGGATATTCCAGCACGACCGCTCGCTCCTGCCTCTTAGGCCTGATTTTCAGCGCCCTCGCCGGACTGACGCTCGTCGCTTCCGCACAGGAGTGCATCACGGTTGCCGCGCCAAACGGCCTCACGGCGGAGTGGCCGCAACAGCTCGAACTCGCGGAACTCGAGGCGCAGACCGGTTCCTCGCTCACCTTCAGTGACAACCCGCTCTTCGCGCAAGCAGTGGCGGCAGGCCAACTTCCGCCTGTTGACGAGCGCCTTCCGGCCGAACCGCTGGTTGTGATCCCTTATGAGAGCTGCGGCGTCTACGGCGGATCATTGCGTGGCACGTCGCGCGCGCCGGAATCCGGCACGTCTGAGTTCCTGAGCTGGCGGCAGGTCAACCTGGTGAGGATGAGCGACGACCTGAGGACGATAGTGCCAAAC
The DNA here is from genome assembly GCA_040905465.1 of Trueperaceae bacterium. Taxonomy (GTDB): domain Bacteria; phylum Deinococcota; class Deinococci; order Deinococcales; family Trueperaceae; genus DASVCN01. The sequence goes on along the minus strand of JBBDRK010000067.1, from coordinate 56,473 downwards.
GTCGCCAAGTCGTGGACCTGGAACGATGACCTGAGTGCGATCACCTTCGTGCTGCGCGAAGGGCACAAGTGGTCGGACGGTTCCCCATTCACGGCAGACGACGTCGTCTTCTACATCGATGACCTGGTCAAGAATCAGGAGTTGCACGGGACAGTCCCGGCGCCCTGGCTGGTGGCCGGAGAACCGGTGGTCGTGGAGAAGGTCGACGACCTCACCTTCACCTTCCGCTTCGCGGCTCCCAATCCCGGCCTGCTCCACTACTTCGCCACCGGCGGCTCCTACTTCGCTCCGTACGCTCCGGCAGAACATTACAAGCCGTATCACATCAGCTACAACCAAAATGCCGATCAGGAGGCTCGCGACGCGGGTTTCGACGGCTGGACGCAGCGGTTCGGCCAGATCTGGGACAAGTGGAAAGACGCAGAGGTCCTGACCGCCCATGCCCTCACGCGACCCACCCTCGAAAGCCACGTCCTGGAGATCGAGGCGGACACGCAGCGCCGCGTCTTCGTCGCCAACCCCTACTACTTCAAGGTAGATACGCGCGGACAGCAGCTTCCGTACGTCGACCGCCATATCGAGCGCTTCCTCGACCCGGAACTGAACATCCTCGCGATCCTGAACGGCGAGGTACATCAGAAGGCCCAGGGGGTCAGGCTGGCCGACTACCCGCTTCTGAAGGAGAACGAGGCAGCCGGCGGGTACGCCATGCGATTGCCGCCAGGCTCGGTCGGCAGCCATATCGCGTTCAACATCACCCACCGTGACCCGGTTCTCCGTCAGATCTACGGCGACGTGCGCTTCCGCCAGGCAATGTCCCTGGCGATCGACCGTGACGAGCTCAACGAGACCCTCTACTTCGGCCTCGGCACTCCCAAACAGGCCCTGCCCCCCAAATCTCCGTTCACTACGGATGCGGACCGCAATTACATGATCGACTTCGACGTCGACAGGGCCAATGCGCTCCTCGACGAAATGGGCATGGCGCGTGGCTCCGACGGCAGGCGAGTCCGCCCCGACGGCCGTCCCATGCAGATCCTGTGGGAGTACTCGTCGCAGTTCGCCTCTCCCGAGCTGGTGCAGCTGGTGAGCGACTACTGGCGGGACGTGGGCATCTCGGTTCAATCACGCGAAATTACCAGCGCCCTTACCCGCGAAAAGGCGTGGAACAACGAGAACGACATCAACATGGAGTGGGACGCTCCGTACGAGCCGAACCTCATCAGCCAGATCAACTACTACATACCTCCTTACACCGACATAGGCCCCCTGTTCGGCGTGCCCTGGCTCAACTGGATCAACAGCGGCGGCAGCGAGGGCGAGAAGCCTCCGCCCTGGGCGGCCCGCATGTTCGAACTGGCTGAGGAGTGGCGGTCGATTCAGCCCGGGACCGAGCGCTACCTGGAAATCGGTCGCGAGCTGGTTCAAATCAACCTGGAGAACATGACGATCATCGGCCTGGTCTCCAATCTGCCGGGACCGACTGTTGTAGCGGACAGCCTGCGCAACGTCACGGAATGGCAGGTTCAGCACTTCAACTACGGGCGGACCTACCCGGTACGGCCCGATCAGTGGTACTTCGGCAACTAGACCGTCAGCCTTGTGGGCCCGGAGCTATATCCGGGCCCACACATCCAGAAGCACCACCCGTCGACGAGAGGATCGACCTGTGAACGTATTACGCTTCCTGGGCTTCCGGCTCCTGTCGATGGTCGGCACGTTGCTGGCGGTATCGGTAGTTGCGTTCGTGATCATCCAGCTACCACCCGGGGATTTCGCCGACGCCTACGTTGCTCAGAAGAATCAGACGGGAGCTGCATTCACGCAGGCCGAGTTGCTCAACCTGCGCCACAATCTCGGTCTCGACCGACCCTGGTACGTCCAGTACCTCTCGTGGATCTCGGGAATCTTCCTTCGTCTCGACTTCGGATTTTCGTGGGAGTGGCAGCGGCCTGTTTCGGAACTGATCGCCGATCGCCTGCCGCTCACCCTGGCACTCGCTTTCAGCACTCTCTTGTTCATGTACGGCATCGCTCTACCTATCGGCATCTACTCCGCCGTACGCCAGTACTCCATCGCAGATCACAGCTTCTCCCTGATCGGGTACATCGGCCTGGCGACGCCGAACTTTCTGCTGGCACTGATAATGATGTATTTCGGTCAACAGTGGTTCGGTCAGAGTGTCGGCGGCCTCTTCTCGCCACACTTCGAAGGGCAGCCGTTCACTTGGGCCAAATTCATCGATCTCCTGGCCCATCTGTGGGTTCCGGTGGTGGTCCTGGGCACGGCAGGCACCGCATTCCTGGTCCGCTCGATGCGAGCGGTGCTGCTCGACGAGCTCGACAAGATGTATGTCGTCGCCGCCCGCGCCGGCGGAATTCACCCGCTGCGCCTGCTCATCAAGTATCCGGTGCGCCTGGCACTGATACCGATCGTTGCGACCCTCGGCTGGCGACTGACTTACGTCATCTCGGGAGCCCCGATCGTGGGGGTGGTCATGGGCCTCCCCGATACCGGCCCCCTCTTCCTGAAGTCGCTGCTCAACCAGGACATGCAGCTCGCGGGCGCCCTGGTATTCATCTTCTGCGCCCTGACGGTAATCGGAACGTTCGTCTCCGACATACTCCTCGCCCTGCTGGACCCGCGGATCCAGTTGAGCGGATGATATGAAGGCAGCCGCATCGGCACGCTTCCTGACGCAACCCCGCGGTCGTGTTCGCCGAACCGACAGCGCAACCCAGTGGCAGCTCATCTGGTGGAGGTTCAAGCGCCATCGCATCGCCCTGACCGGACTCGTCGTTCTCGGAATGCTGACCTGCCTCGGCCTGTTTGCAGGGTTCTTCGCCCCTTACGCATCGGGAACCCGGAATGCTCAATACCTGAGCGGACCACCCACAGTCGTTCGTTGGAGCGACCGCGAAAGCGGGTTACAGCTACGCCCCTTCATTTATGGCCGTGACCTCACACGCGATCCGGTGACGTTGCGCATGATCCCCACGGTCGACCGATCCGAGAAGTGGCCGATCTACTTTTTCGTACGGGGCCAGGAGTACAAATTCTGGGGTCTACTTAGAACGAACATCCATCTCTTCGGCACGGAGTCCGAAACGATTCACCTGTTCGGAACGGACAGCATCGGGCGTGACATCTTTTCGCGGACCCTCTACGCCACGCGTGTCTCGCTGTCTGTGGGGGCTGTCGGCGTCCTGGTGGCGTTCGTCCTGGGATCGATAATCGGGGGAATTGCCGGCCTCTACGGCGGCGTGGTCGACAGCGCGATAATGCGTCTCATCGAGTTCATCCGTTCGATCCCCACGCTACCCCTGTGGATGGCGCTGAGCGCTGCCGTCCCGCGCGACTGGACTCCGCTTCAGACATATCTGGCAATCACCGTGATCCTCGCCCTGATCGGTTGGACCTGGCTCGCCCGCACGGTGCGCAGCAAGCTGCTATCCGTGAGGCACGAGGACTTCGTGCTAGCGGCGCGACTCTCCGGCTGCAGCGACGCTCGTATCATAGGACGCCATCTGCTGCCGTCGTTCATGAGCTATCTGATCGTCGACATGACCATCGCGTTCCCAGAGATCCTGCTGGCCGAAACGGCACTAAGCTTCCTGGGCCTCGGTCTGCGCGAACCGGTCGAAAGTTGGGGAGTACTGCTCTACGCCGCCCAGAACGTTCGCTCCATCGCCCACATGCCCTGGTTGCTGATTCCCGGCATCTTCGTCATCATAGCGGTGTTGGCCTTCAGTTTCGTCGGAGACGGGCTGCGCGATGCGGCCGACCCCTACGCCAAGGAGACATCCAAGTGAGCGCCTCCCCGCTGTTGGAAGTCGACGGCCTGACAATCTCCCTCAACATGGAAGCCGGACTGGTGGCGTTGGTGGACGACGTGAAGTTCGCCATCGAGCCGGGTGATGTGGTGGCCCTGGTCGGCGAGAGCGGATCGGGCAAGAGTGTCACCGCCCAGGCTCTGCTCGGACTGCTACCCAACAACCTGGCGATCCACCGAGGCGCGATTCGCTTTCACTCCGAGCGCCTCGGTGCCACGGTCGACCTGGCCCAAGTGCCGGCCGACGGGCCCGTCATGAGGCGCATTCGCGGAAACGACATCGCGATGATCTTTCAGGAACCGATGAGCTCGTTCTCGCCGGTCCATACGATCGGCGATCACATCGTCGAGGTCCTTCGCGCTCACAGCGCGATGAGCCGCAAGGAGATGCGAACGCGGGCGATCGAGATGCTGGACCGGGTACAGATCGCCGATCCGGCACGAGCGGTCGACCGCTATCCGCACGAGTTCTCCGGTGGAATGAGGCAACGGGCGATGATCGCGAAGGCCCTTGCCTGTAATCCCGCTCTGTTGGTGGCGGACGAACCCACCACAGCACTCGACGTCACCATCCAGGCACAGATTCTCGAGCTGTTGCGGGAGATCCAACTGGAGTTCGGCATGGCGGTCCTCTTCATCACCCACGATCTCGGTGTCGTAGCCCAGATCGCCGACCAGGTGGCTGTCATGTACACCGGCAAGCTCGTCGAGCAGGGCCCGAAGAAGGAGGTGTTCAAGGCTCCGCGCCACCCTTACACCCGGGAGCTCCTGGCGGCAACGCCTCGAATCGAAGAACTGGCAGGAACAGGTGAGCTGAAGTCTATTCGCGGCAACGTGCCGGGACTCTTCGACCTACCGACCGGTTGCACCTTTCACCCTCGCTGTGACTCCTTCATGGTGGGCAAGTGCGACAGCCGGTTTCCCGGAGAGATCGAACTGGAGGCTGGCCACAGGGTGAGTTGTTTCCTGTATGACTGAGAAGCAGAAGATCGCCGCCTCTTGTTCGCCGACAAGCGAGGTGCTGCTCGAGGTGAACGATCTGACGGTAGAGTTCGCGGTACGGCGCTCCCGCGGGGGTGGCCGGGCGAAACAGGTCCTGCGAGCGGTCGACGGCGTGAGCCTGAAGGTGCATCGCGGCGAGACACTGGGCCTGGTAGGCGAGAGCGGATCCGGCAAGACGACGCTGGGAAGGGCACTGTTGCGAGCGGTGCCGGCCAGTCGAGGTAGCGTTCGCTTCCATGGCCAGCACGGTGGCGTCGATGAGGTCATGCAGCTCGACCGCCGTGGCCTGCGGCGAGTCTGGCGAAATATGCAGATGATCTTTCAGGACCCCTTCTCCTCTCTCAACCCGCGCATGACGGTTCGCGACATCATCGGAGAGCCGCTCGTAGCTCACGGTCTCGCCAAGGGTGTGGATCTGGAGTCACGCATACGCAACATCGCCATCAAGTGTGGCTTGTCCACCGAGCAACTCGGACGCCACCCGCACGCATTCAGCGGCGGGCAGCGGCAGCGCATCGCAATTGCCAGAGCCTTGATACTCGATCCCGAGTTCGTGGTGTGCGACGAGGCGGTGTCCGCCCTCGACGTGTCGATTCAGGCGCAGATCCTCAATCTTCTCAAGCGGCTGCAGCGCGACCTGGAGCTCACCTACCTGTTCATCGCCCACGACCTGGCGGTCGTGTCCCAGGTAAGTGATCGTGTCGCGGTCATGTACCTCGGGAGAATTATCGAAACGGGGCCCACAGCGAGGCTCTTCAATGCTCCCCGACATCCATATACCGAGGCGCTGCTGTCGGCCATCCCCACGGCGGATCCGGACAAGCCGATGAACCCTGTCCTCCTGACGGGCGAACGACCCGACCCGTCGGACCCTCCCGGCGGGTGCGCGTTCCACACACGATGTCGATTCGCCCAGAACCGTTGCCGAGAAGAGAAGCCTGCGCTGAAGCCGGTAGGGTCCGGTCACTTGGCTGCCTGCCACTTCACCGAAGAACTCGAGCTACACGGAGTGTTGCAGCAGGACTTCACGAGATCCGCCCTGTGAGCGGCAACGTCTTTCGGCTCGTAGCACGTCCATTCCCACGACATGCGCGTCTTTCGTCGGAGGATTGTGACATGCATGCCAAAGGCCAGGAGACCTGACCCATCATGGAACATTTCGATGTCGTCGTAGTTGGCGCCGGACTCGTTGGAGCGGCCGTCGCACACGACCTTTCCGCCTGCGGGGCGAGAACCCTGGTGGTCGAAGCCGGACCTGAACCGGCGGCAGGCGCCAGTCGCTCCAACTCCGGAATTCTCCATACCGGCTTCGACTCGACGCCCGGATCGCTCGAAACGGAGATGATCCTCGAGCAGGGAAGGCGCTGGCCCGATCTCTTCCGAGAGCTCGGCATTCCGTTCCGCGTCCCCGGGGCTCTGCTGCTGGCCACGAACGAGGAGCAATGCTCGCAGCTCCCGTCCCTCGCCGAGAACGCTCGCAAGAACGGCGTTCCTACCCGCCTGTTGGACGAAGCAGGGACGCGCGAACTCGAGCCGAACGCAAGGTCGGTAGGCGGTCTTCTCGTACCCGGCGAAGCAATAACCGATCCGTTCGAAGTCGTTCGGCGACTCCTCTCGACCGGCACACACCTCCGCCTGGGATGGCGAGTGAATGAAGTCGTCCACAAAGACGGTGCCGCCACGGTACGCAGTGACGCCGGTTCGGTTTCGGCCTCGTACGTGGTGAACTGCGCCGGGCTCTACGGCGACGAGGTCGCCGGCGACGGCTCCTTCCGCATCTCGGCTCGCAGAGGGGAATTTGCGGTGTTCGACCAGGGTAGCGCCGCTCTGGTCCGGCACATCCTACTGCCAGTACCGGACAAGCGGACCAAAGGGGTACTGGTGTTCCCGACCATCTACGGTCACCTGTGCGCGGGCCCGAGTGCCGTTGACCAGGACGACAAGGAGGATTGGCGTCCCAGGAGGAACGAGTTGGAGGCGGTGCGCGCGCAGGCCGCTGCTATCTTTCCGGAAGTCGCCCGGCTCGAGACCGTCGACTCCTGGGCGGGCCTACGGCCGGTGGGCCACCCGCACAACTACATCGTGGAGTGGTCCGGCCACAATCCGTGGCTGTTGAACGTGGCGGCAATCCGTTCCACCGGCCTCTCGGCATGCCTCGGGATTTCGCGCTATGTAATGGGGATGCTCGTTGAACGAGGGTTCACTCCGCGGCCTGTCGACACACTCCAGCCGGCCATACTCGACGAAGCGACGATGCCGTGGTGGCAACGGCTGAACGTGTTGCGCGGAGTGAACGGACCGTGCTGATAGGGATCGATCAGGGTACTACCGGAACCACGTGCGCGGCTATCGACACCGAATTGGGTCTGGTCGCCGAGGCTTACCGTGAACTCCCCAACCGCTACCCCCAACCGGGATGGGTGGAACAGGACCCGGAAGAGATTGTTGGAACCGTCCGGGAAGCTGTCAAAGAGGTGCTCGACCGAGTCGGCGAACGGGACGGTCCGTGGGCGGCGGGTCTGGCCAACCAGGGTGAAACGGTGGTGGCCTGGAACCGCGAGACGGGGGAAGCGCTGGCCCCCGCCATCGTCTGGTCGGACACCCGAGCCCATTCGGTCACCGAGCGGTTGCGCGGCGCCGGTTGGGACGAACGGATCGAGGACCTCACCGGGCTCCGCCTCGACTCCTACTTCTCGGCAGCGAAGCTGTCCTGGCTCCTGGAAAACAACGAACCGGTGGCTCAGGCGGCGGCAGGCGATTACCTCGCTTTGGGCACTCTCGACACCTGGCTGGCCTGGCGGCTGGCGGGCGAGCGCTTCAGCACCGACCACTCGACCGCCTCACGGACTCAACTGCTTCGCCTGGGAGGCGACGCCTGGGACCCTGAACTGGCGGAACTGTTCGGGGTACCGAGCCAGGCGCTGGCAGCGATCCAGCCCTCTGTCGGTGACTGGAGCGAGCTGAACGACTCGCTCTGGAGCCGTCCGCTTCCCTGGCGAGCGAGCCTCGTCGACCAGCCGGCCGCGCTCGTCGGCAATGGCTGCCTCGATGCGGGCGACATAAAGGTCACCTACGGCACCGGCTGCTTCGTGCTGGTCAATGCGGGCAGCGAGATCCCCGTTCGGCCGGAGGGCCTCCTGGCCGTTACCGCTTGGAGTACGAACGCTGAACGGGTATACGCCCTCGATGGCGGCGCCTTCACGGCCGGAACGGCAATCAGATGGCTCAAGCAGGTGGGAATCATCGCCGATGCCGGCGACACCTCCGAATTGGCAGAGAGTGTGAGCGACACGAACGGCGCCACCTTTCTGCCGGCTCTGACCGGCCTCGGTTCGCCGTGGTGGCAGCAGGACGTCCGCGGGGTCTTTGCTGGCCTCAGCGGCGGCACCACCCGGGCCCACCTCGTTCGGGCCGTTCTAGATTCGATCGCTTTCAGGGTTCGCGACATTCTCGAGGTCGTCTGGGCAGCCGGATATCCCCGGCCCGCTGCCCTGTACGTGGACGGTGGGCTGACGCGCAACCGCTATCTAATGCAGCGGCAGGCGGACGTGCTCGGCGTACCAGTCCGGCTGGCCCAGCACCGTGAGGCCACCGCCATCGGAGCGGCAGCGCTTGCCGGAGTCGGCGCCGGGCTCATCGACCAGAGCAAGCTCCGGTCGCTTCGATCCGGTCGCGAACCTATCGAGCCAACTCTGTCGAGGGGGGACGCAGACGCCGAGTACGAACGCTGGCGACTCTGGGCCGAGCGTGCGTGCACTCTGTGATCGGGTCGACAGTTATGAAGCGGGAGGTGAACTGACGGACAAGAGCCGCAACGTTTGCAAGGATCGCCGGTAGCGCATTACCCCTTACGCAAGCAGGATCCGCTCGACCTCGTACGAGGAGCATGCAATGACCAAAGTGGTTTACATAAGCACCGACGGCATGCGGCCGGACGCCATCGCCGCCGCTCACACTCCCAACCTCAGAGCGATCATGGGCCGGGGAGCTTACACGCTCACCGGCTGTTCCGTAATGCCGTCGATCAGTCTCCCCTGCCATATGAGCATCTTCCACAGCGTCCCGCCTGAACGCCACGGCATTCTCGTCAACACCTATACGCCCATGGCGAGGCCGGTGCCCGGACTCGTGGAAGTGGTCAACGACGCGGGCAAGCGTTGCGCCAGCTTTATCTCCTGGGAACCGTTGCGCGACCTCAGCCGGCCCGGCCGCCTCTCCGTGTCCACCCTCATCGCTTACGCCAGAAATCCGGAAGTGGCGGACGACCTCACTGTCAATGCCGCCATTCCATATCTGCGCTCGGGCGAGTTCGACTTCATCTTTCTCTACCTGGCCACCGTCGATGAGGTCGGGCACGACTTCGGCTGGATGAGCGACCGCTATCTCCGGCAGGTGGAGCGGTCGGACGCCCACCTGGGTCTGATCCTGGAGAACCTCGCGGACGATACAGCGGTTGTCGTCCACAGCGACCACGGCGGTCACGACAGGAGCCACGGAACCGACAGCGCCGAGGACATGACCATCCCGTGGATGGCCGCCGGGCCGGGTATCAAGGAAAACTTCGCGATCGAGCGCCAGGTCGGCCTGTTGGACACCGCCCCCACTATCACTCGCATGCTCGGTGTCGACCCCTCCCCTCTGTGGGAAGGCCGCGCCGTGGAAGAGATCTTCACTGCATGAGCACGGACCTTCGATCGTTTACCGACTTCGCGGTCGAGCTGGCGTTCGACGCCGGCCGACTGACTCTCGGCTACTTCCAGTCCGGCCTCCGCCCCGAATTCAAGAGCGATGACAGCCCGGTAACCGTGGCCGACCGCCGAGCGGAGGAGCTGATTCGGGCCAGGATAGAGGACCGCTTTCCTTCCCATTCCATCCTGGGCGAGGAGTATGGCGCCAAGGAGGTCGACGGCTCCTCCTTCCGGTGGGTGATAGACCCGATCGACGGCACCAAGGCCTTCATGCGAGGCGTACCGCTCTACGCCGTACTGATAGGACTGGAGATCGACGGGGAATCCGTCGTCGGAGCTGCCTACTTTCCGGGACTGGACGAGATGATCTCGGGCGCCTCGGGGCAGGGCTGCTTTTGGAATGGACGTCCTGCTCGAGTGTCACAGGTCGGCGAGCTCAGGCGTGGAATCGTATCCTCAACGGACTCCTCGAGCTTCGGCAGACACGGTCATGCCGCCTCTTGGTCCCGCATTCAGGAAGCCTGCTATCACCGGGCCGGTTGGTCCGACGCTTACGGTCACCTGCTGGTGGCGACCGGTCGAATCGAACTGATGCTGGAGTCGCCCTTGAAGCCGTGGGACTGCGGTCCCTTCCCCCCTATATTGCGAGAGGCTGGAGGTTACTTCGGCGACTGGGCGGGAAACGAGACGATATACGCTACACAAGTACTCAGCACAACTCGCACTCTCCTGCCACAGGTGCTGCGGCTGCTGAACGAAGACCAGGCCGAGTACGAAGCCCTGAGCCACTGAGTAGCTGCTCGTCGCGCCGGTCAGGACTCTCGCTTAATTCGGTACGCCGCCTCGCGGTTGGCATGACCGTCGAGGCAGACCAGCCCCACGCTCCCGGCCTAACCGGTGGACCAGCTAATCCAGTTCGTTTGTCTTGCTCAGGCTCTCGAGCCGCGAGAGCATGGCAGTCCAGCCGTTGGTGTGCTGTTCGCGGGAGTCTTCGTCGGCGAGCCGGTCATGCGTAATCAGTACGCGCGTTCCGGTGGGATGCTCCAGGAATTCGACGGTCACGAGCATGTCGTTCGACGGGGTTTCGCCCCGCCACTGCCAGCTGAACACCAGGCGCCGGGCCGGCGCCACCTCCTGGTACACGCCGTGCACAACGTACGGACCCATTGACACACGATATTTCCCGCCCACACGAAGGTCGACCTCCGCCTCGACCGCCATCTCCTCGCTTGGCGCGAACCAACTCTTCATTCGCTGCGGGTCCGTCCAGGCACGATAGGCCCGCTCCGGCGACGCGCTGATGACCCGCTCGACCTGAAGGCTGAGATCTGTTCCCTTGGTACTGGTCACGCTTCCTCCTCGTTGCTCAAGAAGTCCTCGAGCCGGTTCAATGTAAGCGTCCAGAAGACGCTATACCGCTCGAGCCAGCCGGCGGCCTCTTTCATCGGCTCGCCGTTGAGGCTGCAATGGACGGTCCTTCCGACGTGGCGCTTGGCCAGCAGGCCGGCCTCCTCCAAGACACGCACGTGTTTCGAGACGGCCGGAAGCGACATGTCGAAGGGCTCGGCGAGCTCCCCGACTGTCGCGCCACCATCGGCGAGTCGACCGAGAATCGCCCGCCGGGTGGGATCCGACAGTGCAGCAAAGGTGCGGTCGAGTGATGTATTGTTTACCATCTCGTTAACTGTAAACGCTTTGGTTAACAGTGTCAAGGTCACGTCCTGGTGCTAGATTGACGCTCGTGACAACAACCGAGTTCCGCCCTCTTCGTCGATCTGACGCGCCCACCGTCAAACAGTGGCTCAACGCCTACTTGGGAGAGCACCTCGAGAGATGGGAAGAGGCGTACGGGCGTGAGACCGAAGCGTCGCTTGCGAACCTGGTGCACCGCGACTGGGAAGAGCTTCTCGAAGCGAGCGAATCCGCCGATAACTTCATCCGCGTAATGGAAGCAACCTCGCTGAGTCGTTAGACTCCTGGTGTGCACGACGACGGTTACTTCGACGAACACGTCGCCGAGAGGTACGACGAGGCTGCTCAGGAGTTGTTCGACCCTGACCTAGTCGAACCGGTCGTCGATCTCCTCGCCGAACTCGCCGGAAACGGGCGCGCGCTCGAGCTCGGCATCGGCACGGGCAGGATCGCCCTACCGCTCGCGAAGCGGGGCGTCCAGGTGCAGGGCATCGACATTTCAGCGGCGATGGCCGCGCGACTGCGCGCCAAGCCCGGCGGCGAATCGATCGATGTGACGGTAGGCGACTTCGCCACGGTCACGGTTCCCGGTTCGTTCTCCGTCGCTTACCTGGTCTTCAACACGATCATGAACCTGACGACGCAGGCTGCGCAGGTCGAATGTTTCCGAAACGTTGCGGCGCACCTCGAGCCCGGTGGAAGCTTCGTCATCGAGGTAGGCGTCCCGGCGCTCCAACGGCTTCCGCCCGGCGAGACGATCCGTGTTTTCCACGCGAGCGAGACGCGGTGGGGCTTCGACGAGTATGACGTAGCGAACCAGGGCCTGACATCGCATCACATCGAACTCGTCGACGGAAGGATCGAGCGCCTTTCGATACCCTTCCGTTACGTGTGGCCGGCGGAGCTCGACCTGATGGCCCAGTTGGCCGGGATGAGGTTGCGTGAGCGTTGGGCGAGTTGGAAGCGGGAGCCGTTCACGAGCGAGAGTCGCGAGCACGTGTCGGTCTGGGAGAAGCTGCCGGAGAACAGCGGTCAGTCAGGAGTACAGTCGGAGTAAAACGCGGCGGCCGAGAGAAGCGCGTGGCACGATCACAGCCACGGTGACAACTCCCGCCCTGGACAGTAGGAGGACGATCGATGCAAGAAGGCATCCAAGTACCCGACATTCCGCGCGAGGATCGTGTTGCGCTCGACCCGAGTTCAACGGCCCTCGTCGTTGTCGATATGCAGAACGACTTCGCCCATCCCGACGGCGTTCTCTACTCAGAGGACGCCAACACCGTCCTGCCGGCCGTCCGGGCACTGCTGACCGCCGCCCGTGAGGAAAGGCTGCGGATCGTCTTCACGCAGGACTGGCACACAGATGACGATCCGGAGTTCGCCATCTGGGGGGAACACGCCAAAGCCGGAACCTGGGGCGCCGAGGTCGTAGACGAACTGACGCCGCATGAGGGCGAGATGCGCATCAAGAAGTTGCGCTATGACGCCTTCTACGGCACCTCCCTCGATCACGTGCTGCGCCAGTGGGGTGTGACGGATGTAGTGGTGGCGGGAACGGTAGCCAATATTTGCGTGCTGCACACGGCTGGTTCGGCTGCCTTACGCTACTACCGAGTGGTGGTGCCTGAAGACGCAATTGCGGCCATCACGCCGTTCGACAAGGTGGCAGCGCTACGGCAGGTCACCTTCCTGTACCGGGGCAGCGTAACCACCACGGCCGGCATCGCCTTCAATTGATCGAGCGGCAGGTGTCGCTGATCGGAACATGGTCTTCACGCCTGGACAAGAGTCGGCCGCCGTCTCCCGAAGCCCGGCGGCCGTCCCATGTTGCTTACTCGATGTTGCTTACTTGATCTCGTCCAGACGCTCTTCCAGGCGGTCCCAGGTTTCGGTGATGCCTTGCATCATGCCCATGTCCATGACAGTCTTCAGGGCTTCGGCCGAAACATACTCGGAACGGCTGACGATCTTCGTCTTACCGCCAAGGTCGATGAACTCCATCGTGACCGCGGTCGACGGCATCGAGTCGTTTTCCTTGCCCTCCGCGTCGCAGAAGTAATCGGTGTAGACGATCTTCTCGGGCTCGTCGATTTGCTCGTATACGGCTTTACCCCAAGACTCCATGCCGTAGAACTCGCCCTGCGCCTTATCGGCGCATTTCATGCAGTAGTGCCAAACGCCGCCTGGCCGGAAATCCATTTTGCAAACCGGCAGCTCCCAGCCTCTCGGACCCCACCAGTGAACGAGATGCTCGGGCTCCTTGAACATCTTGAACACGAGTTCACGCGGCGCATCGAAAACGCGCTCCAGCACCAGAACCTTATCGCTTTCTATTCTCGAAATCATTTTGCTGTCGGGCATTCGTGACTCTCCTTGTCTTTGTTCCCGTTCCTACTGGTTGTCCTTGCTCTGCAGTTCCCGCAAGTAGTCATCCAGATTGTCGAGTCTTTCTTCCATTGTCGGTCGGAAGGAGTGCAGCCAGGCATCCAGAGCTTGGAAGGGTTCTGGTCGGAGCTTGTAGATCCGGCGGTTGGCATCGACCGTCACGTCCAATATCCCGTTGTCGCTAAGCACCTTCAGGTGCTTCGATGTTTGGGGCTGGCGCAGGCCGAGCCGGTCGGCGATCTCACCCACGGTCAGGGGACCGTCGCGCAGGAGTTCGACGATGCGCAGGCGATTCGGTTCGGCTAGGACGCTCAAAGTTGTGGTGTGCATGCCCGAACTCTTCCCTGAAAGGTGACTCCCCTCATCGTTCGCTCGCCTCTCGGTCGTTCTCGCCTCACCTCGTCATTGGCATCCTCCTCGACCCCATATATACCCCATGCGGCATATGCCTGTCAAGGCACATATGTGTATCTCCGGCAGCGAGCTTTTACCGCATTCACCACGGCCGAATAGACTAAGTTGCTGATTATGATGCTCTTTTCGTTCATACATCCCCGGCCCTCCCCTTGCTGAGTTAGTGGAGGATTTCCGGCTCTACAAGAACTATGCCGGTGAGCACCAGCGGGAGAGGATAATCCCGAGCGGCACATTCGAGCTGGTGTTCAATCTGCGCGAGGACGAGCTGCGCATCTATAGTCCGTCATCACATTCCGTTGGCCGGATAGCTTCAACTTTCTCCAATACGGGGTCTACTCCACAGCTAAACATGGGTTCGAAACGAACGGCCTGGTAAACGGCCAGCCGTAAGGTCCAGAATTCGAGGGAGGCGAGGAAAGCATGTCCGAAGGTACCGTCAATGTCCGTTACATGGTCGACGATGTCGAAGCTGCAGTCAGGTGGTACACGAATCACCTCGGCTTCACGCTCCTATCCGACCGGGCACCGGCGTTCGCGGACGTCAAGCTCGGTTCGCTGCGGCTCCTGATAAGCGGCTCCACCAGTTCGGCAGGACGACCGATGCCCGACGGTGAGAGGCCCCGGCCCGGCGGCTGGAACCGTATTCACCTCGTCGTCGATGACCTTGCCAATGAGGTGGCGCGGTTGCGCAGCGCAGGCGTGCAGTTCCGCAACGATGTCGTGACCGGACCGGGCGGTTCACAGATTCTGCTCGTCGACCCGTCCGGAAACCTTGTCGAACTGTTTCAGCCGGCCGGCCGCTGAAGCGCTCGACATGTAACCTGAACAGCCGTCGCAACCGCTAAACCACCCGAGCCGGAAGGGCTTGTGGAGTAGCCGCCTGAGGCCTAGTTCGCGGAGTGGGCCAATATTGGCATCAACTAAACTAATCGCGATATCGCCTCCCCGTTCTCCGACTGGACAACCTCTTGTCAGTCGAAGTTGAGCGCGGCCTCGTGCATCAGCAGCACAGGCTCGCTCAGTAGCGGTGCCCACGCGCGCAGGACGACCCGGGGGTCACCGTCGGCAGGCAGCAGCAGTTTTTGCGGTGCGTGAACGTTCCAGACCGGTGCTTCGCGGTCGAGTCCGGCGAGCTCCTTGGCCCGCTCAACTGCAACGTGCACGTCGCCGATCTCGTCAACCAGGCCAAGCTCCAGTGCGCTTGCCCCCGACCAGATTCGGCCTCGACCTATCTCGTTGACGCGCTCTACCGTCATGTTGCGGCCGCTGGCAACTCTATCGACGAAGCGCCGATAGACCTCGCGATTGCTGCGCTCCACCAGATCCCGCTCGGCATCGTCCCAGGGGCGGGCACTACCCAGCATGCCGGCGTAGCGACCACGCTTGAGCGTCTCGGGGTTCAGCCCGTAGCGGGCGTTGAACTCCTCGAGCACGAGCTTTGCCATCAGCACGCCGATGGAGCCGGTGATGGTAGCCGGCGCCGCCAGGACGCGGGTTGCATGGGTCAGTACGTAGTAACCGCCACTGGCCGCCAACTGGCCCATCACGGCGACGACCGGCATGCGCTGGGCGAGCAGCTTCACCTCGCGCCAGATGAGGTCGCTGGCGACAGCAGATCCTCCGCCCGAATCGACGTGAAAGACGATCGCCTTGGTGCTCGGATCGCGGCCCACCGCACGCAGCGCACGGACCAATGTCTCGCTCCCGGCAAGCCTCTCACCGAAAATCGGAACCGGTATCGGTGAGCGCCGTGACTTGCCCGGCACGATGTTGCCTTCGAGCGAAACCACCGCCACGCGGCCACCACCATCGGCGCGGGTACGCGCAGGCAGAAAGCGAGCGGCGGATGCGTAGGGCTGGTGCTTCTCACTGAGGAACTCGTCCTCGTACGCGACCCGGTCGATCATCCCGAGATCGAAGGCACTCTGGGCAGAGGTAACGCCGCGATCGATCCAATCGAGTACCTCTTCGCCGGGGCGATCGCGTCCCGAGCCGACCGCGGCGACATAGCTCGCCTCGACACTGTCGAGGAGGGCGTCGTACTGGCGCCGCTGCGGTTCGCTCATCTCGGACAATGCGAGCTGATCACCGGCATTCTTGTACTCGTCGATGGCGAGCTTCTCGAAACGCACTCCGAAGCGCTCGAGTGCATCAGCCATGAACGTGGCGGTGATGGCTGATCCGTGAACCCAGAGCATGGCCCCCTCGGGAGCCACGATCTCGTCGGCCGCGCTCGCCAGGTAGTAGCTGACGGTGTTGAGATCGCTGGTGGTAACGACCACTCGCTTTCCGCCGGCTTTCAGGCGCTCTATCTGACTCCGCAGAGCGTAGGCGGTGGCCACGTCGACGTGCAATTCGGCCAAGCGCAGGACCACGCCGTCGAGCCAGGGAGTAGCGATCAGCGTGGAGACGATATCGGCGAGCTCCTCCTGGGACTGCTCGCGTTTGGCCCCCATAACCGTCGCCACCGAAAACAGCTTGAGCTTGGGGCGACGCGCCGGGTAGCTGCCGCTCAGCTCGATAACGAGCAACCTGGGCCGCTCCCCGGGGAGCAGGTCAATGACCAGGTTCCGTGCGCGGTTCAGCGCGTTCGAAATTGCCGTGGAGAGCGCCGGTATTGCCCGTTTGAGGCCGTTCTCTCGGTTCGCCATGTCCAAATGTAACCGGCTTAGAGGTAGCGGACTCGCCGGTGTCAACCAGCTACACGTAGCTGGTTGCTCGCGTCCGCTGTTCCGCAGGCCAAAGCGCGTGGACCGAACTGTAGACGAGCCGATGTAGGTGTATATACACTTCAATATTTGCCGGCACAAACTTTCCATTGACAAGGACCGCAACGATCAGTATGATTATGCGTATAATCACCGAGCGGAAGGTAAAGGTCCAGAGTGCTGACTATTAGTCGACAGCGAGCGGATTGGCGTAGCGGCAGAAGCTGTCGGCTAGTCGCACGATGCGTCTGGGAACCTTCGTCCAATTCGAGGGTACCAGCCGGTCGCTGGCCCGAGAGCAACATCCGCGGTACGCCAGGCAAGAGTCTCTTCCCTGCGATGCCACGCCAAGTTATCCGAGCCCATCGCATAAAAGAGGTTGACATTCGTGACTGACGTGAAATGCGACGTTCTGATTGTCGGAGGCGGCCTGGGCGGCGTTGCTGCCGCCCTCTCCGTTCTGGAGGCCGGTAAGAGTGTCACCCTCACCGAGGAGTGCGACTGGCTGGGAGGACAACTGACGACGCAGGCAGTGCCACCGGACGAACACGATTGGATCGAGCAGACAGGTTGTACCTCTTCATACCGTCGGCTTCGCAATGGCATCCGCGATTACTACCGTCGAAACTACCCTCTGCTCCCCACCGTGAGATGCACAGAGCTCCTCAATCCGGGTTCCGGCAACGTGAGCCCGCTGTGCCATGAACCGCACGTGGCGGTGGCCGTGATTGGGGAGATGCTCGCGCCGTTCCTCGCTACTGGGAAACTGACCATCCTGATGAATCACAAGAGCGTCGCGGCCGAGACATCGGGGGACAGGATCACTTCGGTGCGCTTCAGTAACTTGCATAGCGGGGCCGAGACGGTGGCAGCGGCGCCCTACGTGCTCGACGCAACCGAGCTGGGCGACCTCCTGCCGCTGGCCGACGTCGAACACGTCATTGGATCGGAGAGTCAGGACCAGACGGGGGAGCCCTCTGCACTACCCGACGCTGCCGACCCGTTCGATCAACAGGCTGTCTCCTGGTGTTTCGCCATCTCCTATCACCCGGGGGAAGACCACACGATAGAGCGACCAGAGGATTACGACTTCTGGCGCGATTATCAGCCCTCCTACTGGCCCGCGAAGCAGCTTTCCTGGACGACGAGCCACCCAATGACACTCGAGCCGGAAACACGTGGGCTTTTTGCAGCTCCCACGGATGCTACCGCCGCCAACGATCTCTGGCACTACCGCCGGATCTTCTACCGCCGCTACTACCCCGATGGACTCTATCCAAGTGACATCGTGATGGTGAACTGGCCGCAGTTGGACTATACTCTGGGACCGATTGTTGGCGGGAGTTCCGAGGACAACCAGCGTCACATCAGGGGCGCTCGACAGCTGGCACTCTCACTGATGTTCTGGATGCAGAGCGAAGCGCCAAGGCATGATGGCGGCACAGGTTATCCCGGCCTGAGGCTGCGCGGAGACATCCTCGGAACGGATGACGGCCTCACCAAATACCCTTACGTTCGTGAAGGGCGACGCATCAAGGCTTTGTTCACCGTGACCGAGAACCACGTGGGCGTGGAGGCGCGCAAGGGGACGAAGGGTGCTGAGATCTTCAGCGACAGTGTCGGCATCGGATCCTACCGCATCGATCTTCACCCCAGTAGCGGCCAGCGCAACTACGTCGACCTCAGTAACTGGCCCTTCCAGATTCCCCTGGGTAGCCTTATCCCGTGTCGCGTCCAAAACCTCTTGGCCGCGGGAAAAAGCATTGGCACTACCCACATTACGAACGGTTGCTACCGCCTGCATCCTGTGGAGTGGAACATAGGAGAGGCGGCCGGCGTCTTGGCGGCGTACTGCCTCGATCACGATGTCTCTCCGGCTGAGGTTTATTCGTCGGAGAGACGGGTACAGAAGTTGCAGAGCATCCTCGTTCAGCGAGGTGTGCCGCTGGAGTGGCCTGAAGAGATCAGGCTGACGCCTCGAGACAAACTCTTCGGCGTGGTTGAGCATGGTTCGTAACTCTTCTCGGTCAGCTTACGCCTTCCTCAGAGGCGCAGGCTGCCGTGTTTCTGATTAATGACGGCCTACATTCTGCGTCGGCTCGGTTACGCGATCTTCGTCGTGTGGGGTGCCGTAACGATCATCTTTATCGTGATGCGTTTCGTGCCGGGCGACCCGGCAACCGCCCTTCTGGGTCCCACCGCCACACCCGATCAGATCGAGGCAACCCGGACGAGACTCGGCCTCGACCGGCCGCTGGTCGTGCAGTACTTGCGTTACATGATGAATGCGATTCAGCTTCACTTCGGCGACTCGTACCGCCTCGGCGGCTCGGCTATTGGCCACGTAATCGACCGGCTGCCAGCCACCTTGCTTCTCGCTGTATCGTCCACGGGCTTTGCGGTGCTTCTGGGCTTTCCTATGGGAGTACTTGCCGCCCGCTCTCCGGGCAAAGCGTTTGACCGGCTGGTCAGCCGCATCTCTCTGGTGGGACAGGCGCTACCCACCTTTTGGACAGGCATCATGCTCGTTCTCGTGTTCGCGCGCTACTTGCAGCTCCTCCCGAGTGCCGGGGCAACCTCCTGGCAGCACCTGGTCATGCCCACCGTCGCCCTGGGCCTTCCGTTTCTCAGCATCGTAGTACGCCTCGTTCGCAGCGGTCTGCTCGACGTACTGAACGAAAACTACGTTCAGGTCGCACGCTCCAAGGGGCTCACCGAGAACGGCGTCGTCTATCGTCACGCCGTGCGGAACATGCTGCTACCGGTCGTAACAGTCGTAGGACTGCAGCTTGGCGCACTTATCGGTGGCGCGGTGATCGTGGAGACGGTCTTCGCCTGGCCCGGGGTAGGTCGGCTCCTGATCAACGCCATACAGAACAGGGACTTTCCGGTAGTCCAGGCCACCACCGCATTGATGGCAGCGGTGTTCGTCGTGATGAACCTGGTTGTGGACATTACCTACACCTGGCTGGACCCAAGGGTACGAGTGGTCGGTGACCACTAAGGCTATGTCCGACGCATCCATCAACGGGCAACCCAACGTCGGCAAGGCAGTTTCGAGTCGGCGGCATTCGAGGCTCACCCCTCTTTTCGCTGCGGCAGTTCCCGCGCTCCTTTTCGTCGTGGCTGCAATCGTGGGGCCGCTCCTGCTTCCCTACGATGCCGTCAACGTCAACATTGGTGATCGGCTGTTGCCGCCCGGTTCCGCTACCGGAACAGGTGAAACCGCGTGGCTGGGGACAGATCGCCTAGGGCGTGACTTACTGGCGCAGATTATAGCCGGTGCCCGGGTGTCGCTCCTCGTGGGGTCCGTAACTGTGCTGGTGGCAGGTACGGTAGGCACTATCTTGGGCATCACGTCCGGCTACTTTGGCGGAGCCCTCGACAACGTGGTCATGCGACTTGCCGATATTCAACTTGCCTTCCCGTCCATACTCCTTGCGATCCTGATTGCGGCGGTCATTGGGCCCAGCGTTAGCAACGTAATTATTACACTGTCAATAACTCGATGGGTGAAGTTCGCCCGGGTAATCAGGAGCGCGACACTAGCTGCCAAGGAGCGCGATTTCGTGCATGCCGCACGCGCCCTGGGTGCTTCGCATGGTCGCGTCTTAAGCCGTCACGTCTTCCCCTTCACGCTTACCTCGTTACTGGTGATAGCGACGGTCGAGTTCGGCCTGGTGATAATCGCCGAAGCGGGGCTCAGTTTCCTCGGTCTGGGCACTCCGCCAGCCTTGCCATCCTGGGGGCTAACGATCGCCAGCGGGCGCGACTACCTCTCGTCGGCTTGGTGGATCAGCGCACTTCCCGGGTTCGCACTGGTCGTCGTCGTGGTCTCAGTCGGCTCGTTGGGCGACCGCTTGCGCGACTACCTGGACCCGCATCTCCGCCATGGTTGACGTCGACCGGCGCAGCAGGCGGAGGGCGCAACGAACCACGACCGCTCACGATCGCAACGCCGTCACAGCCAATCGATGCCTTGCAGGCGCATTAGAACGCGGCACAAGGTTTAGGTAAGGAGACCAATGGACCCTGCCGGCGACAAGAGAATCGAAAGACCGACTCACTTCGCAACGAACTTTCGAAGCGAGCAGTCCGCGAGTTTCTTCGTGTCTCCGACACGTATCAATAGTGCCATCGAAGGAAGTCGACTGCGTCATCAACAGGCGGCGAGCATCCTGGTCCACTCGAGCGGTGAGCTCCTCGTGACCTGTCGTTGGGACGAGCGGGGGTACGCGGAAGGCGACGCCAGCAACGAGCAGGCGCTGTATGTGAGCAGTGACCGAGGAGATTCCTGGACGATGGCTCACGGCGGGGAACCGATCGTGACGCAGGACCATGGCTCGTCTTTCACCCAGCCCTCCTCAATCACGCACTCATTCACCTTCGAGGACGCCCTGGGAAAGACCTGGCTTTACTACACGATCAACCAGCCGTACACCTGGGGCCCCGCCAGTCCGCACCGATCGACGGGCGGGGGCGAAATACGTCGGATCCGTCTGACGGCGAAGCAGGGCGACTGGACAACCCTCGGGGAAAGCGAAGTCGTCTGGGCCTTCATGCAGGCACTGGACGATGGCCGGGGCGACAAGTTTCGCGACGTGAGGGCGCTTTGCCTCAACGGTATTCTCAAGCTCCGCGGCGGGCGGTTGCTCATGCCAATCGCCGGCCGTACAACCGTGACCGAGCCAAAGGGGGCGTTCTGGCCGCTGGACAGATGCTGGGTACTTGAATCCACGGACGGTGGTGAAACGTGGACAGCTAGCTACTTCATTGGGGGAGAACCGTCTCTCTGCCTCTGCGAACCCACGATTGTGGAGTCGGCAACCGACGACGTAGTGGTCGCCTACATGCGCGTGCAGTACGACACGGGACGCGAACTCTACCGCAGCACCTCAAGTAATGGGGGTCGTACCTGGTCCTCACCCCGACCCGCCGGCCTGCCCAACACCGGTGGTTCGGGGACCAAACCGTTCATCACCCAGCTGCGAAACGGCAGCTATGCTCTGCTGCAAACCAACGAGCATCTGGTGACCGACCGTACCAACATCTCAGTTTTCATGACTGATGAGCCTGGGTTGGCGAACAACCACTGGCCGCTCGTCAAAGTACTCTCCGCGGAGTGCCGTGAGCACTGGCTCGGTTCGGCATACGGCTGGCTAGCCGAGTCCGTCGACAATAATCGAGTGCCGTCACTCCACGCTGTCTGGGTCAGTTTCACGGACAATGCCAATCATCTGAACCACGCTCGAATCGAACTCGACTGGATGAAGGGGACGGTAGTCGAGCCCCTGGCGCCCAACGACGCATCGGGAAACGACCTGCCGAGATTGGAAACCGAAGAAGGCAGGAGCGGCCTGCATTTTCCGACGGTGAGGAGCCGTGCGCATGCGCCTCACTTTGGCAAACTGGCCGGCAAGCCGAGTCGCATCGTGCTTAATTACCGACTCGATCAGGCACTGTCAGGAGAGGAGTTCCCGCTGCTGACCTTGCGGTCGAGTCACGGCAGGCACCACTGGTTGACCGTCGCCTTGCGTCCAAGACACTCGAACACTGTCTGGGTGCACAGCAACACCGGTTGGTCGAACAGTGGGATGAAATCCGAAGGTCACTTCCTGGAATTGCAACTAGACATCTGGCCACCGGTCAAAGCAAGCCTCGCTGTGAACGGGCTGGAGGCGATGCCCTTCTTTTCGATCACGGGGCGAACTCCAACAACGCTCTATCTTGGCGGGAACGTCGCTTCCCGGGAGCCATGTCAGCTCACCCTGGTCGAGGCCTCCTACGGCCTGACGTGGTCGCCGTGAGCGAGTCGACGTCCATTCGCACGATCCTGGTTACCGGAGGTTCTCACGGCCTGGGCTCGTTCCTGGTCGAGCACTTCGCCCGGGCCGGTGACCGCGTCGTCTTCACCTTCGCTTCTAGTGAGGACAAGGCGCTGGCCCTGCAGGAGCGACTGTCGCGAGAAGGATTGAAGGTAGTCGCGTCAAAGGCCGACGCGACGAACTTCCGGCAGGCGCACCAACTGGTCGACGACGTGGTGGAACGCTGGGGCACGCTCGACATCCTGATAAACAACGTCGGCGGGGCGGGCAGGGCAGAAGGTTACATCTGGGAAATTAGCGAGGAAGTCTGGGATGAGGTCATAGGTCTCAACCTCAAATCCTGCTTCAACTACACCCATGCGGTTGCGCCCGTCTTCATCGAACAGCACGCCGGCACGATAGTGAACATCGGCTCAATCAACGGACTGCGAGGCAAGGAGCGACAGCCGGCATACACAAGCGCCAAGGCGGGAATGCTGGGCTTCACGAAGTCAATGGCAAAAGAGCTAGGTCCGTTTGGCATCAACGTCAACATGGTCGCGTCCGGGTACATCGGTACCGAAAAGCAGCGGCTCAAGGTCAGCGAAAACCACAAACTCCGTATCCTCGAGGCGACAGCACTCAAGCATCTGGTAGAACCAGCCGAAGTAGCCCGCGTCGTGAGCTTTCTAGCGTCGGCAGATGCAGAGCACATTACGGGAGCCGTCCTGCGCCTCGACGCCGGCGAGTATATCTAGCCTCGTCTATGGGCAACTTTGCCAACGTTGACAGCGTGCCCTCTGGGGCAGTAGATTATACGCATAATCAAAGTGTGGCTCAGCAAAGAAACGGAAGTGTGCCGGCGATGAAACAGCGCCGACCAACCCAGATAGACGTAGCCAAGCTCGCCGGCGTATCGACGGCGGTCGTGTCTAAGGTGCTTAACCCCGACAGTCGGGGGACGGTGCGGGTTAGTGACGAAACGGAATCAAGGGTACTGCGGGCGATCGCACAACTTGGCTACGTGCCCAATCCGGTTGCCCGCAACCTGGCCATGGGCCGCACGAGGTTGCTAGGCGTATTCAGTTTCGAATCGATTTTTCCTGTCGCCCAGCGCGACTTCTACTTCCCGTTCCTGCTTGGTATAGAACAGGAGGCCGAGGCGAAGGGATTCGACCTGCTGCTATTCACCAGTGCCAGTCGACTCGGCCGGCCACGCAGCATCTTCCTCGACGGCGTCAATCGGCTGCAGATGGCGGACGGCGGCATCCTCCTCGGCCGCCAGCCGCCCAAGCATGAACTCGCGCAGCTGGCCTCCTCAGGCTACCCGTTCATATGTGTAGGCCGCCGGGAGGTTCCTGGAACAAGTGTGTCGTATGTGGCGGCTGACTACTCTGGGGCGACAGCAGAGATCATCAGCCACCTCGTCGAACTAGGTCACCGCAGAATTGCCTATATAGGCGGCCCGGAGGCAGACGAATCTGCCGCAGACCGCGAATCGGGCTACCTTACGTCGATGAGGAACTTTGGCCTCGAGGGGCAATCGTCGGTCCTTCGAACTAGTGAAGGCGCGCTCGAAGTAAACATCGTCGCCAAGCTATACGACGATCAGGTTACAGCCGTTCTGCTCGAGACGGACGATTTGGCTCGGCGGTTCGAAGAATTGGCCAGGGACCAAGGAATCCAGCTTCCAGATCAGCTTTCATTCGCGGTACTCGGCGACCCGCTCAACCCGGCTACCGGTGACCCCGATTGGACATCGTTCACGATTCCGCGTGAGGCGATGGGCCGCCGCAGCCTGGCCACACTACTGACACTCCTGGACGGGACCGCGCAGGCCCCCCAACGCTTCGTCCTGCCGTGCACTTTCGAACCGGGTTCGAGCACGGCTTCGCCACGGGTAACCACGAGTCACTTCGAAAGGAGAAACCTGTCAGAGCAACGCTAGCCGAAGTCCTCGTTCACATTTCACAGGAGGAACCCCATCATGAGCAGGCGATTATGTTTTCGGACATTCACTATCCTTGGAGCAGCCCTGCTACTAAGTCTTTCCTTGGCCCAAGGCGTACTCAAAGTTGCCGTTCCATTCGCGATCACCACGCTCGACCCGCAGGGGATCAATGGACTGGATATCGGAACGACGACGGCCGCTAACCACATTTTCGACACTTTAGTCGTTAGAGACAGCGATACGTTCGAGCCCAGCGTTGCCGAGAGCTGGAGTAATCCGGACGCCCGAACTTGGGTCTTCAAGCTCCGTGAGGACGTACTCTTTCACGACGGCTCGCCCCTCACCTCTGAGGACGTGAAGACCTCGATGGACCGGTATGTCGAGCTGGATGGGCCGGCGGCAGCCCTCTTCTCACCCATTACTGTCACAACCAACGGTGATTACGAAGTAGTGATGACCACCGAGGAGCCCATGGGGACCTTGCTGGTAAATCTCACCCGGATGTTCATCGGCTCCAGTGAAGACATCGCGACAGAAGACTTTGGTACCGCCCCAGTAGGTACCGGACCTTTCACCATCGAGGACTTTGAGGTCGACAACCGGGTAGTACTCAGCGCCAACGAGGACTACTGGGCAGGCGCACCGTCACTGGACGGCCTCGAGCTGCTCCGGATTCCCGAGGTATCGAGCCGCCTAACGGCACTCCGCACCGGTGAAATCGATCTCACCTGGCTGATCCCCGCTGATCAGCTCCGCCAACTCCAGGAAGAGCAGAACATCGAGATCGCTTCGGTCCCAAGTTACGGCTCTTACGTAATCTGGTTCAACTCGAGCCAGGAACCGTTCACCGATGCGCGCGTTCGACGGGCGGTATGGCATGCGATCGACTTCGAAGCGGCAATCGAGAACCTTTATGAGGGCATCGGTGTCGCTGCCGACGCGCCCATAACGCCGCAGGTGTTCGGCTACGCACCGCAGCGGCCTTACGAGTACGATCCGGAGCTTGCCCGGTCGCTCCTGGCCGAGGCCGGTTTCCCAGACGGCTTCGAGACCTCGATGATGTGGAAGAACGAGGAATACAGCGATCTCTCGTACACCATCATCTCGGACCTGGCAGAGGTTGGGATTACTGTAGCTCCGCAACAGAAGGAGCACGCCATCTGGATCCAGGATCTGGTCAACCTCAACTTCTCCATGAACAACATGATCCAGTCCGCGGCCACTGGCGATGCAGATATCCTGTTGGGGCGGCTCTACCAGTGCGCAGCCGAGCGGACCGGTTACTGCAATCCGCAGCTCGATGAACTCCTGTTGGCGGCACGGGCCGAGCTAGACCAGGACAAGCGTCTAGATCTGTATGCCCAGGCGTCGGAGATCGTCTGGGAAGAGGCTGTTGGAATGTTCCCGATCGACATGCTCGAAAACTACGCCCATCGCCAACGGGTCGAGAACTTCCAGCCAGCACCCAGTTCGGCTCCCGACTTCACTTCTGTAACACTAGGCGATTGAGTCCACTTGGGGTGGGAGCTTCCGCTCCCACCCCGCGATTAAAGAGAAAATATGCCAAAGCGATCAATTCAGCGTCTTCTGGGTGAGTGGCGGAAACAGCGCACGACAACCAATGCCTGGCTAACAATTCCCAACGGCTTCGTCGCCGAGATGGCATCCCGCGCAGGATTCGACTCAATTTGTGTCGATATGCAGCATGGCCTCATCGACTTCACCCAGGCCCTGTCGATGCTCCAGGCGACGCTGGCCAAGGACGTACCCACTTTTGTTCGTGCACCCTGGAACGAACCAAGTATTCTCATGCGCCTTCTTGATGCCGGCGCCGACGGTGTAATCGTACCCATGGTAGACAATGCCGAGCAAGCGGAAGTAGCCGTCTCGGCCTGTCGCTACCCCCCTCGCGGCAAGCGCAGTTCCGGTCCCATGCGGGCCGCGCTGGTTGCAGAGGAACCCTATTTTCCTGACGCAGATGCCAACTGTTTGGTCTTCGTCATGATCGAATCGACTGCTGCCCTCGAGAACCTGGAACCAATACTCGACACTCCCGGTCTCTCAGGGGTGTATATCGGACCGGCAGACCTTAGTCTCTCGATGGGGTTTCCCCCCGAGACCGACTGCACCCGGCCGGAACACCAGGCGGCAATAAAACGTGTCATCGACGAGTGCCACAAGCGCTCGCTCTTCGTTGGACTGCACACGGCGGGACCTCCATTCGCAAGGCTAGCCGCCGGTTGGGGCGTCGACCTCGTTACCATCGCGACCGACTCGAGCAGCCTAAAGATGGAACTCGCCCGGCGCGTCGCCGAGTACGCGAAGTTGGCCGGCTAAGCAAGTGGCCAAATATCCGCCAATCGTCGGGCACACGCTGGCAACCCCCGAACTGAACCTTGAGAGCGCCGTCGAGCTATTCTCACGCCTCGGCTTGGACGGAGTGGAAATAGTTCAGGACGACGGGTATGCATGCGGCTTGTCCTCTCGCCCTGATCCAGGTGAGTTGATCAATTTGCGCCGCCAACTCGAGTCGGCAGGTCTAACCGCTTGGCACATCACGCCTTACGTACGGACCCTGGATAGTGCCGACGACGATATCCGTAGTGAAGCCATCGCGGACGTCAAGAATGCGATCGAGGTAGCGGACTTTCTGGGAGCCAGGGGCGTGCGAATTTTGGCGGGACGCCGAGAGGGGGAAGGTAGCACGATACGGTTCGAGCGATTCCTGGACAGCATGCGCAAATTGGCTACGATCGCTTCTCTCGCTGCCGTATCGCTCAATATCGAGACTAAGGGTTGGTCCTTCGGTAGCACGACCGACAGTATGTTGCGGCTCATCCGCGGGATCGACTCGCCGGCCGTCGGGATCCTCTTCGATCCGGCAAACCTGGTCCTCGATGGCGAGAACGCATCCTTGGCACTGCGCGGACAGCTGGCCTGGGTGCGCCACGTGCACGTCAAGGACGTCCTCGTGGGGGATGGTGGCGAGGGGCGGTTCACCCGACTCGGAACGGGTTCTGTGCCATGGCGCGACCTTCTACAGCAATTGAGGCAGGCAGGTTTTAACGGCGCTCTCTCACTCGAGTACGAGAGGCGCTGGGATCGGGATTTGGAACCGTTCGATGAAATTGCCCCTGCGGATATTACCTTACTTCGAAGTACGACATGAGCCCTGGACGGTGGAACTCGGAGCCGAGCAGCCTTCGGGCGGCCGGCGACTGGCCGAAAGCGAGCGAGAGGAGTTCACAGAGATGCTAAAGGTTGCCGTCGTGGGTGTCTCACATTGGCACTCCGCGATGCACATCCCGGCCTTGCAGTTGGCAGGAGCACAGATCACGGCAGTGATGGACGCCAATGAAGTAGTCCGAGAGAGAGTCGCAAGAGAGTCAGAAGCGCGCCCTTTCGCAGACTTGGACGCGCTGTTGGCAGCCGATCGGCCAGATCTGGTGGTTGCAATGGGACGGCCCACGGAGGTACTGGCACTAGCACAAAGCGTCATCCAGGCCGGCATCCCCATGGTGGTCGAGAAGCCGCTGGGGTTATCAGCTGAGCAGGTGCAGCCTCTCGTGGCAGAATCGCGCCGCCAGAATCTGTTCGTAACCATGCCTCTCGTAAATCGTTATAGCGAGTTGTGGAACCGGCTCGACCTACTGGAATCGGAGGGCCGTTTTGGGGAACGGCTACACGCCCACTTCCGGGTGGTCAACGGCTCCGCGGACCGATACCGCGTGATGGGCGTGGAGTGGATGCTGGATCCATCTCAGTCTGGCGGAGGACCGCTTCGCAACCTTGGCATCCATGCCTTCGACGCGTTCCTTCAGTTCACGGGTGGGGCGCCGGCGCATGTGCGTTCTGCCCTGTTCAGTTATGCGCCTTCTTCGCCGAAGATCGAGTGCTTCGCCAGCGTAACCGTCGAAAGTGATTCCGGAGCTCTCGCCACGATAGAGGCGGGCTACAGCCTCGCGGCAATGTCAGGTAGTGACACCGAGTGGCGGGTCGCGACGACAAATGCCTATCTCGTGGACCGCAACAATACAATGAGAGTAGCTACCTTAGACGATGGCGTAGATGAAACTATCTCGATTCCAAATGTTCGAAGTCGCTACGACGAGTTCATAGCCGACGTCTTGCGCCGGGTAAGCGACGGCCTTCCCCCGCGGATTTCGCTCGACGACTATCTGCAGGCGACGCGCCTCGTCGATGCAGCATATGCGGCCGGTAGGCGCGTGCACGTGGGCGCGTGAAGGCGGGCATCATAGGCGCCGGCTTCTTTGGCGAGAAGCACGCGGTTGCCATGAAGGCGGCAGGAGTCGACCTGGTGGCAGCTTGCCGCACGAACATGGACGCCTTACGCCCCCTGGCCCAAGAGTTCGACTTCGAAGCCTACACGGACTATGATCTACTCCTCTCCGATCCCCGGGTCGAAGCCGTCGTGATTGCGACGCCACACGCAACGCACGGCCAGATTGCTGTTGCGGCTGCACAAGCGGGCAAGCACATCTTGCTCGAAAAACCAATGGCGGTGAGCCTGGCAGAGTGCGATGAAATCCTGGCGACGGTGGAAGGCCGCGGCGTCACCCTGATGCTAGGGCACGTCACCCGCTTCTCGCGAGCGTTTCGGTTGGCCAAGGCGATGATTGAAGCGGGAGATCTTGGCGCGCCGGTAGCCGGACACGCCGTAATGAGGAAGCGGTGGTTCGAACCCAACAGGCGGCAATGGCACCTCGACAGGGAGCAGGGCGGCGGGGTATTGCTCACCGGCGGGATTCATGCCGTCGATCGCCTTCACTGGCTGATCGGCTCCCCGGTAACTTCGGTTAGCGCCCAGTTCGACACCAGCTTCCACGAACAGCGAGCGGACGACCATGGCGTAATGTTCTTCCGATACGAGAGCGGTGCCGCTGGCACCGTTCACAGCGTTGGCTACGATAACGGCGCTCCCGAACACGGAACCGAGATCACATGCACGAATGGCGTGATTCGAATTCACTCGGTCGAAGGCGTGAGTGTAGGACAGGACGAAGTGTGGACGAAACTCCCCGAGTCCGGCTCGGCTCACTGGGCTGATGAAGCTCTGGTCCTCGAATGGCAGGAGTTCCAACGTGCGGTTGCCACCGGTACTCGACCAGCTATCACCGGCAGGGATGCGAGGCACGTTATGGCGTCACTTTTTGCCGCCGAGGAGTCATCGCGGCTCGGGCTCGAAGTGTCCGTTTCGGCTCCGTAGCTCCGCCGCCACTGCAGTGCCGTGAATTCACATCCCCCGGGCTTGCTAAGCTTCTGAAATGAACAATCTTCCTTTCCCTGACAATGGGTATCTGGCAACGAATTGCTCGGCCGCAGGTCCTATCGGTTTGAGAGCGAATGCTGACTGGTTTCTGCCTGAGGGAATGCAACCTGATGGTGTGCAGAGGGTAGTGGCGGTCAGGAATGGGAGAGCCGTTGCTTTCGACAGCAACCGTGCCCCGTCATAGCAGCATGGACAAGCTTCGTTACGAACTTACGCTCCACGGAGGCGACTATGAACACACGCTAAGCCTGACTGGTAGGTGGGGCAAACTGGCTCTCGAGTACCAGACCGACCCGGTCGTTGACATCTTCAGACGAATGATTTCCGATCGGTCCTACGACGCTTGCGAGATGTCTCTCTCCAACTACATGATGCTCCGTGCTCGTGGTGAGCAGTGGCTCTGCGCACTTCCGATCTTCCCCTACCGGGCATTCCGGCACTCCGCCGTGTACGTCGCGGCTAACTCGAACCTGAACGATCCAAGGCAGTTGGAAGGCCTGAGGTTAGGGGTGCCCGACTATGCGATGACCGCTGCGGTCTGGGTGCGCGGAATTCTTTACGAGCACTACGGAGTGGACTGGCGCTCCATCGAGTGGTTCACTTCGGGCAGTCGTATGCCCTTGCCGCCCTCTATTGAAGTGAGGGCCGCAACCGGTGATCTCCTGGACGAGCTGATATCGGGGCGACTGGATGCCCTGATCCTGCCCTCGGGTCCAAAGCAATCGCTCGGCGTTAACGAAATCCCACCTGTTCGCAGGCTGTTTCCGGACGTAACGCAAGTTGAGCGCGAGTACTTTTTGTCAACTGGCATCCACCCAATCATGCACACTGTCGTGGTGAAAACTGACAAACTCGATACCGTGCCGGAGTTGTCGGAAATGCTCTTCAAGGCGTATTCGTCGAGCAAGCAGGTGGCTTTTTCCCGCCGGCTTTCAAGGTCGACATTGCCATGGGGAAGAGTCGCCTGGGACGAAATCGATCAGTTATTCCAGGGTGATCCACTACCCTATGGCCTTACCTCGAACAACATTCGGACGCTGAAGAAGTTGGGAGATTACCTCCTCGCCCAGCGCCTGATTCAGCGCCCTGTGGACCTGGCTAGCATGTTTGCGCTTGGCAGCGAGGGCTTGGTCTAACAGCGGAGTAGTTTGGGCTTGGCAGTCCAACTTGAAGTGGGAGCGGCTTGACAAACACTCCCGATGGATTATTATAACCCATAGACTATAGAATATAAGTTGCACCGAATCTCACGGCAAGGTGACTAGACACCGCGAAGGTTTTGCAATGTCGAAGCAGGCATTGAAGCCCGTCGTCATCCAAGGAGGTCGGATTGTGAAAGACACCAGTTCAGCCGTATCACCCCCCCTCATCGAGCGCATGCCAGTCCGTTTGGCATTGCTGGCGCTCGGACTTCTCCTGCTCATGGCCCAGCACGCTCGCGGCGATGACTTAACAGTTCTGGTACCCTCCGAGTTCCCCTCGCTCTCCGTGTGCAACACGGTAAGTGGCGACCAGAACATGTTGAAGTATCACATCTATAGCCGGCTCTACACATTCGACGAACAGATGCAGCCGCAGCCCGATCTCGTCGAGAGCGAATCCGTAAGCGAGGATGGCACCACCTGGACATTGCAGCTGCGTCCAGGGGTCACCTTCCACGACGGCACTCCGCTTACCGCGGAGTCGGTAAAGTTCACGATTGAACACATGCGCGAGAGCAACTGTGAGCAGCGAGTGCTCTACGAACAGATTGAGGACGTGCGGGTTGACAGTGAAACCCAAATCACTCTGGTGACAAGCGAGGTATACCCAGCCTTGCGCAACAACCTGGCTCACCCCGACGCCGCCATCCTCAGCCAGCCGGCCGTGGAGAGCCTTGGTGACGAATTCGGGCAGAGGCCCGTGGGATCAGGTCCTTACAGCTTCGTCGAATGGGTGACCGGCGACCGAATCGCCGTCACGCGCAACGCAGACTACTATGGCGGCGAGCCCCACTTCGAGAACATCAACTTCCTGTTCATCGGTGACGCGACTACCCGGGCGCTGATGATCGACTCGGGCCAGGCAGACGTCGCGCTGCGCGTGCTTCCCTCCGATGTGGAGCGGCTGGAAGCCAACGAGGAACTGACGGTCGAACGCGTTAACGGCCGCAACATGATCTTCCCGTTCAACGTGACAGAACCTCCCTTCGATCAACAAGCAGTGAGGCTGGCCGCAAACTATGCGGTGAACAAGCAAGCGATCATTGACCGGGTCCTATTTGGAGCCGGCGTTCCGGCGCAATCCCTCGTCGAAACAGTGCAGTACGCAACGTCCGTGGGTTTTTACGAATACGACCCCGAACGCGCACGGGAGTTGCTCGATGAAGCCGGCGCTGTGGGCGCCCAGATTACGATGCTTTCGCCAGTTGGGCGCTATCCACAGGACTCTGAGGCGGCGCAGGCGGTGGCCGGTTACCTGCGCGAGGTCGGATTTGACGTCGACTTGCAGGCGATCAGTGACTGGCCCTCATACGTCGAACGGGTAGAGTCCGGCGACTTCAGCCTGTTCATGCTGGGCTGGGGTGGGTCTACCGGTGACCCCGACAACAGCTTTCGCCGCACCCTGTCCACTCCTTTCGCGGGCAGGTTGTGGAATCCGGGCGGCTACAGCAACCCAGAGGCGGACAGGCTACTTAACGAGGGCGCAAATGAGTTCGATACCGAGAGACGAGCCGAGGTCTATGAGGAGTTCCAGCGTATCGTCTGGGAAGACGCTCCTTGGCTCTTCACGTTCCGGGCGGCGATATTCATCGTGCAGCAGGCTGACATAGGCGGAATCAAAATACTCCCTGGAACCGAAATCCCAATCTTCTGGGAAGCGACTCGCTGACCGGCGAGAAGCCAGAGACGCGGGGCCCGTGGCACCGCGTCTCCTCTCGGAGCCACCGTAGATTGCGGGTCAGAAAGTGTGGAGAGCGACAGGTCGAAGTGTGACCTCAGATCCCCGGTACGATCAGCTCCTTGGCTCCTTGGGGCCCACCTGATCGTCTGCCATGGATGAAGATACGGCGAGAGTCGGTGCCCGCGACAGCGTTACGGGCCGCAAGACCTTTGCGGGAGATTTCCTACTTCCGGGCACTGGACACGTCGCATTGATAAGGAGTCCATATCCGCATGCACGCGTAAAGTCGATCGACGGTAGTGAAGCAATTGCTGCCGGCGCTCTAGCCGTCGTCACCGGAGACGACCTCGCCTTGCCCACTTACGGGCGGCGGGTTCGCGACGTGCCGGTATTGGCTAGAGGCGTGGCGCGATTCGCCGGCGAGCGGGTTGCGGCAGTAGTCGCCGAGAGCAAGGAGTTGGCCCGGGAAGTAGCCGCGCTGGTGCGAGTGGAGTATGAACCGCTCGAAGCGGCCACGGTCGCGTCTGATGCCCTTGTTCCCGGCTCCCCGCTGGTTCATGAAGCGCCCTGGGCGTACCCGGGCGCGGTAATTACTGCCGAGGACGGCCACAACCTTCAGTCCAGCGCGATATGGCGGAATGGTCCGGATGTCGAGTCGGTGCTGGCCTCCTCGACCCGCACGTTCCAGGCAAGCTACCAGGTCCCGTCTCGTCACCAGGGATACCTCGAGGCTCACGTCTGCCTGGTCAGCGCTGAACCCGAAGCAATCGACGTGTGGGCGAGCAATAAGTCACCCAGTATTCTCCGAGAGCAGCTCGTCGCGTGGCTGGAGAGCGATACCGTTCCCATTCGTATCCATCCAGTAGCAGTCGGCGGTGACTTCGGCGGCAAGGGCTCGCCGATGGACGTGCCGCTCTGCATAGCCCTCTCCAGGCGACTGGGACAACCAGTGCGGATCGAGGCGAGCTACGGCGAGGAGTTGACAGCCACCAACCCCTCCCACTCCGCCACGACCTGTGTCCGGCTGGGAGTGGACGACGACAATCGGCTTACTGCGCTGGACGTCGACATCGTGCTCGACGGTGGAGCCTACGCCGGATTCAAACCCAACCCTCAGGTGCAACTGTTCAACCTGCGGCTGGCCGGTGCGACCTACCGAATTCCGGCCCTGCAGATCCGTAGCCGAATCGCCTACTCCCACACCGTCCCTAGAGGACACGTCAGGGCACCGGGCGCCCAGCAAGTTACCTTCGCGGTCGAGTCTCTCCTCGACGAAGTTGCCCGCGAGCTCGAACTGGACCCGTTCGAGTTCAGGCGTATCAATCTCCTGCACACCGGCCAGCCGGGAAACCTCGGAGAACAGTGGTTGGAGATGAGGGCAGACGAGACACTAACCGCAGCTCAGGGCGCGCTTTCCGAAGTCAATCCGCCCAGTCGGAGGGAGGCGGGAGAGGAGTGGGCCGCCGGTGCAGGAGTGGCGATGTTCTGCCAACAGGTGCACAGTGGAGCCGCGGAGGTAGCGTTGGAGCCAACCACGGAAGGCAGGCTCACGATATGGGTTCCGTTTCCCGATCAAGGTGGCGGCCAGCAAACGGTGGCTGAGCGAGTAGTGCGCACCGAGCTGGGAATTCCCCGCGAGCTGGTCACGGTCAGGCAGGCAGAGCAGTCGGAACTGAAGCGGGACTTTGGCGTGGGCGCAAGCCGGGTCACGGTCGACGCCAGCGAGGCGCTGATCGTGGCCTGTCGCGAGTTGCGCACGGAACTGGGCGAAACCCATACACAGATTGGCAGCCGGGATGGGCGCGGATCATCGGGTGCAACTGACCGGGTCGAGTTCAGCGCCCGAGAGTGGTCGGAAGTCCTGTCCGCATTGGCGTTACGCAACCCCGGTCACTGGTTCCTGGGACGCGCGGACCACCGCGATAAGCAGCCGCTCATAAGCGTCTGCACGCAGGTCGCTACCGTGCTGGTGGACCGTGAAACCGGCGAGGTCATCGTCAATGAGCTAATCACTGCTGCCGACGTTGCGGAGGTCATAAACGAGGCCGGACACCTTGGACAGATCGAAGGAGCAGCAGTAATGGGCTTGGGGCAGGCGATGATGGAGGATCTGGCTATCGTCGACGGGTTGGTCGCTGCATCGCAGTTGGGGAAGTACCTCCTGCCTTCCGTACGCGACACTCCCAAGCAGGTCGTCGTCATGGTTCGTGGCGGGAAGGGGTTGGGCGAACGAAACGTCAAGCCAATCGGAGAGCTCGCCGGCGTCGCCGTCGCACCGGCAATTGGCAATGCCATTGCGGACGCGGTAGGAGCCCGCATACGCTCGCTTCCGCTGACATCCGAGAAAGTCTACTTTGCAATGCAGCGTGGGGTATCCGGCGGCAGCAACGCGCCGCCTGCAGTTGAAGGCCAAGTGCCCGGCAGCGAAGCAGGCGGTGACGGTCCGTGACAGGGCGGCCGGGCACGGCATTGACCGTCAACGGCGAGGACGTCCAGTGCGCGCGGCCCGAGGGACAGTTCCTCACTGAGTTTCTACGCTTCGAACTTGGTCTCACTGGGACCAAGCTGGGCTGTGCCGTCGGTGTCTGCGGTATCTGCACGGTTCTGCTCGACGGTCAACCGATGAGCTCCTGCCTCGTACCGATGATCACAATGGAATGCCGCCACGTATGGACCATAGAGGGACTGGCGGCCCTGGCGGGCAGCGACAGGTCGACTGGCGAGGAGGCGTGTCGCGGCCTCATTGCCTCCCAGCGGATCAGCGCCGTATTCGATGCCTTCATCTCATGCGACGCCATTCAGTGCGGCATCTGCACTCCGGGGCAAGTAATCTCTGCAATCGCGTTTGCCGGAGAACTCACTGACGCGGACGACGCTTCCATCAGATACCGCATGGGAGGCAGCCTCTGCCGCTGTACCGGCTACGGCTCGATCCTCCGCGCGATCCGGCAGATCTCCGAAAACGGAAGCGGCTGACATGGCGAGCAGCTTTCTTCGCCCCAGCACGGTGCCCGAAGTCCTGGAGGAGTTGGCCGGCGGCGGAGCACACCTGTGGGCAGGGGGGACAGCGACAGGGCAGGCCCTACGATTGGGTGCGGAGTTTCCGCAGAGGTTGGTGGGGCTTGGGAGAGTGGCCGCTCTGCAGACAATCGGGTTGGAGCGGCACGGCGAGTTGCGCCTGGGGAGTATGGTGAGCCTCCACTCGCTAGCCACTGACTCCGTGGTGATCCGACACGCCCCAATCCTGGCTGCTGCCGCAGCCTCCGTGGGAAATGAGCGAATCCGTCGCGCCGCCACGCTAGGTGGCCACCTGGTCCAGGGCGAAGCCGACTTTGACATCCCACCTGTGCTGCTGGTGCTGCAGGCACAGATGCGGCTGGCCAGCAGCAGGGGTGAGCGCACACTTGAGTTCGCGAGATTCCTGTTGCAAGAGCCGCGGCGCCCCGATGAACTGCTCATCGAGATCCTGCTGCCGCCCCGGCAGGCGGGAACGGTTAGCGCTTTCCAAAAGTTCAATCCGCAGAGCCTGGAGGCGCCGGGTCTCATAGTCGTCGCTGGTACCCTTACGCCGAGTGCCGATGGTTCTCACCTGGAAGACGTCCGTCTTGCCGCGGGCGGTGCTGGGGCAAGTGCCCTTAGATTGAGATCCACGGAGGCGCGGCTGAACGGCAGCAGGCCAGAGATTGCAGCAATTCGTGAGGCAGCACGACTGTCGACCCGGGACATTGCTCCACGAGACGACCTGCGAGCCAGCGCCGAGTATAGGCGGGAGATGGTTGCGGTCTGGAGTCGGAGACTGCTGGAGCGTCTCGGCAGTGCGGTACTTGGCACGACCCGCGAAGGAGGGCACCATGAGGACTGAAGGACGAATTTGGGACGACTCAATCAGCGAACGAGACAAAGAACTCTTCTCGACATCCGGGCACGGAAAACGACTGGGATTCGGCAAGAGGCCCATTGTGCTGGTGATAGACGTGATCTACAACTTCGTGGGCGACAAACCTGAACCGATCATGGAGTCGGTGAAGCGTTGGCGCAACAGCTGCGGGGAAGAGGGATGGAAGGCGGTGGCCCAGACGCGGCTACTCCTTTCCGCAGCTCGCGAGAGACGCGTCCCGATCTTCTACAGCACGAGTCAGGAGTACCGCCCGGATGGCTTCGACTCGGGCCGCTGGCGCGACAAGAACTACCGGCGCTCGGAGGACTGGGAGGAGCACTCTGGGATCGGCAACCGCATCGTCGACGAGATTAGCCCACAGCCCGAGGACGTAGTGGTGCTCAAGAGCAAACCCAGCGTGTTCTTCGGTACGCAGTTCGCCTCGCTGCTTGTCAACCTGGGAGCCGACTCCTTGCTGGTGTGTGGCACCAGCACCAGCGGCTGTGTGCGGGCAACGGTTTTGGATGCCTTCTCCTACAACTACCGCGTGAGTGTCGTTGAGGAGTGCACCTTCGATCGTGCCCAGGTGTCGCACAAGATCAACCTGTTCGACATGCACCAGAAGTATGCCGACGTCGTGCCGCTCGAGGAGTGTATAGAATACCTCCGAGCAATACCGAGCGGCCTCTTCGACGAACAGATGCCAGGGTTGGCGGCGGAGGCTACCGTTTAGCAGAGGTTAAACCGGGCCGAGGTTGCCGGCAAGGGTGCTCCCAGCGAAGCCGCAAACAGCTACAGCGCAACCGGTTGGAGTCACATCAATGCTTCCGCAAACCAGTCGGCAGTGACCGGTCGATACTTGTAGGGAATGTTGTCGTTGACGTGCTCGCCCTCCGGATAGATGACGACGGTAGTTTCGGAGGTAGCAATCTCGGCCATGCGTCTGCCCTCGTCGCCAGCGAAGATCCGGTCTGCGTCGCCGTGGAGGATCAGGAACGGACATTTTATCCTTGGAATGAACTCCTTGAGGCTCACCCTGGAGGCTCTTTCGGTGCCTTCCTGTAGATCGGAAATCCCCCAGGCATGGCAAAAAAAGCGCTTCAACTGCTCGGAGAACTGATCCCAGCCACGAAGGTCGAAGGGACCACCAGAGCTGGCCACCGCTTTGATTCTTGGCTCCGTTGCGGCGACCCTTGGAGCCAGGTACCCTCCCATGCTCCGACCGTAAATGCCCAGCCTTTTTCCATCGATACCCGGAACCAGCGCTAAGGCGTCGATCAGAACCGATACGGCAACCTCGTAATCCTCGACGAGCGGCAACCGCTCCCCCGTCTCCCCCTGCCCGGGGCCCTCGAAGGCCACGGTAGCGAGTCCGCGTTTATGAAACACGGTCTCGAACGTGATCATCTCCTCCTTGGTCGAGTCGACACCCGGAAGGAGGATCACTGCGGCGGCCTTCGGCCCGCCGTAGGGGATCCTTACGTTGGCGACCATGTCGACACCACGAAACGGAATCCTCAGTTGTAGCACCGGCGGCTCGAGGAGGTCGAACGCCAGTTGGTGCGCGTCTCTTGCCCTCCCGGCTATCTCGCGCTTCTTCGCCTCGTCCTCGAAGTAACCCAGTTGAGCAAAGTGGAAGTAGATCGCCGCACCCACGAAGTGCTCGGCCGCGCTAACGTTTCGACGCATGGCGAGTGCCTCATGGCCCAACTTCAACCGCTCAAGGGCGAACGCGCTCGTCCGATCCAGCCACTCGCTCCAGTCGCTCACGCTGGTTATCAGACGCTCAATGTCGTTCGGATCCATACCACTTGCGATATAGCGGGGCGACCGCTGGCGCAGGTTGTGGTGGAGTTCCTCGCCGGTCACGCTTCGCCTCGCGCCAGCACCTCGTGTCCACGGTCAGTGATCGCCACTTCGTACTCGAAGCGAGCGCCATGGGAACCTCGGACCAGGATCCCGGGCTCGAGGCAGATGACGTCCCCTTCTCGCAACACTTCGTTGGATTCCTTCATTATGAGCGGAGCCTCGACCGTCTCCAGCCCTATGC
Organism: Trueperaceae bacterium; assembly: GCA_040905465.1. Classification (GTDB taxonomy): domain Bacteria; phylum Deinococcota; class Deinococci; order Deinococcales; family Trueperaceae; genus DASVCN01. The sequence goes on along the minus strand of JBBDRK010000067.1, from coordinate 17,894 downwards.
CGTGGCCGGTAAAACCTGCCCGATTCCCCAGCTGACCACCGCCGGCAAGAACATCATCCGCAGCTGCCACAACATCCCGGACAGGAACCCGGGGCCCGCAAGCGGAGATTGCCGCCTCGGTGGCGTCCCTCGCGAGTTGCATGAGCCCTCTGGTCTCGTCGCTGCCTTCCCCAACTACTCCTGCTCGCAGGATATCGAACTGATAGCCGTTGACTGCCCCTATCAGGTCCATGCATACTGTCTCGCCATCCTGCAACACTCTGTCGGTTGCCGGGGGCCAGCGGTGGGGCCAGCCGGCATACGGACCAGAGAGTACCCGGAGGTAGCGTACAAAGTCGGCGCCCGCGGCCATCGACGCCATTATTCCCTGAGCGCAGACTTCGGACTCGGTTTGTCCGGATTCGATTGCGGCGAGAGCGGCGGCCATTCCGACTTCTGCGACCTGGGCAGCTCTCCGAAGCATTGCCAGCTCGTCAGCGCTCTTCTTGCGCCGCGCGGACCTCAGGATCGAATCTGCCGGCTTCAGATCGAGCGAGAGTCCCTCTGCGAACTCGTGGACGAACGCATAAGGGGCGACCTCGGACCCGACGAAAGCAACGGTTTGTGAGGCGAGCTTCAGCTCTCGCAGCAGCTCGGCAAGAGTGCGGGGTACGTTCCGGGCCGGCCGTATGTCGTCGGCTACGACACGCTCCTCTCGGTATGCGGCTGTATCGCTGACTAGATATGCCCCTCCATCTACCGGCAGGACCACGGCACCGTAGCCAAGGCCGCGGTAGTCGCCTTCATAGTTGGAGGAGGGAAACGGCGGGTAGTGCCCGGTCAGATACGCGAGGTCGCCGGGCCTGTCGTAGAAGGGACCCCCGACTACCAGCAGCGCCGCTGCTCCCATATCATCCGCTGCCTGGACCGCCTTCGACTGCCTGTCTCGAAACTCCTCGGGTGTTATCTGGGGTATGGATGCCATGAACCACCTTTCGTAATTTGGCGCCGGCCCGTGCTGCCGACGGAAACATCGTGATGAGGAGCAGTCGCTGACACTCAGGTTCGGTTGCACCTCCCTCGATTTCGAAGCTCACTTGCGAATCTGTTGTGAAAAGGGATCGCTGCGATCCCGGATGTAATCTCCGATCGTGTTGAGCGCAACCATGACGATCATCATCGTCACTCCGGGGATGATGATGAGATGAGGGGCGCGAAGCATGTAAGGACGCGCCGCGTTCATCATCGCGCCCCATTCGGGCACTTCGGGAGAAATCCCTACACCCAGAAAGGTCAGGGTCGCACCGATGAGGATGGCGGTGGCAGTCTGAAGTGAGGCCACCACCAGCAGGGGGCCGGCCAGGTTGGGCAGAATGTGCTTTGCCAGCACGCGACGGCCACGTGAGCCCAGCGCGCGGGCACCCTGAACATACTCGCGCTCACGTAAGGCAATGGTCTCGCCCCTGGACACGCGACCGAAAACCGGAAACGACCTGAGCCCAACGGCAATGACCAGGCTGTTTAAACCAGGCCCCAGGATCGCCACCACCATCAGGGCCAGGATGATACCGGGAAACGCCAGGAACACGTCGATTACTCGGGAGAAAACCTTGTCGAGCCAGCCCCGACGGTAGCCCGCGAGCATGCCGAGTGGCACACCGACCAGCACGCCAATCCCAACCGCGCCCAAGCCAATGACCAGGGAGTAGCGGGCTCCAGCGACGATCCGGGATAGCATGTCACGGCCAAGTTGGTCGGTGCCCAGGGGATGCTCCAGCGAGGGCCCTTCCAGGGAGGCGATAATTCGCTGTGCGTATGGGTCGGGTAGGGGCAGCCAAGGGCCAATGAGCGCGCTGAGCACGAATACGATCAAGATCACGCCGCTTGTCGCCACTCCCATTGGTAGTTGCCAGGAGCGCGGTGATGGGTTCTGGGTGATCGATGCCATATCTAGTCGAGCACGATCCGCGGATCGAGGACCGCGTAAAGGACGTCCACGCCAACGTTAATTGACGCATAGAGGGCAGCATAGGTGAGGACCAGTCCCTGTATTATCGGGAAGTCTCGAAATTGGATTGCATTGATGAGGAGCCTCCCCGTACCGGGCCAAGCAAAGATGATCTCGATAACGATAACGCCGCTAAGTAGCCGACCGAACTCGAGGCCGGCAACGGTTATCGGGCTCATAAGAGCGTTGCGAAGCGCATGCTTGACAATCGTGGTGTAGGGTTTGGCTCCCTTTGCGCGAGCCGTCCGCACATAGTCTTGCGAAAGCACCTCGAGCAGACTCGCCCTGGTGAGACGACTGATGAAGGCGACGCTGGTCAGCGCAACGGTCACGGCCGGAAGCACCAGATTGTCCAGCCCGCCACGGCCGGCTATTGGGAAGATTCGCCAGTAGTAACCGAAGGCGAGCACAAACAGCAGGCCCGTCCAGAATGTGGGGGAAGAGACGCCAAAGAGCGAAACGAGCCGAGCGAAGGCGTCGAGCGGACCGCCGGGACGCAGGGCTGCCATCACGCCTAACCCGATTCCGAGGACGAGACTCACGACCATGCCGGCCGCAGCCAGCTCGAGAGTGGCCGGAAGGCGCCGGCCGATTTCGTCCCATACGGGCTGCTTCGTTCGTATCGAGGTGCCGAGGTCACCTCGGACGATCCGCTGCAGATAGTCGAGGTACTGGGTGAAGAGGGGTTCGTTGAGGCCTAGGGATTCCCTTATCTCGGCCATTATTTCGGGAGTCGCCTCCGGTCCGGCAATCGCCAAGACGGGGTCTCCAGGGATCAGCCGCACCGAAACGAATACGACGAATGAGACGAGTAGCAGGGTTGGCAGGAGATCGAGCAGGCGACGCGCTGCATAAGCAACGAGCACGGCGGCCTCCTCGTCCCCGGACTACTTCTCGTGCGCCGGCGATTCGCCCGGGAGCACGTCAAGGAGAACCCGATCAAAGTTCGTACCGAGTACCTTCGCCAAGTCGTCTTTCTCAAAGCCGCGTCTAGACAGCGCCTCCTCCAGCTTGGGAAGCTCTGAGGCATCGGCGATCGGGTAGGGGACCTCGAGGTCGACACGGATCCCTTCGTACTTGCGCTGGCGCTTGTGCTCCTCTGCAACGGGGGCATAGGAGAAGTCCGGGCCGATTCCCACGTGGTCCGCCCCGACCAGTTCGGCAATGTGTTCGATGTGGTCGACCACGGTTTCGACCGTAGGCCTCTCTGAAAGGAACGCGGGCATGAAGGCGACTCCTACCACACCTCCGGTTTCCGCCACCCGACGTATCTGATCGTCTGTGAGGTTGCGGGGGTGGTCGTGGAGCTTTCGCGAGTTGCTGTGGGTGGCGACCACCGGACCGTCGTAGAGGTCGACGGCGTCATAGAAGCCACGCTCGGCCAGGTGTGACAGGTCCAGGACCATTCCCAGCTTGCGCATTTCCACGACCACCTCGCGGCCGAAACGGGAGAGCCCCCCGGCAGTGGTCCCCTCTCCTACGCCGTCACCTAGCTCGTTGCGTCCGTTCCAGGTGAGAAGCAGACAACGAATGCCGAGCCGGAAGAACTGCCTGAGCGTCGCGAGGTCGCCGTCGAGCGGGCGCCCGCCCTCGAGCACCAGCAGAAACCCTACGTCGTCTCCGGAAAGCAATTGCAGGTCTGCTCGGCTCCGGATCACCCTGCACCCATTCGTCTGTTCGAGGGCGCTCATCGCAACGTCCATTGAGTGGAGGGTTCCCCTTAGGAATTTGTCGGAGCCACTGGCGTGACTGCGGGAATCTCCGCCGACGGCGAAGAAAACGATTCGGACGTTCCCCTTACGCAGATTGGGCAGGATCGAGTGGGCCATCGGCCGCTCTTCACTGCTTCGTTGGCGATGGAGCAACTCGTAGACGTCCCAATGCCCCAGTACGACCGGAACCGGCATTCGGCCCTCAGCCTCTCGCGCTTAGAAGGACGAATTCATTCCTGATCGTGCCTATCCCTCTTATCTCGCACTCGACAACGTCCCCATCATTCAGGAAAACGGGTGGTCTCTGGACGATTCCGATTCCCAAAGACGTTCCTGTGGAGATGATGTCCCCTGGCTCGAGGGTTATGCGCGCTGAGACGTAGGCAATGGTCTCGGCCACCGTATGGATCATGTCGGAGCTGTTGAAGTTCTGCTTCTCCTCACCATTGACTCGACAGAGGAGTTGAAGGTTCTGTGGGTCAGGCAACTCGTCGGCTGTGACCAGACAGGGCCCGGTGGGGGCAAAGGTATCGACGCCTTTAAGAGCCAGAACAACACTGCCGGACTCTGGCGGTCGCGGGATAACCTTGGCCGTTACATCGTTCACCACGGTGTAGCCGGCGACGAATTCGAGGGCCTCGTCGACCGAAACCGAACTACATGTGCGGCCGATAACCACACCCAACTCCGCCTCGTAGTCGACCTTGTCGATTACCTTGGGCACGATGACCGGGTCGCTTGGGCCAGTCACAGAAGTCGGCATCTTGGTGAAGAGTTCGGGGATCTCGGCCGGCGTAACTCCCTCGTTTTGGCACAGCGCACGATAGTTGTACCCGAGGCCAATGATCTTGCTGGGCCGGGCTACGGGCGCGAGTAGCTCAACGCTGTTAACTGGCATCCTGTCCGGCCTGGTACCAGCGTCTGCCGCAGAGCTGGCGATCGCCGAGAGCGTCTCCCTGGGCAGTTGTATGAAGTCCACCATTGTCGCCGCTCCCGCCGGATCGAATCCGGCGGCCGCAAGTAGGTTCGCGGCCGGGAGCACCGTATTGTCAACCAGTACTCCGACCGTGGGAGGAGACGAACTGGAGCTGCGGTAGCTGACTAGCTTCATGTTGATCCTTTCCGCGCCACAGGCGCGCCCTGCCCATTCGGATGGATCTTGCGATGAAGCTCGATCGCGTTGTGTCTGACTCGCTTTATGTGCTCATCCAACAGGCGATCGGCCAAAATCAGGTCGTTTTCCAATACGGCATCGGCTACGGCCGTGTGCTCTTCCGTAACCTTGGTTATGTCAGGATTTTTGAATAGCGGGAGTCGGGCAACCGTAAGGGCATTGCTCAATCGGTGCGTAAACTCTGTCAGCCATAAGTTCTGCGCGCGTTGCACGAGGAAGGCGTGGAAGTTCCTGTCGATCTCGAGCAAGACTCCGAACGGCTTGCCGCGCGCCTCGGCCGTACCTTCGGCCAGGGTCATGAGCTGCTCCTTGTCGGCGGCAGTCATTTGCGGAAAGGCCTCCTTGAGAGCCAACCGCTCGAGGGAATTGCGCACCGAGAAGCACTTGGTTATCTCCTGCTCAGAAAGAGAGATCACCTTTACGCCTTTACGATCGACATACTCGACGAGACCGTCACCGCTCAGCAGGCGAATCGCCTCGCGGACGGGGGTGGGGCTCACGCCGAGCCTCTTGGCAATGTCCAGCTCAGCCAACCTCTCCCCGGAACCAATGTTGCCGACGAGTATCTCGTTTCGCAGCCAGGCGAAAACTCGACTGGACAAGGTCTCCCGTGTGAACTCAGACTCAGGCGGCAATCTTGGTTCCTCGCGCTTTCTACTATTTATATTCTATGGACTTGAGAATAGGTGGGGCCAAGCCACCGTGTCAAGCGGAAGGGCGCTACTTGGCCTGCCCTCGGAAACGTGGCGTCACCAAACTCAGAAAAGGGAGCGGCGCCGTCCCGCTTCCGCCCGAAGGCAGTTGATGTCGGATGCGACGGTCACCAAATCCGCTCCGGCCCCAAGCGCGCGCTTGGCAAACTCCGGACCGCCACAGTGAATGCCAACGATGAGCGAGCAAGATCTGCAAGCCGCTACGATGCGCCGCACCGCCTCCACGTGTTTGGGATCCTCGTTGTCCGATTGAGGCTCGAGCCCCAGAGCGTAACTCAGATCGGACGGGCCAATGTAGACCCCGTCGAGCCCAGGAGTGCGCACGATCTCGTAAATATTCTCCAGGCCGGAGCTGGTCTCGATCATGGCAAATACCAGTACCTTGTCGTTTGCACGTAGGTGATATTCCGGCCCTGATACCATTGCGGCTCGTGTGGGCCCAAAGCTCCTCCTACCAAGCGGCGGATAGCGGCAGGCGGCGACAGCGCGAGCGGCGTCGCTCGCCGTGTCAACGAGAGGCACGATCACACCCTGGGCTCCGGCGTCGAGGACCCTCATCAGCGATGCTTCATCGTTGGAAGGAACCCGAACCAGCGGGAAAGCATCGGTCTGCCCGATTGCCTGGAGCATTGAAACGCAGTCGCCATAGTCGATGAGTCCATGTTGCATGTCGATGCAGATTGAATGAAACCCTTGGCGGGCCATCACTTCAGCCACTATCGGGCTTGGAATGCTTAACCAACCGTTGATCACTCCCGTGCCTTGCTCGACCAATGCCCGAATGCTTTGCATAGTCCTCGACTATACCGACGAAATTGGCGTTGAGTAGCAAAGCAGTGCGACGCTACTTCCACACGACCCCCAAGTTGAGTAACTCGGCTTCCCCAGGTTCGCTGGATACTTGCGGGACAAACGACCTGGTGCTCCCCCTGGCCGAGGCCCGAGCCGGCGATGTCGCGGTATTTGCAAGGGCGGTCGTGGCGGATCACGGCCCAGATGCGGACTACTAGGTGGCTGGCGACGGCGCAGACTGCTTGCTGGTGGTGGTGCACACGCTCTGCCTGAGCTTGAAGTGTTCGCCAGTGTCTACCTCAAGAACGACTTTCCCATTTAGCGGGAGCGTAGTTGGGTCTAGCCAAACACGCCGCATCTCGCCTGTCTCAAGGGCAAGTAGATTCTCACCTATGTGCTCAGCCTCACGCATCGAGGACGGCTCCCTTACTGAGAACCACACCACGAACTCGTCGTCCTGCTCACCTCTTCCTCGACTCCTACAACCACCGGCGACGACACGCGGCCCTCGGCGGTCAGCCACCGATCAGCCTACTGTCATCAACCTGACGGCCGAGTGCATCAGGGCCTTCAAGCCGGGGTTGGCGCGTTCGCTCGTCCCGTGTCAACCGGACCCATTGACTGCCGACCGTGACTGGACTAGTCTCGTCGCATGACAGAAAAGACGGCAACCGGCGGTCCATTGCCACAGGTCACGGATCGGCAGACGTGGCAGGCGAAGATCGACGAACTGAGGGTCAAGGAGAAGGCCCACACCAGAGTCGGGGACGCACTGGCTGCCGAACGGCGTCGACTGCTGATGGTCGCGGTCGATCCGCAGACTCCGCTGATCGGCGCCGAAGGGCCGGTAACGTTGATCGACCTATTCGAGGGTCGGAGTCAGCTGATCGCCTACTTCCACATGTGGCACACCGGCCGGCCCGCCGCGGAGCAGTGCGTAGGCTGCACCTTCTCCACGACCCACATCAATGAGCTGTCCTATCTGAACTCGCGGGACGTGAGCTACGCGACCCTTTGTGAAGGACCGTACGAGGAGAGCTCGCGCTATCGCGAATTCATGGGGTGGACGGTTCCGTGGTACTCGGTGCCGCAGGACGCCGTCGACCGGTTGGTCGCAGACCGGCACTTCGGCATCCTGGTCAGCTATCTCCGGGACGATGACAGGGTCTACGAGACCTACTGGACCACCGGCCGCGGCAACGAAGTGATGGCGCCGTCGTACGGCCTGCTGGACCTTACGGTCTATGGCCGGCAGGAGTTCTGGGAGGACTCGCCGGAGGGATGGCCGCAGAGCTTTGGTACTAGAGGGGAACAGTTTCGGCTGGACGGGCGTCCGACCGCCCAATGGTCACGGATCAAGGACGGGCGCAAGGACGACCTCGGCGCGGCGTCCGGCGGCGTTCCGGGTAGCACTGTAACTGAGAAGTGACTACGCAGTTGGAGCTACCCACTTAGCCGCCGTGGAGGTAGCCGGAACGGTTGTGCCACGCGGGATGACACCCACCCAGTCACCGTGGCTTGGCAGCCCACATCTCCACCTCCACCAGCAGACCGGGCAGCAGTGCGGCCTGAACGGCGGTGCGCACCGGTTTCGGTTCCGGCATCAGCGCAGCGTAGACCTCGTTGAACGCCTGCCAGTCGTTCAGGTCGGTCAGGTACACGTTCGTTTTGAAGACGTCGGACAGGCCGCAACCAGCGGCAGCTAGCAGGAGCCGGCAGTTCTCCAGCGTCACCCGTGCCTGCTCGACGACATCTGCTCCGACGACCGAGCCGTCGTGCGCCAGCGCCGCCTGACCGGAGATCACCACCAGCTCGTCGGCGGCCACCTGCAAGACCGGAGAGTACGGGCCGGCGGTGCGGTGCTGGCTGGCGCCCATCGGCACCTGTTTCCCTTGCCGCGACCGGGCCCCGGCAGCCGGCTCCGCAGTATCTTCCATCGGGCCTCCCATCGGGTTGGGCAGGTAGCCGACGAAGCCGGCGATCTTCCACTCGGCGCCAACCTTACGGCAGTAGTAGAGCGTCTGCCAGCGCAGCGACCGGCTGCCGCCACCCTTCAGCCCGATGGTGCCGTCGAACTTCTTGTGGGCGAGGGCGGCGTCACCGCTGATTTCGATGTCGCGCAGCACGGTCGCGTTTGCCAACCCGGCCCGGATCGCCTCGGGATCGGCGGCCAACGCCATCTGTTCGGCCTGCTCCAGCCAGGCGGACCGGTAGCTCGCCAAACTCGGAAACGTCAGCCGCCAGGCGTCCGGCCGGTCTCGACCTCCGGCGTCGAGGCCGAAGAAGCCTTCGGCGACGAAGTCCCCCTCTACGGTGCTCCAACTCCGCTTCACGAACGCCTCGATGTCTCGCTCGACGAGCATCTCCCAGATCGCCCGCCGGTCCGGATCGCCGGCAGGGAAAGGGTTTTCCAGGTTCACGGCTCGAACACCTCGTCGCGCGTGCAGTGCGCCAACACCGCTTCCATGTCGAGGGTCACGCCCAGGCCGGGTCCACTGGGCAGGAAGGCGTACGGAGGCTCGATCCTCAGCGGCTCCTGGAGCAGGTCGTGAGTGCGGATGAGGCGGCCGAAGATATCGCTCGGCCAGTCGCAGCTGCCGGCGGCCGCGCACGAGTGCAGGTACATAGCCTCCAGTATCCCTAGGTCGATCTCGGAGCCGTGCCAGCAGGGAAGCTGAGCGGCAGCGGCCACATGGTCGAGTTGCTGGAACGCGGCTGCCCCGGCGTTGAAATTGAAACCGTCGACGGCGCGGCTGGTCAGCGCCGCGATCGCGTCCTGCACCCGCTGGCCGTGCTCGAAGTAGGGGATGGACACGTGCAGCACTATCGGAATGTCGCTCACCGCGCGCAGCTCCCGGTACTCGTCGAGCCGCCAGCGCGGGATCGGGTCCTCGACACAGAGCACGTTGCCCACTTCGGCCAGCGCAAGCAACCTGCGCCTGGCATGGTGCGGGCTCTCCCAGCGCTCGTTGGGATCGAGTATCACCTGCATGCCGGGCGCCGCCCGGGCGACCTCCCGGCACCAGCCGACGACGTCGTCCTCCAGGTCGCACTTGAACTTGAGGCAGTCGTAGCCGGCGGCCGCCATTCGCTCGGCCAGCGCGCCGACCTCCCCGGTCGTGCGGTGTCCGGACCAGGCGCCTACCCGGACGCGCTCGCGCACCGCTCCGCCGAGCAGGTCGACCACCCGGAGCCCGTGATGCTTGGCAACGGAGTCCCAGATCGCGCACTCGAAGCCGTCGTACTCCCGGCAGCGGCCGATCGGCAGCGCCTGCAGGGTCAGCTCCTCCTCGGCCTTGCCCAGCAGCGACTCGGCGACGGTGGCGACCGTGCGCCAATCGTGGTCGCGGTAGCACTCGCCGTAACCCACGGTGCCGTCGTCCCAACGCATCGTCAGCAGCAGCTTCGGCAGCTCGTCGAACTGCCGGGTCCAGGCCGGCTGGCCGTGCGACGCCAGTTTGTGGAGCGGCCGGTTCAGGTCGGGGCTGTTGATAGTTCCCGACCGTGCCGGCACGATCACCTCGGTGGCCTCGATGCGAACGATCCTCACCGCAAGTCCTTCCGGTACAGCAGGGCGGTGAGCCCGGCATCGACCCGCAGCACCTGACCGGTGATGGCCCGGCTTCGGTCGGACAGCAGGAACACCGCCGCCCAGCCGCAGTCGATCGGCTCGATCTCGCGGTCCAGCGCCTGCTGATTCCGGGTGTGGTCGCGCACCCAGCCTGCCGGGTCGTCAGTCCAGGTGGCGAGCAGCTCCAGGCCCTGTTCGGAGTGGACGTAGCCGGGGGCGATGGCGTTGCAGCGAATGCCGGCCCCACCCAGTTCGGCCGCCAGGCCGCGGGTCAGCCCTTCCACGCCTGCCTTGGCCGCCGCGTAGAGCGCGTAGCCGTCCACGGTGGCGAAGGCGTGGACCGAGGAGACGTTGACGATGCTGCCGGCGCGCCCGTTCCGCTGCGCTTGGCGTGTGAAGGCCCGGGCGACCAGCCATACTCCACGCTGGTCGACCGCGTTGAGCCGCTCGAACTCCTCCGCGCTCGCCTCGTGCGCGGGCCGGTTGAGGCCGATGCCGGCGCTGTTGACCACCCCATCGAGCGGCCCGACTTCGGCGGCGATGCGCGTGAACATCGCGTCCACCTGAGCGGCGTCGGCCACGTCGGCGCCGTAGCCGGCCACCGCCCCGTGCTGTTGCGCCGCTCGCGCGGCGGAGCTCTCGTCCAGGTCGTTCACCGTCAGCCGCGCCCCGGCCTCGCTCACCGCCCGGCAGATACCGAAGCCGACACCGCCACCGGCGGCTCCGGTAACCAGGACCGACTTGCCGGCAAGGTCCACCCCTAGGCCTTTGCCGCCCCGTCGCGGTTTCTGACGGCGGCGATGGCGAGCTCGAAGTGCTCCGTCATGGCCGCCGCGGCCGCCTCCGGCTCTCCCCGCATCACCGTGTCGAAGATCTTAACGTGAACCTCCTGAATGGCGGCCAGGCTCAGGTTCGAGCCTCGCGCCTGCAGGCCCGAGGCTATCGTCTGGCGGGTCGAGGAGCGCAAGGCTCCGATGAGGTGGCGCAGGATCTCGTTGCCGCTCATCTCCACCAGAGTCAGGTGGAACTCGATGTCGGCCTCCACGAAGGCGTCCTGTCTGTCCTCCCGAAGGGCCTGGTCCATCGCCCACAGGTGCCCGGCGAGTTCCTCGAGGCGCGACGGCTCCGGATTCCGGGCCGCCAGCGTCACGCCGAATGTCTCCAGCGCTTCGCGCACCTCCAGCAGTTCGGCCACCGCCCCAGTGTTGAGACGCAGCGCGTTGGTGAAGAAGCGGTCGAGCACCCGAGGGGAGAGCTCCGCTACCCGCGAGCGGCGCCCGGTCTCGGCAACGATCAGCCCGAGGGCGGAAGCCGCGCTCAGGCCCTCTCGAATAACCGTGCGGCTTACTCCGAACATCTGGGTGAGCTCCATTTCGGTGGGCAACTCGTCGCCGGGCCGCAGGTCATGCTCCTCGATGTAGCGCTGAAGCAGGTGGCTCACCTGCTCGGTCAAACTTGCACGCTCGACCTTGTAGCCCGTCGTCATCACATCACTCCAAACTTGACGAAGGCTTCGCTAATCGACATTCCGGAACGCAACGCCTGCCGCACGTCCGTCTCGATCGTCACCTTAGCAAGCGCTTCGCGTACTACCTCGGCCTCGATCCGCTGCGGCACGATCAGTACTCCGTCGCTGTCGGCGACTACCAGATCGCCCGGTTCGACCGTCGCCCGGCCGATCTCTATCGTCGTGCGGTATTCGATCACCCGGCCCCGAACGGCCTGATCCTGTGCATAGGCGCCAACGGAATACACGGGGAACCCGCCTGAGCGAAGCGCATCGGAGTCGCGGTGAAAGCCGTACAACACCGCTCCATGTGCTCCCCGCGCGGACGCTGCCACTGCCATCAGCTCACCGAAGAAGGCGTAGCTTCGCGACCCGCCGGAGGCCAGATAGATGTCGCCCTCGCGAAGGTCGTCGAGCGCCTCGAACATCTTTCCGAAGGCCTGGTGGTCATCGAACACATCGGCCTCCAGGACCGGCATCGCGCGCCCGACCACCGTTCCGTACGACATCAGCGGGCGAACATCCGGGGGGAGGAACTGATGGCGGTAACCCAGGCGGTCGAGAACATCACCCAGCACCGCGCTGAAGAGCCGATCACGGACGAGCGGGAAAAGCTCGTCGTCGGTGGACCAGGTGATTGCCGTCATGTCATTCCTCTCGTCGACAGGCCGGGTAGCCCGATCTGCTCGCGCCTTGACCTTGCTCGATGCCTCCACGCAATGCAACTTAGCATGTTGTCTGAGATCATACATTCCTACAATAGACCTCAGTGGAGCCGAAGTGCAGCCGAAGCGCCGTAACTTGTCACGTCGCTGCGTTTACGTTTGCTTGACACGGAAGACTCGCTCCGATAATATCCGCTCATACGTTCGTATTGTAATACAGGCAGACAGCTCACGTCGCCTGCGGTCCGAACACTCGCTGCCCAGAGTGATTGGAGGTCGCGAAGCAAACAGCAGAATCTACGGCAGGGCGCCGCGTCAGCGGTCGCCCGCGAGCCCGGTGCAGAATGGAAAGGACCCCGAATGAAGCGGATCTTCGCACTCCTCCTCGCCACACTCGTCCTTGGCCACGCCTTCGGTCAGGGCCGACAGACTCTTCGCTTCTTCCTCTGGGACCCTACTGTCGCCGAAATCCAGGTCCCGTTGATAGAGCAGTTCGAGGAGATCCACGGCGTCGACGTGGAGGTCGAGGCGTTGCCGCCCGACCAGTACTGGCCGCGTATGAGCGCGCTGGCAGCGGCCGGCCAGTTGCCCGACGTGTACTACATGTCCAGCGGCTTCGTCGACACCTGGCAGAGCGACGGCATGCTGGCGAACCTGCAACCGTACGTCGACGAGACCGACCTCGACGACTACTTTGCCGGCGTGCTCTCCACCGCGCGCTTTCCCGACAAGCAGACCGGCGACGTGTATGCGTGGCCCGTCAACTGGCAGGGGACGGTGCTGTTCTACAACATAGATGCCTTCGAGGCCGCCGGCGTCCCGCTGCCGCACGACGACTGGACCTGGGAGGAGTTCCTCGCGGCAGCCCAGGCGATGACCGTCGACGACAACGGCGACGGTCGGATCGATCAGTACGGCTTTTGGCTCTACGGCCGCTACGCCCACGTCGAGCCGTGGATCTACCAGAACGGTGGCGACCTGCTCAGTGCCGACCGCACCCGCCTGGAAGTCGACGAGAGTGCCAGGGAGGCGCTGCAGTTCCTCTCCGACCTCGTCAACGAGCACGAGGTGGCGCCTCCGCCCAGTGAGATGGAAGGCATCCGCCAGCAGGACGTCTTCCCGCTGGGCATGGCCGCCATGTGGGTGGACGGCACCTGGAACATCGAGAACAACCGCGACATCGTCGGAGACTCGTTCCGCTGGGGGATCACCAAGGTGCCGCGTGGTCCGCAGGGAACCGAGGACATCGCCTACACCTGGCCGGACATGTTCGCCATCAGCCCGACCTCCGAGAAAAGCGACCTCGCCTGGGAGTTCGTCAAGTTCATGACCGGCCCGGAACGATCGGCGGACCTCTATCTCGGCGGAACCGTGCCCTTCTACCGAGCGGCAGGCGAATCGGAGGAGTGGCTGGAGCGCGACCAGCAGCCGGTCGACAAGAAGGTCATCCTCGAGCTCGGCCTGCTTCCCAGCCGCACCAGCTTCACGCCCAGCTGGGGTGATTGGCGCGGCTACGCCGCTGCCGCGCAAAGCGGGATGAACGGTGAGTTGGACCAGGTGTTCAACGGCCAGCAGAGCCTCGAGGAGGCGATCGACGGGTTCGTCGACTACGGCAACCAGGTGCTCTCGCGGGTCTACCCGAACCCCTGAGGCACACCCCGTCTCGGGTCGAGGGGCGCGGCTCCGGTCGCGCCCCTCCACCTGCCCCTCCACCCATCCCTCCACCTGGAGGACCTGCTCGTGCGCTATAGGCCGTACGTTCCCTATCTTTTCATCGCCCCGATGCTGCTGGGGTTGGTTCTCTTTCGCCTGGGGCCGTTGTTCGTTTCGTTCGCGGCCAGCTTCACCGATTGGAACGTGATCTCGGCGCCCAGTTGGGTTGGCCTGCGGAACTACCGGGAGATGCTCGCCAGCGAGGCGTTCTGGGAGGTCTTGGGCAACACCGCGCTCTACGCACTGTTCTACGTCCCGGGCGTGATGCTCCTGGGCCTCACCCTGGCGGTGCTGGTCAACCAGCGGCTGCTCGGCAGCACCTTCTTCCGCGGCTTCTTCTTCCTGCCCTACATCACCTCCACCGTGGCGGTGGCCCTGGTCTGGAAGTGGATCTTCGCCACCCGCTTCGGGCTGCTCAACAACCTGCTCTACAGCCTGGGGGTCGAGCGCCCCCCATCCTGGCTGGGGGATCCCAGTTACGCCCTGATCGCGGTGGCCGTGGTGGCGGTATGGCAGCATGCCGGCTTCCAGATGTTGCTCTTCCTGGCGGGCCTGCAGAACATCGACGAGGGCCTCAAGGAGGCCGCCCGGATCGACGGGGCCAGCGAGTCGCAGATCTTCCGGCGCATCACCCTGCCGCTGCTCTCGCCGGTAACGTTCTTCGTGCTGATCATCTCGCTATTCGCCTCGGCGCAGACGTTCGAGGTCACCTACGCCCTCACCGGCGGCGGCCCCCAACGAGCCTCAACCACCCTGGCCTTCTTCATCTACCAGAACGCCTTCGTGCACTTCCGCATGGGCTACGCCAGCGCCCTCGCCTATGTGCTGATGCTGCTGGTCGGCGGCCTGACCCTCCTCAACTTCGCCCTACGCCGCCGCTGGGTCTCCTATGGCTGACACGATCGCCCAACCGCAACACCAGCAGGTCACGCGCAGTCGGGGCAGGCGCCAGGGCAAGGCGCCACGCACCGCCGTCATCTACCTGTTCCTGCTGACTTACGCTGCCATCACCCTAATACCGTTCGCCTGGATGGTGCTCACCTCGTTCAAGGAGCCCGGCGACGTATTCCGGGTACCACCCACCCTTACCCCCAGCCTGCTGTTCGGCGACGACCCCCTGCAGAACTACCGCGAGGTACTCACCCGCTACAGCTTCGCCCGCTACGCCCTCAACTCCCTGTTCGTGGCCGGCAGCGCCGCCCTCGGGCAACTGGTCACCTGCTCACTGGCCGGCTTCGCCTTCGCCCGCATGCACTTCCGCGGCAAGCATGTGCTCTTCGCCCTGGTGCTGGCCACCATGCTGGTACCCACCGAGATAACCATAATCCCCGAGTTCCTGCTGATGGTCCGCCTCGGCTGGCTCGACACCTACCTGCCGCTGATAGTCCCCTCGCTGATGATCGGCGCCTTCGGCACGTTCCTGCTCACCGAGTTCTTCAAGACCGTCCCCGAGGAGCTAGAGGATGCCGCAGTCATCGACGGTGCCAGCCCTTTCGGTGCCTACTTGCGCATCTTCCTGCCGCTTGCCGGCCCGGCGCTGGCCAGCCTGTTCGTGATCGCCTTCATCACCAACTGGAACGAACTGCTGCGAGCGGTGCTATACATTTCCGACAGCAGTCTGAGGACCTTGCCGCTGGGCCTGACGGCGCTGCAGGGGCAGTACGAGTCGCGCTGGACGCTGCTCATGGCCGGCGCGGTAGTCTCGGTACTACCCATGGTCCTGGTCTACCTCGCCGCGCAGAAGTACATCGTCCGCGGCTTCATCACCTCCGGGATCAAGTGATCCGCTCGTTGCGGACAGAACGCCGGCACTTCGCGGCAGGGGAAACGAGAGTGGTGACATTTGGCGCGGACGGCCTGACGCCCACGACGCTCGCCATGCCGGCGCGACTGCGGGCGCGCGAGATCGCTCATCTCCTGGCCGCCCTGTACCGGCGCCGCTTCACCGCGCTGGCGCTGCCGCCCGTCCAACTGCGAAGCCGCGGCGTGGCCGAGCGGTTGCGCTGGACCGAGGACGGCGAGGAGATCCTGGCGCTGCGCTCGCTACTCGCTTATCACGCCCGCGATTTGGGCGGCGGCGAGGACGGCGGCGCGAGCTGGCCCGATAGAAGCCGGGGTGAGTTCCGGGCGTTGGCGGGACCCCTCGCGCGGCGTGGGTTGCTGGCGCAGGCGACCCAGGGCCCCGGTGAGGGCAGCGAGTTGGTCATGGTAGGCACGGTCGGGACACCCCGAGCTGTTGGCACCTACCGCCCTGCGGCGATAATCGCCAACGCCCACTTCTTCACCATACTGCCCGGCGATATGGACACCCATCACGTGCCGTTGGGTGAGGCGGCCGGTCTTACTGCCCGGGCCGGAGCGGTATCGCGCCCACCGACCGCGTCCAGAACAGCGCTCGTTCGCACCCGAAGCGGTTGGCAGGTGAGGCGGATGGGGCTCGATGAGCTCGTAGTGACGCTACCCGGAGGGCGCGAAGTGCGTCGGCGAAGCCACTCTGCGAGACTGTACATGCGCGGGCCCGATCTTCCGGGAGGCCGCACGCCGGTAGACCCGGGCGTGTGCGAGATTACGTTCGTCGGGCGCTGGGCGGTTGCCGTCGCCTCGGGCGGCGGTCGAAAGGTTCCGCAGGGCGCGATCGCCCTGAGCATGCGGCAGCGGCTGGATGCCCATGAGCTCGAGGCTCTGCGCCGTGGTGCCCCGGTTCACTACCGGGTGACGGGACTCGAAGACCTGGAGGCGGGGGTGCAGGCAGGGCCGCGATTGGTGACCGGGGGGCAGGTCTGCGTGGATGATGACATCTTTGACGAAGAGGAGTTCTACGTGAGTGGCTCGAGCGAACCCGTAGTTCCCACGGTCTTTCCTGCCGACGCGAACGTCACGCCCGCCGCACGTCTCGGCGTGGGCGTGAACAGCGACGGAGAGTTGCTCGTCGCCGCAGTAGAGGGGGCCTCCGCCTTGCACGGTGCCGCCCGGCGGGAAGGCTCGGGTTGCACCCTCCTCGAGCTGGCCGAGTTGCTGGTCGAACTGGGTGCGCGCGAGGCGGTGAACCTGGACGGGGGCGGCTCGGTGCAGGTGATGTTCGGCTCCGGCACCTTGCTGCGGCCGGCCGACTCTCGCGGGATTGCCGGCGCCTCGTTCGACAGGCCGGTCCCTAGCGCGGTGGTGTTCGCGTGACACCGGCCGTCTCGTTCGACCTCGACGGAGTGGTGATGGACAATCCCTTTGAGTCCTGCGTGCTTCCGCGGATACGGCGACTGATCCATCAACGTTCTCGGCTCGCCGACCTGGCGGCCCGTGAGGCAGACGCGCTCCTCGACGCCGCCATCACTGCCGAGTGGACTGCCCGCCTGGCGAGCGACAAATTGGTAATGGCCTTCGACTGGGACGGGATATACGCCAAAGTAAGCCGAGACTTCGGGGGTCCCGAGATTCCGAGTGTGGCCGGTATCGTGGAAGAGTGCTGCCGGCCGGAGTGTATCAGGCTGCTGCCCGGCGTTCACGAGGGAATCGAGCTGCTGCACCGCGCGGGCTACCGCACGGTTGCCCTCACCAACGGCTACAGTCACTACCAGGCGCCTGTGCTGAAGGCTTTGGGAGTGAGCGAGTTGTTCGACGAGCTCGTTGCCCCCAACGTTGTCGATTCCGCCAAGCCGGATTCGGGCATCTTCCTGGCGGTACGCGGGCTGGTAGTGCACGTAGGGGACACCCTTTACGCAGATGTACTGGGGGCGAGGCGTGCCGGCCTCAAGGCCATCTGGCTAACAGGAAACGTTCCCGAGACCCTGCGGTCGTCGCTGCCGGTGTTGCGCCCTCGTCATGTCGACTTCGCCGACTTCCTGATGGCGCAAATGAGCTGCGACCCGCAGCGCGAGCGGTACGGTGACTTCACTGCCAGCCAGCTCGAGTGCGACGCGCTGGCGCAAGACGTCAAGGAGGCCGCGGAGGCGGTGATCGAGTTGTTCGGTTGAGGCCGGGGAGCCGAAGAACTGCAAGAGGTTAATCGTTGAGCGAGGCGAATCACGATCCAGGCACGCCGTCGCTCGAGTGTCGCGAGGAGACT
>JBBDRK010000066.1:83001-83887 GCA_040905465.1 Trueperaceae bacterium | reverse complement strand
TCGGAGTCGGGGGGCAGCATCAGCAACGACGCGCCTTCGTTCATGATCATGTCTACTGCGTCGCTCGACTCTGCCGACACGAATGGGTTGAACGTGCGCGGGTTGCTGATGTTGTACGTGCGCATGGTTCCGCCGCTGACCGCTTCGCCCGGTTCCGCAACGGTCCAGGCGTTCGGCCAAACGAACGGCTCGGCCAGGGCCAGCGAGGCTAGCGCCAACGCGGCCATGCTCAGAAGGACTCTCTTCATGCTACCTCCAAGTTGTCGTCGACGAGTTGGCCAGACCGATGTCTCACCATTACCCACCGCAAACTATACGACGAGAAAAGGGTACCGTGGACCGTCCTTCGGCGCAAGACGTAAGCCGTTCAGGCGCGTTCATCGGGCCTTCAGCCGGAAGCCGGATGTACCTTAGCGGATGGGTACCGTCCGAGCAGTGAACCTCGAGCCGGTGACACCTGGACCGGAGCCGGCGCGAATGGGAGGTCTTTCTCTTCGCTCGGCCGGCGAAGTGGCTAGATTGCCTGCATGGAAGGCAGCAATCACCTACGAATGGCCGCTCCTGGGCTTCGCGTGCGCCTGTCCGGGCGCCTGGACACGCTCTCCACGCGCAAGGACGCCGGCGGATACACCCTCTTCGGGAGCTTGCGGCTGGACTCTCCATACCGTGGACTGTCGCGATTGCCATTGCGCCTGCCCATCGGCAGTTCGCTTCTGGCCGGGGATAGCGCCGAACTCGAGGGCGTATTGCTGCCATTGGATCCCGAAGGCTGGCTGCTCGACTGTTCCGCCGCCTGAACCGGCGACCGAGGCGCCTCTCGAACCGGCGTCTGATTCGGATGCACCTCGAGAACCGTCATTGGTATGCAGCAGCGGGGGGGGGGGGC
>JBBDRK010000066.1:58708-82991 GCA_040905465.1 Trueperaceae bacterium | reverse complement strand
CCCCCCCCCCCCCCCCCCCCCCCCCCCCCCCCCCCCGCTGCTGCATCCGGTACCGACCCGAGCCGATGCCCGGTCGAAAACTCGCTCCGCGCGTACCCTAGCTCAGCGCGGAACTACTTGCAGCGCCAGAGCCAGCAGGCCCCAAATGACGCCTACATAGATCGTCAAGCGGTTGAGCCCCCCGGCGGTGCCGCCGCGGGTCGAGAAATCCTGCCCGCCACCGCCGCCACCGAGCCCTTCGCCCAGTCCGGACTGCTTGGGTTCCTGCAACAGGACTATCGCGGTGAGGAGCAGCGACAGAATTACGAACAGTGTCAGAATGAGCCAGAACATCTAAAGCCTCCGTGCGCGTCTCGCGCAGATCAGTCGTGCGCAAACCGGACGCGCCAACAACAGTGGGGTGGTGCCGGGAGCGGGACTCGAACCCGCACGCCTTGCAGCGGTAGATTTTGAGTCTACTGCGTCTACCGATTCCGCCATCCCGGCAGGCGAGGGAGCAGTTTCGAGCCGTCCCGAGCCAAATGCATAGCATGATATCAGGGTCTTCTCGCGGCGGTCAACAAGCCGCGACGGATGGTAAGCTTATCCGTCGAGGTCGCGGAGGCGGCCGGGGTGAGGTAGAAGTGATTGCAGTAATCAGATTTCCAGGCTCAAACTGTGACGAGGACGCACGCTACGCGCTCGAGCGGCTCGGTGGCGACGCGCGAATGGTGTGGCACCGCGAGGCCGGCCTGGGGCGCGCCGACGCCGTGATACTGCCGGGAGGCTTCTCCTACGGCGATTACCTGCGGACCGGCGCCATGGCGGCGCAGAGTCCGGTGATGGCGGCAGTCCGTGATTTCGCCGAGCGCGGGGGGCCGGTTCTGGGCATCTGCAACGGCTTCCAGGTGCTTACCGAGAGCGCACTTCTCCCCGGCGCCCTCGCCCGTAACGAACGGCCGCATTTCCTCTGCCGAACTGTCAGGGTGCGAGTCGAGCGCGACGATCTCATCTTCACGTCGGGGTGCCGTAAGGGTGAGGTTCTGGAGCTGCCCATCGCACACGCCGAAGGCAGTTACTACGCCGACCCGGAAACCCTCGCCAGGCTCGAGGCGCGTGGCGGGGTCGCGTTTCGCTACTGCGGCGGTGCCGGCGACGATGATGCGGCCCAGTCGCCTGACGCCCGCGGCAACCCCAACGGCAGCGTGGCCGCCATCGCCGGTGTGGTGAACGAGCGCGGAAACGTGTTGGGGATGATGCCTCACCCGGAGCGGGCGGTCGAGGGTCTCCTGGGAGGCAGCGACGGTCGCCGGCTGCTGGAGGGTTTTCTTGCGCGCCTCGGTTCATCGACGGTGAACGCTTCCGGTCCCTCGGCAGTCGAAGCGTGATCGACGCCGGGCAACGGCCGAATGCGGCCGTATTCGGACTGACTGAGGAGGAGTTCGATCAGGTCGTCGTTCTCCTCGGCCGGGAACCGAAAGTTCTGGAGGCCGCCATGTTCGGCGCGCTCTGGAGCGAGCACTGCGGTTACAAGAACTCCCGGCCTCTGCTGAAGATGCTTCCGACTCGGGGCCCGCAGGTGCTCCAGGGCCCGGGTGAGAACGCCGGGGTGGTCGACATCGGCGAGGGCCGGGCGGTAGCGTTCAAGATGGAGAGTCATAACCACCCGAGTGCGGTCGAGCCGGTTCAGGGTGCGGCTACCGGAGTCGGTGGCATACTGCGTGACATCTTCGCCATGGGAGCCAGGCCGGTTGCCGTGCTCGACGCTCTGCGCTTCGGACCCCTCGACCACCCCAGGGACGGCGAGCGAAATCGCTGGCTCCTGGCTGGAGTGGTCGAGGGGATATCGCATTACGGCAACGCTATCGGCGTGCCGACGGTGGGAGGGGAGATAGCCTTCCACCCCAGCTACAGTCAGAACCCGCTGGTGAACGTAATGGCCGTCGGTTTCATGCGCCACGAAGAGCTCCAGAGCGGAACCGTCGGCGGGCCCGGCAACAGGCTCGTCTACGTCGGCTCGCGCACCGGACGCGACGGGCTGGGCGGGGCGGTGTTCGCGTCGGCCGATCTCTCGTCTTCTTCCGAAGCCGACCGGCCGGCGGTGCAGGTCGGAGACCCGTTCCTCGAAAAGCTGCTGCTCGAAGCGACGCTCGAAGCCATCGAGCGCAGGCTGGTGGTCGGCGTGCAGGACATGGGGGCGGCCGGCCTGGCGTCGAGCGTCGGCGAGATGGCCTACCGGGCGGGACTCGGCGTGGACCTGTGGCTCGACCGGGTACCGCGCCGCGAACCCGAGATGTCGCCGCTCGAGGTGATGCTGTCGGAGAGCCAGGAGCGGATGGTCTTGACCGTGCTTCCCGAGCGGGTCGGCGAACTGCTCGAACTGCTGCGATTCTGGGAGCTCGACGCTGTCGAAATCGGGGAGGTGCGCGCCGGTGGGCGGTTGCGACTCTTCGACGGTGACGAGCTGTGCGGCGACATGCCGGTTGCGGCACTGAACGAGGCGCCCAGCTATCGGCGGGAAGGCCGAGAGAGCCCCGACATGGTCGAGTTTCGGGAACGCGCCCTGAAGGTGGACGTTCCGGCCGACCTCCACGCGGTACTGGCGAGGCTCCTGGCGAGTCCGACCATCGGTTCGAAGCGGCCGGTCTTCGAGCGTTACGACCACCAGGTAATGACCAACACGGTCGTCGTGCCGGGTGCTGCCGATGCGGCAGTGCTGCGCGTGAAGGGGACTGCCCTGGGCGTCGCTTTGAGCGTGGACTGCAACGCCCGTTACGTCGGCCTCGATCCGTACGAGGGGGCTCGTCACGCGGTCGCCGAGGCGGCTCGAAACGTTGCCTGCGTGGGCGCCCGCCCGTTGGCGATAACCAACAATCTCAACTTCGGCAACCCGACTCGCCCCGAGGTCTACTTTCAGCTCGAGCAAGCGGTCCTGGGCTTGCGCGACGCCTGTCTGGCCCTCGACACGCCCGTCACCGGCGGCAACGTGAGCCTCTACAACCAGTACCGCGACGACGCCGGACGGGTGGTGTCGGTATTGCCGACTCCGACGGTGGGAATGGTAGGCGTGTTGCGCGACGTCTCCCGTCACGCGACCATGGGTCTGAAGCGCGCGGGCGACGTGATCGTGATGGTGGGTCCGCAAGCCGCCGAGCTCGGCGCCAGCGAATACCTGGCGGTAGTCCACGGCATCGAGGCGGGCCGGCCCCCGCATCTCGACCTCGACCTGGAGCACCGGCTGCACCGGTCATTGGTCAGCTGCATCGACGAGGGGTTTTGCGACACGGCCCACGATTGCTCCGAGGGCGGCCTTGCTGTGGCGTTGGCCGAGATGGCGATCGCCGGCGACCGCGGCTGTGATGTCGTTCTGGACGAATACGAGTACGAAGGAGCCGCGCGCCCGGATGTCCTGCTGTTCGGTGAAGCGCCGTCGCGAGTGTTGCTGGCGGTCCGCGCGGACCTCGTCGACCGGGTCGGCAGCCTGTTCTCGCGGGAGGGAGTGCCCTCGGCCGTGCTCGGTACCGTCGGGGGCACCACGCTGCGCATCCGGGTCGGCGGTGAGCGGCTCGACGCCGAGGTCGCCGAGCTGCGCGGACACTTCGAGCGCCCGCTTAGGGAGGCGTTGTCCTGATGGATAAGATCGCGACCTGGGACGGCCCCGAATTCTGGGACAAGCCCGGCGAGGAGTGCGGCATCTTCGCCGTTCACCTGCCGCTGGCGGCTGACGTGGCTTCGCTTTGCCACCTGGGTCTGTTCGCCCTCCAGCACCGCGGCCAGGAGTCGTGCGGGATCAGCGTGGCCGGCGGCGGAGAACTGCGCATCGAGAAGGACATGGGGCTGGTCTCCGAGGTGTTCACCGAGGAACGACTGGAGAAGCTTCGCTTCGCGTCGGCTCGCAGCGGACTCGGCCACACCCGCTACTCCACCACCGGCTCGAGCCTGCGCTTCAACGCTCAGCCGCTGACGGTCAGGTCGAACAAGGGGATACTGGCGCTCGCCCACAACGGAAACTTCACCAATGCCAAGGCGATGCGGCGCCAGATGCTCGACGAAGGCGCGGTGTTCCAGACCACCAACGACTCCGAGGTGATGATCAACCTCATCGCCCGTTACAGCCACCTGTCGCTGGCCGACGCTACCGCCAGAGTCATGACGGAGTTGGAGGGTGGTTTCGCGGTGGCCATCATGGACGGCAAGCGGGTTATCGGCCTGCGCGATGGCCACGGTGTGCGGCCGCTGGTGATCGGCGAGCTGAACGGCGGCTACGTGTTCGCTTCGGAGAGCAGCGCGCTTCACGTGATCGGCGCCCGTTTCCTGCGCGACGTTCGGCCCGGCGAGCTGGTCGTTGCCGACGACGATGGCCTACATTCCCGCCAGGTGCTCGAGCCTGAGAGCACTCCATGCGCGTTCGAATGGATCTACTTCGCGCGCGGCGACAGCGTGCTGGAGGGCGAGGGCGTGCACGCCGCCCGCTTGCGGATGGGCGAGATGCTCGCGCGGGAAGCGCCGGCCTCGGCCGACCTGGTAGTCGGCGTGCCGGATTCCGGCATCGCCGCTGCCATCGGCTACGCCAGGGCTTCGGGGATCCCCTACGACGTCGGCCTCTACAAGTCGCCGTACGCCGGCCGGACCTTCATCAATCCCAATCAGCGGCTACGCGAGCTCAAGGTGCGGCTCAAGCTCGCGCCCACCGCCGCCGTGAAGGGTCAGCGAATCGTGCTGGTGGACGACTCGATCGTGCGCGGAACCACGTCCGGACGCATAGTGCAGATGCTGCGTGAGGCCGGCGCCAGCGAGGTGCACTTCCGCGTTTCCAGCCCGCCGATCCGTTACCCCTGTTATTACGGGATCGACACCGCCGCCAGGGCGGAACTGGCCGCCGCCTCGATGACGGTCGAGGAGATCCGGCAGCGCATCGGCGCCGACTCGCTGTCGTTCATCTCAGAGGAGGGGCTATCGCGGGCGGTGGCTCTCGGTCGTACCTGCCTGGCCTGCTTCAACGGTCGTTACCCGGCCGGGCATCCCGGTGAAGACGCGGAGAAGGACGAGTTGGAAGCGGAACTCTCCGAGCCGGCGACCAGCCGCTGAGCGAACTGCCTCTCGGCTCCAGCCGTTGCGACCACCGGTCGTGCGCTAGTCTGCTTTTCTCGTCGGAAACGGCGCCCTGCGCTCCAGTACCAGCCTCACGAACCGAAACAGCCTGGGTACCCGGTGCCAGCGGCGCCGGTCGAGCCCGACTCGCCACGCCCACTCCAGGTGTAGCCGCCGGGTCCAGGCAGGAGTGCGCCGGGCCGCCCCGGCCAGAACGTCGAGCGTTCCGCCGACCCCGATCGACACCCGCGCGCCCAGTGAGCCGAGATTGCCGGCCAGGAACACCTCCTGGCTTTCGCCGAGTCCCGCCAACAGCAGGTCGGGAGCCGTCTCAGCTACCTTTGCCACCAAAGCCGCGGTTTCTTCCGGCCCGTTGAAGTAGCCGTGATGACAACCGGCAGTCTCGACTCGCCAGCGGCGACGGGCCACGGCCGCTGCCGACTCGGCCACCCCCGGTTTCCCGCCCAGGAAGAACACCCGCAGATCGGACCCGCCGAGTTCCATGACACGTGCCGCCAGATCCACGCCCGAGACTCGCCCGGGCAGCCGGTGGCCCTCCCGGCGAGCCGCCCACAGCAGCCCGACACCGTCCGCCACAGTCAGGTCGGCCTCGCCGAGCGCCGCCTGCAAGTGCCGGTCATGCCGTGCGCGAACTACGAGCTCCGGATTGAGCGTCACGATCAGGCGCGGCGACGTCGCGCCAACGACGTCGAGCACCCAGCGAGCGGCCTCGTCTAGATCGAGAACGGCCAATCGGTGGCCGAGGACGTTCACGGTGGCGGGCTGCCTCACCGAGGTTCAGCCGGCCGCCGACAGCGATTCGAAGCGGTACAGGTCGGAGTGTCTGCCGGCGTCGATCGCCACCAGGCGGGGGACATGGTCGCTCTGCGAGATCATGCTGGCCACCGCCAGGTCCTCGGCGAGCTCATGACTCCGCAATGTCCGGCCGGCGGTGGAGTGCCATAGCGCCTCGAGCGGATCCGGGAATGCGCGCAACAGTCCGATGGCGAGCCGGGCGGCACCTTCGAAGCGTACGCCGCCGGTGAGGCGACTGATCTCGCCGGCCAGGAATCCGGCGGCCATGGTGTCGTCCAGGTCCTCCTGGCCGTGGTAGCCGGAGCACACCAGGCTCACCCTCTCGCGGGCGGCCGACCGGACCGCCGAAGCAACCGCAGCCGCGTTGTACAGCGACGCCAGCAGCACCTCCGACGCTCCTTCGAGCGCCGGCAGGGCCTTGGGAGCGTTGTCCGAGACCACCACCGCTTCACGTCCGGCAAGATCGGCGCGGCGCAGCTCCGATGGCGAGTTGCCGTAGTTGAAACCCTCCGGAGGAACTCCGGCACGTTCGCCCACCAACAGCTTCCCTCCGGCAGCGTCCTTACGCGCCTCACGCAGCGAAGCGCACATGGTCAATCGCGACAGTCCGCCATCGAACAGCACGGGGGCGACCGTGCACGACCGGAGGATGTCGATGAGGACCACCAACTCGCCGTGGTAGACGGGGCGGGGGAGAAGGTCGATACGAACGCGCATCTAGCGGGGTTCTCGGGCCGGCCGCGACGGGTGGCCGCGCGGGCTGAGCTCGACAGCGTGTGTCACGGAATACTTCTGCAATGCGGACACGCCCGGAATTCTATCACGTGCCAGACAGGCGACCGGAACGGCCGATTCGCCACGGTAAGCTGTGCCGTGCCAGCCGCTACCCCGCCCTTCCTGACGCGTTATCTCGCCGGCGAGTTGGCGTCATTCTTCGACTTGAAACCGAACGAAACGATAGCAGCGCTCGCTCGCCGGCTCGAACGCCCCCGTGTGGCTCTCGCCGCAGAATTGAGTCGCGAGGCGCAGCGACTGGGCGCGCCGCCGGAGGCGCACGCTTCGCTGGAGTTGCTGGCCGACCCCCAGAGCCGGGTAGTCGTTACCGGGCAGCAACCGGGCATGCTGCTGGGCCCTGCCTACAGCCTGGCGAAGGCCATGAGCGCGATTCGGCTGGCACGAGAGTTGCACAGCGAGCATGCTCCGGTGGTGCCGGTCTTCTGGATCGCGGGCCAGGACCACGACACCGATGAGGTCGACCACGCCCATCTGCTAGACGGTGAGGAGAGACTGCACCGGCTCGAAGTTCCGCTCCCTGCCGGCGTGGCGTCCGGCAGCGTCCCGTTCCGGCAAGAGTGGCTGGAGCTGATGGTCGATCAGCTGAGGCGAGTGGGTGGCCGCCCCGAACACGTTGCCGACGCGTGTCGGCTGGTGGAGGAGTGCAGCCGCGGCGCCGAGAGTTTCGCCGACCTGTTCTCGGGGCTCATTTACCGGCTGCTGGGCCAGGAGGGGTTGCTAGTGCTCGATCCGACCCGGCCCGGCATCGCCGCCCTGTTCGGGGAGGTGCTCGAGCGTGAATTGGCCGAGCCCACAGTTACCGTCGACGCCATCACCGCAGCCGGCGACCAGTTGCGCCGGATCGGCCTCGATCCGCAACTGGGCCGCGGCCATGACGCCACCAACTTGTTCATCGACGAACCCGGCGACGACGGGCTGCCGCACCGGCACCTGCTGCGTTTCGACGGAAGATCGTTCAGCTCGCCGACTCGCAAGTACCAGCCGGCGGAGTTGCAGTCGTTGTTGCGCGAGGAGCCGGGACGGGTCACGCCGGCGGCCGGTCTGAGGCCGGTTGCCCAGGACGCCGTGCTGCCCACGGTGGCGTTCGTCGTCGGACCCGGCGAGCTGCGCTACCTGGCGCAGCTCAGGGGTGTCTACGGCCACCATGCCGTGCCCATGCCGCTGATTCGGCCACGCGCGACGACGGTCGTCCTCGAACCTCCCGTGCGCCGGATTCTCGAGAAGTATGGACTCGATTACGGACAGTACGAGGCGCAGCGGGAGCGGGCGTTCGAGCGCGTGCTCCTCGAGCGCCACGGACATAGCGACGCATTCGAGGAAGCGCTGCGGCGCCTCGAGGTCGAGTCGGAGGAGTTGCTGCGCCGGGTCGGCGCGATAGACACGACGCTCGAAGGGACGGTAGAGCGCAGCCGGATCCGCGTCGAGCGCTCCATCGAGTTGCTGCGCGGCAAGGCAGGGGAGGCGTTGCTTCGCAACGACGCCATCACTCGCCGACACCTGGGACGCCTGGAGTCGCACCTGTTCCCATCCGGCTCGCCTCAAGAGCGACTGATGAGCCCGTTCTCCTTCTTCCTGAAGTTCGGCGTTCGGCCGATGATGGACCTCTACCGAACGACCGGCTCGTCTGGCGAGCACCTGCTGGAACCTTGAGGTGCACACGAGCAACACCTGTGGCGCGAGGCATGGCGCTACCATTGGCGCCATGGGTGAGGGTGGCGTACTATGGTTGCACTGTGAACGAGAGCGAAGGCGCTCGAGCCGGCGAGAGGAGCCTCAGTCCCCAGGAGGCTGCCGAAGCCCTGGGGGTCAGCCCTAGCGGATTGCGCCGACTGGCCGAGATCTACTCCGGTGTCCGCGGCGATCTGCCCCGGGATCCGAGGACGCGCAGCCGCATCTGGCCGGAACGGGCAGTGAGTGAACTGGGGGCGGCCCGCCGCCTGGTGTTGCAGAACCGGGCGGCAAGCATTCGCGAGGCCCTCGAAGCGCTCGATCGGGGCGAGACGGTTCCGGAACGGCGGATCGGCGCTCAGCGAGCGAGCCCTCAGCTGCTCGAACGGATGGCGGAGGACCTGCACTCGCTGCATGACGAGTTGGAGCTCGTCCGCGTCGAGCTGGCAGAGATGCGGAGCATTGGGGCCGAGATGCGGAGCATGATGGCAGAGTTGTCGGGCGAGCTGGCCGGCGAGAGGGAGCTGCACGAGCTGCGGCGACGGCTGCGCTACCTGCAGGCCGAGCTGGAGATGCGGGAGCTCTAGTGAGCGGCCGGCCGGGTGCCACCGGCGGGTAGATCGGGAGTCAGGATAACCCGGCGCGCGCGGCCGCGTCCCACGGTCACCTGCAACGTGCGTGACCGGTGGCGAACACCCCAGCGCCCGCAGCCGCGTCATTTTCGGGAGAGCGAATAGTTCGGCGCGTCGTTGGTTATCGTCACGTCGTGCGGGTGGGACTCGATCAGGCTGGCCTGAGTGATCGTGACGAACTGGGCGTCGCGCTTCAGCGAGGCAATGTCGGCGGCTCCGCAGTAGCCCATGGCGCTGCGCAGGCCGCCCACCATCTGGAACAACACGTCGCCGACCGGCCCCTTGTAAGAGACTATGCCTTCTATCCCTTCGGGAACCAGCTTCTTGGCGTCTTCCTGGAAGTATCGGTCGGCGCTGCCGCCGGACATCGCGCCCAGGCTCCCCATCCCCCGGTAGGTCTTGTAGCGACGGCCCTCGCGCAGGATCTCCTCGCCCGGCGATTCGCTCGTTCCGGCCAGCATCGAACCGATCATGATGCTGTCGGCACCCGCCGACAGGGCCTTGGCCAGGTCCCCGGTCTGCTTGATTCCGCCGTCGGCGATGAGCGGCACTTCGCCGTCCTGGAGCACGCCGGCGATGTCCAGGATGGCCGAGAGTTGCGGTACGCCGACTCCGGTGACGACCCGCGTGGTGCAGATGCTGCCCGGTCCGATGCCGACCTTCACCGCGTCGGCACCACGCTCGACAAGCTCGCGGGCGGCTTCCGCGGTGCCTATGTTGCCGGCAACCACATCTACCTCGAAACTCGCCTTGAGATAGGTAAGCGCATCGAGAATCCCCTGCGAGTGGCCGTGGGCGCTGTCCAGCACCAGGGCGTCCACGCCGGCCTCCACCAGGGCGCCGGCGCGCGCCTCGAGGTCTCCGGACGCTCCCACCGCTGCCGCTACCCGCAGCCGGCCCAGCGAGTCCTTGGCGGCCAGAGGAAACTCCAGCTTCTTCATGATGTCCTTGATGGTGATGAGTCCGCGCAGCACGAAGCCCTCGTCGACCACAAGCAGCTTCTCTATGCGGTGACGACGCAGGAGGTCCTTGGCCTCCTCTAGCGTGGTGCCGACGGGGACGGTCACCAACTCGTCACGGGTCATGAGGTCGTCTACCGGTAACGTCGGATCGTCCACGAACCGCAGGTCGCGATTGGTGAGGATGCCGGCCAGCCGGCCACCCGCCTCCACGATCGGCACGCCGCTTATTCGGTACTCGCTCATGAGCCGCTGGGCGTCGCCCACCGTTGCGCTGCGCGGCAGGGTGATCGGGTCGACGATCATCCCCGATTCGGAGCGCTTCACCTTACGGACCATTTCTGCCTGGTCGGCCACGGCTATCTTCTTGTGGATCACCCCGATTCCGCCGGCGCGCGCCAGAGCGATCGCCATGCGGGTCTCGGTGACGGTGTCCATCGCCGACGATGCGATCGGGATGTTCAGGGTCACACGGCGACTGAATCGCGAGGAGACATCCACTTCGCGCGGCAGCACCTCGGACCGCGCCGGCACCAGCAGGACATCGTCGTAGGTGAGCGCCTGACCCCTGATCTTGTCGTTTCGGATTGCTTCCGTGCGTACGGCAATTTTGCTCATGCGTTCCTGCTCACGTGGCACCTCGTCGTTCCTTCGCCCCAAGAATAACGGTCCCGCTCACCCATCGTCGTCGGGCCCGCGCCACGGCTCAGTCCTGCACCAGTCCCTGCAGTCGCTGCAGCCACTCGTCGGGCAGCCGCACGGCCCGACCCTGGCGATCTGTGGGCACGTGAACACTGACCCCGCTTGCCAGCGCCGCCTGCGCCTCCGGCCGGCGCACCTGGTAGTCGAAGCGGAAGCGGCGGCTACGGGCCTCGACCAGCCTCGTCGTTATCTCTACCTCATCGTCGAAGCGAACCGCCGTTCGGTAGGCGACCTCGATCCTGCTCACCGCCAGCGACACCCCTTCGTCCTCCAACTGGCGATACGACATACCGCGCTCGCGCAGCCACTCCACCCGGGCGGCCTCCATCCAGACGACGTACGAGCTGTGGTGGGCGATTGCCATCTGGTCGGTCTCGGCGAACCGGACCCGCAGCCTCACCTGAGCACTTCCAGCGGATCGCTGTGGAAACTCAACCTGGGGGTGAGCCGCAACTCCAACTCATCGGCAACGCGCCGCTGCAGGAAGCCGCTGGCTCCGTTCAGCGCCGCCAGCATGTCGTCCTCCGCGGACTCGTCGAGAGTGCTGACCTGCACCCGGGCGTTTCGTTTGTCCGGAGTCAGATGCACGCGTTCGACGGTTACCACCAGCGGTATGCGCGGGTCCTTGAGGGTGGGCAGCAGGTCGCTGAGCAACCTGGCGAGCGAACGTTCGAGCTGATCGTTGCGGTCCATGCCGCGAGCATACTCTTGGCTTCGCCTGCCGACAGTGGGCTTACGATTCGACGGCCGAAAGGTCGTTTCGATGTTGCATCCGTCGTGAGGCCAGGCTATGCCTACGCTTGCCGGCGTCAGCCGCCCGGTGACCTTGTATGTGGAAGGGGCGCCCGTCGTGGACGGTGTTCCCGCAGGGTTGACAAATAGGCCTCCGCCCCAATACCATGCCTCCTGGCACCAGCGGGTGCTCACCTGTGAAACCAAACGAAACCTTCGAAACAAAAGCACCGGAGCCGGAAAGTGTCCCATCAGGATTGGTCGATAATCGATTCCACCTTACGCGAGGGGGAGCAGTTCGCTACCGCCAACTTCAGCTTGGCCGACAAGGTGGAAGTAGCGACGGCACTCGACGAGTTCGGCATCGAGTTCATCGAGCTGACCACGCCGGTCGCCTCGCCGGCATCGCGCAGGGCGCTGGAGACGATCGCCGGCCTGGGTCTGCGTGCGAGTATCTTCACCCACACGCGAGCCAATCTCGAAGACGCCCGGATGGCGGTGGAGTGTGGCGCCGACGGGGTCGATATCCTGTTCGGAACCTCGTCGCAGCTGAGGCACTTCGGCCACGGACGGGATGTCGAGCAGATAATCGAGGAGAGCCTGGCGGTGATCGAGTACGTTCGCTCCACCGGCAAGACCGTGCGCTTCTCATCCGAAGACACCTTCCGAAGCGAGCGTTCCGACCTTCTGCGCGTCTACCGCGCGGCCGACGCCGCCGGGGTGAACCGTGTCGGCCTGGCCGATACGGTCGGGGTGGCCTCGCCCAGCCAGGTGCGCGAACTGGTGGCGGACCTGCGAGCAGTGGTTCGCTGCGATATCGAGTTCCACGGCCACAACGACACCGGTTGCGCCATTGCCAATGCTTTCGAGGCCGTGCGAGCGGGCGCCACCCATATCGACACCAGCATCCTCGGTATCGGCGAACGCAATGGGATCACCCCGCTCGGCGGGTTCCTGGCGCGGATGTACACCCAGAACTCCGAGCAGCTCGCACGGCGCTACCGTCTGCCGATGCTGCCCGAGCTCGACTCCCTGATAGCCCGTCTCACCGGAGTCGGTATTCCCTTCAACAACTATCTGACGGGCGAGTTCGCCTACAACCACAAGGCCGGGATGCACCTCAAGGCGATATATCTCAACCCGGGGACCTACGAGACGATCCCGCCGCAGGCCTTCGGAGTAGAGCGGCGCTTGCAGGTGGGCAGCCGGCTCACCGGCCGGCATGCGCTGGCTCAGCGCGCACGCGAACTCGGGACGGCTGTCTCCGACCAGGAGCTGCGCCGGCTCACGCGGCTGGTCAAGGAGTTGGCCGACGGTGGCGATGTTCCCCTGGCGGAGATCGACAGGCTATTGCGAGAGGCGCATGCAAACGGCGGGAACGGTTCCGGCGAGCCGTCCGAGGCCGGCACCGGCATCCCCGCAGGGTGCGCTCCCAGCACGGGGACGAACGGTGATCCGACCGGCGGTCGCGAGTCGCCCGCTGTCGGCGACGGCGGTCGGGCCGAGCTGCTGGAGGCCGTCCGGTGATCGACCTGCGCGGACTCACCCTGGCCGAGAAGATCCTGTCGGTAAAGGCCGCTCGGCGGCTGCGCGCGGGAGACCTGGCGGTAGTGGAAGTCGACCAGGTGATGGTCGTCGACTCTGTTGCGCCCGCCGTTATGCGGGTCATCGACCGGCTCGGCGGAGAGATCCGCCACCCGGAGCGGGTGACGGTGGTCGTCGACCACGTTTCTCCCGCTTCCAACGTCGAGGTAGCCACCAGCCAGAAGTCGGTTCGCGAATACGCGCGGCGTCACGGACTGCGGCTCTTCGACGTCGGTCGCGGCATCTGTCATCAGGTCCTGATCGAGGAAGGACTCGCCCGTCCCGGCACGCTCGTTCTCGGCGCCGATTCGCACTCGACGACCTACGGAGCGGTTTGCGCCTTCGGAACCGGCATGGGTGCGACCGACATCGCGCTGGCGGCGACCTCCGGTCGCACATGGCTTCGCGTGCCCGCCACCGTGCGCGTTTCGTTGCAGGGCCGCAGGCCCTCCGCCGTCGGCGCCAAGGACGTTGCGCTCGAGGTGGTGAGGCGGTTGGGCGCGGACGGAGCCACGTATGCCGCGATCGAGTACCACGGCGCCGAGGCGTGGCCGTTGTCGGAGCGGATGACGCTCGCCAACATGGGCGTGGAGGCCGGTGCCAAGTGCGCCCTGGTGCCGCCCGCCCCGACGTCCGAGCAGGGCTCGGATGTACCCGAGTGGTTGCGGGTCGATCAGGAGGCAGAGTATGCCAGTGTTCTCGAGCTCGACCTGACGATGTTGACTCCCCGGCTTGCGGCGCCGGCGCAGGTGGACAACGTGCACGGCGCCGACGAGTTTTCAGAGATCCGTGTCGATCAGGTGTTCATAGGCACCTGCACCAACGGGCGACTCGACGACCTGCACGTGGCCGCCGACATTCTGCGCGGCCGGCGGGTTGCCGAGGGCACCCGCCTCCTGATAGTCCCAGCCTCCTCGGAGGTTCTCCAGGCGGCTGTCGATGACGGCACCATGGCTACGTTGCTGGCGGCCGGCGCCACCTTCGGCACGCCCGGCTGCGGACCCTGCATGGGCCGTCACATGGGCGTGCTGGCGCCGGGCGAGGTGTGCCTCTCGACCGGCAACCGCAACTTCCTGGGGCGCATGGGCTCGCCCGATGCCTCGGTCTACCTGGCTGGACCGGCGGTGGCGGCCGCGACTGCGCTGAACGGCCGGATAACGGTGCCGGCGGAGACGCTAGCCGGAAACGAGACCGGCGGAAGCGGAACGGTGGAGCCGGTGATAGGCCATGCCTGACGTCCCGACTATGAATATCGAGGAGCCCAGGCTGCAGCAACGGCGAGTGTGGCTCTTCGGTGACGCGGTAAATACCGACGACATCCTGCCGGGCAAGTACGCTCCGTTCATGGTGGGGGAGGACCGCTTCCACCGTTTCGCCTTCGCCCATCTGAGGCCCGAGTTCGCCGCTGAGGTGAGACCGGGTGACCTGCTGGTAGGCGGCCGCAACTGGGGCCTGGGGTCCTCTCGCGAGTATGCCGTGCAGGCCCTCAAGGAGCTCGAGGTGGGTGCCGTGATAGCACGCTCGTTTGCGCGCATTCACTTCCGCAACCTGCTCAATCTCGGAATTCCGGCGTTCACCTCCGATACCGTGCCGGCAGGACTCGCCGACGGGGATCTGGTGGAGTTCGACATGGCCAGGGGAGTCCTCACGCGCTCCGGCGAGCGCTTCGAGTTGGACCCGCCGCCGATTTTTCTGCAGGAGGCACTGGCGGAGGGATCGATCCTCGACTACTACCGAAAACACCGGCGTCTGCCCGGAGAGAAACCAGCGAGTTGATACCGCAAACACCTCCGGCCGTCGCCGGACGAACGAAAGGAACCGAAATGACGCAACAGATCGAAACCGAGTACGGAAGGCTGGAAGTCGACCCCGCAACGCTCGAACTGGGCGAGTTGGTCGTTACCGACGAAGGCGTGGAGCTCGAGGTCGTGGCGGTGAAGCCTCCGCGGTTCGAGCCGGCGCCCGAGGAAGACGAGGACTGGGGGGAATGACAGCGGGCAGAGTAACTGAGCCGGAGGCCGCTCCTCGCCTCGCCTTGGTCTACGACCGCCTGCGGCCAGAGGAACGGATGCTCTTCGAGGCGTTCGGGCAGCGCGGCGTGGCCTTCGAGAAGGTATACGCCCCCGATCTGGCGGTCGATTTCGATGAGCTCGCCCGACTGGGACGCTTCGACGTCGTGCTCGAGAGGTCGGTCTCGCAGACTAGGGGACTCGCCTTGGCCAGGCTGTTCGAGGCGGCCGGCGCGAGCGTGATCAATGCGCCGGCCGTGATCGAGACTTGCGGTGATAAGCTCGCCACCAACGCCGCCCTGGCCCGCGCGGGCGTGCCCGTGCCGCGCTCGGGGGTGGCGTTCACTCGCGACGGCGTGCTGGATTTGTGCGAGCGCCTCGGGTACCCGGTGGTGATGAAGCCGGTGGTCGGGTCGTGGGGCAGGATGGTCAGCCGTCTCAGCGACCGCGATGCGGTCGAGGCGGTTCTCGAGCACAAGGAGGCGCTCGGGGGCCCAAGTCACAAGGTCCATTACCTGCAGGAGTACATCGCCAAGCCGGGCCGCGACATCCGCGCTTTCGTGGTCGGTGGCCGCGTGATCGCGGCGATATACCGCAATTCCGACCACTGGATCACCAACACCGCACGCGGTGCCGTCGCCACCAATTGTCCTCTGAACAGCGAGCTGGAACGGGTGTCGTTGGCCGCCGCGGCTGCCGTCGGGGGCGGCATCCTGGCCGTGGACCTGCTCGAATCCGACCGCGGCCCGCTGGTCGTGGAGGTCAACCACACCATGGAGTTCCGCAACTCGGTCTCCACCACCGGCGTCGACATTCCGGGACTGATGGTCGACTACGCCCTCTCCCTTGCCCTACCTTCCCCCCGTCGGTACGGCCTTACGTCTCTGCCCGAGTCGTATCGGGGAGCACGGCGGTAGCGTCGAAACGTGAGCGCTCCACTGCGCGTGGCGATAGTAGGCGCCTCCGGTTACGCCGGGGGCGAATTCCTGCGCCTGGCGCTCGGCCATCCCGATCTGGAGGTAACTCAGGCGACCAGCGAACGCAACAAGGGTCTGCCGGTCACGCTGGTGCACCCCAACCTGCGGGGCGTCACCAACCTGCGGTTCACCGCGTTGGCCGAGCTCGAGCCGGCCGACCTGCTGGTTCTGGGCCTGCCACACGGCGAGTCCGCCGCGCGCTTCGACGCGTTCGACGGCCTGGCCCCCCGCATCATCGACCTGTCTGCCGGATTTCGGCTGCGCGACCCGGCTGCCTATCTCAAACACTACGCTCACGAGCACCCGCGACCGGATCTGCTCGGCGAGTTCGTATACGCCGCTCCCGAGCTGCACCGAGCCGAGTTGCGAGGCGCCACGCGCATCGCCGGCGCCGGCTGCCTGGCGACCGCCACCATCCTGGCTCTTCATCCGCTGTTGCGTGCCGGCATAGCGGCGCGCGGAGACATCATCGTCGAGGGCAAGATCGGCTCTTCGGCTGCCGGAAACAAGCCGGGTGCCGCTTCGCACCATCCGGAGCGTATGGGCGTGGTGCGAACCTATGCCCCGACCGGCCACCGGCACCAGGCGGAGGTCGAGCAGGAGTTGCCCGGCAACGCGAAGGTGCACCTGACCGCGACCGCCATCGAGCGGGTGCGAGGCATCCTGGTGACGGCACACCTGTTCCTGCCCGACGGCACCAGCGACCGTGACGTGCTCGGCGCCTTCCGAGACGCTTACGACGAGGAGCCGTTCGTGCGCTTGGTGCTGGCGCGCAAGGGGATCCACCGGGTGCCGGACCCCAAGATCCTCGACGGAACCAACTACTGCGACATCGGCTTCGAGCTCGACAACGAGAGCGGCCGGGTCGTGGTGATGAGCGCCATCGACAACCTCGTCAAAGGCACGGCCGGCCACGCCATGCAATCGCTCAACATCGCAATGGGCTGGGACGAGCGGCGTGGCCTCGCTTTCACCGGACTACATCCCTGATGGGCGATCGCGCCGGAAGAGTCGGGCGCCGCCTGAGCTACAATGCGCTATGACGCGACTACCTCAGCTACTGTTCGGCAGGGGCGTATTCGCGCCCGTCCACCACATCCTCGAGGAGCTTCCGTTCGAGCGGGTAGGTGAGCGCCAGACCGGGCTCCCTCACAGCATCTTCGAGGAGCTTTGGCACCTCGATTACTGGCAGCGGTACTTCCTGGTTCAGGCGCGCGGGGAGAGGCCGGAGGACCCGGGCGAGTCGGGCGACTGGCCCGAGCTTGCCGAGCCGGGCAGCACCGACGAGTGGGGCGAGCTCCTCGAGCGGATCAGGTTGGGCCTCGACGAGGCTGCCGGCCTGGCGGCCGACGCCGAAGCCATGGACCGGACGTTGAGCCGAGGCACGACCGTTCGGGCCGTGGTGGAGAGCATCGTCGCCCACAACTCCTACCATCTGGCCAGGGTTGTGGCGTTACGACAGATCCAGGGCCTCTGGCCCCCGCACGGGATCGAATAGCGTGGCGTCTGCGCGCTCGTCACCGACCCCGGCGTCACCCGGCCACGGGCCGTTGCGCTGGAGCCGGGCCGACGCCCGGCGCTTCCTTGCCGCCTTGCACTTCACCAGAGCCGACCTGCCGGCGGTGATCGACCGGCTCGGCAGCGTGCAATACGACCCGCTGCGCCCCTTGGGTCGTAACCACGACCTGGTCCTGCAGGCGCGCGTGCCCGGTTACCGGGTAGACGACTGGCACGACGCCGCCTATCGCCAACGGCTGGTCTACGACGCCTGGGACAAGCAGGCCTGCCTCGTGCCCCGGAGTGACTGGCGCTACAGGCGCGTCTACCACGAGTATTTTCGCTCCGCCTGGGAGAAGCGCGTGCTGGGATCGCACGCCGACGCGGTCGAGGCCACTCTGACGGAGTTGCGCCGCCGCGGCCCGCTGTCGTCGCTCGACTTCGAGGATCAGACACGGGTGGAGGCCTGGAGCGGATCGTGGTACGGCCCCAAGCTGGTCAAGCAGATCCTGCGGGCGTTGTGGGACACGGGTCAGGTGGTCACTCATCACCGCGACGGCGGCCGGCACGTGTACGCCGTGCCGGAACGGGTGATAGCAGAGGAGGAACTGTGCGCCCCCGCGCCGTCGCGGCGGGACAGCCTGCGTTTCCTCATACTTCGGCGCCATCAGAGCGCCGGGCTGCTGCGGCTTTCGGCCGATGCGGGGCTGTGGAGCCTGCCGGCCAGCGCCGCGGAGCGCCGGTCGCTCGTGGATGAACTGGTCGCGGAGGGCGAGTTGACTCCGGTGGACGTGGAGGGCGACCGCTACCACCTGCGCACCGCAGACCTTTCCTGGGCCGAGGCCGCGCCGCCCGAGCCGCGGATGACCTTCGTCGCGCCCCTCGACAGCCTCATGTGGGATCGCAAGGCGCTGGCCCGGATCTTCGGATTCGACTACGTCTGGGAGGTCTACAAACCCGAGAGCGAGCGGCGCTGGGGCTACTACGTGCTGCCGGTTTTCTACCGGGACGCCTTCGTGGCCCGATTCGACGGCCGGCTCGTGGGCGGCGTGTGGAAGCTCGAGCGCTGGTGGTGGGAGCCCGACGTAAAGGTGGACGACGAAATGCTCGGCGCTTTTTCCGCGGCGGTGCGCGGCTTTACTCACTACCTGGGGGCACGGCGAGTGAGCCTCGGCCGGCGCATGCCCGTCGCTACCAGGCGCCCGCTCGCCCAAGCGCTGGCCGGGGACGACCGGTGATCGTGGTGAAGGTCGGGGGAGCGGCAGGCATCGATTACGACGGACTCTGCCGCGACGCCGCTGCTCTCTGGAAGCAGGGAAGACGGTTGATCGTCGTGCATGGAGGCAGCGCCGAGACCAATCGGGTGGCCGAGGCACTGGGCCGCCCTCCCCGCTTCGTGACCAGTCCCAGCGGTTACACGAGTCGCTACACCGACAGGGAAACGCTGGAGATCTTCGAGATGGTCTATTGCGGCAAGGTCAACAAGGGGATTGTCGAGCGGCTCCAGCGACTCGAGGTAGACGCAGTCGGCCTGTCCGGCATCGACGGGCGGATCTTCGAGGGGCGCCACAAGGATTCGGTTCGCAGCGTCGAAGGCGGCAAGGTAAAGCTCCTGCGAGGGGATCACACAGGTACCGTCGAACGGGTGAACACTTCGTTGCTCACGCTGCTGCTCGATGCCGGCTACCTGCCGGTGCTCACGCCCCCAGGCATCAGCTACGAAGGGGTGGCGGTGAACGTCGACGGCGATCGTGCCGCCGCCGCGCTCGCCGGGGCAATGAGAGCCGAAGCGCTGCTGCTGCTGTCCAACGTTCCCGGGTTGCTCCGCGAATTTCCCGACCCGGCGACGCTCATCCCGGCGGTACCGGCCGAACGGGTGGAGGAGTATCTGGAGTTCGCGCGCGACCGTATGAGGAAGAAGGTGTTGGGAGCCGCCGAGGCGGTTCGCGCCGGCGTGGGACGCGTCGTTTTCGGCGACGCCCGCAGCGAGGCGCCGATAAGTCGCGCTCTCGCCGGGCACGGAACGGTAGTCAGTTGAAGGTTAGGGCGAGGTCGCAAGCACGTGAAGGAGAGAGAATGCCACAGGTAGGGAGCAATACTCAGCAGATCCTGGCGGTGGACGCGGCCCACGGTTCCGGCTTGTGGCAGAGCGACATCGCGCTGGTTCGCGGCGAAGGCGTGCGTGTCTGGGACGCCGAGGGCAAGGAGTACCTCGATTGCCTTGCCGGAATAGCGGTAGCCAGCATCGGCCACGGCAATGCCCGGCTGACGCGGGCCCTGTCCGATCAGGCCGGCAAGTTGATCGCCTTCGGCCAGAACATGGGCAACGACACCCGCAGCCGGTTCCTGGAGAAGCTCTTCGAGTTCGTCCCGCGACCGCTCACCCGGGCATTCATGGCCAACTCCGGCTCCGAGGTCAACGAGGCGGCGCTCAAGTGGGCACGGGTGGCGACCGGTCGATCACATTTCGTTGCCGCCAAGCGAGGTTTTGCGGGGCGGACGATGGGGGTGCTGGGGCTGACCTGGGAACCGAAGTACCGCAAGCCGTTCGAACCTTTGCCGATCCGGGTGGAGCACGTGTCGTTCAACGACGTCGCGGCTCTCGACAGCGCGGTCGACGAGGAAACCGCTGCCGTGTTCGTCGAGCCGGTGCAAGGCGAGGGCGGGATCCACCCGGCCACCGAAGAGTATCTCCGGGCTGCCCGGCGGCTGACCCGGGAACGTGGCGCGCTCCTCGTTTTCGACGAGATCCAGTCGGGCGTCGGCAGGAGCGGCCGGTTTCTCGCGAGCGAGCACCACGGCGTGGACGCCGACATGGTTACCCTGGCCAAGGGTCTGGGTGGCGGCGTTCCCATTGGCGCCCTGCTGATGACCGAGGAAGTGGCGGCCGGGATGCCGACCGGCGGGCACGGCACCACATTCGGCGGCAATCCGCTCGCTTCGGCCGCTGGCCTGGCGGTGCTGCAGGAGATAGATGAGCGTGGCTTGCTGGCGCACGTAAGCGAGGTAGGGCCGTACTTCCAGGAGCGCCTGGCCGCGATCGACTCGCCTCGCATTCGGGAAGTGCGCGGCATTGGCCTGCTGATCGGCCTCGAACTCAAGGAGAAGGCCGCACCGTACGTCGCCGCGCTGCGGGAAGCAGGTGTGCTGGTAATCAACGCCGGACCCAACGTGATCCGTTTCGTGCCGCCGCTGATAATCGGCAAGGCGGAAGTCGACGAGGTCGTCCGGCGGGTAGCCGTGGTCCTGGGAGCGCAGGCGTCCTGAGTCCTCGCTTCGAGCGGTACCGACGATGATCGACCCCGCCGCACTTCTCCAGGAGGTTGCCGCTATTCCCAGCCCCTCGGGTGAAGAGCGGGCAGTAGCGGCGCATCTGATTTCGCGCATGAGCGAGGTCGGTGGCCGGTCGTTCGTGGACGACTCCGGAAGCGCCGTGTGCCAGGTCGGCAAGGGACCCCTGCACGTGATGTTCCTCGGGCATATCGACACCGTGCCGGGGAAGATCGAAGTACGCGTGGAGGACGGCCGCCTCTACGGCCGCGGAACGGTCGACGCCAAAGGGCCGTTCTGCGCGGCGGTCGCGGCCGCCTCACGACTCTCCGGCGCCGCTCGTGCGGCGCTCACCGTCACCCTCATCGGCGCGACCGAGGAGGAGGCTTCGAGCTCCCGCGGCGCCCGCTACGCCCTGCGTTCCCATCGGCGTCCCGATCTGCTGATAATCGGCGAACCGAGTGGCTGGGACGCCATTACCCTGGGCTACAAGGGGCGGTTGGTCGTGAAAGGCACAGTGATCAAGGCGTGCCACCATTCGGCCGGCAGCGAGAGCAGCGCGGCCGAAGACGCCATCGCCGCCTGGAACGCGGTCGTCGCCTGGGCGGGCGAGCTGAACCGGGGCGTCGACGGCATCTTCGATCTGGTCCAGGCGACGTTGCAGCATATCGAATCGGACGACGACGGGCTCGAACAACGTTGCCGCTTCACCATCGGCCTGCGCCTGCCTCCGGCGCTGCCGCCGGACGCTGCTCGTTCCGGTCTGACCGCCGCTCTTTCCGGGGTTGCCAGAGTCGAATTCGCCGGTGCCGAGCCGCCTTACCGCGGACCGAGAGATACCGCGCTGACGCGGGCGTTTCGGATAGCCATTCGCCAGCACGGGGGCGTGCCGCGCTTCAAGGTGAAGACCGGAACTTCGGACATGAACGTCGTAGCGCCGCATTGGGGGGTGCCGACCGTAGCGTACGGCCCGGGCGACAGCTCACTCGACCACACCCCTGACGAGCACGTCGAAATCGCCGACCTGCGAAGGGCCGGCGACGTGTTGTTGTCGGTTTTCGAACGACTGGCGACACTGCCAGCGAGTGACCGCGGCCTTGCCGAACCCTCGGCGAGCTAGCGCGAGGTTACCGGCGAAGCGCGCCTCACAGACCGGAAAGCTCGTAATTCTTCTGGATGAAGGACTCCCACTCCGCCGGCACGTCTTCCTCGGGGAATATTGCGCTCACCGGACAGGCCGGCACGCAAGCACCGCAGTCGATGCACTCTTCGGGGTGGATATAGAGCTGGTCGTCCGCCTCGTAGATGCACTCGACCGGGCAGACATCGACGCACGACTTGTCCTTGGTGCCGATGCACGGCTCCGTAATGATGTGAGGCATTCTTCCTCCCTTGCAGACCCGCGGTTGGGGGCTGCCGCGATGATGGGATCACGCGTGCGGAGAGTCGAGCGGAAAATCCGACAGCTCGCCACGCCCGCTTGCCCCAGAATGGTATCACGAGCAGCCTCGGGAAGGGCCGTCAAGGGGCAGTGGCACGGTGGTGGGAGACAATGCTCAAACTTGAACACGTAGCGCTGGAGCTCTTCGAATACAAGGTGGAAGAGGTCCGCGCCCGCCGCGAGGTGCGAGGCGGGCTGGCGAGCGTGTGGACGCTTTATCACCATCTGCACAAGCAGGCGGCGTTGCTGGCCCCCGACGAGCGGCGCCGGCTCGAACTGGCCGAACGCGCGTTGAGGCATGTAAGTGGGACGGCCGGGGGACGGCCGACCGTCGTCACCGAGTTCTCCGATCTCGTCCTGGGCGGAGCCGGCGAGGACCTTCAGGCGGAACCGCAGACGGACCCGATGCTCGCAACGGCGACGGCACCACCCATAGCGGCCCCGCCCGTGCCCGCCGCTGAGAACGGTGCCGTAGGGGCCGAGCAGGCGTCCCTGCAGAACCTGGCGGCAAAGGTGTGGCGCCACGACCTCGACCGCTTCATCCGCAAGATCGCGGGCGGGTTGCGGGCCGAGCGCGACCGCTACACCGCGCGGCTGCTGTACGCCGTGCAACGGAACCTGCACCTCTACTGCCAGACCGACGAAGCCAGAGGGGACACCGGCCTGGAGCGTTTCAGGGTCAGCGAAGCCATGCCTGCCCATGACGATCCGTTCCTGTCCGTCAACGACATCGACAGCCTGGCCGAGCTCGTTCGCGAGACCGTGGACTGTGTACTGGACCTGGCCGCGTCGGAGGGCCCGTACCGGTTGCTGGGTGTGGCGTCCGGCGCGGAGTTCCGCACCATGCGGGCCGTGGCTCGAGCGGTTGCCGCCGACCCTTACGCGGGCAGAGCAGGGCTGTTGGAGCAGCGCGGCCCCAACGCCCAGCAGTTGCGGGTAGCCATGCAGGAGCTCGGCAAGGAGCGGCTTCGGGACGAGGAGCGCCTCAGCCAGCGCCGGCAACTCGAGGAGCGGTTGCAACAGGTACTGGCGTTCGAGCGCAATCAGCGCCAGCTCTTCCACCAGGACGTTGCTCGCTTCGAGGCGCTCGTGGACGCATTCTTTGACCGCCTGGCGCGCTACTTGCCGCAGTCGGTGGGCGCCAGTTCCGGCCCGCCGCGCCTCGCCGGAGGCGTGCTGTTCGCCATAAACCCCGCACTTCGCATCGAGGCCGTGGATCCGCACGTGCCGAGCGTGACTGCGCGGCTGAAGGGACCCACCCGCATTCGCCTGGCTGGCCTGGAGGTTTCCGTGTCAGGCCCGGGCGCCGATCAGAAGCTGTATCTGCGGGGCGAGGAGCACTCGCTGGCCGGCGAGTTGGCGGTCAACTTCGAGCGCAAGTGGCTCTATGCGTTCACCGACGGTGATTACCTGCACCTGAAGGTCGAGGACGAGGCGCGGTCGGTGGTAGTCCGGGTGGCGGAAGCCGCTGCCGTGCTGCGCGTGATGTCATCGCCGGAGCGCGACGAGCTGCTGGCGGTGCTGCGAATCCTGGCGGACGGTTCGGCCGGTGAGATGCAGGAACTGGTCAGGATGGCCCTGCAGAGCATCGCCGCGCTCACTGCCAAAGCCCCCGACAGAGCGGCGGCGCTGGAAGGCTTCCTACGGGGCGGGGCGCGGGCGGCCAAGGTCAGTTTGAGCGAGGGCGCCGTGGAGGGAATGCGGGATAGCCTGCAACGGGCGCTGTCGGTCGAATCCAGCGACCTGGGCGCAATCCTTGAGGAAGTCGACCTGGGTGAGGTGTCGGTTCACACGCTCACCGGCGAACCGCTCGCCCTGGAGGTGGGCACCTACGGCCTCACGGTACGGCAATACCGGGTGAGCGGCGAGGGCAATCAGGAGAGTCTGGTGGTCATGCTCCCGGGGCACGCGATCGGGACGTTTGACGAGTATCTGATCGAACCCCTGGGTGACGGTCTGCTGATTTGCGTCAAGGGGGAGCAGGAGCTCGTCGTCGGTTACCTGCGCTCTCGCGCCGACGCAGTCGAGACCTCGACTGGGGCCTGACTTTCCTCCCACCTGACCGGATCAAGACCCTGGATCCTCCTGGCTGTCCTGCTCGCCGTCCTGATCTCAATCCTGCTCGCCGTCC
>JBBDRK010000066.1:19835-58608 GCA_040905465.1 Trueperaceae bacterium | reverse complement strand
CACCAGCAACGACGGTGCGGGTAGCAGCCTCCGCGGCGTCGGTCCGCTCACTGCCCTCACTGGCGCGCCTCGAGCTCGCGAGCCACGGCGTCGATCACCAGTTGCGGCTCCACACCGGGCCCATCGGCGAGGAGCCGGCCGTCGTCGGCGAGGCTCAGTTGCCTGCCCTGAGCGTCGAGCAGCGCCTGGTCCCGCAGGCGCCAGACACCCTGATTGAAGCCAACGATGGGCGAGTAGTACTCCTCGTCGTAGGCGAGTACCATCACCCGCTCTCCAACCTCGAAACCGGGCATCAGGTTGACCTGCAAGCTGGCCCCGCCAGGACGGCTGCCGCCCAGGAAGGCGAGCCGGACCCGGTTCTCGGCCCCGTCGCCGGCGAGCCACCGCTGTACCTCGAACTCGACCACCGTCCACGGCATGTCTCCACGCATCTCGACGCTGGACGAAGCGACAGTCGCAACGAAGCCGACCTCGGTGGCAGTGAAGATCTCCTGCAGCGACAGTTCCCGATAGCTCGTGGCGGTTGCGCTGGTGAACAGCAGCAGGGCGAGCAGAGCGAAAGTCGCCCTGCTCGGAAGGCTCCCGGTGTTCATTGCTCGTCCCCCTCCGGCTCGGGCTCGGGCTCGTCGGTTCCGATCGGATCGGACCCGGCTGATTCGGACCCGGCTGATTCGGACCCGGCTGATTCGGACCCGACGGCGTCGGGTCCGTTGCTTTCCGCCCCGTTGCTGTCTGCCCCGTCGGTATCGGACTCGGCAGGATCGCCCTCGGCCGGATCCTCGTCCTCGCTGTCGGGCGTATCCGGACCTGGAGGATCAGTGTCGGGCGAGTCCGCGCCGCCCTCCGGAGCGGCGGGTGCGCCCTGGAAGTGCCTGCCGTCGCGGTCGTCGAGGAACACGACGGTGGCAGTAATCTCCAGAACCGTCGGTTGGCTGGGCGCCAGCACGAAGTTCGCCAGGTTCCGAGCGTCGTTCCACGGCGTGCCCAACGCTGCCAGGTCTATCTGCAGCCAACCGGGCCCGCTCTCCCACAAAAGGGCGGTCCCGCTGGCCTCGGCCGCGACCGAACCGGGCGCCAGTTCGAGACTGCCCGGGTCCCAGATCAGCCTGGCGCTCACGGCACGGACCTCGGAAGCGTTTGCGAGGCGCAGCCGAACCGTGGTCGGCTCTCGCACCTCGGTTTCGGGGACCACCAGCTCAAGCGTGGGCGGCGGCCTTTCGATCACGGTCAGCGTGTACTCCTGAAAGGTGCGCGAGAGGTTGGCGTCGGAGACGGTGACCGTGAAAACGAATCGACCGGTTTCGCTCGGGACGCCCCTGATCACGCCGTTCTGCAGTTCCAACCCGGGCGGCAGCTCGCCTTCGCCGAGAGTGTAGCTGAACGGGCGCAACCCTCCCACCGCCCGGACCGGGGCGTCGTAGCGCTCGCCGGCGAACGCCTGGGGGAGGCTGGTTCCGAAGATCCGCAACGCTTCGCCGGGGGTCTGCAACTCGCCGCCGCAACCCGCCAGGAGCAGCGACACGACACTCAGGACGAAAGCGCGGACCGCCGCGACGAGCCGACCGTGCGGTAATGGCGGGAG
The DNA here is from genome assembly GCA_040905465.1 of Trueperaceae bacterium. Lineage (GTDB taxonomy): Bacteria > Deinococcota > Deinococci > Deinococcales > Trueperaceae > DASVCN01. The sequence continues at coordinate 57,026 of JBBDRK010000066.1, read as the reverse complement.
ACGCCTCACTCCACGCCCAGCCACAGGAATGCGTACGGTTCGAGCACCACCCGAACCTCCTCGGAGGCGCGCCCGTACGGTTGATGGGTGAAAAGATCCACCAGCGGCTTCCCGTCGATCTCCGAAAGGTCCAGCTCGGCTCGCTCGGTCTGCCCGGAAAGGTTGTGAACGGAAACGACCACGTCATCACCGTACACGTTCAAAAACGGCAGGAAGGCGCGGTTGTCCGGGCGCAGGATCCGGAACGAGCCGCGTCCCAATGCCGGATGCTGTTGACGGGTCTTGATGAGCTGCCGGGTCCAGTTGAGCAGGCTCTCGGGGTCCTGCTCCTGGTCGGCTACGTTCAACACCCGGTAGCCGTAACGCTCGTCCTCGACCAACGGAGAGTAGAGCCGTTGCGCTTCGCTGAAGCCGGCGTTGGCGCCCGAGTGCCACTGCATAGGGGTGCGAACGCCGTTTCGGTCGTCGAGCTGGATGTTGTCCCCCATGCCGATCTCGTCTCCGTAGTAGATGATCGGCGTGCCCGGCAGTGTCATCAGCATCGAATTCATCAGCCGGATCCGGCGGTGGTCGCCGCCCATCAGCGGTGCCAGTCGCCGGCGGATTCCCACATTGATGCGCATGCGGGGTTCGGGAGCGTAGGCGGCCACCATGAACGCGCGTTCCTCCTCGGTGACCATCTCCAGGGTCAGCTCGTCGTGGTTGCGCAGGAACACCACCCACTGGCAGGTGTCGGGGATCGCCGGCGTATGGTCGATAATCCACTCCACGCTGTCGCGCGCCCCTTCGGCCACAGCCTTGAACAGACGGGGCATGACCGGGAAGTGGAACAGCAGAGGCATCTCGTCGCTGCCGCTGCCGAAGTAGGGCATCGTGTCCTCGGGCCATTGGTTGACCTCGCCCAGGAGGAACGTCCCCGGCTTGATCTCGTCGATGAACACGCGCAGCTCCTTCAGGAACTCGTGCGTCTCGTGGATGTTCTCGTTGTTGGTGCCTTCTCGCTCGAACAGGTAGGGGATGGCGTCCATGCGAAATCCGTCGATACCGAGCTCGAGCCAGAAACGGATCACCCGTTTCATCTCATCGCGTACTTCCGTGTTGTCGAAGTTCAGGTCGGGCTGGTGGTTGAAGAAGCGATGCCAGTAGTATTGGCCCCGCACTTCATCGAACGTCCAGTTGGAGGTCTCGGTGTCGGTGAAGATGATCCTGGTGCCACTGTAGAGCTCCGGATCATCGGTCCAGACATACCAGTCGCTCTTGGGGTTGTCACGGCCCTTGCGCGACTCCTGAAACCAGGGGTGATCGGACGAGGTGTGGTTCAGTACCAGATCGGTGATGACCCGCAGGTTCCGGTCGTGGGCCTCGCGCACCAGCGTGCGAAAGTTGTCGAGGATCCCGTAATGTTCGTGGATGTCGTAGTAGTCGCTGACGTCGTAGCCGTCGTCGCGCAACGGTGACGGACTGATCGGCAGCAGCCAGACGACGTCGACGCCGAGACTTCGAATATAGTCGAGCTTCTGGGCGACGCCGGTGAGGTCGCCGTGGCCGTCGCCGTCGGAGTCGCGATAGGCACGCACGTACAATTCGTACAGCACCGCGCTCTTGAACCACTCGGTGTCGATCTCCGTCATTCGCTCTCCTGACCCGCCTTCTGACCTACGGAATTGTACTAGAGTCGCACATGGTGGGCAGAATCCGTGCCAGCCCATGGAATTCTTGCCCGTCGCAGGCTTCCCTGTCAGTAGATGAACACTGTTTCACGCCGTTGCGCCGACCGCGTGCCGGACCGGAGGGAGGGAACCGAGTTGGAAGTGAGCGTGGCTCCCCTGGCAGTACCCGGCCCGCCACGTGAGTTGCACCTGTCGCGTGCGGCGCGCAAGCGCTATTCGGTAGAGGAGAGCCTCTTCGGAATCCGCGGCAACGTGCTGTTCGCCGACGTTGACGCCGCTCGAACTCTGGCCGACCGGATGAACGAACTGCGAGACGCGCGGCGCTTTCCCGAGCTGGCGGTACGCGCCGGCGAACTGTTTGCCGCCGGCTTGCTTCACGAACTGCAGCACCTGCTGATCACGGTTCAGCGGGAGCTGGCCCGAGAGCGTGACCCGGTCGTCGATGCATTGAATCGAGCCGAGGAGGAGTTGGGCGCCGAGCGATTGACGGTACTCCTCACCCGCTTCGCAGAGACGTTCCCGACCGTCGCCGTCGAGCGCGGTGGGCAAGTTCCGGCGGAATATCTGGCCTCCGAGACCGACGGGGTCGCCAACCGCGAAGTCGTCTTCGAGGAGATGCTGCTCCTGTGGCTGGCCAACGACAATCCTGCGCTGGAACGCTTTCGCGAGCTCTTCGACGACGCCCCGCTCCGGGCAGACGACGCCTACCCCGCCCTATTCTCGGAAGCGGCCCGGCACGATGCCGCTCACGAGTCGGGCGTGGCGGGACCGCCGCTGCTGGAGTTGTTGCAGGCGCCGTCGCTGTCCCACCCCACCTCGCTCGAAGGGCAACTCGAGTACGCCCGGGTCAACTGGCGTCCGCTGCTCGGTGAGCGGATCGGGAATCTGCTCGACCGATTGCTGCTGGGGGTCGATCTGCTGGCGGAGGAGCGCAAGGCAGGCGTCCCCGGGTCGGCCGAGGAGGCGCCCGTGCTCGGCCTCGAGGACCTGAGGGGTCCCGGTGGCCCCGAGGAGTACGAGCGTTTCAGTCCCGACGCCTCGTGGATGCCCAGCCTGGTTCTCCTCGCCAAGAGCAGCTATGTCTGGCTCGACCAACTGTCGCGCCGCTACGAGCGCGACATAACCACTCTCGACGCGATACCCGACGAGGAGTTGGACGAGCTGGCCGCGCGGGGATTCAGCGGCCTGTGGCTGATCGGGCTGTGGGAACGAAGCGAGGCGTCGCGCCGAATAAAGCACTTGCGGGGTCAGCCTGACGCCGTGGCGTCGGCCTACGCGCTGTACGACTACCGAATCGCCGACGACCTCGGCGGCGAGTCCGCCTTCGACGACCTGCGTGAGCGCGCCTGGCAGCGGGGGATTCGCCTGGCCAGCGACATGGTGCCGAACCACGTGGGCATCGACGGACGCTGGGTGATCGAAAGCCCGGACTGGTTCGTGCAGACGGCTCACTCCCCCTATCCCGGCTACACCTTCAACGGCCCCGACCTCTCGCTCGACGCACGAGTCGGCGTGTTCCTGGAAGACCACTACTACGACAACACCGACGCGGCGGTGGTATTCAAGCGAGTCGACCGGGAAACCGGTGAAGTGCGCTTCATCTATCACGGCAACGACGGCACGGCCATGCCCTGGAACGACACCGCCCAACTCGATTACCTCAAGCCGGAAGTGCGGGAAGCGGTCATAGAGACGATCCTGGGCGTCGCCCGCCGGTTCCCGGTGATCCGTTTCGACGCCGCCATGACCCTGGCCAAGCAGCATATTCAGCGGCTCTGGTACCCGGAGCCCGGTCGCGGAGGAGCCATACCGTCGCGCGCCCAGAACGGCTCGATGTCGGCCGCCGAGTTCGAGCGGATGATTCCCCGGGAGTTCTGGCGAGAGGTGGTGGACCGAGTTGCCAGCGAGGTCCCAGGGACACTGTTGTTGGCCGAGGCGTTCTGGATGATGGAAGGCTACTTCGTCCGAACGTTGGGCATGCACCGGGTCTACAACAGCGCCTTCATGAACATGCTGAAGCGCGAGGCGAACGCCGAGTTCCGGCAGTTCGTAAAGAACGTTCTGGAGTTCGATCCGGAGGTGCTGGGACGGTTCGTCAACTTCATGAACAATCCGGACGAGGACACCGCCGTGGCCCAGTTCGGCAAGGGCGACAAGTACTTCGGGGTGTGCACTGTCATGGCGACCATGCCGGGCCTGCCGATGTTCGGCCACGGGCAGGTCGAGGGCTTCGAGGAGAAGTACGGGATGGAGTATCGCCGGGCGCGACGGCAGGAGCTGCCCGACCCCTGGCTGATCGAGCGCCACCAGCGGGAGATATTCCCGTTGCTGCACCGCCGGGCGCACTTCGCCGACGCCGACGGCTTCCTGTTCTACGACTTCCTGACCGAGGACGGTTCAGTGGCCGAGGACGTGCTCGCCTACAGCAACCTGGTCGACGGGAACGCTTCGCTGGTGCTGTTCCACAACAGTTACGCCGAGGTTCGCGGCAGGCTGAACATGAGCGTCCCCTACAGCTCACGAGAAGAGGGTGGTGGCCGGGTCAGCCGCCGGCGAACTCTGTTCGAGGGGATTGGCCTTGACGGGGGTCCCGGCCGCTACCTGGTGTTCCGCGACCATGGCAGCGGGCTCGAGCACCTCGCACCCTCCGACGAGGTGCGGGAGCGCGGCATGGAGGCGGACCTTGCTGCGTTCCAGTACCGGGTCCTGGTCGACTTCCGGGAGGTGACGGACAGCGCGAGCGAGCCGTACGCCGACCTGTGCCGCGAGTTGGCCGGGCGCGGGGTGCCCAGCGTTCACGATGCGGTCAGCGATCTGCTGTTGCGGCCATTGTTCGACGTGTTCGGCGACCTGCTCGACACGCCGCTGGCGGAAACCGAAGCGCTCCTGGCCAGCTACCGCGACTTCCTATCGGCACTCGACCGGCACGATTTCGAGTGGGAAGTCAGCCGGCGCGATGCCGAGCGGGCCTTCGAGGAGTTGCTGGGCGCCTACGCCGCGCACCGGGGGGTGAGCGAAGCGGTCGACAGCCGCATGCTTCCCCTCGAGATCGCCCTGCTGGCGTGGATGGCGCTTGCGCCGTTGGGCGGCCGGGTTTTGGGGCGGTTCCGGCTCGAGCAGGAGTTGGCCGCCGGCCAGCACTCTTCGGCCGAACCGTACCGGGCGATCCTGTTCGCCGAACTCATGCCGATGCTTCTCGAGTTCGCCCCGTTGGCGGCCAGGACTCCTGCGGCGACCGAGTTGCTGGCGCAACTGCTGGCCGATTCGCGCGCCGAAGAGTTCCTGCGGATCGACTCGCACGAAGGGCAGGGCTATTTCGACCGCGAAGCCTACCGGGTTCTCACCGACGCCGTGACACTCGCAGGTTCGCTGTTGCAGATGACGCAACTCGACCTGTCGGAGGGGCTGGCGAACCGATTGGCAAGGCTTCGGCTCCTGGAAGAGGAAAGCGGCTACCGGTGGGCGAGCTTGAAAGAGGCTGGCACCGTCAGCCCTGTGCGCGGGAAAAGGCGCCGAGCCGGCGCGCGCTCAGGTGAGTGAGAGCCAGGGCCAGGGCGTCGGCCACATGATGGCTCGAGAGACCGGCCGGCAGCTCGAGCAGACCGCGCACCATGAACGCGACCTGCTCCTTCGAGGCCCGGCCAGTCCCCACCAGCGCCTGTTTGACCTCCATCGGCCCGTACTCGTGCACGGGAACACCCATTCGCTCGGCAGCCAGCAGCACAACCCCGACGGCCTGCCCGACCTTGAACGCCGTGTCCTTCTGGCGGTGGAAGTACTGACCCTCGATGGCTATGGCGTCCGGGCGATGGGTTGCCAGGAACTCGCCGACCTCGTCGTAGATGCGCGCGAGCCGGTCCGCTCGTGATGATTTGCTGTGCGTTACCACCAAGTGAGACCCGAGCCAGCGGGTAGACCGCCCCTCCTCCCGCACGGCGCCCAACCCCAGGTTCGCCAGGCCGGGATCGAGCCCGACTACTGTGACCGGGAGCCTGTCTACTTTGGGTGCGGGAGGCATGCTCCTACTGTAGCAACGCCCGCTGCCGGCTAGTACTCCGCCAGATACTCCTTCAGCTCCCAGTCGTGTACCGCGATGCGGTACGAGTCGTACTCCTTGGTCTTGGTTGCGATGAAGTTCTCGTATACGTGCTCGCCCAGTGCCTGGCGGATCACCGCGTCGCGGCGCAACTCGCCCACCGACTCGCGCAATGTGGATGGAAGTTCCTTGATCTTGTGGCGACGCCGGTCGCGGACGCTCATCTGATAGATGTTGCGCTGGATGGCGGGCGGCGGAGTGATGTCCCGCTCGATGCCGTCGAGGCCCGCGGCCAGCATCACGGCCAGCGCCAGATACGGATTGCACGACGGGTCGGGCATGCGCAACTCGCTGCGCGTTCCAATTCCACGGCGCGCCGGTATCCGGATCATTGCGCTGCGGTTCGAAGCCGACCAGGCGATATTGGTGGGCGCCTCGTAACCGGGCGTGAGCCGCTTGTAGGAGTTTACGGTCGGGTTGGTGACGGCCACCATCCCGGAGGCGTGCTCGAGCAGGCCGCCGATCCAGTTCAGCGCCGTCCGCGACAGCTGGTACTCGGCCTTCTCGTCATAGAAGGCGTTCTTGCCGTCCTTGAAGAGCGAAAGGTGCGTGTGCATGCCCGATCCGTTTATCCCGCCAACCGGTTTCGGCATGAAGGTGGCGTGCAGTCCGTGGTTGAGTGCGACTCGCTTGACCACGGTGCGGAAGGTGCTGATGCTGTCGGCGCTCTCCAGCGCGGGCGCGTACTTGAAGTCGATCTCGTGCTGGCCGGGAGCTACCTCGTGATGGGCAGCCTCGATCTCGAAGCCCATCTCCACCAGCGCATCGACCATGTCGCGGCGCGCTTCCTCGCCGCGGTCGAGCGGGGCCAGGTCGAAGTAGCCGGCGGCGTCGTGGGTAACGGTCGTGGGCGCATCTTCCTCGTCGCGTTCGAACAGGAAGAACTCCGGCTCCGGACCGACCGACATGTCATCGAACCCCAGTTTGCGCAGCCGCTCGATCTGCCGCCGCAACACGTAGCGGGGATCGCCTGGAAAGGGTTCGCCATCCGGGAACGCTATGTCGCAGATGATCCTGGCAATGCGGCCGTTGCCGTTGCCTTCGATGAGCTCGGGGACGATCAGGAAGGTCTGGAAGTCGGGCTTCAGCAGCATGTCCGATTCTTCGATGCGGGTGAACCCCTCGACCGACGAGCCGTCGAACATGATCTCGCCGTCGAGCGCCTTGTCGAACTGGGATATCGGAAGCTCGACATTCTTGCTGTGCCCGAGAATGTCGGTGAACTGTAGCCGAAGAAATCGGACCTTTTCTTCGTCCAGCGACGTGCGGATGTCCTGTGCGGTGAGCGCCATGCCATGCCTCCTGTGGCTCGCCAGGCTGTTCGCTGCCTTCGCGACGACCGAGCCTGCTTGCTATCTATTTAGACCACGAATTCGGCGTATGGCGCAAGAGTGTCACTCAGTTCACGGTCAACTGGTCATGTGAGTATAGTCATGCTGCAAGTTATCGGCTAACCTGCCCTCGCGGGCAGTTCGGCGGGCTTTGTTAGTCGGTGAAGGCTTCCACGTTGACAGTGAAAAAATGCACGGTTTATCATGCGTCTGCAACGCAAATCGAGTACGCGCCCGGGCTCCGGCAATCGGCGTCCGCCGCTTACACGACAACGGGAGGATACTGATGAAGAGGTTACTCGCTGTCCTGGTAGTTCTCATAGTAGGGCTGGTCAGTGCCCAGGAGCCGATTCGCATCGGCGTGAACCTGGAACTGTCCGGTCGCTTCGTAGCGCTCGGCACCCCCGAGCTGGAGGGGATGGAAGCCGCGCTGGCCCAGCGGCCCGAGGTTCTCGGCCGCAGCGTCGAGTTGAGCGTCTGCGATAACGGCACCACACCCGAGGGGTCGATCGCCTGCGCCAATCGTTTCGTCGATGAAGGTGTGGTCGCCGTGCTCGGAACCGGTGGCTCCAGCCAGGCGATTCCGGCCGGCGAGGTGTTGCAGGACGCAGGGATCATCATGATCACTCCCAGTTCGACCAACAACTACACCACGCAGATCGGTGACTACATCTTCCGGATGGCGTACAACGACGAGTTCCAGGGACAGGTTGCGGCCGGCTACGCCTACAACCAGGAGGGTGCCCGACGAGTGGCAGTCTTCCGGCAGCAGGACGACGACTACAGCTTCGGGTTGGCAGGTTTCTTCGGCGATGAGTTCACCGCTCTCGGCGGCGAAACCACCGTCGTCGACATCGTTGCCAACCAGGTCGACTTCGCCGCTCAGATCAACGACATCCGGCGCTTCGACGCCGACATGATCTACGCCCCGATCTTCTGCGCAGAAGCGGTGCCGCTGGTCCAGCAGCTTCGCCAGCAGGGCTTCGCCGACACCGCAATCGTCGGTGCGGACGCCTCGGACGACGCGCAGTGCCCCGAAGCCGGCGGCGCCGCGTTCGACGGCTGGGTCTTCACGGCCTTTGCCATTCCCGAGCAGCTCACCGGTGACGCAGCCGAACGCGCGGCCGAGTTTCAGACCTTCTTCGAGGAGAACATGCCGAACGGCACCTTCAACGGCTTCACGCTCGCCGGTGCCGACTCCATGAACGTCATCCTCGAAGCCATCGAAGTCGCCGGATCCGACGACGTCGACGCCGTGCGTGATGCGCTGGCAGAGCTCGAGGGCTTCCCGGGCGTTACCGGCGAGATCACCTACGCCGGTACCGATGGCACGCCGGCCGACCGGATCATGGGCTTCTTCCGCTACGAGGGCGGAACCTACCCGGGCGAGCCGCTCTTCGACGTTTCGACGGGCCAGTAACCGTTTTCGGAACTGCCTGAGCGGCAGTGGAGCGAGCAGGGGCGGGATCAAACCCGCTCCTGCTCCTCTTTGGTTAGTTCGCTGGGACGCCCGCGGCCCTTAGCCCGGCCGGCGGGCCGATTCGGATAGACTATGTCGTCGACTCCAATTCGAGGTGGCTATTTTGCAGAAAGAGAGAGATTCGCGGCCTGTTCTAGCCAGGCTCACGCCCTGGCTGATCGGGGCGGCCGTGCTGATCGCCTTATTCGCCCGCATTGCGTTCCTGATATCGGAGCGCGGCTACACTGCCGCATTTTTCGCCGGGGCCCTGTTGCAGTCGCTGCAATTAGGCAGCCTCTACGCACTGATAGCGCTCGGGTACACCATGGTGTACGGCATCATCCGCCTGATCAACTTCGCCCATGGCGAAGTGTTCATGGTGGGTGCGTTCGTGTCTTACTTCATCTTCGCGAGAACGCCGTACGCGCTGCCGTGGGCGCTATTCGCGGCTGCGCTGTCGACTTTCGGCCTGATGTACGTAGTCTCCTTGTGGCGCGGCCGTCTCGGCGATCCGCTGGTGTTGGGGACCGGGATAATCAGCTTCATCGCCCTGACTCTCATCCTTAGCAGCTCGGCTCTCGGCTGGATTCCGGCACTCGTGCTGAGCATGCTGATTACCGGCGTGGTGGGCGTGCTTCTCGACCGCGTCGCCTACCGGCCGTTGCGCGGCGCCCCGCGCATCTCGCTCCTGATAACGGCGATCGCCATGTCGTTCTTCCTGCAGAACACCGGCGTCCTGGCTTTCACCCGCAACGTGACCGCCTACCGGCCTGAAACCAGCTGGACGCAATCCATGCAGTTCGAGCTCGTCGGCCAGACAGTGTTCGGAACGAGGGTAGTGATTCTCGTGGTGTTGCTCACCGCGGCGCTGGTAGTGGTGCTGACTATGTTCGTAACCCGCACCCGCCTTGGCAAGGCGATGCGGGCATCGGCGCAGGATCCCGAAGTGGCGCAGATGATGGGAATAGACGTCAACCGGGTTATCGCCACTACCTTCCTGCTCGGCTCCATGCTCGCGGCCGCCGCCGGGGTCCTGTGGGGAATGAGCTACGGCACGCTTTCGCAGCCGGCGGTGATGGGCCTGCTCCCCGGCATCAAGGCTTTCGCGGCAGCGGTGGTAGGTGGCATCGGAAGCCTGCCGGGCGCGGTAATCGGGGGCGTACTGCTCGGGTTCATGGAGAACTTCTTCACCGCTCTCATTCCGGGCGTGACCCAGTACAAGGACACCTTCGCCTTCGCTCTGCTCATCATCGTCCTGCTGATCAAGCCCAGCGGGATCGTCGGCGAAGACCTCTCGGAGAAGGTGTGATGGTTCAGCAGCGTTCCGTTCGCAACCTGCTCCTCACGCTGGCGGCACTGGCGGTTGTCGCGTTGGTGCTCTACTTCGTTCAGGAGCAGGGCGGATCCAAGATGCGGCAGGTGTTCACGCTGTTCGCCATCTGGGGGACTGCCGCCGTGAGCCTCAACCTGATCAACGGAACTACCGGGATCCTCTCGCTCGGCCACCACGGTTTCATGCTCCTGGGCGGCTATACCACTGCACTGCTGATCCTGCCCGAACTGAACCGGCTGCAGATCGCAGCGAGCGCCCGCAGCCAGCTGAACGACTTCACCCTCGGGCTCAGCATCGAGAACTGGGCTCGCGGCCTCGGCCTGGAGGCCCTGGCGGCCCCCGAGGCCCTGTGGACTCGCATCCTCATCGCCATGTTCATCGGCGGTCTGGTGGCCGCGGCCTTCGGTCTGCTCGTCGGCATACCCAGCCTCAGGTTGCGAGGCGACTATCTCGCCATCGTCACCTTCGGCTTCGGCGAGATCATTCGACTCTTGGCGTCGACCGACCTGTTCGCCGCATTCACCAACGGTTCGCTCGGTTTTACCGGGGTGCCGTCACTGATGGGGAAGAGTTTGTGGTGGACGTTCGGCATACTGGGTCTGACCGTCTTCGTGATGTCGCGGCTCAAGTTCAGTTCGTACGGACGCGCCCTGCAGGGTATTCGCGAGGACGAGGTGGCGGCGCAGGCGATGGGCGTGAACCTCGCCTATCACAAGGTGCTCGCCTTCACCCTTTCGGCGTTCTTCGCGGGCGTGGCAGGAGGGCTCTACGTGTCGTGGCTCTCCTCGGCCAGGCTCGACTCCTTCCTCTTCTTCCTGACATTCTTCTTCCTGGTTGCCATTTCGGTCGGCGGCACCGGCTCCGTAACGGGAACGCTGCTCGGTACCGCCCTGGTGGTGTTCGTGCTGCAGTACGGCGATCCGCTCGAGCGGTCGTACCCGCTGACCACCTGGACGCTGGCGCTGGGCGCCCTGCTGCTGGCGGCCGCCGGCGGTGCCTACGTCTACCGGCGCATCAACAGGCTTCGGCCACGGCTGCATCCTGCGGTGTTCGTGCTTGCCGGCATGGGCCTGGTGACCGTGCTGGTGGCGTTCGCCGGGCCCGCGGTCGGCTGGCTCGAGGGGAACTTCCGGGCGTTCGGCCTCCGCCGCATATTCCTTGCGGTGTTGCTGCTGGTGATCATGGTCTTCCGTCCCAACGGCGTTCTCGGACGCAGCGAATTCACCTGGGCCTGGTTGCTGCGCGAGCGGCGCGACCAGCCGACCGATGAGGAACGCGCCCAGGATGCCTGGCTGCACAATCCCGCACTGAACAAAGAGGGGAAAGAGGGGATCGACGCACCTGAACCGGCGGCCCACCCGCTGCTGGAACGGGGCGAGCCTGGTGACGACGACGATGCCGGAGAGGAACCGCCGCCTGTTGACGAGGGAAGGAGGACCTGAGATGGCGATGCTGGACATACAGGGAGTAAGCAAGTCGTTCGGGGGACTCAGGGCCATCTCCGACCTCAGCTTCTCGGTGGAGAAGGGCGAGATCGTTTCGGTTATCGGACCCAACGGGGCCGGCAAGACCACCCTGTTCAACCTGATTACCGGGGTGTACCGGCCCGACCGAGGCGGCATCGACTTCGAAGGTCGCACGCTGGTGGGCAACAGCCCCGACAAGATCGTGCAGCGGGGCATCGCCCGCACCTTCCAGAACCTGCGGCTGTTCACCAACCTGACCGTGTTGGACAACATCCTGATACCGCAGCACCACAAGCTGCACTCGAACTGGCTGGCGGCCGTCCTGCGCACGCCGGGCTACCTGCGCAAGGAGCGCGAGGTGCATGAAACCGCACTGGAGAAACTCTCGTTTTTCGGCCCCCGGCTCATGAGCTACCGTCTGCACCAGCCGGTGATAAACCTCTCCTACGCCAACCGCCGGCGAACCGAGATGGCCCGGGCAATGGCGACCGGGGCCAAGCTGCTGCTGCTCGACGAGCCCAGCGCGGGGATGAACCCGAAGGAGACGACCGAGATAACCCGGATCATCCGGCGCATGCGCGATGAAGGCGGCTATACCGTGTTGCTCGTGGAACACAAGATGAACGTGGTAGGCGAGATAAGCGACCGCGTAGTGGTGCTCGACTACGGCGAGAAGATCGCCGAGGGTACTTACCGCGACGTGGTCGACGATCCCAAGGTGATCGAAGCGTACCTGGGCAGGAAGGCGACGAGGAAGGGCAGCTCGGCCGACGCGCCGACCACCGGCGACGAGGGGAGGACCGGCGCATGAGCGACACCATCGGCATAGAAGACCCGAACTCGAGCGCCCAGGGCGGTGCCGTGCCGCAACGGGAGAAGCTGCTCGAGCTTCGCAAGGTGACCACTCACTACGGCCCGATCAGGGTCCTGCACGACGTGGACATGGTGATCTATCCCGGGGAGATGGTCTGCCTGCTGGGCGGCAACGCCTCGGGCAAGAGCACCACCCTGAAAGCGATCCTGGGCGCGGTGCCGTGCTCCGAGGGGGAGATGTACTTCGCTGGCGAACGGGCGGACAACCTGCCGATAGCCGAGCGAATCCGGCGTGGCATGGCGGTGGTGCCCGAGAACCGGCGCGTCTTCCCCAAGATGACGGTTCGCGAGAACCTCGAGTTGGGCGCCTACTTGCGGGACGACCGCCGGGCGATTCGGGAAGACATGGAGTACGTGTTCGAACTGTTCCCCCGGCTGTCGGAGCGGTTGTCGCAGATGGCCGGCACGATGTCGGGCGGCGAGCAGCAGATGCTGGCGATGGGCAGGGCGATGATGAGCCGTCCTCGCCTGATCCTGATGGACGAGCCGTCGATGGGACTGGCGCCGCTGTTCGTAGAGAAGATATTCGAGATCATCAAGCAGGTGAACGATCGCGGCATAAGCGTGTTCGTGGTCGAGCAGAACGCCCACGTGGCTTTGGGAATCGCCGATCGCGGTTACGTTCTGCAGACCGGCGAGGTCGTGCTTTCCGGTTCGGCCCAGGAGTTGCTGAACAACGAAGCGATGAAGCGGGCCTACCTGGGCGAGGTCTGACCCGGGGGTCTCGCTAACGTGAGCGCCCGAGCAAGGCGACCGCTACCGGTTGCGCCTACTCCGCCACTTCCGGCCGACACCGCAGCAGCATCTCCGATACCTCGGTCAGCTTCACCCGCGGCCGCCCCTGCGACTCGCCGGCGGCGACTTCCAGGCGATCGAGCGCGCACCAGCGCTGGTAATCGAAAACGTCGACGTTCCGGCTCGCCAGGAGCGCGTCTACCGCCTGAGGTTTCGCCGGTTCCGGCGCCAGCTCGCGCAGCGGGTCGGCCAGCAGCGCGGTCACCGTCTCCATCGCGTCGGCTTTGTTGGTGCCTATCACGCCGCTGGGACCGCGCTTGATCCAACCGGCCACATACTCACCCGCTGCTGTCCGGCCGCCTGGACGGTCGAGGACGCGACCCTCGTCGTTGGGAATCGTCGCCCGTCGCTCGTCGAACGGCACCCCCGGCAGCGCGGTGCCCCGGTAGCCTACCGACCGCAACACCAGTCCCACCGGCCAAGTCTCGTACTCGCCGGTGGCGACGGCGGCTATCGAACCGTCTTCCCTGGGCACGAGGCGGTTCCGTTCGAGCCGCAACCCCTCGACCCGGTCGTTCCCCAGGATCTCCACGGGGGAGAGGCAGAAGCGGATGTGGACACGCCGAGGCTTGCCCATGCTCGCTTTCGCCGCGAACGCCTGCAGCACGTCGATGTTGCGCTTTACCACCGCGTCCCCTTCGACGCTTGCCCGGCTGGCCTCGTCGATCTCGAGTTCATGCGGGTCCACGACGATATCGGCGTTCTCCAGCTCACCGAGCTCGCGCAGCTCCTTGGTGGTGAATTTCCCCTGAGCGGGCCCGCGCCTCCCAACCATCATCACGTCGCGAACGTCGCTCGATCTCAGCCGCCCCAGGGCGTGGTCGGCGATATCGGTGGCCTGTAGCTCGGACACCGACTTGGCCAGGACGCGCGTCACATCGACTGCAACGTTGCCCATGCCGATAACGGCGACGGTGTTCACGTCGAGCAGCGGCGCAGCTTCCCGGTAGTCGGGATGGCCGTTGTACCAGGCCACGAATTCGGTGGCCGACATGCTGCCCGGCAGATCCTCGCCCGGGATTCCCAGGTCGCGGTCGGCCGGCGCCCCCACCGCATAGACCACAGCGTGATAGTGGGCAAGGATCTCGTCGTGGCTAATGTCCTTGCCGTACTCGACGTTCCCGAGGAAGCGCACGCGCGGATCGCGGCAGGTGCGGTCGTACATCCTGGTTACGGACTTGATCTTCTGATGGTCGGGCGCCACGCCGTAGCGGACCAGTCCGAACGGGGTAGGGAGGCGGTCGATGATGTCCACCGAAACGTCCTCGCGTGCCTTGAGAAGTGCTTCCGCAGTGTAGAACCCTGCCGGCCCGGCGCCGATGACGGCAACTCGCAGGGGGTCGTGGTGCGCGTTCATCGGTTCGTTCTACCACGCGTCGCCAAGGGGCTCCAGTCGCATGCCGGAGCGAGCTATGGATATATTTGGAGGCGCTATGTGCGCCGTCGTCCCCACCAAGGCCAGCCCGCCACTTCCATTCGACGTGGTCGTCCAGAAGTTCGGCGGCACCAGCGTCGGCGATCTCGACCGCATTCACAAGGTGGCGGCGCGCATCGCCCGCACGGTGGAGTCGGGGATCAAGGTAGCCGTCACGGTTTCGGCGATGGGGAGCACTACCGACAGGCTGATCTCGATGGCCCGCGAAGCAGCGCCGCGGCCGTCGAGACGGGAGTTGGACGTGTTGTTGGCCACCGGTGAGCAGCAGTCGATGGCCCTGCTGACGATGGCGCTGCAGGCGGCGGGGGTGGCCGCCCGGTCGTTCACCGGCGATCAGGCCGGCTTCCTCACCGACGGGCAGTTCGGCAGTGCCCGAATCCTCGAGGTCGACCCGGCGGCGTTGATCGCGTGCTTTGCAGATCACGAGGTGGCTGTGATTGCCGGTTTCCAGGGCCGGGACGAAAGTCACGCGATAACCACCCTCGGCCGCGGCGGTTCCGACACCACCGCCGTGGCCGTCGCCGCGGCGCTGGGAGCGCGCGAGTGCGAGATATACACCGACACCGAAGGCGTGTACACCACCGATCCCCATCTGGTACCGGGTGCGCGCAAGCTCGAGCGGATCGACTACGACGAGATGCTGGAACTCGCGGCGCTCGGCGCCAGGGTGCTCCACCCCCGCAGCGTGTGGTACGCCAGACGCTATGGAGTACACGTCCACGTCCGTTCGTCTTTCAGCTTCAACCCCGGCACGATAGTGTGCCGGGTCGGCCATGAGGAGGCCTCGATGAGAACAGATCGTCCCGTCACCGGCGCCGCCTTGGACCTCGGCCATGCCCGTATCAACGTTCGCGGCGTGCGTGACGAGCCGGGGACGGCGGCTCGCCTGTTCTCAGCGCTGGGCCGGGCCGGGGTGAGCGTGGACATGATCATCCAGGGGGTTCCCGGGGCGGGCGACAGCAGGCAGCAGATGGCCTTCACGGTGCCGAGTGATCTCGTCCAGGATGCCCTGGAGGCGGTCGCACCGGTCCTCGGTGAGATCGGCGGCGAAGCCAGTGCAGACACCGACATCGCCAAGGTGTCCATAGTGGGCATCGCCATCGGCTCGACGCCCGGGATCGCCGGGAGGATGTTCGACGCTGTGGCGGCGGCCGGTGCCAATATCGAGATGATCGCCACCAGCGAGGTGCGTATCTCGGTCGTGATCCCGGCCGGGCGCGCCAAGGAAGCCCTGGCCGCCGTCCACGCAGCTTTCGGGCTCGAGCAACCGGCCTGACGTGGCCCCTCCCGACGTCGGCCAGCCCGCGATCCGCCGGCCCGTACTCGACGAAGGGTCCCGCCGGCACCGACCCGAGGCGCCGCCTCTCGGCAGGCGTCTGCCGGCGTGCCGCGCGTGACGCCTCGTTTCGTCGAACAGGTGTTCCTCAGCCGAAATGCCGGCGCCGTGGAGGCGCTGCTGGTGCTCGAGGACGAAGCCGGGGCTCGCAGCCGCGAGCGCTTTCCGATCTCTACCGCCAGCGACTTCGGCGACGCCGCCAGGTGGCTCGCCAGAATGCTTGCCCGGCGCGGCGTGCGGCCTGCCCGCAAGGTGAGGCTGCGCGTGGGACAAGGTGAGCAGCTGCGTGACGCTCCCGAACTGCTCGGCCTGTTCCTGGCCGAGTGGCGGGGGAGCGGTGAGGACGATTGAGTCGGATCGGGGCGAGGTCGGCCACGAGCGATTGTAAGAATTTTGTAAGAATTCCGTAATGACCGCGGACCTAAACTCGTCGCGAGATGGTATCGCAATGATATTCCCCATTACCGCACTATTCCATGACCGCCGCGCTCCGAACGCTCTCCGATTGCCGCGCTCCCGGGCACAGCGCTTCGCGACGGCGCTTGCCGGGGCCGCAGCGTTTACCCTCCTTATCTCGTGCAGCGGAGTTCGGGAACCCCAGGAGTCGTTGGCACCCGCCGGCCGGCTCGCCGGCCCCGAGTACCTCCTCACCTTGCGCCTCGGTCCCGACGATACCGGCGAGGCGATGGCCGAACGCTACGGTGGAGAGCTGCTCTTCTGGGAGCCCGGCGATGTGGCGGTCCTGGGAGTCGACTCGGAGTACGCGACGGCGGACCGTGCTGGTCTTTCGGTACTGGCTGCCGACGACTCGTTGGAACCCAACGCGCAGGTGTTCGCGGGTCCGGATGCCTCAGTCGAAATGGAGGGCATGTCCTCGGTGTGGGGCGGGGGTATGTCGACGGTGTGGGGCGGCGGGATGTCCACCGTGTGGGGCGGCGGCCTCTCGACGGTGTGGGGTGGCGGCCTGTCGACTGTGTGGGGCGGCGGCGAAGAAGCCGAGTTCCTGTGGATGCCCGAGAACACCGCTGCCTGGCATCAGATCCGGTTGCAGCAGGGGCACGTTCTGGCAGACAACCTGGGCTACGGCGTGAAGATCGCCATTATCGATACAGGCGTCGACCTGAAACATCCTGCCCTTTTCGAGGCGTTGTCCCCGACGGAAGAATGGAAAGACTTCCGCGCCAACGACGATTATCCCGATGACGAGCCGGGCGACCTGGACAACAGGGGTTACGGCCACGGCACCAACGTCGCCGGAATAGTTCGGCAGATCGCCCCGCGGGCGACCATCATGCCGCTGCGCGTTCTCGGACCCGATGGGGTCGGCGAGGCCGCCGACCTTGCGCAGGCGATCTACTGGGCCGTGGACAACGGAGCCGATGTCATCAACCTGAGCCTGGGCGCTCACCAACCGGTGCAGGCCGTCCTGGAAGCGTTGCGCATCGCAACCGCCCGAGGCGTCCTGGTGGTCACCTCCGCGGGCGACAGCGACGACGGGATGGTGACCTATCCTGCCAGCATGGCGCACGTGGCGCTGGGCGCCGACCACAAGCTCTCGCTGACCAGTGTCGGCCTGGACAACGAGAAGACGGCCACGGCCAACTTCTCACGTACGAAAGTCGAACTGGCGGCCCCCGGCGTGTCGATCTACGGGCCGTATCCGGCGCTGTCTCAGGCACCCTGGAGCGGTACCTCGATGTCCGCGGCGATCGCCTCGGGCGCGCTCGCCCTGGCGATCGGTCAGGATCACGGAACGGCCCGATCGACTTTGATGGGAACCCTGATGGCCACCTCCGATGACATCTACTCGGGTGACTCGAACGAGGATTACCAAGGGCAGCTCGGCGAAGGCAGGATCAACATCGAAAGCTTCATGGCGAGAGTCAGCGGGGCGGCGACGGACGGGTCCGAATGACCACGCTGATGACAGTGCCGCTTGGAGCCTTGAACGGAACCGGTACCTGGGGGGTACTTCGTAACGACGAGATGCAGCTTCCCTGAGGGGGCGACATGGAAGCGATCTCGCACGGACGGACAGGCGCAGACAGCCGCGCAGCAGCCAGTGCCAAGGACCATGGTGGCACCAGCGGCAGTGGAACCAGCGGAAGTAGCCCCAGTGAGACCAGCCACAGTGGCACCAGCCCCAGTGAGACCAGCCCCAGCGGCGCCAGCCCTGGTGAACTCCTGCTTGCAGGGGTCGAGGAGTACCGGCTCGGCCGCCTGAAGGAGGCGCTCGAGCCGCTAGCCGAGGCGCACAAAGGCTTCGTGGCTACCGACCAGCCGGGCGACGCGGTCGAAGCGCTCCTGGCCCTGGCGAGAGTGGAACGCGAGCTCGGCCTGCTCGACCAGGCGGCAGAGCGCAGCGACGAGGCTCTCGCGCTGGCACGGAGTCTCGGTGAGTCCGTGGCGGAGGCAGACGCGCTGAACCTGAAAGCGGCCGTCCTCGGTGCCCGCGGAGACTACATCGGAGCGCTGGAGCATCTCGAAAACGGACTGGCGCTGGCGCAACGGGCGGGCGCCGAAGAGCGGCAGGCGAACATACTCAGCAACATAGGCGGACTGCACACCCAACTGGGAGATCACCCCCGGGCGCTGGAGTGCCTGCAGTCTGCCTACCAGTTGATTCGGAAAGCCGCCCCGGGCACCAAGAGCGAAGCGGTCAACCTCATTGGGCTCGGCCGGCTGTACTACGAACTCGGCGACAACGAGGCGGTCAGGCGATATTTCACGCAGGCGCGCGAGGTCGGCCGCCAGGCGAACGACGCGCTGATCGAACTGGCGTCACTCAACCTGATGGCCAACCTGTCGTGCCGACTGGAGCGCTGGACAGAGGCGCTGGAGCTCTTCGGAGAGGCGCTCGACATGGTCCGGCGCCTGGGGATACGTCATTACGAGGTCGATAACCTCGACGGCATCGGCCAGGTGCACACGGCGCTCGGGCAACACGAGCAGGCGACTGCTTCGTACGGCCGGGCACTGGAACTGGCTCAGGAGATCGAGGACAGGGAGGGGGAGATAGACGCGCTGGTGAACCTCGGCCGCGTGTCCCTGGCCGTCGACCGCACCGAGGAGGCGATTGAGTTGCTGCACCGCAGTCTCGAGCTGGCCGGGCGCATCGACCGGAAGCGGTCCATGTTCGAAGCTCACGAGCTCCTGGCCGTCGGATACGAGCGGCGCGGAGAGCTGAGCCTGGCGCTGCACCACCAGCGTGAGTACCATCGGGTCGAGAAGGCGGTCTTCAATCAGGAGAACGAGCAACGTTCCGGCCGGCTCGCCATGCAGTTCGAGCTCGAGCGCGCCAGGCACGAGGTCGAAGCTTACCAGCTCGAGGTGGTGCAGCAAGCCCGTGAGGAGGCCGAAGGGCGAGTGCGCGCCCAGACCCTCGAGCTGGAGGAGGCTCAACGGGAGATCGTGACGCGGCTGGCGGTCGCGGCCGAGTACCGCGACGACGAGACCGGCGAGCATACCTGGCGGGTAGCCCGCTACACGGCGGCGATTGCACGCACTCTCGGTTGGCCCGAGGACGAGGTGCAGCTTCTCTCCTCCGCGGCTCGACTCCACGACCTCGGCAAGATCGGGATTCCCGACTCGGTCCTGATGAAACCGGAGAAGCTGAGCATCTCGGAGTTCGAGACTATCTGCTCGCACACCGTCATCGGGGCCCGGATCCTGGAGGGCGCCAAGTCAGGCGTCCTGAGGCTTGCACAGGAGATCGCCCTGGCCCACCACGAGCGCTGGGACGGAAAGGGATACCCGCTGGGGTTGGAGGGTGAGGAAATACCGCTCTCGGCGCGAATCGTGGCCACGGCGGACGTTCTCGACGCCCTCACCCACGAGAGGCCGTACAAGCGAGCGTGGTCACCCGGCGAGGCGCTCGCAGAGATAGCGCGCAACAGCGGACACCAGTTCGATCCAACGGTGGTGGCGGCCTGTCTCGAGGCTTTTTCCGGGACTGAGGCGCTGTTCCTCGTGCCGGAGGCTTACGCCGGCGAATCCTCTCGCCTGGTCGACCGGCGAGACGCCCGGAGTGGCGAGCTTTCACCCGCCGGCCTGGGGCGGCGCTTCGACGAGATCCTGGCTGACCGGACCAAGGAGCTCGAGCGGGCCCGGCGCGAGGCTGAGCTGTCGGCCAGACGCCTTCATGCGATGGCCTACTCCGACCCGCTCACCGGGCTGGCGAATCGCCGAGCGTTCGAGCAGGACCTGGCGGTGGAGGTGGTGCGAGCACGGCGTCACGACGATTCGCTGGCCGTGCTGACACTCGACCTCGATGCGCTCAAGACGATCAACGACACGGAAGGGCACGAACGCGGCGACGTGCTGCTCACCCGCTTCGCCGCCGCGGTCGAGGCGGAGTTGCGGGAGAGGGGCAGGGTCTATCGCATCGGCGGCGATGAGTTCGCGGCGATCCTGCTGCATGTCGAGCCCGCCGACTCTGCCGCGTTGTTGGCCAGGGTCGCCGACGCGGTGGAGAGGGTACGCTGCGACGGATTTCCTCGCGTCAATACCAGTGCCGGCATCGCGCTACTCCCCGACGACGCGGCCTCTCCGGCCGAACTGATGCGCCTCAGCGATCAACGGATGTACAGGGACAAACTGAGGCACCGCACCAAGGCGTTGGCGCGAACCTCGAGGCCGGCCAAAGTCGAGCGTCAGACGAGCTGAAAGACCTTCTCGCGGTCGACCAGGCCGACCAGTCGCTGAGCGAGACCCATGTCGCCGTTGACCTTGAGCTTTCCCGACATGAATGCCGTCATGGGGTTCAACTCGCCACGAAACAACCGCACGAGGTTTTCGTCGCTGACAGCCACGGTAAGGTCAGGGTTGTCGGCCCGGCCGTCGTGAACTGTCAGCTCCCCCTCACGCAGCACCTGATAGGTGGGCTCGGAGATCTCGTACTGAATGACGGCATCGGTCCCCTCGGCGGCCTGCGGGTCCAACGCGCCCGGCATCCGGCGCAGTAACTCTTTGGCAGTCATCTGTCCTCCTGTACAAGTCTAGCCTCAGCGCGGACGGGCGACCGTCAGTGCGACTGCTCTTCGGGCTCCGCAGCTGATTTGTACGGCGTCGCCAGGCAACTGCGGTAGGCGAGCGCACTCCGGCGTTATACCCTGGCAGCATGCCGACACCGCCGGGGGAGGGCAGTGGATTTCGCTCTTCCTGATGACCTGTTGCTGATGCAGCGGCATGTGCGCGAGTTCGCCCAGAGCGAGATCGCCTCCGTGTCGGCCGAGCTCGATCGGCAGGGAAGCTTCCCGTGGCCCACCCTGCGCAAGATGGGATCGCTCGGTCTGCTCGGCGTCACTACTCCGGAGCGCTACGGTGGCGCGGGCCTCGACACACTCTCCTACGTCGTCCTGCTCGAGGAGATCTCGGCGGCGGACGCTTCGCACGGCACTATCATGGCGGTTACCAACGGCCTTCCACAGGTGATGCTGCTGGCTCACGGCAGCGATGAGCAGAAGGAGCGCTATCTGCCGAAGCTGGCCGGCGGCGAGTGGATCGGCGCTTTTTGCCTGTCGGAGCCGCACTGCGGTTCCGACGCCGCGGCGATGAAGACCCGGGCGGACAGGAGATCGGGCGGCTACCGCCTGAACGGCACCAAGGCCTGGATCACCGGCGGCGGCGAAGCACAGCTGTACCTGGTGATGGCAAAGACCGACCCTCGCGGAGGCGCGCGCGGCGTGAGTTGCTTCCTGGTGGAGCGCGGCACTCGTGGCATGTTCTTCGGCCGCCCGGAAGAGAAGCTGGGACAGCATGCTGCGGTCACGACCACCGTGACCTTCGACGATTGCGACATCCCGGAAGAGGCGCTCCTGGGACCCGAGGGCCAGGGGTTCATTCTGGCCATGACGTCGCTCGATGGTGGACGGATCGGAATCGCCGCCCAGTCGGTGGGAATCGCCCGGGCGGCCTTCGAGGCTGCCCGCGACTACGCCGCCGAGCGGCACGCCTTCGGCCAGCCGATCCGCGAGTTCCAGGGCGTGCAGTTCAAGCTGGCCGACATGGTGACCCGCCTCGAGGCGGCCCGTCTGCTCACTCACCGAGCCGCCTGGCTGCGAGACCGCGGCTACCGGGTGACGCGCGAGGCGTCGATGGCCAAGCTATTCGCCAGTGAGGCCGCCACAGCCACGACCGACGCCGCAGTCCAGGTGTTCGGCGGCTACGGCTACTCGCGTGAGTATCCGGTCGAGCGCTACTTTCGCGACGCCCGGGTAACGGAGATCTACGAGGGAACCAGCGAGATCCAGCGGGTAGTGATCGGGCGACAGCTCTACCGCGAGAAAGGCCGCTGAAAGCGGGACGTCAGGAGGAGCCGGTGATCGATTTCAGCCTCAGCGATGAGCAGAAGCAGATACGGTCGCTCGCGAGGCAGTTCGCCCGCGAGGTGATCGCCCCGCAGGCCGCGCGCTTCGACAGGGAAGAGAGCTTCCCGGAAGAGATCACGGCCCGGGCGGCGGAGCTGGGCCTGCTGAACGTCGGCATCCCCGGCTCCGCCGGCGGCCTCGGACTGTCGATGATAGACGAGGTGGTAATAGGCGAAGAACTCGCGTGGGGCTGCATGGGCATCTACAGCATCCTGATGGCCTCCGAGCTGGGCGTAACGCCCATCCTGATCGGCGGCAACGCCGAGCAGCATGAGCGGTTCCTGGGTCGGCTCAGCCGGGGCGGCGGCCTGGCGGCGTTCGCCCTCTCCGAACCAGACAACGGCTCGGACGCCGCAGCGATGAAGACCAGGGCCGACTTCGACGGTGACGACGTGGTGCTGAACGGCACCAAGATGTGGATAACCAACGGCGGCATCGCCGACCTGACCGTCGTTTTCGCGACCTACGCCCCCGAGGAGCGGCACCGCGGCGTGGTGGCCGTCGTGGTGGAGAAAGGCGCCGCCGGCCTGTCGCATCAGAAGATCTACGGCAAGCTGGGCCAGCGTGCCGCCCATACCGCCGAACTGGTTTTCGACGGTGTCCGCGTGCCCAGGGCAAACGTGCTGGGCGAGCCCGGCGACGGCTTTCGGATCGCCATGCGGACGCTCGACCGCACCCGCATCCCGGTGGCCGCCGGCTCGGTCGGCGTTGCCCGGCGAGCGCTCGACGAAGCCACGTCATACGCCGGAGAGCGGCACGCCTTCGGCCAACCGATATTCGACTTCCAGGCGATCCAGTTCAAGCTGGCCGACATGAAGATCGGCATCGAGACCGCCCGCCTGCAGACCTGGTACGCGGCGTGGCTGGTGGATTCCGGACTTCCTCACACCGAGGCGTCGGCAATCGCCAAGACCTACGCCTCCGACATCGCGTTCGATGCCGCCAACGAAGCGCTGCACGTGCATGGCGGATACGGTTACGTCGACGAGTATCCGGTCGCCAAGTTGCTTCGCGACGTGAAGCTCAACCAGATTTACGAGGGCACCAACGAGATCCAGCGGGTGGTGATCGCTCGCGGGCTGCGAAATCGATGAGGTAGACTGCCGTCGTGATCGACAACAGACAACGGACCAAGGCATGAAGATCGTGGCGATCCTGAAACAGGTGCCCGACGCCGAAGCCCGATTGCGAGATGGCGCCGACGGCGTGGACCTGGGTGGCGTGACCTTCGTGATCGACGGCATGGACGAGTACGGAGTGGAGGAGGCATTGCGGTTGCGCGAGGGCGGAGCCGACGGCGAGATCGTCGCACTGGCGCTGGGACCGCGGCGCTACGAGGAGGCAATCCGGACGGCACTGGCAATGGGCGTGGACCGGGCGATTCACGTCGAGACCGACGAGAACCTCGACCCGATCAGCCAGGCCCGGGTGCTGGCGTCGGTCATCGACGGCGAGGGAGCGGACCTGGTGTTCGTGGGAGGCAAGCAGGCCGACTGGGACAGCTCGGCCCTCGGTCCTGCGGTGGCCGAAGCGCTCGGTTGGCCGCACAGCGACTGGACTACGCGCGTCGAGGTCCGAGGGGGCACCCTTTCGGTGACTCATGACGCCGACGAAGGCACCGAAGACCTGGAGCTGCCGCTGCCGGCGGTCGTTACCACCCAACAGGGGTTGAACGAGCCGCGCTACCCGACTCTGCCTAACATCATGAAGGCGAAGCGCAAGGAGCTTCGCAAGTCGAGCCTCGCCGATGCCGGCGGCGCCGAGCCGTTCACGCGGCTGCTCGGCCAGTCGCTGGAGCTGCGCGAACGCCGCAACGTGATCCTGACTGGCGATCCGAGCGAGGCTGCCAGAGAGCTCGTCCGCCGACTGCGCGACGAAGCCAAGGTCCTGGCCAAGTAGGAGTGCCCGACGTGATCCTGATAGTCGCCGAACATTCGAACGGCAAGTTGCGCAAGAGCGCCCTCGAGTTGGCGCAGGCCGGCCGCGAACTGGCGCGGGAGCTGGACGTGGAGCCGGTCGGGCTGATCCTCGGTTCGGGCGTGCAGGAGTGCGCGAGCGAGCTGGCCCGCTACCTTCCCCGCGTCAGGGTAGTGGACGATCCTGCCCTTGCCGACATACGGGCGGACACCTGGACGACCGCAATCACCGAGTTGGCGAAGGACCTGCCGGCACGGGTCGTGTTCCTCTCGGCAAGTCGCACCGGCCTCTCGGTCGGCCCGCGCGTAGCGGTGAGGCTGGGCGCGCCCCTGCTCGAGGACGTCACCTCGCTCGAGGTCGACGGCGATTCGCTGGCCGCGACCCGCCTGGCATACCTCGCGCGCGTCACCGAACGGGTGCGAGCAGGCAGCCTGCCTGCGGTCGTGTCGGTCAAGCCCAACGTGTACGCCCTGCCCGCGGCTTCCGAGACCGGCAGCGTCGAGGCAGCCGAGATATCTTTCGGCGAACGTGATCTGCGGGTAACGGTCGGGGAGAAGCGCAAACCCGCCGGCGGCAGCGTGGCGCTCGAAGAGGCGTCGGTGGTGGTCAGCGGTGGTCGTGGGCTGGGAGGTGCGGAGGGATTCGCGACACTGGTCGAGCCGCTGGCCGGTCTCCTTGGCGCCGGCATCGCCGCTACTCGTGCGGTAGTCGACGCCGGCTGGCGGCCATACGCCGAGCAGGTCGGCCAGACCGGCAAGACGGTGGCGCCTGAGCTGTATCTGGCGCTAGGAGTTTCGGGCGCTGTCCAGCACCTCTCGGGAATGAACCGCTCGAAGGTAGTGGTGGCGATAAACAAGGACGGCGACGCGCCGATCTTCAAGGCGGCCGACTACGGGATCGTGGGCGATGTGCACAAGATCGTCCCCGAGTTGACCGAAGCGCTGCGCGAGGGCAAGGGCTGAGCCTCAGGGTCCGCTCGGCCACGCCGGAAGATCTGGACCGGCTGCTCGAACTCGAGGAAGCTCATGCCAGCGACCGGTTTACCCGGCCTCAGCTGCGCTACCTGATGTCGCGGGCGAACGGCATCGTGCTGGTGGCCGAAGCGGAGCCCGGCGCCGGCCCTCCCGAAGTGCTGGGCAACGCGATTGCGCTCTTTCGCATGGGTGCGCGGGCGGCCCATCTCTACTCGTTGACCGTCGATCCGCTGCATCAGGGCCGCGGAGTTGGGCGATTGCTGTTGAGCCGGGTAGAGGAGGCCGCTATCGCCCGTGGTCTCGCCCGGCTGCAGCTCGAGGTGCGCGCGGACAACGACGCGGCAATCGCTCTCTACCGGTCGGCCGGCTTCGTGGAGACGGGGCGCCGGCCGGACTACTACGCGGACGGTCAGGAGGCGCTGTCGATGGAGAAGTCGCTGTCGCCGGCGAGGTAGCGGATGATCTCGGCATAGATCTCGGAGTTCGCCAGGTCTTCGCCGCCGGCGTCGATGCTGGGGTTGTCGTTGACCTCGATCACGAAGAACTGGCCGTCTATCTCCTTGACATCGACTCCATGCAGCGAGCCGCTGACGGCGTTTGCCGCGGCGAGCGCCGTTTCCAGCAGTTTCGGATCGGCCCGTTCGCGCGGTACCGGAACGACCCGCGCCCAATCGCCGGACGGTCCGCGCTCCATCAGCTTCCATTTGTCCTGGGCGAACTGGTATTTCACTACCGCCAGTATCCTGCCGTGAAGCGTTATCACCCGCCAGTCGAACTCGCTCGGCATGTACTGCTGCACCACCACCCGGTCGGCTCGGCGCAGGAACCTGCGCCCGACCTTCACGAACGACTCCGCGTTGGTCACCCGGTCCACATATGTCGAGAACGAGGAGTTGGGCGCCTTCAGCACCAGCGGCATGCCGAGCGCCTCGAACAGCTCGGCGGCGTTTTCGGCGGTCACCTCGTGCCGCTCCAGGAATCGGGTCTCGGGCATGGGAACGCCTCCGGCCATCAGGCGCGAGTACATGTTCACCTTGTCGCAGCAGATCCTGATGCTCTCGCTGCTGTCGAGCACGCGCAGTCCGTTCATCTCGGCGATCCGCGCCACTACGTAGGTGGCGTTCAGCGGGTCGGTGAGCGCCCTGATCAGCACTCCGTCGTAGTTGTGCAGGTACTTGAGTTCGCTCTTGAACAGGAAGTCGAGCTGATGGCCTAGTTCGAATGCGGCCTGGCGGAAGTTGGTGAGGGCAGTGAGCTCGACCGACGAGCGAATCGTGTAGCGCTCGGTGAAGATGGCTAGCTTGGCCATGTACCGAGCCCGGTAAGGAGAGCCTTTTCGTTGAGGGTGAGCGACTCGAAGGGGAGGGGCTCGAGCGCCGACAGAAGATATCCGTGTGAGGCTACGATCACCCGCACCCGCGCGAGCGGCACCCGGAACAGCCCGAACACCTCCCGGGCGAACTCGCGGTACTCGTCGCTCAGGCAGCGGCCCAGCACCATGCGGACCACGTCCACGCGGTAGTCGCTCGGCAACTTCTGGCACAATGCGGCGTACTTGCCGGTATAGGTGAGTCCGTTGCGGCGCCGCTCCAACGTCTCGGAATCGAGGATGAGCTCGGCGGCACTCGAGAACGGGTTTACCGGGTAGGCCATGAACGGCGGAGCCGGGAAGCGCTCGGTGACCAGTTCGAACTCCGGTACCAGCAGACCGGCCAGACGGGCGCGCTCCATGGCGATCGGCGGCACGTAGGCGTCGAGGGCGTCGAGGGTCGTCGGTATTATCCGCTGTCCCGCCATTTCGGCGTCGAGAACCTCGTAGTACGCGGACGACATGTAGCTGTAGTCCCCGCCCATATGGGCGAACTCCGCGTCGAGGCCCAACTCCGGGCCCAGGCGCAAGATCCTGGTTGGTGTAGCGGACACGGTCAGCCGCTCGAGCGGCCCGCAAGGGCCGCCACTCCGGGCAGTGTTCGTCCTTCCAGGAATTCGAGGGAAGCGCCACCGCCGGTCGACACATGATCGACCCTTTCCTGCATGCCCATGGCGGTAATCGCCGCGACCGAATCTCCGCCACCGACTACGGTAAACGCTTCGAGCTCCGCGACCGCAGCGGCGATGGCTCGGGTGCCCGCGTCGAACGGTGGAACCTCGAACACGCCCAGCGGGCCGTTCCAGAACAGGGTCTTCGCGCCGGCGAGTGCCGCCACGAACTCGCCGATGGCGTGCGGCCCGGCGTCGAGGCCCATCAGGTCCGGAGGAATCGCATCGGACGGGTGCACCTCGGTCGCCACGTCGGGGGCGATGTCCTGGGCGCAGACGGAGTCGACCGGCAACAGGAGTTCCACCCCGCGCCTTTCCGCGGTGGCCAGCAGGTCGCGCGCCAGATCGAGTTTGTCGGCCTCCACCAGCGATCGGCCCACCTCGCCGCCCCGGGCCTGGAAGAACGTGTACGCCATGGCGCCGGCGATAACCAGCTTGTCGGCCAGCTCCAGCAGCCTGTAGATGACGCCGATCTTGTCCGAAACCTTGGCGCCGCCGACGATCACCACGAAAGGCTTTGCCGGCGACGTCTTCAGACGGCCGAGCACCTCGAGCTCACGGGCCAGCAGGTAGCCGGCGGCACCGGGGAGCAAGCGCGCCACTCCCTCGGTGCTGGCGTGAGCGCGATGAGCCGCACCGAAGGCGTCGTTCACGAACAGGTCCGCGTAGCCGGCCAGAGCCCGGGCCAACTCCGGGTCGTTATCCTTCTCGCGCGAGTCGAAGCGCGTGTTCTCGAGCATCGTCACGCTGCCTGGCGGAGCGTCCGCAACGAAGGCGCGCTGGGCGGCGCTGGCCGGACCGTCGCTGGCCAGGTAACGGACCTCGGTCGCCAGCAGCTCGGCGAGTCGATCGGCTATCGGTCTCATCCGCTCGCCGTCCGCGGGACCCTTGGGCCTTCCCAGGTGACTCGCCAGTATCAGGGTGGCGCCTCTTGCCTGCAACGCCTCGAGAGTCGGCAGAGCGGCTCGGATACGAGTGTCGTCGCCGACCCGTCCCGCCTTTACCGGCACGTTGAAGTCAACCCGGACCAGGACGCGGCGCCCGGCGACTGAGAGCTGGTCGATGGTAGTCAGGTTCATACGGTGGCGGCCCAGCCCCGGCCGGCGAGCGCAAGGCAAGCGCGAGCTTGGTAGCCGGACGCGGTCAGGAGCGTTTGCCCATCAGTTCCAGGACGTCGACCATGCGGTTGCTGTAACCCCACTCGTTGTCGTACCAGACGAACAGCTTGGCCATCTTGCCGAGCGTCTTGGTCATCTGCGAATCTACGATCGCGGAGTGCGGGTTGCCTACGATGTCGCGCGATACCAGCGGATCGTCGCTGTACTCCAGGATTCCGCGGAGGTCTCCCTCGGCGCGCTTGCGCAGGGCCGAGTTGATCTCGTCCGCTCCCGCCTCGCGTGCGAGTATCGCTGTGACGTCCGAAAGGGAGCCGGTCGGGGTCGGCACGCGCACGGCCACGCCGTCGAAGATCCCCTGGAAGCGCGGCATCACCTTGCCGACGGCCTTCGCTGCGCCGGTGGTAGTGGGGATGATGTTGGTAGCGGCGTTGCGCGCCCGGCGCATGTCGGAGTGGGGGGCATCGAGGATGTTCTGGTCGTTGGTGTAGGAGTGGATGGTGGTCATCATCGCCTGCTCCACCCCGAACTCCTCGTCGAGCACCTTCATGATCGCCGCCAGCGAGTTGGTGGTGCAGGAGGCGTTGGAGACGATGTCGTGTTTTGCCGGGTCGTACTGATCGGCGTTGACCCCGAGCATTATGTCGAAGTCGCTGTCCGGCGAGGGGGCGCTGATGAGCACCTTCTTGGCTCCGGCCTGCAGGTGCGCGGCAGCCTTGTCGCGCTTGGTGAACAGCCCCGTCGATTCCACGACGAAATCGACCTTCTGCTCGCCCCACGGCAGTTGGGCCGGGTCACGCAGTTCGGTCACGCGGATTCGGTGGCCGTCGACGATGAGATTGTCGTCGTCGAACTCCACCGTCCCCGGAAATCGGCCGTAGTTGGAGTCGAACCTGAGCAGTTGGGCCATTACCCCGTTGGGCATGAGGTCGTTGATGAGGATGACGTTCTCGCCGAGGCCACGCTCGTGGAGTATTCGGAAGATCTGGCGGCCTATGCGCCCGAAGCCGTTGATGCCGATGTTCATGTTTGCCTCCACTGGTTTTCTGTACCGATTGCGTCTGCTGCGCTGTATGCGGCTGCGGAACCGCTGAAATCGTCAGGGACAGCAGTGCCCGCTGCGGAACGCGGCGATTCTAACCCACTTGGGAGTCGCGGCTCCTGCACGACGTTACGCCTTCCGCAAGCTTATCGAGATCGGTTGACCCTCGACCTCCCCGTCCTCCACATGCAGAGGACTGTCTACCGATTGCAGCCCCAAGTCGTCGGCGAGCACCTCGCTGGCCAGTGACGAGCGATGCTCCGTGATCGCTTCCGCGAGGGGTGAGCCGGCCGTCAGCCCGACTACGATCCTGTCCGATACCTCGAGCCCTGCGTTCTTGCGGGCATTCTGTACCAACCGGACCACGTCGCGCGCCATGCCTTCGCGGAGCAGCTCGGGACTGAGCCTGGTATCGAGAGCGGCGAGGTATCCGCGCTCCTCGACCGCCGCGAAACCTTCGGGGCTGCGGGCGTCGAGCAGGAAGGCCTCCGGTTCGAAGTCGTACGGCTCGCCCTGCAAGGTGATCAAAGTGTTGCGTCTTTCGCGCACGTTGCGGGCGATCTCGCGGCCGTCGGTCAGTTCGAGGGCGCGCCGCAGGTCTGGAACGAGCTTGCCCATTCGCTTTCCGAGGAGCGGCAGGTTGGGCTTCACCTGGTAGTCGACGAAGTCGTCGGTGACCTCCAGGTAACGGACGCGCTTGACGTTCAGCTCGTCGAGCAGCTCGTGCTCGAGGCGCTTGAGGCCGGCCAGCTCCGCTGGAGAGCGGACGCGCACCAGCACCTCGGGCAACGGCTGGCGAGTTTTCACACCGCTCGCTGCCCGGGCGGCGCGGCCGAGCTCCACCACCTTCACCAGGGCCGCCATGTCGCGCAGGAGTTCCTCGTCGAGCTGCGCCGAGTCGACCCGCGGCCAGTCGGCGAGGTGGACGCTTTCGGGGGCCGCGCGGTCGAGCCCCACCACCAGGTTTCGGTAAATCGCCTCCGCCATGAACGGCGCCATCGGCGCCATGAGCTTGGCGACCGTCACCAGCGCCTCGTGAAGCGAGGCGTAGGCGGCAGCCTTGTCGCGGTCGTCTTCGCTCTTCCAGAAGCGGCGCCGGTTGCGCCTCACGTACCAGTTCGACAGCTCGTCGACCATGAAGTCGCGAACGGCGCGACTGGCCGCGGTCGGGTCGTACGCATCCAGCATGGCGGTCACATCGCGAACCAGGGCGGCGAGCCTGGCGGACAGCCAGCGGTCGATCAGAGGACGTTCGGACACCGCCACCGGCTCTCGCAGTTCCGGGCGGTCGAGGTTGGCGTACATGACGAAGAAGCGGTAGGTGCTCCAGAGCGTGTTGAAGAAGTCGCGTACCGTCTCCTCGACCAGATTCTGGCTGAAGCGCTTGGTTGCTCCGGGCGGGCTGGAGCTGTACAGGTACCAGCGCAACGCGTCGGCCCCCTGAGCGTCCAGCACGCTCCATGGATCGACCACATTGCCCTTCGACTTGCTCATCTTTTCACCGTTCTCGTCGACGATGTGGCCGAGCACGATGACGTTGCGAAATGCCGAGGTATCGGGCTCGAGGTCGGCTAGCGGCCCGGCGGGGCGTTCTCCTTCGCCTCCATCGCTGTCGGTGAGCAGCGTCGCCAGGGCGTGCAGGCTGTAGAACCAGCCGCGGGTCTGATCCACCGCCTCGCAGATGTAGTCGGCGGGAAAGTTCGCGGCCAGGCGCTGGTGCGCCACAGGAGTGTCTTCCTTGCCCTGATAGTGCCATTGGGCGTAGGGCATCGCGCCCGACTCGAACCAGACGTCCACGGTGTAAGGCACCCGGCGGAAGGTCTTGCCGCCCCGGTCGAAGGTGATCTCGTCGACGTAGGGTCGGTGCAGTTCGAGACCGGAAAGGTCGCGCCCGGCCAGCCTGGAGAGCTCCTCGACGCTTCCGACGCATACCCGCTCGCCATCGTCACTCTCCCAGATCGGCATCGGCGCGCCCCAGTAGCGCTCGCGCGAGAGCGCCCAGTCGACGTTGTTCTCGAGCCACTTTCCGAAGCGGCCGCTCCTGACGTGGTCGGGAACCCAGTTGATCCTTTCGTTGTTCGCCAGGAGCTTCTCCCGGACCGCGGTGGTGCGGATGTACCAGCTCTTCTTGGCGACGTTCAGGAGCGGCTCCGTCTCGTCGCGCCAGTTGAACGGATAGGCATGCCGGATCGTAGTCTTCCGGTACAGCAGGCCGCGCTCCAGCAGGTCGTCCGATATCGGTCCGTCGGCGTCCTTGAACCACATTCCGGCGTACGGTCCCGGAGCCTCCTCCGAGTCGAGCGGACGCACCTCCGGCATCACCAGGCCGGTCAGTCCGACCGAGAAGAGCGTGGGCAGGCGGTGCTCGCGCCCCTTGTCGAGGTCACCGTAGGCGGGGGCCAGGTGCACCACTCCGGTGCCGTCTTCGAGGCTCACGTAGTCGTCGAGCACGACCCGCCATCCGCCCTGGAGGTCGGCGCCGGCGGGCCGTTGACCGTGCAGGAGAGGGCGGTAGGAAAGCCCGTCGAGCTCCTCCGCGCGACGCTTTCCGAGCACCTCGTGCCGGTTCTCTTCGAAAACCCGCTCGACCAGCGTGCTGGCGAGCAGGTACAGATGCTGCTCGCCCTCCTCTTCGTGCCGCTCGCCATGACGTGGCGGCGCCGCCACCAGCGCATACTCGGCTCCCGGCTTCACCGCCAGGCCCGTGTTCGCCGCCAGGGTCCACGGTGTGGTGGTCCAGCCGAGCAGGAATACCGGGCGTTGCTCGTGGGGCGGAATGATTCCGCGGACGTGGAGCTGCACGGAGTCGGCCTGGAACTTCGGATACACCGAGGGGTCTTCGACGTCCTCGCGGTAGCCCTGCGCCACCTCATGGGAGGCCAGGGTGGTGTTCGACCTGGCGCTGTGCCAGGTCGTCTTGTAGTCCTCGACCAGCAGGCCCCGCTCGAAGAGTTGCTTCATCACCCACCAACACGACTCGATGTAGCCGTTGTGGTAGGTCACATAGGCGTTCTCGAGATCGAGCCAGAAGCCGATCCGCTCGGTCATCTCGTTCCAGTCGCGGATGTTCTCGAAGACGTAGGAGCGGCAGAGGTCGTTGAAGCGTTCGATCCCGTACTCCTCGATCTGCTGTTTCGATGTGAACCCCAGGCGCTTCTCTATCGCCATCTCGACCGGCAGCCCGTGCGTGTCCCAGCCGCCCTTGCGCCCGACCCGGTAACCCTGCATCGTCTTGAAGCGCGGAAACAGGTCCTTGTAAGCGCGAGCGCTCACGTGGTGCAGGCCCGGCTTGCCATTGGCGGTGGGTGGACCTTCGTAGAAGACATAGTCGCCCTTTGGGGCGGGCTTGTCGATCGACTTGCGGAATATGTCCCGATCTTTCCAGAACGCCATGATCAGCCGTTCCAGGCCGGGAAGGTCAACGTTGCTTGTAACGTCTTCGAACATGGGCACCTCGCCCTCCGGAGCACGAAAAAACGCCCCGACCGCCTCGTCCTGAGGGCTCAGCAACAGGACGTGCATTGGGGCGCCGAAGCGCGGTACCACCCAACTTCGCTCCTGCCTTGCGGCTCAGGAGCCTCTCCGGCTACCCTGCGGATAGCCTGACGCTCTAACGGGCGTCACGCGGCTCCGTCTACTCGTCGCCGGGCGACTTTCGGGGAGCGGCTCGGGGAGGATTTTCGTGGTCTCGGTGCCCGCCGGGCTTTCACCATCCCCGGCTCGCTGTCGGGTCCTTGAGGCCCTACTCGTTCCCGTCTCAGCCTTGCCGGAAGCAGCCTCGCGGCGCCTCCAGGTGACCTCGTCGCTTTACAAGCGCAAGTCACCCTGCATATACTAAACCTAGCAGCCGGCATTGGACTTAGTCAACAAGAGCGCGGTCAGTTCCAGACGCGAGTTGTGTCGCTGCACTTCCTCAGAAAACCTGGTCTCGGCGGATCGCATCGAAAGCCGTCGCACTGCCAGGACGAGAGCGCGCCGGAACGTCATCGGGTGAGCCCGTGCGCACTTCCATAGAATCCCAGTTTGAGAGGCACGACCATGATCGGCGAGTTGAAGCAGTCCATAGGCGACGTGCAGCGCCCCCTTGGGGGCGGCGCGTCATGAGCCCACGTCCCCGAAAGAGCGACTCGGAGGTGGTGACCGCGGCAGCAGACAGCGACGAGCATCAGCCGAAGAGGCGCGGCAGGCCGCGCAAGAAGCCGGAAGGCGGCGGCGGTGGCGGTGGCCGGCGCAAGAAGTCCGACCCTGAGAAGGCCGCGGCGGCTGCCGCGGAAGCGGAGACCGCCGAAGAGGCGCGCCAGGTCGAAGCCGAATTGGCCCTGGAAGCCGGTGACGGCGAAACAGGCGACGAGCAGCCCGGCACCGACGGCCAGGCCGAACAGGAAAGCCGCGGCGGTCGCAACCGTCGGGCTCGCGGCAACGGCCGCAAGCAGGGCCTCAATTACCGTGACCTGCAGTCCAAGATCGTTCCCGAGCTGCACCTGATCGCCAAGGAGGTGGGGCTCGAAGAGTACCGCCAGATGGAGAAGGACGAGCTGGCGATAGCGATCCTGGAACGCTCGTCTGAGTCCGAGGGGCTCAAGCTGGTTCGCGGCTACCTGGAGATTTCCTCCGACGGCTACGGCTTCCTGCAGGAGTCGTTGCTCCAGAACAACACCCGCTCGGTGATCGTCTCGGCCGGGCTGATCAAGCAGTTCCGGTTGCGCACCGGCGACTTTATCCTGGGCAAGGCTCGCCGTCCACGAGACAACGAGCGATACGGCACCCTCATCAGGGTCGAGGCCGTAAACGGCGTCGACCCCTTCCAGGCCGCCAAGCGTCCGCGCTTCGACGACCTGGTGCCCACCTTCCCCGAGAAGCGCATCGAGCTGGAAACTACCCAGAACGAGTTGTCTGCTCGAGTCATCGACTTGCTGGCGCCAATCGGTCGCGGCCAGCGCGGACTCATCGTCGCTCCGCCGAAAGCCGGTAAGACCACACTGCTCAAGGCGATCGCCAATTCGGTGATCACCAATGAGCCGGAGATAAAGGTCATCGTGCTTCTGGTCGACGAGCGACCCGAGGAAGTCACCGACTTCCGGGAGTCGGTCCAGGGCGTCGAAGTCATCGCCTCGACCTTCGACGAGCCGCCCGCGAACCATATCAGGGTCGCCGAGTTCGTTCACGAGCGCGCCCGGCGGATAGTCGAGGAGGGCGGACATGCCATGATCCTGCTCGACTCGATCACCCGACTGGCGCGTGCGAACAACCTGGTGACGCCGGCGACCGGCCGCACCCTATCGGGCGGCCTCGACTCCAGCGCGCTGCACTGGCCAAAGCGCTTCCTGGGAGCTGCCCGAAACATTCGCGGCGGCGGCTCGCTGTCGATCCTGGCAACCGCTCTGGTCGAGACCGGTTCGCGCATGGACGACGTCATCTTCGAGGAGTTCAAGGGGACCGGCAACATGGAGTTGCACCTGTCACGCCGGCTCGAGGAACGACGCATATTCCCGGCGATCGACATACTCAAGTCGGGCACCAGGCGCGAGGACCTGCTCCTGACCGAAGGCGCGCTGGCCAAGATGTGGCTGCTGCGCAAGGTCATCTCCGACATGGACGCCGCCGAGGCGATGGAGATGCTGCTGTCGCGCCTGTCGCGCACGAAGTCGAATGAGGAGTTCCTCTCCACACTGGGACAGGGGTAAAGATAGCCTGAGTGCATGATCGGCACCATGAGGGCGCGGCGAGCGGTGCTTGCCGGCGCCCTCGTTTTTTTGGGAGTCGTGAGTTCCCTCGCGAGCGCTCAGCGCCAGCACCTGGTCGCGCCCGGTGACACGCTGTTCGCACTCGCCGGACGCTACGGCACGACAGTCGAGGCGCTGCGTAACGCGAATGCGTTGAGCGGCGATCTCCTGCGAGTGGGTCAGTTGATCGAGCTCCCGGCAGGACCCGGCTTCCGTACCGAGCGGTC
This sequence comes from Trueperaceae bacterium, assembly GCA_040905465.1. Lineage (GTDB taxonomy): Bacteria > Deinococcota > Deinococci > Deinococcales > Trueperaceae > DASVCN01. The sequence continues at coordinate 21,826 of JBBDRK010000066.1, read as the reverse complement.
ACAGGCGGGTGAGAACCTCACCGATGTCGCCCGCCGCTTCGGACTGCTGGTTGTGACGTTGCGCCTGGCCAATCCCGAGCTCGACGGTTCGGCTCAGCTTGCTCCCGAGACCGCGGTGCGCGTTCCGCCGACCGACGGCCTGCCACTGCGCCTGCAGGCCGGAGCGTCTCTGCTCGAACTCGCCATCGGCCACGGCGTATCGCCAGCCGAGCTGCTCAGGGTCAACGGGCTGGCGAGCCTGGCCGAGCCGGTAGAGGGCGGCTGGTTGCTGCTGCCGGTGCCGCAGGCGGTGGGCGGCGCGGACCGGGCAACCGTCGAGTCCGCGCCCGCGTTACCTACTCCTGGCTTGCCCGCAGAGTCCGATGACACCAGGGCCGGCGATGCCGGGGTCGGGGCACCCGGGGGAGCTGCTGCCGGAACTGCCGGCGGGACTGCCGGCGGGACTGCTGAAGCAACGGCCGCAACTGACACGACTGCCGCCCGGGCTGCCCCGATGGACGGGGCGGCGGGCCCGATCGACCCGGTCGAGGGCGCCGATTGGCATGCGTTGCTGCAGGCGGAGCTGCTGCGCGGTGCGCCGGCGCTGCTGGGAGAGTTCAGACCGATGTCGCAAGACTTCATCTTGCCGCTGACCGGGCGTTTGAGCTCCAGCTTCGGCTGGCGCGACATATCGGTCGCCGGCAACCGGTTCCACGGGGGAATAGATCTTGCGGTGGACACGGGAACACCGGTAGCTGCCGCGCTAGACGGCGTGGTGGGCCGCACCGGCTGGGTGGGCGCCTACGGTTATTCGGTCTATCTCGACCATGACGACTCGCTCCAGACGCGTTATGCCCACCTCAGCAGCGTCCTGGTCGTGCCGGGCGAGATCGTCAGGCAAGGAGACGTCATTGCGCTGGCCGGCTCGACCGGGGCTTCGACCGGCCCTCACCTGCACTTCGAGATCCGCATCGGTGGCGTGGCGGTCGATCCGTTGTCGCTGCTCCCTTGAGAACCGCTCGCCGCCAACTGCCGAACCGACACCGGGCCCGCGTGGACATCGGGCACAGACCGCGTTACGATGCCACGAGTAGAGTACCGACAGTGGCAAAGGTATTGCTGATCGACAAACAGTCACACATGCTCGACCTCCTGCGTTCCAAGTTCGAATTGGAGGGGTTCGAGGTGCTTTCTTCCGTGTCCGGAGACGAGGGTGTCGAGCTCGCCGAGAACGAGCAGCCCGACCTCATCGTGCTCGATGAGCGGCTTCAGGACGACAGCGGGGTCGCTGTAACGGAGCGTCTCAAGGAAAGCGAAGCGGCGGCGGAGATTCCGGTGATCCTGCTGACTCCCAGGGCGTCCGAGGGTGGCGGTGCCGGCAAGGACGGCGCTTCGTCGAGCGTGCAGATGCCGTTTCGGCCCAGCCAGCTGATGGCGCTCGTGCGGGAGAATCTTTAGCCCGCCGGCGCTTCGTTGACCAGCCGAGCTGGCGCGCCTTATACTGGGCCGAGTTCGGAATCGTTCCGAATCGAGGTGAAGGTATGTGGGTTTCCACCAAGGCGCAGTACGGGATGCGGGCACTGGTCGAGGTTGCCATCGGTGGCGGTCGCCCGACCAGCCTGAAGGCGGTGGCAGACCGGCAGAGCCTGAGCCAGCAGTACCTGGAACAGATTTTCGCCGTTCTGCGCCGTGCCGGCTACGTCGAGTCGGTACGAGGCGCCCACGGGGGGTACCGAATCGCCAAACCGCTCGACGAGATCGACGCGCTCGAGGTCGTAGAGCTCCTGGAGGGCAGCGTCGCTCCGGTCCATTGCATCGACGATGCAGCTGCCTGCGGGCGGACCGGCAACTGCTCGACCGAGTCGCTGTGGCGGCGGGTTGATGGTGCCGTTCGTGAAGTGCTCCGCTCGACCTCCCTGGCCGATCTGGTCGCCGAGCGCGCGCTGCTGCAGATCGAACCGCTGCCTGCCGAGTTCGCAGGTGCCTGAGACCGGCTGCATGAGGACCGGCTG
>JBBDRK010000066.1:0-19735 GCA_040905465.1 Trueperaceae bacterium | reverse complement strand
GACCGGCTGCATGAGGACCGGCTGACGTGGAGATCTATCTGGATCATGCTGCCAGCACGCCTGTTCATCCTGAGGTGCAACAGGCCGTTTCGGCTGTTCTGAACGACTCGTACGGCAACCCCTCAAGCATTCACACTCCGGGTCGCCGAGCCCGACGGGTGGTCGAGGAGGCCCGCGAAGCCGTTGCGGCGTCGATCAATGCTCGACCCAATGAGATCATCTTCACCTCGGGAGCGACCGAGGCGGACAATCTTGCGCTCCGCGGCGTGCTTCCGTGCCTCGACGGCGGTCTTCTCACCAGTCCGTTCGAGCACAGCGCCGTGCTTGCTGCCGCCCGTTCCCTGGAGGCCTCGGGGTGCCCGGTGACTTACCTGGCGCCTTCTCCGACTGGCGAGATCGATCTTGCCGCGGTCGGGCAGGCCCTCGAGGAATCGGGCGCCGGGCTGGTGGCGCTGATGCTGGTGAACAACGAGACCGGGGTTCGCACGCCGATCGAGCGACTCTCCGGCATCGTTCACGATGCCGGAGCCCTGCTGTTCTGCGACGCCGTTCAGGCCTTCGGATTCGAACAGGTCGACGTGCGCGCTCTTGGCGTGGACGCGCTGGCACTCTCTGCTCACAAGGCCTACGGCCCCAAGGGCGTGGGCGCCCTGTGGCTGCGCGATGGGGTCGAGTTGAGCAGTGTTACGTATGGGGGCGGGCAGGAGCGCGGTCTGCGCCCAGGCACCCACGACACCCCGGCTATCGCCGGCATGGGCGCCGCCGCCCGAATGGCTCTGGGCGCCGGCCGGCACGGGGAGGAAGTGGCTGAGCTGCGGGATCTCTTCGAAGCGGCGATCGCCGGGGAGGAAGGGCTCACGGTCAACGCTGCAGGGGTTGCGCGTGGTCCGAAGCACAGCAGCGTGAGTGTCGCCGGGGTGGAGGGCGAGGCCCTGCTTATGAGCCTCGACGCGGAGGGTGTCTACGTGAGCGCGGGTTCGGCCTGTTCGGCAGGCTCGATCGAGGCGTCTCACGTGCTGAGGGCCATGGGTCTGTCGGAACGGGAAGCGAAGGCGACGATGCGCTTCAGCTTCGGCGCCGCGGTCTCGCGCGAAGGCGCTCTGGCCGCGGCCGAGCGATTCCTCGCCGCCGTGCAGCGCTGCCGGGCTTTTGCCGCTTAGCGCAGATCAGGCGGTCTTGCGCCGCTCGGCCTGGTCGAGCACCAGCTCGGGGTCGTCGAGGTTCTTCTCGTCTATGCGAATGACCGATATTTCGGAGCCGGGGACCTCGAACATCAGGTCCAGGAGCGTCTGCTCCATCACCGAGCGCAGGCCACGCGCCCCGGTTTTGCGTTCCAGAGCCCGCTGAGCCACGCTTCGCAAGGCTCCGTCGCTGAATCTCAACTCCACGCCCTCGAGGGAGAACAACTCCTGGTACTGACGGATCAGGGCGTTTCGCGGCTTGGTCAGCACGTCCACCAGCGCGTCGAGGCTGAGGTCGTGGAGCCGTACAGTAACCGCCAGGCGACCGATCAGCTCGGGTATCAGGCCGAAGGTCATCAGGTCCTCGGGGATCACCTCCGCCTTGGCGCCGGGATCGTCCGCTTCGGCGCGCGCGGTCTGGAAGCCGACCTTCGAGACGTCGACCCGGTTGCGGACGATATCCTTCACGCCTTCGAAAGCGCCCCCGCAGACGAACAGGATGTTGCTGGTGTCCACCGGGATAAGCTCCTGGTGGGGATGTTTGCGTCCGCCTTGAGGCGGAACATGAGTGACAGTCCCCTCGATCATCTTTAGCAGGGCCTGCTGTACGCCCTCACCGGAAACGTCCCTGGTTATCGAGACGCCCTCGGACTTGCGCGCAATCTTGTCTATCTCGTCGAGATAGATGATGCCGCGTTCGGCCGACTCGACGTCGTAGTTGGCAGTCTGCAACAGGCGCAGCACGATGTTTTCGACGTCGTCTCCGACGTAGCCCGCCTCGGTCAGGGTGGTGGCGTCGGCGATGGCGAAAGGAACCTGCAGGATCCGTGCCAGGGTCTGGGCCAGCAGAGTCTTCCCGGTACCGCTCGATCCGATCAGCAGGATGTTCGACTTTTCGATCTCGGCTTCGGGATTCTGCAGCCGCCGATAGTGGTTGTAAACGGCGACCGACAGGGTGCGTTTGGCCTGCTCCTGCTCGATCACGTACTGATCCAGCAGGCCCTTTATCTCGCGTGGCGTGGGCAGCCGAAGCTGTGTCGGGTAGCTGGAGGTTTTCGAAGTGAGGACCTGCGAGATGCGCGAGATGCAGTCGCTGCAGATATGGGCGAGGCCGTTCTCGGCCGCCACCAGTTGCCGGACCTCGCCGTGACCCCGGCCGCAGAAGTTGCAGCTCGGCTCGGTCATCCTCAGCCGTTCCCCGGCAGGTTGCGAAAACGGGCGGCATCCTTGGGTGCGATCGCGTCGTCGATCAGGCCGTAATCCTTGGCCTCCTGTGGAGACATGAAGTAGTCGCGCTCGAGGTCCTTGCGGACCTCCTCGCGTGACTTGCCGGTGTGGCGTTCGTAGATTCGTTCCATGATGTCGCGAATGTCGAGATACTCGCGAGCCATGATCTCGAGGTCCGGCATGGAAGAGCGCGGGAAGCCGGCCGAGCCCGAGTGGATCATGATGCGGCTGTTGGGAAGGGCCACCCGGTGGCCCTTGGCACCCGCCATCAACATCACCGAACCCATGGACATCGCGATTCCCACGCAGTTGGTGTACACCGGCGCGGAGATGTACTGCATCACGTCGTAGATCGCCAGGCCCGAGTAGACCTCGCCACCGGGACAGTTGATGAACATGTTTATCGGCTGCTCGCTCGACTGCGAGTCGAGCAGCAGCAACTGGGCGACGATTACGTTGGCGACCTCGGAGTCGATAGCCTGGCCGAGGAAGATGATTCTCTCCTTGAGCAGTCGGCTGTAGACGTCGTAGGTACGCTCACCGCGGCCGGTCTGCTCTATGACGTAGGGAACGAGCGGCATTGTGACTCCTCAGGCGAAAAGGCGGGCGAAACGGCTGGACCTGCGGCCAGTATGCTCGGTTGCGGGAAGGTGTTCCGTCAGAGAGGTCACGAGCCGGAGGCGTCCTGCTCGGGCGCCGGCGCCTCGGCGTCCTCAGGGGCGACGTCGCCCGCGGCGGTTCCGACCTCACCGCTTGGGCCGTTCTGGGCCGCGAGTCGCTCCGCGACCGTCTCGCGAAGCGCACGGTCGCGGGTCAGGAGGAACCGGTAGTTGCGGAGCCAGTCGTCGCCACGCTCGCGACGGAGCCGGTCGACGTCCATCCCCTGCTGGTTCGCCAGCTGACTGAGCGAGGCCTCGAACTCGGCGTCGGACAGGCGCGTGCCGCGCTGCTCAAGCAGCCGCTCGAGGACCAGGTCACGGCGCACGCCCTTCTCGGCGGCCTCCTGCAGCTCCCGCTCGAACTCCTCGCGGCCGCCGTTTTCGTCCAATCTCCCGACGTAGCTCTCGAGAGTCATTCCCCGGCGCTTGAGATCATCGGTCAGGTTCTCGAGCAGGCCACCCCGGCGACGCTGCACCAGGCTGCGGGGAAGTTCGAAGGTTGTGCCGGCCATCAGCTTTTCAACGAACTCCTCGCGCTGCTCCTCGAAGACCTCCTCGTCGAGCTGCGCCTGGAGGCTCTCCCGGATGCGCGCCTCCGTCTCCTGCCAATCGTCGAAGCCGAGGGTCTTGGCGAACTCGTCGTCGGCCGCGGGCTTCTCCTTGGCCTTCACGTCCTTGATCCGCACGTCCAGCGTGGGGGCGACCTGTTCGCCGGTCGAGGATCCCTCCTCGCTATCACCTGCATCGCCGCCAGCGGCGTCCGCCTCGGCGGACGGCGTGTCGCTGTCGGTCTCGCCCCCGGCGGCCTCGGCGGAATCGGCTGCGGGCGGCTGGGCCAGCCTGAGCGTGACCAACTCGCCCGCCGAACGTCCGATGAGCTGTTCGGCGAGCTCGTCACCGACCGATTCGAGATCTATCGGCATGGTCGAGCCGCCGCCCTCGGAATCGTCGCTGTCCGCCATCTCGACCAACAGGTAATCGCCGGCTTCGGCCGGCCGGTCTACCGGGACCATGGTCGCGTTCTCGCTCTGCAGGCGGGCTACGGTGGCTGCCACCATCTCGTCGTCGACCTTCCGGCCCTCGCTGTCTATGACCAGCTCGTCCAGGTCGCCGAGAACGACCTCCGGGTACAGATCGACGTGCAGCTCGAAGGTAAAATCCTGCCCCTCGCTCGGCGCCCCGCCGTGGACGTGAGCGTGTAAAGGTACGAGCTCGAACTGCTCGAGCGCCTTCTGGTAGCTGCTCTCGATCAGCTCCTCGCGGACCTCGCCCTCGAGCGCTTCCTTGCCCACTCTCTTCACCAGAACGCCGCGCGGCGCCTTGCCGGGACGGAAGCCCGGTACTTTTACCTGCCGTGCAAGTTGACGCAGAACCTTGTCGAAGGTCTTGTCGACCTCGGCAGCCGGAACCGTTACTTCGACGGTCGCTTCGACCGGCTTCTTGTCCTTGAGTTTGGCTTCCATGCGATCTCCTTGTCGCCCGGGCGGCGAACGGCGGGAGCGCTTCGTCCGCCCGATGATACCGCGGCCCGCGGCAAAAAAAGCGGCAAGCGGGAGCTTGCCGGTGTTGGTGCGAGGAGCGGGACTTGAACCCGCACGGCCAAGCCACCAGATCCTAAATCTGGCGCGTCTACCAATTCCGCCATCCTCGCGCGTTTGCGGTGCCGTCCGAAGGGGCGGCACCGCTTTGCGGTATGGGGTGGATGATGGGACTCGAACCCACGACCCTCGGAACCACAATCCGATGCTCTAACCTGCTGAGCTACACCCACCACGCTCGCAAGACCAAGTCTATCAAACTGCGGGCGTTCCGGTCTTGCGTGAACTACCGCATACATCGCGCCGTGGTCGTTGCCGTGAGATTCTGCCGAGGCGCAATTTCTAGAATTCTCGAAGGAACACATGTCACCTCGAAGTCTCACGGCAATGGTGCACCAGGAAGGATTCGAACCCTCGACCAATCGCTTAGAAGGCGACTGCTCTATCCACTGAGCTACTGGTGCCCGCCTGCGGTCGCCCGCCGGACTGAGTCTGATTTGGAGCGGGAGATGGGATTCGAACCCACGACATACAGCTTGGAAGGCTGTCGCTCTACCAACTGAGCTACTCCCGCCCGGTGCCGGGCCAATCATACGAGACCTTTACCGCGGTGAGGCTATCTTGGTCGGGGCGGCTGGATTCGAACCAACGACCCCCTGCTCCCAAAGCAGGTGCGCTACCAGACTGCGCCACGCCCCGCCAAACTACCCGCTCCGCTCCTGCCGGTCCTCATTAGAACCTACCGGTCACGCGCTCGTTCAGAACACGTTCCCCGGCAGCCGAGCCAGGTGCCGGCGGCTACCTATCGGCCTCGTCGCCGACAGCAAAAGAGTATATCACCCGACCTTTTGACGCCGCAAGCCGCTGTAGACGTCGGCGTGACGGCAGATTGCACCTTGCGTTCGATGAGCCTCCGGCTCCTTGCCCGGTCCGATGATGGATTGGCCGGCTTTTGCCGCTGTCGACCGGACAGGTCGCCGGGCTACGGGCAAACGCGAACCGACCCGTGCTATGGTAGCTGCGTGTCTGAACAACCTCCGAGTTCCATGCTGCTTCAGGCAGCCGACCTACCTTTAAGCGAATTACCCCTGCTGACAACCTCGCAGTTCCTGAGCGGACTGCTCCTGTTGATGCTGAGCGCGGCCTTCAAGGCCGTGGTCAGAGCGATGGATCAGGACGCCTCCGTGATAGCGGCCGGCGACGCCTCCCGCCACCGCCTGGCGGCACGCCTGGCGCAATACCTTGCGCTCACCGCGGGAACTGTGGTCCTGACCGCGCCGGCCGGATCCACCGGCCGCGTGCTGATTCTGTTGGGCGTTGTCTTTTTCGTCTATCTGGTGCTCCTGCTCGTGGGGCGAATGGTCGCCGGCATGGCGCCTGTCCGCCTGCTGCTGGTGATGCGCGTGCCGCTCCGTGCCTGGTCGCTCCTGGCGGCGCCACTGGTTGCCGTCAGTTATCGGGCCGACGCCTGGGTTCAACGCCGCTCCTACGACGCGGCCAGCGAGGATACCGGCGAGCGCCTGTCGGCGTGGCTCGACTCGAGCGGCCTGAGCGGTGACGAACTGTCGCTGATCCACAACGCGCTGAGATTTCGGGAGCGAAGTCTGGGCGAGCTGATGGTTCCACGCCCCGACGTCGCCTGGCTCTCGACCAACGACGATCCCGAACGGATCCTTCAACAGGTACGCGACAGCGGCCACAGTCGTTTCCCGCTCTGTCTCGATTCGCCAGATCAGGTTATCGGCTACGTCCACGTAAGAGATTTAGGGCTCCTCAGGACGGCGCCTTCGTCTCAGGAGTTGCGAGCCGCGGCCAGGCCGGTGAGCTTCGTGCCCGAAACTGCCGAAGCGATGACGCTGTTGCGCCGTTTCCAACGCGAGCAGAGCCACATGGCGGTGGTGGTGGACGAGTTCGGCGGGACAGCCGGGATCGTGACCCTCGAGGACTTGCTGGAGGAGCTGGTGGGGGAGATCCGCGACGAGTTCGACGAGGAGGAGGTCGAGATCACTCCGCTCCGCAACGGTCAGGTGCTGCTGGACGGCGCCGTGAGGCTCGAGGAGCTGGAGCGCGGCTACCAGTTGGACTTCGGTGACGTCGAGGAGGAGACGGTCGGCGGTTACGTCTTCGGGCGGTTGGCCCGCGAGGTGACCGCCGGTGACGAGGTAGGTGTCGGCGATGCGGTACTGCGCGTGGAGGGTGTTCAGGGATTGCGCGTGACCCGCGTCAGGCTGATCCCGGCAGTAACGCCCGAGCCCGCCTGACCGTCCGAGGCTGGTGCAGTTCGCTCAGAGCAAGTTCGGTCCACGCCTGCATCTCTTCGGTGAGCGGTAGTGAGTCCAACTCTTTGCGCGTGAACCAGGCTAGTCCCGGTTCCGTTCCGCCGAGGGTGCCGTCGTACGGCTCGAGAGGCCGGGCGAAGTAGACGAAGTCGATGTGCTCGTGGCCCGGCCCGATGTGCTCGAGCTGCACGCCTCTCGGTCGCAATAGCTGGAGCGGCTCGGCGACCTCGAGCGCCCGCTCGCCCACGAGCTCGACCGCCACGCCCGATTCCTCGAGCACCTCGCGTACTGCCGCCTCCTCCGGTGTCTCGCCAGGTTCCACATGCCCCCCGCAGGGAAGCCACATGTCCAGCTTGGGATGACGGTGCAGAAGGAGGCGCTCCCGCCAGTACACGAAGGCGGTCGCCACGAAATGGCGTCCTGCGCCTGACTCGTGGTGTCCGTCCGTCACTGCGACGCCATCATCAGAGGTATCGGACCCGCTGGCCTGGCGCCTGCGGCATCGAGAACGCTCCCATAGAGAGTATGCGGAGTTGCGTTGTCGATCCGCACGAGGTGCAGCCCCATGTCCTGAACCTGGTCCTTGGGCACCAGTACCGTATGGTTCTGATCGCTGTGGCCCATCACCAGATCTCCCTCACGCGCCGCTTCCTTGATGAGCACGCGCAGCTCGCGGCCGACGAACCTGCGATTGGACCGGAACGACTGCTCCTTCTGCAACTCGATGAGCCTCTGCAATCGCTCGGTCTTGACCCGGCGCGGCATGTCGTCGAAATGCTTGTACGAAGGAGTGCCCGGCCTGGCCGAATAGATGAACATATAGGCCTGATCGAACGATGCCTCGCGGTAGAGCGAGAGAGTCTGCTCGAAGTCATCCTCGGTTTCGCCGGGAAATCCAACGATCACGTCGGTAGAGATCACCACGTCGGGCACCTTGGCCCGGATTTCGCCGATGATTTCCAGGTAGCGTTCTCGCTTGTACTCACGGGCCATGCGCCTGAGCACAGAATCGGACCCCGACTGGAACGGCAGGTGGATGTAGTTGCAGATGTTCGGCTCCTCCGCGATGGCGTCGATGACGTCGGAGGTGAAGTTCATCGGATGCGAGGTCGTGAACTTGACCCGCGGGATGCCTGCCTGGGCGACCATCCGCAACAGCTCGGCGAACGAGGGCAGGCCGGGGTCGTCCAACCCGTAGCTGTTTACGTTCTGGCCGAGAAGATATACCTCTTGTACGCCGGCCGCGACCATTGCCCGCGCTTCCGCCAGCACCGCCTCGGCCGGCCGGGAGACCTCGGGTCCACGAGTGGTGGGCACGATGCAGTAGGTGCAATGGTGGTTGCAGCCGCGCATTATGGTCAGGAAGCCGGTTAGTGCGTCCGGTGCCGGAGGCTGGTAGGTCTGCAGGTCGTCCTTGAAAGCCAGGCTCTCGAACGTCGCTCTGTCGGCCGTCGTCGCCTCGACCGCCGGCACGATGTCGGTGATGGCGCCGGGCCCGATGAGGATGTCCACCTCGAACTTGCGGGCGATCTCCCTGCCCTCGTCGAGTTGCGCCAGACAGCCCATCAGCGCCAGTGTGAGCTTGCGCCCGGCCTGCTTCTCCTTGCGGAACTCGCCCAGCAGGGTCACGACCTTCTCCACCGGCTTGCCCCGCACCGCGCAGGTGTTGAGCACCACCAGTTCGGCGTCGGCCACGTGGTCCACCAGCTGATGTCCACCCGCCACCAGTTCCGACTGGATGGTGTGGGTGTCGTACTCGTTCATCTGACAGCCGTAGGTGAGCACGTGAGCTAGCACTGCACGCTCCCTGCCCAGCATTCGTACGAGGCTGCGCTGCCCCCGGACTCGCCGCAACTGTTCTCGCCGGCCTTGGCAATCATCCTGTAACCGCTCCCTGTCGATGCTACAGCTTGGCACCGCGCCTGCCGGCATCACTCTTCCGACTCTATCAACTGCGGGCCTCGCTTGCTGGGACCGGGTTGACACGGCCGAACGAGAGGTCATCGGCATGTTGCGGCGACAGGGCACGTGGGCATGCACGACAAGCTCTAGTCTCGAACGGCGCTCGGCGGCGCGTGCACTGCGACCGGCTCGAACGGTCCGAGCGCTGCGTACGCGTACGTGCTAAACTAAACGCGCGTACGTTACCACCAGCGTGTTTCACCTCGGAGGTCGAGTGATGGAGAAGTTGACGATTACGGCACTTCGCAAGCGCCTGTATCAGGTGGTGGATGGGGTTCTCGAAACCGGTGTGCCGGTCGAGATCGAACGTCACGGCCGGACGGTTGTGATCGCGCTCGGGAAGGGCGGCCGATCTCGCCTGGCACGGCTCGAGCGGCGCAACGGCATAGTCGGCGATCCCGACGACTTGGCGCAAGTCAGGGTTGGCGAGTGGCACGAGCCGAAGAATCTGAGCTGACCTATCTCGACACCCACGTCGTAATGTGGCTCCACGACGGACTGGTCGGGCGGCTGTCGGAGCGCGCGAAAGACGCCGTCGAGTCTGGGGTGCTGCTCGTTTGCGGCATGGTCGAGCTCGAGCTGCAGTACCTGCGCGAGATCGGCCGGATCCGCCCCAGTCCGCAGGAAGTGCTACGGACGCTCGAGACGAGCATCGGCGTAGAGCGCAGCAAGCAAGAGCTGGCAGCGGTAGCCACGATGGCGTGCTCCGTGACGTGGACGAGAGATCCGTTCGATCGCCTGATAGTCGCCGAGGCGCGGCTCAACCATGGAAAGTTGGTCACGCGCGATGAGTTGATTCGAGACAACTTTCCGGGTGCTGTCTGGTAGTGACGTGCAAAGCCAGTGCTGCACACGATTGGCCGCGAATCTCTCGATAGAATCATGGGGCCGCCGTCTGACATTACGGAACTCGAACGGCGCGCGCAGGCGGAAAGTCAGAAAGCCGTGACTCTCTTCGGCGTATCCTCCGGTATGGTGCGCTCTCTCTTCCCCCTCCTCCTGGTGGCGCTCACGTTGATGGGCTGCGCCCCGACGATGATCACGGCGCTTCCCGGCGCCGGGGCCGACGGACGCCTGGACAGTGGCGACGAACAGCTCGAAAGTGGTGAGTTTTTCGAGACGTACACCTACGCCGGCTCCTCGGGGGACCTCCTGACAATTTCGCTGGCCTCGGACGCAATCGATCCCTACCTGATGGTGCTCGATCCCGACGGCGACAAGATAGCCGAGATAGACGACAGTCCCGGCCACGGTTACAACGTCGTGATTACCGTCAGCCTGCCTGTCACCGGCAGCTACGTCATTATCGTTACCTCAGCGTTTCCCGGCGAGACGGGGGCGTACACTCTCGATCTCGCTCCCGGTTCGCGCATTACGCCGTCGTCGCCGTCTTCGGTCTGGGGGCCGGTCGGAGCGGCGACAGCACCTCCGATAGCACCTCCGATAGCACCTCCGACAGCTGCACCGGTAGGTTAGACTCGCAGACGACGGCCGGAGGGTGGCTAGGGTTCCGCCGCGGGCAACGCGGGCAGGTCCGAGCGCCACGTAAAGCCGGCGCAGGGATGGGTCCGAGACCGGGAGCACCCGGCCACCGAGCAAGGCAGGACCACCGGCGCCAGCAGGCACCTCATCGGATAAAAGCCTCGAGGGGATAGGCCAGCGCGGGTTCGCTCATGACGAGACGCGCCACCTGGAGGTGTTCCGGAATGGCCCGTTCACATTGGATCTCGGTACTGCAGGCGCTCTTCGTGACCTTTCTCTGGTCTACGTCGTGGGTGCTGATCAAGATCGGCCTGGAAGACATACCGCCCCTTACCTTCGCCGGATTGCGTTACGGACTGGCATTCCTCGTATTGCTGCCCGTTGCCCTCCAGCGCGGCAGCCTGCGCGGGCTCCAGGCATCTCATTGGCGGGCGCTCCTGATGCTGGGGATCGTGATGTATGCGCTCACCCAGGGGAGCCAGTTCCTGGCCCTCTCATACCTGCCGGCGCAGACGACGAGCCTGGTGTTGTCGTTCAGTCCGGCTCTGGTAGCGCTCCTGGGGACCGTGCTGCTGCGAGAACCACTCGATGGCCGCCAGTGGTTCGGAATCGCGCTCTACCTGGCGGGCGCCCTTCTCTTCTTCTACCCGGCCGACCTGCCGCGAGGGCAGTTGCTGGGGCTCCTGATCATCCTGGTGGGCCTGATCTCCAACGCCGGCGCAGGAATATTGGGCCGCGCTGTCAATCGCGGTCGGCAGTTGGGACCGCTTGCCGTTACCGTAGTCAGCATGGGCGTGGGAGCGGTCGCCCTGTTGGGAGGTGGTATCGCCGTTCAGGGCCTGCCCGCTCTCAGTCTGACGAGTTGGGGAATCGTCGCCTGGCTGGCCGTAGTCAATACCGCCTTCGCGTTCACCCTCTGGAATCACACACTCCGCACCCTGTCGGCGATGGAGTCGAGCATCATCAACAACACCATGCTCATCCAGATTGCCGTCCTCGCCTGGATCTTCCTGGGAGAGTCGCTGGGGGTCAAGGAGGTGAGCGGTCTGCTGTTGGCGGCCGTAGGGACGCTGGTGGTGCAGTTGCTGGCGCGCAAGCGAATGCCGGTCGTGGCTGTCGGTGACCGAGGCGTTAGCTCGTGAGGCGCAAGCTCGTGACCGAGGCGCAAGCTCGTGACCGAGACGCGAGCTCTGGGCCGAAGCGTGAGCACTTGACCGAAGGCCGGCCGGCAATGGCGCAGATCGAGCCGGCAGGTGACGGCCGGGGAGATCGCGCCCGAAGTCGACGGGAGTAAACTCAGCCATGGCAGCCTTCAAGGAGCGAGTAATCGGAATTGTCGCTGCGGTACCTCCCGGCCAGGTCGTCACCTACGGGCAGGTGGCGCTCCTGGCCGGGGCGCCTCGCGCCGCTCGCCAGGTCGGCGGCGTACTCAACCGCTTGCGCGAACCGGAAGACGTTCCCTGGCAGCGGGTGATAAATGCCGAAGGCAAGCTCTCGACATACAGGATCGGGGTGGGGGAACTCCAGCGCGCTCTGCTCGAGGCGGAAGGCGTCGAGTTCGACAGTGAGGATCGCGTGAACCTGCGGCGCTTCCGCTGGGATCCGGAACCGTCCGCGCTTTCATCGGCGGTCGCCACGGAAGGTTAGCCGCATTCGTCGTACCGCTAGCGGGACCGGCCCAGAGCGCACCTCGAAATCTTCCGATCTGTGAGCCATCCCGTATGATGCGCCCATGCAACGATTGGCGGAGGAGTTGGAGCTGGCGCGGGAGCTGATCCGGGCGGAGAGTCCGTCGGGACGTGAGAGTCCGGCGGCCGAAGTCCTGCTCGAGACGTTACGCGAACTGAAGTACGATCAAGTGTATCTCGACGATGCCGGCAACGCCATCGGGATGATCCGGCGTGGCGACGGCCCGACGGTGATGTTCAACGGCCACATGGATACGGTCCCGGCCGGGGATCCCGGGATTTGGACGCATCAGCCGTTCGCCGGTACGATCGCCGACGGCCGCCTGTGGGGGCGCGGCTCCTGCGACATGAAAGCCGCGTTGGCCTGCATGGCCATCGCCGGCCGGGACGCGGCCGACCGTGGATTCAGCGGAACACTGGTGGTGGCGGCCGTGGTCCAGGAAGAGGTCGGCGGCCTGGGTGCCCGCCATCTCGTCGAGCACCTGCCGGCAGACGTGGTTGTGCTGGGCGAACCGAGCGACCTCGAACTAAAGCTCGGCCACCGGGGGCGCGTCGAGATCAGCGTCCGGCTACCGGGTCGCATCGCTCACGCGGCCAAGGCGTCGCTCGGCGCTAACGCGCTGTATCGCGCCGCCCGATACCTGAGGAACCTCGAGGAGTGCGCACTGCCCTCGGGCGGCCCCCTCGGCGCCTCGACCGCCACCCCGACAGGTATCGTCATCTTCCCCGGCGGCGCCAACGTGGTGCCCGGCGAGGCGGAGATAACCGTCGATTACCGGACGATCGTGGAGGACGAGCCGGAAATGGTGGTGGCGCGCCTGGAGACTTTGGACCCGGAGGCGGTGGTCGTGGTCGGACAGGAGGACGCAATGAGTGAAAACGGAAAGATCCGCTTCAGCTTCCCGCGCATCAACCCGGCGTATCTGGCGCCGCAAGGTGCGCCGGAGGTCGACGTTGCTCGCAGCGCTATCCGCGCCGCGCTTTCCGAGCTCGATCGCCCCTTCCGCGAAGGTGTCTGGTGGTTTGCCACCGACGCCCCGTTTCTCGCTTCGCGTGGCGCTCCGGTGATCGGCTTCGGCCCGGGGGAACCGGAACGAGCCCATACCACCGAGGAGGGTGTGCCGGTCGAACATCTGGCCGTCGCTCGGTCCGTATACGAGCGACTTGCGCTGGCCTACCTGGGAGCCGCATGAAGGGCGAGACCAGGCTGATCAACGGCGACAAGTGGACCGTCGTCGACCAGGCGCCGGCGGCACCTCTCGCGGAGATGGTGGCGGCGATATTGGAAGAGGAGGGGTTCGTGGTCATGACCCGTGGGGTCGACCAGGTCGATGACGCCTTCTCCCATCTGGGCGCGGTGAGCGCCGGCACCACGGTGGTGTTGGTTCCCGAGGCGGAAGCGGAACGAGCCCTGGCCCTGATCGCCGATACAGTGACCGACTATCAGGGCGATGATCTCGACGCGATCCTGTCGGAAATGGACGGATTCGCGGCCGACGATCTCGAGGCGCTCGGCTTGGACCCGGACGACGCGGCCGACACCGGTGACGATGTGGATCCGGAAGTCAACTGAGCTCGGCGGATCGCCCGGCCAGGAACCGCAAGGGAGCGTCACGCCACTCGCCGGCGTAATCGATTCCGATCCGCGGCGTTATCACCACCTCGCTGCAGACGTCGCCCGGGTGGATCGCAAGTGGGGGGCCGGTCAACGGATGGGCGTTGTGTGACCGGTCGATCTCCAGCGCTCGGGTGAGCTTGCCCGGTCCGTCCACCCGGTGGTCGATGCCGACCAGCGGTTCGATAGCGCGTATCAGCACCGCCTGCGGATCGCCTTCCCCGGCGCAGACCACATTGAGCATGTGATACATCCCGTAGATAAGGTAGACGTAGCTGCGACCGGGCGGGCCGTACATCACCTCTGTCCTGCCGGTACGCCCGAACCGTGCGTGACTCGCCATATCGTGCTCGCCCAGATACGCCTCGGTCTCCACGATGCGACCGATCCGGGGTACCGGCCCGTGTCGCACCAGCAACGTGCCCAGCAGCTTTCGGGCCACCGTCCGGGCATCCGGCTCGTAGAAGGAGATCGGCAGCGCGACGCCGGTCTCATCGATTGCCAGTACAGCCGAACTCTCGTGCCCCGGTTCCATCGGGAAAAGCTAACATGACCGGCCAGCGGATCCGGTTCCGTGGCAGCTCGCGGTCCAGCCAGCGGGGCACCGGCTGCCGCACGAAGTGCGAGCGGCAGTCGCAAGCTCCGGACGGCGGACCGTGACGCGGCGTTGAGCGTATTCCGCCTCATGGTAGACTCGCGCCAAAACCGGTTAGTGGCTGCCTGACGTGATTCGTTGGGCCTGCCGCGGCTGGTCTCGGACCCAACGAAGGAGTGCCATGAGCTATCGCCACATCAAGGTTCCCGCTGGAGATCGGATCGAGGTTCGTGATGGACAGCTGCAGGTCGGAGACAATCCGATCATCGCGTTCATCGAGGGGGACGGTACCGGACCGGACATCTGGCAGGCTTCGAAACGCGTTCTGGACGCAGCCGTGGCCAAGGCATACGGCGGAAAACGCGCCATTTCCTGGATGGAGGTCTATGCCGGAGACAAGGCGAACGATGTCTACGGCGAGACCTTGTGGCTTCCCGAGGAGACGCTGGACGCCGTCCGCGAGTACCTGATCGGCATCAAGGGGCCGCTCACCACGCCGGTAGGCGGCGGAATCCGCTCGATCAACGTCGCCCTTCGTCAGCGGCTGGACCTGTACGCCTGCGTCCGGCCGATCCAGTACTTCGAAGGGGTACCAAGCCCGGTGAAGCAGCCCGAGCAGGTGGACATGGTGATCTTTCGCGAGAACACCGAGGACATCTACGCCGGGATCGAATATCGCGAGGGGAGCCGCGAGGTCAAGCGGTTCCTGGAGGTGCTGCGGGACGAGTTTCCCGACTCGTACGCCAACGTGCGTTTCCCGGACACGACCGCCGTGGGGATCAAGCCGGTGTCACGGGAGGGAACCGAGCGGTTGGTCACCGCCGCATTCGAGTACGCGATCGCCAACGACCGGGACTCGGTTACGCTGGTCCACAAGGGCAATATCATGAAGTTCACCGAGGGCGCGTTTCGCGACTGGGGTTATGAGCTCGCCAAACGCGAGTACGGCGCCAAGGAGCTCGACGGCGGGCCCTGGCTCACCTTCGATAACCCCAACTCCGGGACGACAATCACCGTCAAGGACGTGATCGCCGACGCGATGCTGCAGCAGATCCTGCTCCGGCCCTCGGAGTACGGCGTGCTTGCCACGCTCAACCTCAACGGTGACTACATCTCCGACGCTCTGGCTGCGCAAGTCGGCGGTATCGGAATCGCACCCGGCGCCAACATCAACTATCAGACTGGGCACGCGATGTTCGAGGCAACACACGGAACTGCGCCCAAATACACCGGCCAGGACAAGGTCAACCCATCGTCGGTGATCCTCTCGGGCGAGATGATGCTTCGGCATCTCGGCTGGTCGGAGGCAGCGGATCTGCTGTTGGGGTCGATGTCGAAGACTATAGGTCAGAAGCGGGTAACATACGATTTCCACCGACTCATGGAAGGCGCGAGCCTGCTGCGCACCAGCGAGTTCGGCACGGCCCTGATAGAGAACATGTAGAGCGACCGGTTCGGATGCGCGGTGCCGGCCCTTTCATCTCATCTAGACCGAGCGGCCGCCCCGTCCGTCCCATCCGGCATAGCAGTAGAACCGGCCCGGCTCGCGGTCACGAAGGTAACTCACCAGCGGTTCGCGTAAGGGTGGGATAGGTATGACCCGCTCGACCTCCTCCACGGGGAAGAAGCGCGCCTCGACGATGAAGCCGTCGGGGTCGCGTGGGTTCAGCAGGCCGTCGTACTGTGCCACGAACGCGAAGGACACCGCCCGGTCGTTGCGGCGCACGTCCTCGACATGCACCGAGTAGGCGAGATGCTCGACGCCGGTAATAGCCAGACCGGTCTCCTCGCGCACCTCTCGGGTGAGCGCGTCCAGCGTAGACTCGCCGCGCTCGACGACCCCTCCCGGCAGCGTGTAGCGCACCCGTCCATAGCCTTGCCAGTCGTTGCCTACGAGGAGTACTCGACCCTGCAGGTCGAGCAGAATCGCCGCGGCAACGACGAACTCACGCCGAGCCACGCGGACGCGCTCCGGCTCTCTGGGCCCCGTGCGCCTCCGTCATCTCGTCGAGTTTGCGGCTCTGTTCGGCGTCGATCAGCGACTCGGTCAATTCGGCGAGGTCGCCGTTCATCACCTGCGACAGGTTCCTGGTGGTGAAGCCGATGCGGTGATCGGTGATTCTGGACTGCGGGAAGTTGTAGGTGCGGATCTTCTCGGACCTCTCGCCGGTGCCGATCTGGACCAGCCGGGCCTCCCGCGCTTCCGAGGCGGCCTTCTCGCGCTCGCGTTCCAACAGGCGCGCGCGCAGCACCGTAAGCGCTTTCTCCTTGTTCTTGATCTGCGACTTGCCGTCCTGGCAGGTCACGACGATCTCATCCGCGGTCCCGGGGCGGTAGGTGACCCTGACGGCGGAATCGGTGGTATTCACCGACTGGCCGCCCGGGCCCGACGAGCGGTATACGTCTACCCGGTAATCGCTGGGCGAGAGGTCGACGTCAACATCCTCGGCCTCGGGCAACACAGCGATGGTCACCGTGCTGGTGTGAATCCGCCCCTGAGTCTCCGTGGCCGGTACCCGCTGCACCCTGTGCACGCCCGACTCGAACTTGAGCCGGCTGTAAGCGCCGGTGCCGTTGACCTCCAGCGAGACCTTCGACAGGCCGCCGACTTCGGTCGGGTGAGAATCGAGGATCTCGACGCGAAAGCCGATCGACTCAGCGAAGCGCGTGTACATCGCCAGCAGCTCGGCGGCGAACAGCGAGGCTTCGTCGCCGCCGGCGGCGGCGCGGATCTCGACGATTACGCTCTTGTCGTCGAACGGGTCGCGCGGCAGCAGCAACCGCTCGAGCCTCTGCTCCAACTCATCGCGCCGCGGCTGCAGGCCGGCCAACTCCTCCTGGGCGAGCTCACCCATCTCCGGATCGGCAGCCAGCTCGTTCACGCCTTCTATCTGCTCGAGGGTGTCGCGGTACTCGCGATACACCTCGGCTACCGGTTTGAGCTCCGCGTAACGTTTCATCGCCTGCCGGTAACGGGCCTGATCGGCCAGCAGTTCCGGCTCGCCGAGGCTTTGCTCGAGCGCGGTGAACTCGTTGTCTAGGTCGTTCAGCTTGTCGATCATTGCCCCATTGTACTGTGGCGCGCCGGGGCAGTCGGAACGCCTGTCCTGGACAGCTTTGTCTCGTGGTGGGCAGCCTGGGCGCCTTGAACGCGGCGCGGCTGATCGGCCGGCCGCTTGCGCCGGCTGCTCGCGCGCCCCGTCGAGAGGGCTGTACGCTCGCCCGCTCAATCTTCAGCGAGGTGCAATCCACCGACTCCGGGCGTAGCGATAACCAGACCACGGGCCAGAGCCAGTTCCCGGTTTCGACCGTCGTAGTCATAGCTGCCGGCGGCACCGCTTAGCGGACCCAGTCCAATCAACGCGTCTAGCAACGCCTGCCGGAATCGATCCGTGGCCGCTGGGTCAACGCCGTAAACGAGCGCCAGCTCCCCACCGTTTACCAACAGCTCCAGTGCGTCGACGGCCAGGGCGCCTTCGTAGGTCGGCGCGTATACCCCGTACGCCTCCGCCAGTATTCGCTGATAGCGTTGCACGGCGGCAGCGTTGGGATGTTCCGGGGGAAGTACGGCCGCCAATTCAGAGGGCGGAGCGGCGATGCGCGACCCCCGTAGTCGCTGATTTCGTACGCCGCCCGGAAACTCGGTTGCGAGCTGCCAGGGGATGTAGATCGGACCGTCGTAGCCGCGAGCACGAAGGGCGTCGATGGCGGTAGCGCTGTCGCCCGGCAGCCCCCAGACTATGACGGCCCCCGGCTGGCTGGCCGCAACAAGCAGCGCCTCTGGGGTCAGCACGTTGGCTCCCGGCGGGTACGTTTCCGCCTGCGAGAGCGCCAGTCCGGCCTCGAGCAGACCGGCGACCACGGCCGCCGCCGCTTCTCGGCCGTAGCCGTTGTCGAGTGTCATCAGTCCCACGCCGCGACCCGCTGATCGCGCGTCGAGCGCCATGGCTCGAGCCTGCGCCAACGGTCCCGCGGCCATTATCAAAGGGCCGTCGTCGCCGGGGCCAACCGGGTTGGGGCGGGCGAGCGCGAGAATCGGAAGCGTAGCGGTGAAGGATCCGACCGCCGCAGCGCTTGCCGGGGTGACGCAGCAGACGACGCCGTGAACCTGCTCCTCATCGACCAACTCGCGGATGGCGGTGACCGTATTGGCGGGCGTGGTACCTCCGTCGCGAAAGCTGAGCTCGATCGTCACGCCCGAAGCGGCCTTCGCGCTCGACCGCTCCCAGGCGCGAGCGGCGAGGAGCTCGTTCCAGTTGCTGCTGCCGGTACTTTCGCGGCCCGGCAGCAATACTCCGATTCGCAGCGGTTCCTGCCCGACCGCCGCGGCGCCCTGAAGAAGTGCCGAGAGCAGCAGAAGAACGGGTAGATAACGGCGGCAGAGGCGGAGGCGCATGTCCTGAGTTGTATCCGTAAGGGCAGTTAAGCGGATGAGACGCGGTCGCCGGCGATCCGGTGACCGCTTCGGCAGAGCGCGTAGCGCTACTCGGTAGACTGACCCTCACGATGCCAGCGACGGGGGGGACCGCATGGACGTCATCATACGGGAGGCTGTGGAGCATATTCGTTTGGAGAAGCTCGGCCCGCAACGATTGAGTTTTGCCTTTCCGAGACTCACTTCGGAGGTGCAGAGCCTCTACCGGGACCTTCGGGTCGATCTCGGTGATCTTCTGGTGTTCTACCCTGAATTTCTCGATGTCCGTACCGAATTGGCGCTTCACGCACTCTTCACCGGATTCGAGGAGGGAGCGGTCGGCCTCCTCGAGATGAATCACGAGATATGCATTCAGGCTCTCGCCACAAGGTCGCATCCGGGGAGTTGTACCTTCGCCTGGGACGATGGCGATAATCGGCCATACCTGCGCTCCACACGCGAGTACGCCTATGCACTGTGCAGGTTGGGCCGGCCACAGGAGGCCATCCGACTAGCGCGGGAGGTTGTCAGGCACGACACGGGAGACTGCACCGGCGCACGAGCTCTGCTCGCCCGTGCCCTTCTCCAGGCCGGCCAGCATGCCAGGGTTCTGGAGCTGACGGCTCCGCAGGACGGTTTGCCCAATGTCGAACTCTGTCTGGCCAAGGTGCTTGCATGCATCGCCCTCGGTTGGGAAGAAGAGGCGTTCTACACTCTGGCGATGGCGTACCGTGCCTGGCCGTTGACGGTCGAGGAGGTCATCCGCTTCGATCGAACCACCGTCGCTCCGGAGACCCTGATATACCCGGTTACCGAGCAGGAACAGGCGGCGCGCTACTGGCTCGACTTCGGAAGCATCTGGGAGGGCACCTCCGGAGCGGTTCGCTTCGTGCAGAGGTTCCTGGGCGCACGGGCCTGACTCCGTCTGCAGGGAAGGGGGTCTACAGGGGAGGGGCCGGTTCCACTGGGAAGCGGGCCGAGACGGCTCCAACGCCTCACCTGCGGTTGTGCCGCGGCGCGCACCGGGTTTAAAATTGTGCGCGCATGCGCCCGTAGCTCAGCTGGATAGAGCAGGGGACTCCTAAGCCCAAGGTC
>JBBDRK010000065.1:4102-19681 GCA_040905465.1 Trueperaceae bacterium | reverse complement strand
GCTGGGTATCTTGTGGGCGCGGGCCAACGACCGGCCGGTCGTTGGCCCGGGGCGGCCGCTGAACGTGGCACGACGAGCAGTGGGCGGCCCTGAGGAGGTGGCGAGAAGGCGATCGTTGCTTTCAGCCACTACGAACTCGATCGGTGGTGATGGCGAGAGGGTATCGCTGCCGTCGAGAAACGACCAACACGACTTGCAATGGGAGGAGATTTTTGTGAAGAGACTGTTTGCGATTCTTATAAGTGTGCTTCTGATCGGGGTGGCGGCGGCCATCGAGTTCCCGAGTGAAGGCAGTGCCGTGGTGCTCGTATCAGCCGAGGGCTCGCTGGTTGGAGCCGGCGAGTTCGGCGACGGCAACCTCGAGTTGCAGTTGCTGGCGGGATTTACCGGATTTGCCACACTGACCGTGGTCGACGAGTCGGGCAACGAAGTGAACGCCGAGGTGATGGTGGGCTCGGACTCGTCGGTGGTGTTCACCGACACGCTCGAGGACATCAGGGAAACCGTCGCGTCGCAAGGTGGCGAGGTGACTGTGCGGACCGAGGAGCGCCTGAATGTTGACGGCAACATGGCGTTCGGTGCAGCCGTGCCGGGCCATGTCGAACTGCCGGAGGTCGCCCGGGAGGGCATGGAGAACGCCGCAGAGAACGCCGAGGCGGCGGGAGAGAACGCCGAAGAGGGTCGCTCGAACGGCGCCGAAGCGTCGGCGAAAGCCGAAGCTCGTGCCGGCACTCGCGGAGAAGCGTCCGCCGGTGCTCGCGAACGCGATGGTGCGGGGGACGACGCCGACGGCGATCCGGACGGCGCCGGCGCATCGGCCGGGGCCGAAGCTGACGTGGCGGTCGGTGTTGGAGTGGGAACCGGCTCGAACCGGTAGGACACTAACAAACGCGTTCAGGGGAGGGGTCGAACCGACCCCTCCCCTTCTAGTGCGGTGTAGGAGCTATTGCCGGTTCGTCTCCGGAGGTAGGTCAACCACGCCTGGACGGAGCGAATCCAAGCCGCGTGATAATATCGGGCATCGTCACAAGGAGATGGCAACGTATGGATGAGCACACTCCGACCGCCGCCGTGGTGGCAGGTCGCATGGAACGAAATCGCCCGAAAGCCGACTATTCCGAACTGAAGAGGCGGGTGAAAGAGCAGGGACTGCTCGACAAGCAACCCGGCTTCATCGCCCGCAAGATGCTGATCAACTTCGCGCTGTTGGGCCTGAGCGTGGCCGTGCTGTTCCTGTCGGACTCGCTATGGCTGCAGATCCCAAACGCCGTGCTCATGGCGTTCGTCTTCGGCCAGTTCGGCTTCGTAGCGCACGACGCCGGCCACCGGCAGGCGTTTCGGACGCCCAGACGCAACGACCTGGTCGGCATGCTGCACGCCAACGTGCTGCTGGGCATGAGTTTCGGCTGGTGGCTGGACAAGCACAACAAGCATCACGCCAACCCGAACCAGCACGACGCCGACCCCGACATCGACATGCCGGTGCTCGCCTTTTCCGAGCAGGACGCCTTGAAGAAGCGTGGGTTGTTCAGGTTCCTGGTAAAGCACCAGGCGATCTTCTTCTTCCCGCTCCTGCTACTGCAGGCGCTCAGCCTCCACGCCGGCAGCGTGGGCTTCCTGCTCAGCCACAAAACCAAATATCGGGCGCTGGAGGCAGTTCTCCTGTTGGTGCACGTCGTGGCGTACGTGGGGGTTATCATCGCGGCCCTGGGACTGGGCCATGCCCTGGTGTTCATGCTGGTGCAGCAGGCGCTGTTCGGGTTCTACCTGGCTTCCGTGTTCGCCCCCAACCACAAGGGGATGCTGGTGCTGGGGAGCGGGGACGAGCTCGGCTTCATGCTCCGGCAGGTCCTTACCGCGCGAAACGTCCATCCTCATCCGATCACCGACTTCTGGTACGGCGGGCTCAACTACCAGATCGAGCACCACCTGTTCCCCACGCTGGCGCGCAACAAGTTGCGCGAGGCGCACGTGATCATCAAGCGCTTCTGCGAGGAGCACGAGATCTCCTACTACCAGACGAGCATGCTCGGTTCGTATCGGGAGATCATCGCCTACCTGCACCAGGTGAGTGCGCCGCTGCGCGCAAACGCCGAGCAGCCGCGTCCGGGGCCTGGCTACTAGGGACCGGGCCGGCGGCACCGCAGTAGAATCGGTCATCGTCGAGATACCACCGGCAGGCGCCGGTGAGCCTGCTCACTCCTCCAGCTCGAGCGCGTCCCTGCGCCTCACCGTGCCGCGCTGCAGCACCCTGGCGTAGACGCCCACGTTCACCTCGTTGTGCTTCGCCGCCGTTCGCAGGATTCCCGGGTCGTTCGGCAGGTCTGCTTGCGGCAGCGTAGTCATGACGCAGCGCGGGCAGTGAGCAGTGACCTGCAAGCGAAGGCTGTCCCCGATTCTGAGTGTGCGCCCGACCCAGTCGTTCTCGACGAATCCGGACAGTACATCGGTCTGCACGACCACGTTGGGTCGATAACGCCTTACGTCGAACCGGCCGCCAGGATAGAGCTCGCTCAGCCGCTCGAGCGTGGCCGTTGTCAGCAGGTGCACCACCGCCAGGTCGAAATACGTGTCGGCGGGCGGCCCCTTGTCGCTGCCGCGCTCCGCCTCGGCGAGGCGCTCGGAATTCGGCTCGTGCTCCTCGAGGCGCCCGGTTTCCGGCCGGGAATCCGCGAGCCGCGGCGCTTTCGAATCGTGGGCCGCCTGCCGCACCCGCCGCTGGTCCCGCTCCCGCCCCTGGAGCCGGAGCTCACGCCCGAACTCCAGCGAGAGCAGCTCGTGCACGTCTGCCTGGTCGCTGGTCAGGTTTCGGCCGCTCGGCAGCGTGATCCGCACGGGCCTGGCAGCCACCGAGTCGCCATCGTCGAGAGCGGTCGGTTCGAGATACGCGGCGCGGTACGCGAAAATGTTCGGCCACCCTCGCGTGTTCTTGGCACTGGCCGCCTTCCCGTCCTGCTGGTCTATCAGGGCATAGGCCCTGTCCCCGAGCAGTCCGCATTCCGTCACTTCGGTTTCGCCGAGCTCCTCGCCCTGCATCGACTTGACCGGATAACGCCACAGGCTTGCGACGCTACCGGTCGCTGATACGTTTGCCATCTCACGCCTCCTGCGCAAGCTCGTCGCCACCGGTTCTGCTAGCATTGCTGTGTAGCTGCCGTAGGTTACCGTGTCGAGAGGGTTCTTCGAGGCTGAACGGCGCCGCGCGTTTGGAGCGTTGTTTCCGCTCGGGTCGGATCGATGATCGCGCCCCGCGCGACATGCATCTGCCCGCCGGCGTCGAGCGCGCCTCAGACGAGGTACAGGTGAGGTATTAGGAGACCGAGCATCATCAGTGGCGCACTCGTCGGCGTACTCCTGACGGGCCCGCTGATCGCTGTCCTGTTCCTGGGACTGCGGTTGCTGGCTGTTCCTTTCGTCCCTTTCGAGCTGTTCGACTGGCTGGCCAGGGTACTCCCCGGCGCCGTCGTCACTTTTGGCATCGACCTCATCGTTGCCCTTATCTCGCCGCTCGACCTCGGCGAGTTGTCCGCGGTTGCCAAGGCGGTCGAACAGGCTCTGGCGGTCGGAATCTTCCTCGCCGCCGGGGCCGCCCTGGGAGCGTTGCTGTTCGGACTCAGTGGAACGCTTCCGGCGAGAATGTGGTACCCGACGAGCGTAGTTCTAGGTGCGGCGTTCGGACTCGCTGCGTTGAGCGTAAGTTTCGGCGCCGCCAGCCTCAGTGCCACCGCGGCCGATTCGTCCAACCCTGTCGTAAGCGGCTTCTGGATCATGCTGACGTTCCTGACCTGGGGTGCGGCCCTCGCCTGGACGTACAGGCGCCTTTCTTCGGCGAGCACTCAGCACGCCGCCGAGGCTGCGATCGTGCAGCGGCTGGACCGCCGCCGCTTCCTGCTCCGGCTGGGCGGCGCCACCGCGGTCATCACGGTGGCGGGTGCAGGCCTCGCCAGCCTGCTGCGCAGCGAGGGCCGCGGCCGTCTGGACGCAGACGCGGGCTCGGCAGGAACCTGGTCACAACGCAACGCCCTGCCCAACCAGGGTGCGACAGTCGAGCCGGCCCCCGGTACTCGTCCCGAGTTCACCTTGCCCAACGATCATTACCGCATCGACATCAACCTCACGCCACCGACCGTTGCCGGCGATCAGTGGCGGCTGCGGGTCGGCGGCTTGGTCGACACGGCCCGAGAGTTCACGTTGGAGGAGCTGCAGAACTACCGGCCGATGCACCAGTTCATCACCATGTCCTGCATCTCGAATCCTCTGGGCGGCGATCTGATCAGCACCACTCGCTGGACCGGCGTGTCGATGCAACGCTTGCTGCCCGACCTGGGGCTCGTGGACGGCGCAACCCACCTGAAGATCAGTTCCGTGGACGGCTTCTTCGAGATAGTGCCGCTGGAGACGATCGAAGCGGACGAGCGGGTGATGCTGGCCTACCAGTGGGACGGCCTTCCGCTGCCGACCGAGAACGGCTTCCCCCTGCGCATCTACGTCCCCGATGTCTACGGCATGAAGCAGCCCAAGTGGATCGACCGGATCGAGGCCATCGACGACTGGGAGCAGGGTTTCTGGGTCGTACGAGGCTGGGACGACACCGCGCGCATGCGCTCGACCTCGGTGATCGACACGGTTGCCACGGACATGGTCGCAACCGGCACGACAGACTCCTCGCCGGGCGCAGCCGCCCTGGTTCCCATTGGCGGAATTGCCCACGCCGGCGCACGTGGCATCTCCCGCGTCGAGGTGAGGGTCGACGACGGCGACTGGCACGAAGCCCGGTTGCGCCAGCCGCTTTCCGAGCTCACCTGGGTCATCTGGCGCTACGATTGGCCGTTCGAAGCGGGGCAGCACACCTTCACCGTGCGCTGCTTCGACGGCGACGGCACGCCACAGATAACCGAGCGGAACCCGGTGCACCCCAGCGGAGCGACCGGCCTCATCAGCAAGCGTGCCAGGCTCTGATTCCGCAAGCGAGCCTGGCGGACTCGTGGAAACCTCAGCGGGACATCAGGTGCACGAAGCGCGGGTCGAGGGCGATCTGAACGTCGGTGTGAGGGATCAGCGCCAGCCGTTCCCGCTGGTGCCGGGGAACGGTCAGGCTCAGCGAAATCGGCCCCTCGAAACGAAGTTCGGTCGAGAGCCCGCGTGGCAGGAGCTTCACGATTCTTCCGTCGATCAGGTTTTCGCTCGCCTCTCCGCACTGGGTCCGCCCTACCCGCACGAGCCTTATCTCCTCCTTGCGGATGCCCCAATACACCGTTTCTCCCGGCGTCAGGTCCTTAACGTCTCGCGCGACGAGCTCTCCTGCTGCCGTGTCGATATCGACCCAGGGGCCAGAAGTGCGCACCACCTTGCCGGGAAACGTGTCGGCCAGGCCCACCAGTCGAGCAACGGCCCGGCTGACCGGGTGAGCAAATACTTCCTCCGGAGAACCCTGCTGGGCTACGCCCTCCTCGGTCAAAACCGCCAGGTGGTCACTCAGCTGCGCCAATGCCGTGTCGTGACTGGCGGCGAGCGTCGGAATGCCGGTCTGTCTCAGGCGGTCGATGACATCGTGCATCACCTCTTCGCGGGTAAAGGTGTCGAGCGCGCTGGTCGGTTCATCGAGCAGCAGTAGCTTCGGTTGACGAGCAAGAGCCCGCGCCAACGCCACCCGCTGCTGCTGGCCGTCCGAGAGCTGACTCGGCAGGTGATGCAGTTCCTTGCTCAGGCCCATCTGCAGCAGGAGCGTCGCGGCTTGGCCGAGGCGCGTCTGGCGGGGCAGCGCCAGCAGCGGGAAGGCGACGTTCTCGATTGCGGAGAGGTGCGGGAACAAAGCGTAACTCTGCGGCATGTAGCCGATCGGTCGTTTCTCCGGCGGCAGCCCTTCGAACGGAGCTCCCGCTGCCGGAATCAGCCCGGCCACCGCTTTGAGCAGCGTCGTCTTGCCGATGCCGCTGCGGCCCAGCAGCGTGGTGAAACCGCGTACCTCGAGCCGTGCCGCGAGCTCTACGGGTGCGTGAATGCGGTAATCGACCTGAAGCGGTTTGTCCACTTCTCCTCCACGACGCGAACCGAATAGAGCAGGATGAACGACAGGACCAGCAGCACGCCGGCTACGCGAGCCGCCTCTGCGAACTCCAGCGCCTGCACCAGATCGTAGATATAGATGCTGATCACTCGCGTCTCACCCGGGATGTTGCCGCCGATCATGAGGACCACGCCGAACTCACCGAGCGTGTGCGCGAAAGCCAGGAGTGTGCCCGACAGCAGACCCGGCCAGGTCAGGGGGAGGATCACGTAACGCCAGAGGCGCCACCTCGGGGCCCCGAGGGTTCGGGCGGTTTGCAGGAGGTCTTCGTCGAGCGAGCGGAATGCCTCGCGGTATGCCGTGAGGGCGAAGGGAAGGCTGAAGATTACCGAGCCGATCAGCAGGCCTTCGAAGCGGAAGGCCCATTCGATGCTGAAGAGCCGCGCCAGCGGGCCCTGGTAACCGAGGAAGACCAGCAGGTAGTAACCGAGTACGGTCGGCGGCAGCGTAAGGGGTAGCAGTATCACCGTCTCGGCGAGCCTCTTCAACGGGAATCTCTTGCGCGCGAGGACATAGCCGAGTGGAATTCCCAGCAGGAGGAGCAGCAGGCTGGACGCCGTCGCCAACCTCAGGCTCAGCAGCAGTGGTTCGATCACGGCAGCGTGAAGCCGTAGTCGGCGAGTATCGACCGGCCGGATTCGCTCTGGACGAACGCATGGAACTCGCGGACTTCGCGTCGGTCGCGCCCTTCGAGAATCACGTACTCCTGATCGATGGCAGCATGCTGGTGGGTCGGAATCGGGAAGTACGAACCCGCTTGGGACAGCCGTGGGTGCCTGGCCAGGGAAAGGGCGATGATGCCGACCTGGCCGGATTGCAGAGCGATCTGCGACGCTTGCGACACGTTTTCACCGAACACCAGCTTGTGTCCTACCGCCTGGTGCAGGCCCGATTCCCGCAGGTATTCGATGGCAGCTCGGCCGTAAGGCGCATGTTGCGGGTTGGCCACGACCACCCGGGTGACTTCGGAACGCCTGAGGAGTTCCGGGCCCAGCGACCGTGGATCGAGGCCGAGACGGTCGTGCACCCAGATGACGATGTGGCCCGAGGCGTATAGCGATCTCGTTCCGGGCTCCACCAGGCCGAGGGCTTCGAGCTCCCCGGTGTACGCCGCGCTCGCCGAGAAGAAGATGTCGAAGGGCGCGCCGTGGGAGATCTCTGAATATAGGTTTCCCGACGACCCGTACGTGGTGGCGACGTCGATGCCGGGATTCTCGGCTTCGAAACTCTGCACGATTCGGTCCAAGGCGAAGCGCAGATCGGATGCGGAAGCGATCCGAACCTCCTGTGCCGAAGCGAAGAACGGCAGCAGGAGAATCAGCAATTTCCACCAGCGGCTAGTGACCCTGCCTCCAGGCCAGGTAGCCGCCCTCGAGGTTGGCCACCCGGCTGAACCCGGCGCGGCGCAGGAGTCTGGCGGCCTCCAGGCTGCGGCCACCACGCTGGCAGTGGCACACCACCAGTCGATCGCGCCACTGCTCGAGCTCCGCCAGCCGCCCGGGCAGCTCATCCAGTGAAATGTTGCGGTGTCCGTCGATACTGCCGGCAGCCACCTCGGCCGGCTCGCGAACGTCGAGCAGGAGATGCTCCTCACCCGCTCCGCGCAGCCCCCGATATTCGGCCGTGCTCAACTGCTGCAGGACGTCCCGCGGATCCGGGACGCACGCTCGGTCGATGGTCGCCACCTCGGAAATAGTGGGTGCGTCGCCACACAGGGGGCACGCCGGGTCTCGTGCCAGACGTAACGTGTTCCAACTCATCGCCAATGCGTCGTAGCGCAGCAGGCGACCGATGAGGGGCTCCCCGATCCCGGCGAGGAGCTTGATCGCCTCGGTGGCCTGGACGCTGCCTATCACTCCCGGCAACACCCCCAGTACACCGGCTTGCGCGCACGAGGGGACGGTACCTTCCGGCGGCGCCTGCGGGAAGAGGCAGCGATAGCACGGCCCGCTTCCACCGCCGAACACCGTGACCTGACCCTCGAATCGGTAGATGGAGCCATGGACCACCGGGACGCTCTCGAGATGCCCGGCGTCGTTTATCAGGTAGCGGGTAGGGAAGTTGTCGGCGCCGTCCAGCACCACGTCGTAACCGCGCAGGAGCTCACGTGCGTTCTCCTCGCTCAAACGGAGTTCATGGGCCTCTACGGTCACGTCGGGGTTCAGCTCCCGCAGCGTCCGGGCCGCGGAGGCGACCTTCGGCGAACCCACGTCGCTGTCCCGGTGGACGACCTGCCGCTGCAGGTTGCTGCGGTCGAGAACGTCGTCGTCGATGATGCCTATTCGGCCGACCCCGGCAGCTGCGAGGTAGAGCAGTGCCGGGGAGCCGAGGCCGCCGGCGCCGACCACCAGCACCGAACCCGCGCACAGGCGCTCCTGCGACCGGGCCCCGAATTCGTCGAGCCTCAGGTGACGGTCGTAGCGGGCAGTTTGATCGGCGGTGAGCATCATATGACTGTCTATTCGTTCGACCGGCTGGTTCGGTCAACTCGTTCGACGTACGGGTAGATGGCCCAGTTTGGGTCCTGCCGGCATGTTTAGCGGATCATAGCATTGTCCTCGAACGGCGCCTCCCTCGGACCTGGAAATCGGGTGCCTGTGGTAGCATGAGAGATAGCACAGGAAGCTGCTTTTGCCGTTTGGTACGGTAAGAATGTGTAACTGCACCCTGCGCGGCAGGGACCTCGAGGTGGAGGAGTCGCTTGATCGTCGTTTCCGAGGCAGACCGCATCCTGGCAGGGCATGCGAGCCCGGGAGCCACGTGTGATTGCCCGCTCGAGTCCGCAACCGGACGCGTCTTGCGCGAGGAGATTCGAGCCGACCGGGACCAGCCGCCCTATCACCGGGTGACGATGGACGGAATCGCGCTCTCCACTGCGTCGTTGGGATCGGGGTCGTTGGGATCGGGGTCGTTGGGAACGGGCAGGAGGGTACTTCGTCGCCGGGGGGTACAGGCCGCCGGGCAACCGCCGTTGCGGTTGGAAGGGTCGGGCGACTGCATCGAGGTGATGACCGGTGCCGTGCTTCCGCTCGGCTGCGACGCGGTCATCCGCATCGAAGACGTGGAAGTCGAGGGGCAGGAGGTTGTGCTTCGTGAAGGTGTCGAGGCAACGGCGATGCAGAACGTCCATGCCAGGGGCAGCGATTGCCGTGCCGGCGAGGTGGTCATCGAGAGCGGAGTG
Source organism: Trueperaceae bacterium (assembly GCA_040905465.1). Classification (GTDB taxonomy): domain Bacteria; phylum Deinococcota; class Deinococci; order Deinococcales; family Trueperaceae; genus DASVCN01. Next base: position 10,433 of record JBBDRK010000065.1, on the reverse strand, counting down.
CGCCTGACGGCGGCGCAGGTGGGAATCGCGGCCGCCATGGGGAAGGGGACGCTGCGAGTGAGCGCGCTTCCCCGGATCGCCGTGGTCTCGACCGGTGACGAGCTGGTGGCAGTTGCATCGGAACCGGCCGAGTATCAGGTGCGCCGCTCGAACGCCTACGCAATCGATGCCGCACTGGGATCACGCGGCTACCAGGAGACGGTCCGCTGTCACCTGGCGGACGACAAAGCGACGCTTAGCAGCGAGTTGGGCGCGCTCCTGACGCGCTGCGACATGCTCATCCTCAGCGGCGGCGTGTCGATGGGGAAGTTCGACTTCGTACCCGAGGTGCTGGCCCAACTCGGGGTACAGGAGCATCTGCACTGGGTGAGGCAGCGTCCGGGAAAGCCGATGTGGTTCGGAACGCGCGGGGGCAAGGCGGTGTTCGCTCTCCCGGGCAATCCGGTCTCGACCCTTACGTGCCTCTACCGCTACGTGCTGCCGTTCCTGGAGCGCGCGGCGGGAGTCGCCGATCTCCGCCCACCGACCGTGACGATCTCGCATGAGATCTCGGGGCTTGCGGGGCTCACCAGGTTCCTGCCAGTCGCCCTGGATCCCGCCGGCGCCCGGCAGGCGTCCGCCGTGGAGAGCAACACCTCCGGTGATTTCCTGTCCCTGGGCCGCAGCGACGGCTTCGTGGAGATCGGGGCAGACGTCCCGCGTATTGCGGCGGGGAGCGACCTGCCCTTTTACGCCTGGGCCGGCCATGCGAGCTCGAGGTCTGCGGTGGCAGGCTCCGCGGGCGAACACGCAGTCGGCCGTGGCGAGGAGATACCGTGCTGACGCATGTCGACGACAAGAATCGCTCGCGAATGGTCGACGTCGGCGAGAAGTCGAGCACCAAGCGCAGCGCGCACGCCCGCGCCCTGGTCTTCCTGCCTCCGGAAGTGCAGCGAGCCATAAGCGGAGACGACATTCAGAGCAAGAAAGGGCCCGTCTTCCAGACGGCGATAGTGGCCGGGGTCATGGGGGCGAAGAGGACGAGCGAGCTGATCCCCCTGTGCCACCCGCTCGCCATCGAAGATTGCAAGATCGACATCACCCTCACCGATGAAGGCAAGGTACAAGTGGACTGCAAGGTGTCTTTGCACGGCAAGACCGGCGTCGAGATGGAGGCGCTCACGGGCGCCTCGGTAGCGGCGCTGACCGTCTACGACATGTGCAAGGCCTTGTCGCACGAGATCGTCATCGAGGAAGTTCGGCTGATCGGGAAGCGGGGAGGCAAGCGTGACTTCGGTTCGTGACGAGAACGCGGGCCCGGCCCGGGCGGTGACCGCGAGCGCGGAGGAGGCGGTCGAGACGCCCCTGTACGGCCTGGTACTGGCCGGAGGAAAGAGCACCCGCATGGGCCGGCCCAAGTGGGCTCTGGAGTATCACGGCGAGCCGCACGCGGTCGTTCTCTATCGCCTGGCGTCCAGCTTCTGCCAACGCACCTTCCTGTCGATTCGCCCGGAACAGGCCGAGGAACCGGCACTGGCCCGGCTCCCGCACATCGCCGATCGGTTCCCGGGAATGGGGCCCCTGGGTGGGATCCTCTCGGCAATGAGCGAGTATCCGAAGGCGGCGTGGCTGGTGCTGGCGTGCGACCTGCCGTTCGTCGAGGCGAGCACGGTCCAGACCCTGCTCGACAAGCGACTGCCCCGGCGTCACGCCACCAGCTTCATGAGCCCACACGACGGCCTGCCCGAGCCCCTGTGCGCCATCTACGAGCCCAGCTCTCGCCTGAGGCTCATCGAGGGCGTCGACCTGGGCTACCGCTGCCCCAGGAAGATGCTGATGAACTCGAGCATCCAGCTCGTCGAGAGCGCTCGCCCCGAAGAGTTGACGAACGCCAACAACCCCCACGAGTTCGAGCAGGCGGTCGCCCGGCTGCGTGCAGGAGGAGAGCACTGATGGATCGGAAGAGCGTGACCCTCGATTATTTTGCGATCTTCCGGGAGTTTCGCAAGCGAGACCAGGAACTGGTTTCCACGTCCGCGCGCGACGCCGGCGAGTTGTACCAGGAGTTGAAGGCTCGCCACGGTTTCCCGCTGCCGGTCGAGACCCTGCGCGTAGCGATCAACGACGAGTTCGCGCCCTGGGAGCGTGAGATCCGGGAAGGCGACAGGGTAACGTTCATCGCCCCGGTGGCAGGTGGCTGAGATGTTCGCGATCTCCCGAGAGCCGATCGACGTGGCCGAGTGGAGCCGCAAGGTGGAGGAGCCGTCGGCAGGAGCGTTCGTCACCTTCGAGGGAAAGGTGCGCAATCACGCCGACGGCCGCGTCGTGAAGTCGCTGGCCTACGAAGCCTACGACGCGCTGGCGGTCAAGGAGGGCGAGCGGATCCTGCAGGAGGCCGTCGAGCGTTATCCGATAGCCCGGGCCGCGTGCGTGCACCGGGCAGGACACCTGGAGATCGGTGACTGCGCGGTCTGGGTGGGGGTATCTTCGGCGCACCGGGCAGACGCCTTCGACGCCTGCCGCTACATCATCGACGAACTCAAGCGCCGGATACCGGTCTGGAAGAAGGAGTTCTACGCCGAAGGGGATGCCGCCTGGGTCGAGTGCTTCTCGAACGAGTCGGCACCTGTGACGACGACTTGAGCGCGGCCTGCTCACGCGACCGCCCGAACACGAACGGCTCGAGAGGAAGGATCTCATAGTGGCAACCCTGGTCGACCAGCACGGCAGAGTGGTGAAGGATCTGCGGATAAGCGTGACGCCTCGCTGCAACTTCCGCTGCACCTACTGCGACCCGCTGGGCATGGGACACAACGATCCTGTCGGCACGGTGAGCGTGCAGGACGTCGCTAACGTGGTCGACGCCGCCGTTGGCCTGGGAATGAGCTCGGTGCGCTTCACCGGCGGTGAGCCGCTGTTGCGCAAGGAGCTGCCCGAGATGATCCGGCATGCCAAGCGGGTTGCAGGAGTAGCCGACGTTGCCATCACGACCAACGCCAGCATGCTTTCGCGCCGTCTGCCCGAACTTCTCGACGCGGGGCTCGACCGGGTGAACATCTCGCTCGACGCGCTCGATCCCGAGGTGTTCAGGCAGGCCACCAACGGCGGCAGCATCAGGCCCGTCTGGCAGGGAATAGAGGCGCTGCTGGAAGCCGGGCTCGAGCCGGTCAAGCTGAACGCCGTCGTGATCCGCGGCGTGAACGACGGAGAGATCCGGGGCCTGGCCGAGTTGACACGCGACAAGCCGATCCACATGCGCTACATCGAGTACATGCACCTCAACAACGCGGCACATGACGAGTATCGGCAGCAGTTCGTGCCCGGCCGGGAGATAAGAGGGCTGGTCGAGGAGGCGTTCGGGGAGCTCGAGCCGGTGGATACCGACCCCAGCGCTCCTGCCCGACTCTTCCGGGTTCCCGGCTGGCAGGGGGCGATCGGCTTCATCAATCCCGTCTCCGAGCCGTTCTGCGGCGCCTGCAGTCGGATGCGACTGACCAGCGACGGCAACCTGCGTCCGTGCCTGATGACAGACCGTGAGCTGGATCTGCGGCCGGCCCTGGCGGCCGCAGATCCGGTTACCGCCATTCAGGAGATGTTCCTGGTTGCGGCGCATCGCAAGGTGAAGTCGGGGATCACCACGCCGGTCGACCGGCCGAGGACGATGGTAGCGATCGGCGGTTAGGGCCGGGGCGCCGCCTAGCCGGCGTCAGTTCGTGCGGAGTTCGGCTCCGTGGCGCTTGGGCATTCGGAGTTGCGCGAGCTGGAGTTCGCCAGAGCCCATAGGGCGGCGGCGCGCAGAGACGAGAGGTACTCCCCGTCGGTGCCGCCGTTGCCGAGTGCCACCACCGGGGCGCCCGGGGAGTCACCGCGGCTTTTCGAGCGCGACAGCTCTACCACGACGAACCCCTCGCCCCGCCCGTCTACGTCAGCCGGGAGCTCGAAGTCGGCCACCTCGTTGCCTCGAGTTGCGAACAGGACTCCGGGAGCCAGCACCTGCGTGGGCAAGCCGGTCAGCCGTTCGAGCCCGCTACGCACCGGCAAAGGCAGGCTGGCCAGCTCCAGCCGACGCGGCTCGCTCCGGCTCTCCTGCTCCCATCCCGCCGACCTGGCGAGCGCCGCATAATCGTCCCAACTGTCGATATCGTGCCACCACGGGCCGTCGCCGAAATCTAGCCGCTCGACCAGGTGGTGGCGTTCCGTCAGCAGCGAGCGGGCGCCCTCGGCTCCCGCCAGGCGCAGCAGCTCGGGAAACAGATCCGCGCTCACCACCACCGGATTGCGCCGCTTTCCGCCTGCGGCGGCTGCTACCGCCAGCACCTTCTCGCCGCGATCGCGGAAGGCCTGGGCCAGGAGCCTGGCCTGCTCCGCGGACACGAGCGGTTGATCGCCCAACAGCAGCATCGCCCCGTCTGCTTCGCCTGCTTCCGCCATGAGGCGCCTCACCCCGGTGGAGACCGAGGTCCCCAGACCCTCGCGGTACCCGGGATTCTCCTGGAACCGCAGCCGAGATTCGGCTCGCGGATCGGCGTCGAGGCAGGAGCGAGTGACCGCCAGGCGCACCCGCCGCGCGTCGCGGCCCAGCACCACGACCACGTCTCCGTCGGCTCCGGCGAGAGCGGCCGACACGGCTCTGGAGACCAGCGTCTGGCCGGGCCCGGCCGGGAGCAGCAGCTTGTGAGCGCCGAACCGGGTGGCTTGGCCGGCTGCCATGACGATGGCGTGAAGCTGCGGCACGAGCGACTCTCGCTACCGGCTGGTCTCGCGCGAAGGAGCGGGTGCCGCGGCGGAAGGTGCGTCCGTATCGCTCGCAGCGGTGTCCCGGGAGTGGATCTTTCCCGGATGGCCACGAAGGAAACCGCCCGGATGGCCCTTGTGGAGGGCAAGCACCTCGGCAAGGATGCTGAGCGCCACCTCCTCGGGAGGCTCGGCGCCCAGGTCCAGGCCGATGGGGCTGAAGATGCGCTTCTCCTGGTCCTCGCTCGGTTCGAACCCCTCGTCTGCCAGCAAGGATTTTATTCGCTGATAGCGCGAAAGCGGACCCAGCACGCCGACATAGGGAGCTTCCGATTCGAGGGCGAATCGGAGACAGACACGGTCTCTTTCGATGTGATGGTTCATTATCACCGCGTAGGAACGGTGGTCGAGCGCGATGCGGTCCCGCAGCCGCACCGGTTGAGACAGGACGATCCGGGCACCGGGGAACCGCTCTGCCGTGGCGAATGCGGTCCGGGCGTCTACCACCGTGACCTCGAAACCGAGCTTGACCGCCTGCTCCGCGAGAGGGATGGCGTCGTGCCCTGCGCCGAAGAGGACCAGTCGGGGCGGTGGCAGATTGACGTCGAAAAATACCTGCAGCGACCCGCCGTCGGCCAGCGGGAGGTATCTGGTTTCGGGGCGCGGATGCCGCTGGTCCAACTTGCCCATGGCGAGTTGTAGGGCAGCGGCGTCAGCCTGTCGGTCGCCAAGCGTTCCCTGAGGTTCCGCCCCGCTCGAGTGGAGAAGACGGCGCGGCGCGCCGCTGAGATTCGCGGAGGATCTTCCGCCAATCGCGGTCGCCAGGACGGCCGGCCGTTTCTGCCGTAGAGCGTCGAACCAGGAGTTCATTACCGGCTCGCTCACCAGCGGCTCGATATAGATGTCGATTGAGCCTCCGCAGCCGATACCTAGACCCCACAGGACGTCTTCATCGAGATCGAAGCGATGTATTGCGGGAGTGCCGCTCTCGATTATCAGTTCGGCGATCGTCGCTACCTCGCCCTCGAGGCAGCCGCCGGAGATCATGCAGGAGACGGCTCCGCCCTCCTCGATCAGCATCTTGGCGCCTTCGCCACGATATGCCGGCCCTTGCACATCGACGACGGTGGCAAGCGCCAGGCGCTTGCCGGCGGCCCGTGCCCCGTCGAACGCCGCTACCAGTTCGCCGATCTCAGACACCCGCACTCCCCGGCCGCAATGGCAAAGACTCACGATTCAGGTGGTTGCTGGACCGTCCGGCTGACTTCATTGGCCGATTGTACAAAGCTGCTCCCAATAGATGAGGCGTGGGCCACCGGGGCCCACGCCTCGTGTACGTCCGCGCCTAGCCCTGTTCCGAGGCCTGCATCGCAGCCAAGACGCGCTCGGGCGTGAAGGGAGCCCGGCGCATCCAGGCGCCGGTGGCGTCGAAGATGGCGTTGGCTATAGCTCCCGGCACGGGCACCGTGGCGCCCTCACCCGCGCCGAGTGACGGCACGTCCGGTCGATTGACCAAGACCACGTTAACCTCGGGTACCTCCGGGAATGTCAGGAGAGGGTAGTCGGCCCAGTCGACGCTTGTGACTCCGTCGGCGTTGAAAACGACCTCTTCCATAAG
>JBBDRK010000065.1:0-4002 GCA_040905465.1 Trueperaceae bacterium | reverse complement strand
CGGCCCAGTCGACGCTTGTGACTCCGTCGGCGTTGAAAACGACCTCTTCCATAAGTGCCCGACTGGTGGCCTGGATGACGTTGCCTTCGACCTGCGCGCTAACGCCGTCAGGGTTGACGATGAGGCCGCAGTCGTGAGCGGCCGTGATGCGCCGTACCCAAACCTTACCGCTGGATGGGTCGACTTCGACATCGGCCACCGTAGCTATCATCGTTCCACTACGGTCGGCCAAGGCGACGCCGCGGCCGCTGAGGAAACCGTTGCTATTCATCTGGCGGCCGGGGCGGGTGCGGGCATACCAGCTGGACGCGTCGGCGGCCGCCCGCAGCACTCCGATCATCCGCGGTTCGCTCAGATGGCGGTAGCGGTATTCGACGGGATCGACGCCGGCGGCCACGGCAAGCTCGTCCATGAATGTTTCACTCGCATGGGTGCGGGCTGGGTCTCCCGGGGCGCGCAATGCGGTTGTTCGCAGGTGGGTTCCCGGTCGATCGTCCCAAGGAAGCGCTGCGGCTACTGCCCTTATGTTGGCAAACGCGTAGATCTCACCGCCACCGGCGCTACCGTTGCTTCCGCGACTCGGGCCGCGATCGGGCGTAAGGGAGTTATCGGCCAAGCTCTGACGGACCCAGGGGAGACTCCGATCGAGGAAATCCCAGGCGACAACATTGCCCTGCTCGTCCAGGCCAGCACGAACGGTTGTGTAGTGAGGCGGCCCCTTGGGTTCCCAGGCGTGCTCCTCTTGGCGTGTCCATTGCACTCGTACCGGCCTACCCAGCGCTTGTGACAGAAGCGCGGCGTCGAGCGGTGCGTCATCCGAGGAAAGCCGTCCATAGCAACCGGCACCCTCATGGTAGATGACCCTCACATCTTCTGTTTCGAACCCGAGGATGTTAGCGACAGCGGATTGCGTGCCGTGCGGTCCCTGAGTCCCGGAGTAGATCGTCGCCTTGCCGTCGCTCACGTCGGCCACGGCGCACGAAGGACCGATCATGGCGTGTAATTGGAACGGCCACTCGAAGGTGGACTCGATGGTCCGAGCAGCGGACTCCATTGCCCTTTCCGGATCGCCTTCATCTGCCGTGGACCTCTGGCTACGGATCTCAGTGTCACGCATATAGGCGGAAAGTGCCTCGGCGTCGGACGGGAATGAGTCGCCCGAAGCGGTCCACTCCACGGCCAACTGGCCAGCCGCCTGCATTGCATGCTCTTCCCGCTCAGCCACGACGGCGAGAAAGTTACCCTTGGTGAACACTTGTGCCGGAATGTCCGAGATAGAGCTCTCGTCCACGTTGGCGAGAGTCGCATTGACCGTGGGAGTCCTTATCACCCGCGCGTGCAGCATCCCAGGCAGACGCACGTTGTGAACGTATCGGAGGGTGCCGACGACCTTCTCGGGAACGTCGACACGCGGTATGGACTGGCCCACGATGGTGTAACTACTGACGTCCTTGACGGGCGCCTGTTCGTCTACAGCCATCTCGAACTGCTGGCCGCCAATCAGCTCGCCATATGAGATAGCCGTCGAGGGGTTGCCGTCAATCGAAATCGCTCCGTCGTTGGCTACAAGCCTGTAGATAGGCGCGTCGAGTCTTTCGGCTGCCATCTGCATCAGCGCATGGCGCGCTGTAGCAGCGGCCTGACGGAGCTGCACGCCACCGCGCCGGATGCTCGCACTGCCCACCGTATATCCTTGATTCGGTGAAACGGCGGTATCGCCTTGAATCCAGGTGATTGCAGCGAAGCTGACCCCAAGCTCCTCGGCCACAATCTGGCGCAGTGCGGTAGCGATGCCCGTACCCAGATCTACCTTGCCGGCATGCGCGGTCACGGTATTGTCCTCGGCGATCTTCAGCCATCCGTCGAGCGGGGACGGGCCACCGCTGCCGCGTTGGGCCTCCGCCGTGGAGCCACCGATGCGCACCAGGCTGAAGCCGACCACCAACGCTCCGGTGCCCTTCAGGAACCCTCTGCGGCTAACCGAGCTGTCCGCGAAGTTCTGCAATGCCTTGAGGCTCATACCGCTGCCACCTCCTGCCCGGCCGCACGCTTGATCGCCGCAATGATCCGTTTGTGAGTACCGCAGCGGCAGAGATTGCCGGCCAGCGCCTCACGAATCTCCGCCTCGCTCGGATCGGGGTTCTTCGCCAGAAGGGCGTGGGCGCTCATCATGATCCCCGAGATGCAGTATCCGCACTGAGCGGCCTGTTCGGCAATGAACGCCTCTTGCAGCGGGCTCGGGTCCTGGGCAGTACCCAGCCCTTCGTTGGTGATGACCTCGCTTCCCTCTACCGAGGCGACCGAAGTAACACAGGAACGGACGGCATTGCCATCGACCACCACCGTGCAGGCGCCACACTGAGCGAGACCACAGCCGAACTTGGGCGAATCCAGCTCCAGGTCGTTTCGCAGCACGTACAGGAGTGGAAGTGACGGGTCGACGTCGACTGTTTGCGGGCGACCATTTACGTTGATGGTCAACTCTGCCATCAGGCTCCCCTTTCATCGCGATGCTTTGTGTTCCGGCCTTCAGTTTAACGCGTGCCGTAGAGGACGACGACCGCAAGTGCGGAATTGTATACACAGGTGCTTCGCGTTGAGTCGTGCCGCACCTGCGTGCGCCTCAGGATCGCAGGCAGGAGGCGCCGTTGACGTCGACGATGGTGCCGGTAGAGAACTCGGTGCCGTCGGAAGCGAGGAAGAGGACGGCGTGCGCGACCTCCTCGGGCCGAGCGACACGCCCCAAAGGGCTCTGCTGGCGGATATCCTCGCCGCCGGGCCCGGCCAGTCGCTACCCGCTTGCCGGTGAAGTCCACTTCGCCACGCTCCCGTCCCCGCCGCGCCTGCGGCTCGACAGCGAGGATAACTGTCGGGCACGCCAGGCACGGCGGATGTACCGCGTACGTTGCGTAAGGGAGTAGGGTTGGGCATGCATGCAGTACTTACGATCAGCGAGGATCACGAGATCGTTCCGGTGGCCGTGGGTCTCGACGAACACGACGCCCTGGAGCTGGCGGCGAAGCACATCATGCAGACGCTGGATCCGAGTTGGCCGGACATAGTCACGGTCTTCGAAGCGGGTGTATACGAGCAGGTGGTCACCCTGTGGAACCAGAACCGTTACACGCTACCGAAGGTCGTCGAGTATCAGGTGGTGGATCTGTCGGCGGCGATGGAGGAGTTCGCGGCGAGGGTGGACCGGGCTGGGCGGTAGCCATGATGGGCCGGCATTTGCTTTTCCGGGCGTTTGCGAAATGTCGGGCCGTTAAAGGTTTTCGCGAGCAAGGCGGATGACCTCCGCCAACTCGTGGGCGTGGCCCAGGGTGAAGTAGATTCCGGGCGCCTCCCGCTTGCTGGGCGTAACGGTCAGTCGCACTTCGTCGGCGACGTCGACCCGGACGACACGGTCCAACTCCAACTCACTCGTCCGCCCGTCGGCGAGAAACAGCAGGCGAGCAGTCGTCACGAGCAGGGTGCCGTCTGCCACCTTGAGCAGCCGCGACTGCTTCGCCTTGGCCTGCACCACTCGGTCGACCGTCACCAGTACACGCTCACCTTGTGGCAGGGGAAGGCCGTCGGGTACGGCGGCCTCTTCCAGAAAGTCGAGGTTGCGGGTCTCCATGAATCGCTCGCGGGCGGCCTCCGCTCTGGCGCGGTCGTTTCCGATCAGCCGAAGATCGGGCTCTGTCGCCTCGGCTACCCCTGCCAGCAAGCGCTTGCGAAACCTGCGCCGGACCAAGGCGTTATGGATCAGCGCCGCGACACCGTACGCCACGAGCGGCACGGTCCAGTAGCGTTGGGTTGCCAGCAGGGCGATTCCCGCCACGAACGCCACCACTGCCAGCGGCAGCATCCGGGGCAGCGGGAGGGTGGGACAGACCGTGGCGGCCACCCGTCGCCGCGCCGCCTCTCCCAGCGCCACGATCCGCTGTTCGAGCTCTTCGGCTACCTGCAGCGGATTGCGGATGTGCAGGTACTCCCCGGCTCCGGCGGTCCGCCGTG
>JBBDRK010000064.1:14796-19785 GCA_040905465.1 Trueperaceae bacterium | reverse complement strand
GCGTGCGGGCGCTAGACCAGGCCCAGGGCTATCATGGCGTTGGCGACCTTCCGCAGTCCTCCGATGTTCGCCCCCAGGACGTAGTTTCCCTGTGCCCCGTACTCTTCCGCCGTAGCGTAGCAGCGAGCGTGGATGTCGCGCATGATCCCGCGGAGGCGCTCGTCGGTGTACTCGAAGGTCCAGGCGTCGCGGCTGGCGTTCTGCTGCATCTCCAGCGCCGAGGTTGCTACGCCGCCGGCGTTCGCGGCCTTGCCGGGACCGAAGGCGATGCCCGCCGCCAGGAACGTCTCGACCGCCTCCGGGGTCGACGGCATGTTGGCGCCCTCTCCCACCGCCCAACAACCGTTCTCCACCAGTGCCCGGGCGTCCCGGCCGTCGAGCTCGTTCTGGGTCGCCGATGGGAAGGCGGCGTCGCAGGGAATCTGCCAGATGTTTCCGCCGGCCTGGTATTCGGCCCGCTCGTGGAAGCCCACATACTCGGCTATGCGCCGGCGCTGAACCTCCTTCAGGCGCTTCACAGTCTCCAGCTCGATGCCCTGCGGATCGTGAATCACGCCCTGCGAGTCGGAGCAGGCCACCACCTTCGCGCCCAGCTCGATGAGTTTCTCCATGGTGTAGATGGCGACGTTCCCTGCCCCGGAAACCACGCAGGTCTTGCCCTCCAGCGAGTCGCCGTTCACTTCGAGCATCTCCTCGACGAAGTACACGCAACCGTAGCCGGTTGCCTCTCGCCGCACCAGCGAGCCGCCCCAGTCGATCCCCTTGCCGGTCAGCACCGCGGACTCGTAGCGGTTGGTGATCCGCTTGTACTGGCCGAACATATAGCCTATCTCCCTGGTTCCAACTCCGATATCGCCGGCGGGAACGTCGGTGTACTCGCCCAGGTGACGGTAGAGCTCGGTCATGAAGCTCTGGCAGAACCTCATTATCTCGCTCTCCGACCGCCCTTTCGGATCGAAGTCGGAGCCCCCCTTGGCGCCGCCGATCGGCATGCCTGTCAGGCTGTTCTTGAAAATCTGCTCGAACCCCAGGAACTTGACCACGCCCAGGTTCACCGATGAATGAAAGCGCAGGCCGCCCTTGTAGGGCCCGAGCGCGCTGTTGAACTCGATCCGGAATCCGCGATTCACGTGCACTTCGCCCTGGTCGTCCTGCCACGGCACGCGAAAGATGATCTGCCGCTCCGGCTCGCAGATCCGTTCCAGGACCTTGCCCTTCAGCAGCTCGGGGTGCTTGGCCAGCATCGGACCGAGCGACGAAAACACCTCGCGGACCGCCTGATGAAATTCGGCCTCCCCAGGGTTTCGCTCCTGTATCCGGCCGTATACGCTGTGCAGTTTCTCATCCATGGTTGCGCGGCTACTCGTGATCGTTGCCATTCCGTAGCCTACTTTCATTGGGCCGGCAAGATGGAGTCGGGGCGCAACCATTTCGGTTCAGGCGACGTACCCGCCTGGCCGACCGCCGGCAGCCATCTGGATCTCCAGCCGCGCCTCCTCTTCCGCCAAGAGCCGCAGAAAGCCGTCGGCGACCGGCTCGAGTATCCGAACGTCCCTCTCGCGACTCTGCTCGTTGCGGTACGGGAACTGCATGGTCCAGGAGCGAGCCACGGAGCGGGCGTTACGGCTGAAGAAGTCGTCCGGCAGCGACGCGAGCAGCGCCGGGTCGAACAGCGAAGCGTGCCACAGGGGGTAGGCGTGCGCGAAGCGCGCGATGGCCAGCCGGCGAGCGTGCTCTCTCGAGCGCTTGTCGGCGCGCCTCGCCAAGCGCCCGGCGAGCGCCCGTTCCAGGCCCAGGAACAGCGGCGGCTTGGTCCGGCCGGTAGAGACGACGGCTCTGGCCATGTCAGTGCCTCGACGGCACGGAAGTACCGACCGACTGAAGCTGGTTGCCCACCGCGATCAGCGCCCCGCCGAGACGAACGGCGGCGGCTCGAACGGGAGTGCGGAAAGCGCCGGCGGCGCTCGAAGCCGGCATGGTGCGGGCGGCGCGCGCGAGCCGCCGGCGCCCGCCTTCGGCCAACAGGCGCTCCTGGTGTGCCCTCATCAACTGGTACTCGAGCAGGTCGTTGCCAATCATCACGATCCCCATCCCTTCCAGCGTCGAGCGTCCTGCAACCGCAACTTCGGGCGACGCTCGCGGCGCCTCGTGTAACCTGCAAACAGCTTACGCCGGTTCCCTGTAACTTGTCAATATGCTATGCTGGTTAGCGATGAGGAACCCACAGGATCTGGAAACCGGCTCGAAGCGGGCCCCCGGCGACCTCGCGTTCGTGCAGGGGTTCATCAACACCGTCGACGTCGAAAGCGGCAAGGATGCCTTCTCCACGAGCGCCGGGCTGGCCGATTGGCTCCGGCATCACGGCCTTCTCGCGACGGAAACCGGTGTCGGCGAGAAGGAGTGGGAGCAGGCCACAGGTTTCCGCGAGGGGCTTCGCTCGCTGGTCCTGCACAACAACGGCGAGGAGATCGACCGGCAGGCGCTGGTCACCCTCGAGAACGTCGCCATGACGACCCCGCTGCGCTTCCATTACGGCGAGGCCGGCGACCTCGGGCTCGAGCCGCACGCCGACGACATGGCTGGCGCCCTAGCAAGGCTGCAGGCGATTATCTACGAAGCGATGCTGCGCGGGACCTGGGTCAGGCTGAAGGCCTGCCTGTGCGACACCTGCCGATGGGCCTTCTACGACGCCTCGAAGAACCGCTCGGGCTCGTGGTGCAGCATGGAGGTGTGCGGAAACCGGACCAAAGTGCGCAAGCACCGGCAGCGCAACACCGAATAGCCGACCCGCGCTCCGATCGCCCGACCCCGCCGGGCATATGCTCGAGTCACCGGTAGTAGTAGCGGTGGTAGCCAGCGGTGGTAGCCACCGCGCCTTGACTGTCCCATGTGCGTGCATATACACTTTTCGCGATGGGCAATGAAATCGACCGAGCCAAAGGGCTTGAGATAGCTCGCACCTGTACCTACTTCAACGTCCGCAAGGCCACCAGGATCCTTGCCGACGCCTTCGACGTGGCCCTTCGGCCGTACGGCTTGCGCGGAACCCAGTTCTCACTGCTCGTCGCCATCACCCTGATGGAAGAACCGACGGTCGGTCGCCTGGCCGAGGTCATCGCCGCCGACCGAACCACCCTCACCCGCACCTTGGCTCCACTCGAACGCGACGGCCTCATCGCCAGCGAACCGGGCAGCGACCGGCGGGAGCGCCGTCTCCGCATCACAATCGCAGGCGAAGCGTGCCTGGCCGAAGCTAGCGCCGAGTGGGAACGTGTGCAGCGATCGATCGTCGGCGAGATGGGAGAGGAGGCGTGGAGCCAGCTGATGGCCGGGGCACGAGCGGTACACACTCTCGCCCAGAGTCAGCAGGCGGGACAACCGGACACCTGAGGCTCGGATGCCGGGCGAATCGCGGTCGAACGGCCAGCCCTCGAGAGGTTTTCAGGTAAGCCGCGAGGCGACAGAAGCACGAGAAAGGGGACGCGAATGAACCTCCCACCCGTCGTATCACAGGAAGAGTGGCAGGCGGCCCGCGAGAGGCTCCTGGCCAAGGAGAAAGCCGCCACGCGCGCGCAGGACGAGCTCAATGCCGAGCGCCGCCGACTGCCGATGGTGGCGATAGACAAGGAGTACCGGTTCGAGGGCCCGAACGGACCGGCACGTCTGATCGGCCTGTTCGAGGGCCGCCGCCAGTTGATCGTCTACCACTTCATGTTCGGCCCCACCGCCGAACAAGGGTGCGACGGCTGCTCGATGGTGGTCGACAACATGGGCCACCCCGCTCACCTCAACGCCCGCGATACGACCCTGGCCCTGGTCTCCCGCGCACCGCTTTCCCGGCTGGAGCCGTTCAAGAAGCGGATGGGCTGGACCATCCCCTGGTACTCCTCGTTCGGCAGCGACTTCAACCAAGACTTCGGCGTGACTGCCTCGGATAGCGAGACGTTCGGTGTCAGCGTGTTCCTGCGCGAGGGCGAACGCGTGTTCCGGACCTACTTCACCGACAGGCGCGGCGTAGAGCACCTGGGAAGCAACTGGACTTACCTCGACCTGACGCCGCTGGGGCGGCAGGAGGAGTGGGAGGACTCTCCCGCCGGCTGGCCGCAGACAAGTCCGTACGAGTGGTGGCGGCACCACGACAGGTACGAGGCCGAAAAGGAGGTAGCTCGGTGATCGCGAAGCTGAACCTGCCGAAGGTGGTGTCACGCGAAGAATGGCTCGCCGCCAGGAAGGCGCTTCTCGTGCGCGAGAAGGAACTCACCCGCTCACGCGACGCCTTGAGCGCGGAGCGCCGCCGACTGCCGATGGTAGCGGTCGAAGAGGAGTACGTCTTCGATGGTCCTGGTGGCAGAGCCAGCCTGCTCGACATGTTCGAGGGGCGGCTGCAGCTCATCGTCTACCACTTCATGTTCGATCCGGCGTGGGACGAGGGTTGCCGGAGCTGCTCGGCCGGCGTAGACGAGATCTCGCGCGGCCTCCTGAACCACCTGCACGACCGAGGCACCGCCTACGCAGTGGTCTCCCGCGCCCCGCTCGCCAAGATCGAGCCGTTCAAAACGCGCATGGGTTGGACGTTCCCGTGGTACTCCTCGTTCGAGAGCGACTTCAATCGGGACTACGGGGTAACGCTGAACGGCGCGGCGGTGCCGCTCGCATACAACTACCAGTCGGCAGGGCAGGAGGACACCGGAACAGGCGCCGACGGTGAGGCGACCGTCGAGCTGCCCGGCCTGAGCTGCTTCCTGCGCGACGGCGACAAGGTATTCCACACATACTCGACCTACGCCCGCGGGCTTGAGCAGACCGGCGGCTCGCCACACTTCCTCGACCTCACCGCCCTGGGCAGGCAGGAAGAGTGGGAGGAGCCGAAGGGCAGGATGACCGGACTCGGGGCGCAGGCGGGCAGCCCGGAGATCCGCTATCCGGACGAGTACCGGGACTGAGGCTCGGCGCTCGCCCGAGCCGCGGACGCTGGGCGCTCGTGACCGG
>JBBDRK010000064.1:0-14696 GCA_040905465.1 Trueperaceae bacterium | reverse complement strand
GCCCAGCGACAGTGCCCAGCGACAGTGCTCAGGCAGTCTCGATGTCCTGGCCGCTCTCGCTTACGAACACCCGGTTCCGGCCGGCCGCCTTCGCCCGGTATAGCGCGTCGTCGGCGCGTCTGACAAGGCTCTCCGGTTGCTCGGCGGGCTCCAGGCACGAGCCGCCCGCGCTCACGGTAACGTGGCCAACTCGCGCGAACTCGTGCATGCTGACACGCGTGACGACTCGTTCGGCCAGCGTGAGTGCGGCGTCTCGTGCCGTGTTCGGCAAGATCATTATGAACTCCTCGCCGCCCCAACGACCGATATGATCCGCAGTCCTCGACTCGGCCAGCAACAGCGCCGATATCTCCCTCAGCACTTCGTCGCCTACCGGGTGGCCGTACAGGTCGTTGACGCGCTTGAAGTGGTCGAGGTCGAGCAGCAGCAGCGAGATGTCGTCACCGTACCGTTCTGCGCGCCTCACTTCCTGTAGCAGCAGCCGCTCCATCTGGCGGCGGTTGCCGAGCTTGGTCACGAAGTCGGTATGGGCGAGTTGTTCCATCTCCGACTTGGCACGTACCACGCTCTCGGTATAGCGGACGAAGATGATGACGGTAGCGATAGCAACACCGCTCGACAGGTAGAGCTGGCTGAGCGAATAGACCACGTGGTAGGCACCGCCCCCGGCCAATTGCATCACGATGTAGGGCAGACCGATCAGCAGCGACAGCCCGAAGTGACCGGCGGTGATGCGCCAGCCGTTGTCGACACCGAGTATGAATAGGATGCTCGCGTACAGAGTCGGGAACCAGAAGCCGAACTCGGCCAGATGTCCGTTGATTTCGCTTGCGTCACCCGTCGTGGCGTACAACGCGAGTCCGAGCTCAACCGTGAAGAACGTGGTGAGAACCAGGAAGGTAAGAATCTCCAAGTGGCGAATGCTCGTCCTGGCCCTGATAAACGCCAGCATCAACCCCAGCAGCAGTGCCGCGAGAAGGGGCAGAGCGTAGGCGTCGAACGTATGCGCCTGGCCGCTGGCCAGCTCCAGCGGAAGCGCCAACAGCAGAGCGGCCACCGCGCCACCGAGGCCGAACACATACCCGAGCCGCTTGATCGACCCGGGAGCAGCAGCCAACTGTCGCGCTGCCATCAAAGGTTTCATCTACTGAAGGCCGAAATCCCCATTCTCCTCCTGCCGCGGCAAAGGCGAGTGCCCGCCTGCGGCATGGACAAGGTTATCCGGAACCTCTGGGACTGGGAGTGAATCATTCACCTCCGCCGTCCGCGCGAGCGACCGGGCTTATCCCGTCAGTCGCTTTCGCATCAAGCCGATCAGGCTCCCGGCGAGGATCATGTCAACCTGTCGGGGGCTGAGCGAGTGGCGCGCCAGGTAGACCGCTTCCTTGGTCTCGTCGACCACCTCGAGCTCGGTGCCGCCCTGAACGCTTTCGTGCAGCATGGCCAGGGTCAGGACGTCGCCCTGATCGATACGGTCGTAGTCTTGCGGGTCGACGAACACCAGCGGCAGGATCCCGAAGTTACCGAGATTCTGCCAGTGGATGCGGGCGAAGCTCTTGGCCAACACGACCCGTACACCGAGGTAGCGGGGAGCGAGCGCGGCGTGCTCGCGGCTCGAGCCTTGCCCGTAGTTCTCGCCGGCCACCACCACCGAGCCGTGATCGCGGTACTCCAGTGCCCGATCGGCGAAGCCGGGATCGATTCGCGAGAACACGTAGCGGCTGATCTCGGGAATATTGCTTCTGTACGGCAACACCTCGGTACCGGCCGGCATGATCTCGTCGGTCGAGACGCCGTCGCCCAGCTTCAGCAGCACCGGCATCTTCAGCGCCCCCGGCCATTCGAGGGTGTCGAGCGGCGGGATGGGCTTGATGTTCGGTCCCTTGATGAGCTCGACCTCCTCGTCTTCGCCAGCGGGAGGCACCAGCATCTCGGCGTTGACGGCAATGCGTTCGGGCTCCTCGAACAGCGGATAGGTCATGCCCAGGGTGCGTGGATCCGTTATCACCCCAGTGAGCGCCGAGGCGGTTGCGGTCTCGGGACTGCACAGGTAGACCTCGTCTTCGGCCGTGCCGGACCGCCCCGGGAAGTTGCGGGGCACGGTACGCAGGCTTATGCGCCCCGACGCCGGAGCCTGGCCCATCCCGATGCAACCGTTGCAGCCGGCCTGGTGCAGGCGGGCTCCGCTGCGGATGAGCGAGGCCAGGTGGCCCATCTGTGCGAGATTCTCGAGCATCTGCCGTGATGTCGGGTTGATGTCGAACGAAACCTCGGGATGGACGGTCCGGCCGTCGACCATCATCGCCGGCACGGCGAAGTCGCGCAGGCCCGGATTGGCCGACGAGCCGACGTACGCCTGATAGATGGGCCGGCCCGCGACCTCGCTTACCGGGACCACGTTGCCGGGACTGCTCGGCAGCGCGATGAGCGGTTCGACCGATCCGAGATCGATCTCGTCGTGCTCATCGTACTCGGCGCCATCGTCGGCCCTAAACTCGCGCCAGTCGTCTTCCCGCCCCTGCTGCCTGAGGAAGCGGCGGACCTCTTCGTCGGACGGGAATACGGTGGTGGTCGCGCCCATCTCGGTGCCCATGTTGGCGATCACGTGCCGGTCCATTGTGGTGAGACCGTCCAGGCCCGGGCCGTAGTACTCGACTACTTTTCCGTGGCAGCCGTTCACCCCGTAGCGCCGCAACATTTCGAGCACCACGTCCTTGGCGCTCACCCAGTCTGGCAGCCGCCCGCTGAGTTTCACGCCCAGGACCCTGGGCATTATCAGGTGGAGCGGCTCGCCGGCCATAGCGAGGGCGACTTCGAGGCCGCCGGCCCCCAGAGCCAGCATGCCGAGCGCGCCACCTGCCGGCGTGTGACTGTCCGAGCCGGCAAGGGTCTTCCCCGGTATGCCGAAGCGCTCCTGATGCACCGGATGGCTGACGCCGTTCCCCGCCCTGCTGTACCAGACGCCGTACTTGCGGCAGGCGCTGTAGAGGAAGAGGTGGTCGTCCGGATTCTTGTGGTCGGTCTGCACCAGGTTGTGGTCGACGTACTGGGCCGACAGCTCGGTCTTCACGCGGCGTAGCCCCATCGCTTCGAGCTCGAGCATCACCAGCGTGCCGGTGGCGTCTTGCGTGAGGGTCTGGTCGATACGCAGCGCAATCTCCCGGCCAGGCTCCATCACGCCGTCCGTCAGATGACTTGCGATCAGTTGTTGGGCAACTGTCTGCGCCACGGCATGCCCCCTCCCGGCGGCTTCTCCCTTAAACGATAAACGCGCCCGGTGGGCGAGTCTGTGGCTCGACGACAACCGGGGTGCCTGGCGGGCGCTCGAGATGATGGCGGGTGGCCAGGAGTTGGAGCAGCTGGAGAGCGAGCTCGAGCGGTTGTCCGAATCTGACCGTGCATAGGTCGCATCAGTAACGTGGCGGCCACGGTTTAATGGCGGAGATGGAAACGGAACGGGGAAGCGAGGGGCAACAGCGTTCGATCGGGGACGACGCCCTGTTTCGTATTGTCGCCCAGAGCGCATCAGACGCGATCATCACAATCGACCGCGACAGCACGATCCTGTTCGCCAACGGCGCCGCCGAGATACTGTTCGGCTACAGTCAGGAGGAGTTGGTGGGTGCTCAGCTGACCAGGCTCATGCCCGATTACCTGCGTCGTCTGCACGAAGCGGCACTGGCGCGTTACCTGGAGACCGGGGAGAGGCACCTGCACTGGGGTGGAGTCGAGCTACCGGGGCTTCATCGATCCGGACGGGAGATACCTCTCGAATTGAGCTTCGGCGAATCCGTCGAGGACGGTGAGCCTCTTTTCACCGGGGTAGTACGCGACGTCAGCGAGCGCAAGAGAACTGAACGGCGCTGGGAGGCGCAGTACTCGATAGCCCGGATACTGGCCTCGCAGTCCAGCCTCGATGAGGCGGCCGGCTCGATCCTCGAGACGATCGGCAAGTGCCTCGACTGGCAGGTGGGCGTGCTGTGGCAACCCGGGGAAGACGACCTGCTTCACGCCTCGATCACCTGGCACGACCCGGCGCTTGCCGCCGACGAGTTCCTGGCCGCAACCCGCGACCTCCCGTTCGCTGTTGCCGTGGGCGTACCAGGAAGGGCATGGCAGACCGGCGAGCCGCTCTGGGTTGCCGATGTCGGGGTGGACGGCAACTATCCTCGCAAGCAGTTGGCCCACCAGGCCGGGCTGCGCTCGGTCTTCGCCTTCCCCATCTCCGCCGAAGGCGAGTTCATCGGAGCGATGGAGTTCTACAGCCCCGAAATCCGCGAGCCGGACAGTGCCCTGCTGAACCTGATGAAATCGACGGCGGTGCAGATAGGTCAGTACGTGCTCCGCCTGCGGGCCGAGGAGGAGATCCGGACCCTCAACCGTGAACTCGAAGGGCGGGTGCTCGAGCGCACGGAACAGCTGCGGGAGTCCGGTAGGGAGCTGGAGTCTTTCGCCTACTCGGTATCCCACGATCTGCGCGGCCCGTTGCGAGGAATCGACGGATTCAGCCAGATGCTTCTCGACGACTACGGAGCCGAACTCGATGAGCCCGCCAAGGCCCACCTGGGCCGAATCCGCACCGCCGCCACACGCATGGGGGACCTGATCGACGATCTCCTGGAACTCTCGCGGATTTCCAGGCGCGAGCTTGCGAAGCGACAAGTTGACCTCAGCGAACTCGCGCGGCTGGCGATCGCCGAGCTCAGGCAGCGGGAACCTCGGCGCCGCGTGGAGGTGGTCGTGGCCCCGGGCCTGACGGGCGAGGGAGACGTCAAGCTGCTGCGAGTCGTCCTCGAGAATCTGCTGGAAAACAGCTGGAAGTTCACCGCCCATACCGAGAGCGCGCGAATCGAGTTCGGTGCCGACGAGATCGACGGGCGCACGGTCTACTTCGTGCGCGACAACGGCGCCGGCTTCGACATGCTTTACGCCGAGAAACTGTTCGCTCCCTTCCAACGCCTTCACTCGCCGAGCGAGTTCGAGGGTACCGGCATCGGCCTCAGCACGGTGCAGCGGATCGTGCAGCGTCACGGCGGGAAGGTGCGGGCCGAGGGGGCGATTGACGCCGGTGCCACCTTCTTCTTCACTCTCTGAAATGGTCGACGATCATAGGGACGATCCGGGTCATGAGCAGTGGCGCAGCGATGGGGCACAACCCGAGCATTCGTCCCAGGGCGCGCGTGACGGAAATTCCCGGCACGATGAGCACGCCGGCCACAGCCCGGCGATGTTTCGTAGGCGCTTCTGGTTGAGCGCCTTGCTGGCACTGCCGATCCTCTATTTCGACCCGCACCTGCAGGAATGGCTCGGTTACCGCTCGCCGGCGTTCCCCGGCTCCGCCTGGCTCCAGGCGATCCTCGGGACCCTGCTCTACCTCTACGGCGGCGGGGTCTTCATCATCGGCGCCGTGCACGAGTTGCGCGCGAGGCAGCCGGGGATGATGACACTCATCGGTCTGGCCATCACGGTGGCCTTCAGCTACAGCCTCGCGGTAAGCCTGGGGCTGCCGGGGATGGCGCTCTACTGGGAGCTGGCCACGCTCATCGTGGTGATGCTCCTCGGTCATTGGATCGAGATGGCCTCGGTGCAGGGGGCGAGCCGGGCGCTCGAGCATCTGGCGTCTTTGGTGCCGGCCAGCGCCCACCGGCTGACCGCCGGGCGCGTGAGCGAGGTGAGCGTCGACGAACTTCGGAACGGCGACCTCATCCTGATCCGGCCCGGAGAGCAAGTGCCGGCAGACGGCTCGGTGACCGAGGGAGCGTCGAGTGTGAACGAGGCGTTCCTGACAGGCGAGTCACGGCCGGTGTCCAAGGAACCGGGGCAGGAGGTGGTCGCCGGGGCGGTGAACGGCGAGGGTGCACTCACCGTGCGGGTCGAGCGCACCGGCGAACAGACCACGCTCAGCCAGATCAAGCGGCTGGTCGCCGAGGCGCAGTCTTCGCGAAGCCGCTTTCAGGGCCTGGCCGACCGCGCCGCCGCCTGGCTCACCTATATCGCCGTCGGAGCGGGAACGGCGACTCTGCTTACCTGGCTCGTGCTGGGATCGGACTTCGAGTTCGCCCTCACTCGCACCGTGACGGTTCTGGTGATGGCCTGTCCACACGCCCTCGGTCTGGCGATCCCCCTGGTACTCGTCAATGCCACTGCGATGTCGGCCAAGAACGGCATCCTGGTTCGCAACCGGGAGGCGTTCGAGCGCGCTCGCGCCCTGAAAACGGTCGCCTTCGACAAGACGGGTACTCTTACCGAAGGCGCATTTGCGGTCAGGACGATATATGCAGCCGGGATAGCCGAGGACGAGGCCCTCCGGCTGGCCGCGGCCCTCGAGGCGCGCAGCGAGCATCCGCTGGCAAAAGCGCTGGTCGACGAGGCGGTAAACCGTGGCCTCGAACCTCTTCAGGTGACCGACTTCGAAGTAACCGCCGGCAGTGGAGTGTCGGGGCGGGTCGGCGATCGCCGGCTACACATCGGCCGAACCGAATGGCTCCGGGAGTTGGGTGTCGAGTTCCCGCCGGAGTTGCGCGACGGCCTGACAGAAGCCGAGTCGCGGGGTGAGAGTGTGATCGCCCTGGGCGACGAAACGAACGCCCTCGCCATGTTCGCGCTGGCGGACCGAGTCCGCGCCGGCGCCCGGGAGGCGGTCCGCAAGCTGCAGGCACGGAACATCCAGACGGTGATGATCACCGGCGATGCCGAGGCGGTAGCGGCCACGGTAGCCAGGCAACTAGGTATCGACAGCTTCCACGCCCGCATCCTGCCGGGCGACAAGGCACGAATCATCTCCGAGCTCAAGCGGAGCGGCCCGACTGCCTTCGTCGGCGACGGCATCAATGACGCACCGGCTTTGCTGGAGGCAGATCTCGGCATCGCCATCGGCGCCGGGACCAACATCGCAATCGAGTCGGCCGACCTCGTGCTGGTGAACGACGATCCGCTGGCGGTCGTCCGCGCCCTCGGTGTATCGCGAGCGTCGTACGGCAAGATGGTGCAGAACCTCTTCTGGGCTACCGGCTACAACGCTATCGCCCTGCCACTGGCGGCGGGCGTCGCCTACGCCTGGGGTATCCTGCTCTCACCGGCTGTCGGCGCCATATTCATGAGCGCCTCGACCGTGATCGTCGCGGTGAACGCGATGCTCCTGCGCCGTGCCCGCCTCGAGTGACAGGCGCCGGACCGCCCTACTGGGCAGCGTTCCCGCGGGTCGAGTCTGGCGAGCGAGAGCCGCCGAGCTTACTCGGCGCCGCTCGTGCCCAGTGGCGGTGTGACCGTGCGTCCCCGAAGGCCGGCCTCTTCGTTGCCGGCAACAACTCGCGGACTTTCCCGCAGCACGTCGACCCACGCCGCGGCACACGCCGGGTCGAACGCCTCGCCCGACTCCGCTTCCACATGCCTGGCCGCGCGCTCAGCGCTCCAGGCGGGCCGGTACGAGCGATCCGAAGTGAGGGCGTCATAGACGTCGACCACCGCCAACACGCGGGCGAGCCTGGGAATCGCCTCCCCTGCCAGTCGGGCAGGATAGCCGCCGCCGTCCCAACGCTCGTGGTGGTGACGGATGACCTCCAGCTCGCTGCGATGCATTCCGAGCGCCTCGCCGATGCGAACTCCTACATCCGGATGGCTGCGGATCAAATCGAATTCGCTGTCGTCCAGCTTGCCGGGCTTGTTCAGCACGGCATCGGGGATCTCAATCTTGCCCACGTCGTGCACTACCGCCGCCTGGGCAAGCACCCGCAACTCCTCCGGTTCCAGTCCCAGCGCTCGGCCCAGGCGAACCGCGTACGCTGCCACACGCTGCATGTGGCCGGCCGTGTAGCGATCCTTGGCTTCGGTGGCCACTATCAGCGCCCGCACTTCCGGCCGCAGCCCGTACGCGAGGCGCCGCTCGGCGTCGTCGCTCAGCAGCGCCCCCAGTGCCGAGGACAGCTTGCCGGCATGCATCTGTCGGGCGACGGTAACCAGCATCATCATCACGGCGAGGAGCAGCACCGCATGGTAGAGCCACCAGCTCAGTTGGAACACGTCGCCGAGTATCATTATCAGCTGCGTTACCGCCAGCCAGCCGACCACGTACAGCATCACCAGATGCAGTGCCGAGCCGGAGAGCCGGTACCCTTCCAGGAAGCGGGCACCAGCTGGTAGCAACAGGAGCAGCAACAGCGCGGTGACCGCCCACCGCAAGGGGTCCTGATCTACGGGAATCAAGCCCGCCCACTCGGGCCTCGTAAGACCCGCAATCATGACTGCCGCCAGGACAGCCGTCCACACGGCTAGCCACCTGCCCAGCCGTGCCCCGTCTCGCGGACGCACGTACGCCGCCGCAAACATCCAGGCCGCCAGCGACAGCACCGAAAGTTGAGCGGCAACGGCGGTAACAGTGCTCGAATCGACCTGCTGCGCCTGGCCGTAGCCGCCGGCTCCACGCATTCCATATGCAGATGTGGTGACTGCCGCACCGGCAGGACCGTTGATCAGGAACCCTGGAGTCGACAGACCGTGCAGCGCGAAGAAGCCGGCCAGCCCGGCGAATCCCGCGCCAAGAAAGACGATCCTGGCGTCGCGGGCCCGGACGCCCACCACACCGACCACCAACGCAAGCACGAGTGCAAGCAAAGATGTACCCGAAACTACCCAGAAGTGGAACTTCGGCGCGTCCAGGCGTGGGTCGAGTCCAGGCGACTCGGTCAGCACCAGGAACAGCGCGAGCACCACCAGAGAGCCGATCAGGGGCCCCAGCAGCGCACGGAATGAACGCACGAAGTAAGTATAGCGCGAGTAGAGGTTGTACTCGGCGTTGTGCGGTAAGCCGTAAGATGTGCCGGTGCGCAAGCTTCCCCTTTTCCCCGCTGAATCGCCCGAGCCGGTACAGACCCTCCTCGAGCTGGCTGCGCAGCCGCAAGCGGCGTTGCGCGCAGGCAGCGTGCGGCTCGTTCCCAATCAACGAGTCCCCGCCGAGGGCACCTCCGCCCATGGTGCCGACGAACTCTCGCTCATCGTGTCCGGATCGCTCTCCGGCGTCTCGGGCGATGAGCGTTTCACGGTCGTTTCGGGTGACGTTACGCTGATCCCCGCGGGTGAACGGCACTGGGCGGTCGCCGGGCCAGAGGGCGCCGAGATCTTCTGGTGCTGGTTCGGCGAGCTTGACGAGCAGGGCTGAACTGCCGGGAATTCGTTCCGATCGTTCCCGGGCGTATCCGCCGCACAGTGTCGTGGCGGAAGCTCCGGTAGAATCCCGTGACCTTGGACGACCAAGCAAGGCCGTGCCACACCCTGTCGAGGAGATCGGACCAGTAAGCAGGTGGAAAATCCAGTGGAAAACAAGTACGTAAGCCCTAAGGATTACAACGAAGCCGGCTTCTGGGTCACCGTGCGGCGGCACGCGGCCAAGTGGGGCCGAGCGATGCTGGTCGAGATACTGACCCTCTACTACTGCATGGTCGATCCGGCAACGCCCCTGAAAAGCAAGACGATAATCGCTGGGGCATTGGCCTACACTGTCTTCCCCGCGGACCTGATTCCCGACCTGCTTCCGGTCGTCGGCTGGAGCGACGATGCTGCCATGATCGCCTGGGCCGGCTTCGAGGTGCTCAAAAGCGTGAGCGACGAGCACCGTGAGCGGGCGCATACGAAGGCAGACTCACTCTTGGGGCGTAGCCGCGGTTCCTCCTGAGGGACGCCAGGAACTGCCCGACTGTCCGCCCTATACTGGAACCGGATGACCGATCGAACGAACAGGAACGCCGCGGAAAGAGACGGGCTTTGAGGGTCGTCTCACTCCTGCCCGCCGCCACCGAGATGATGTATGCGCTCGGGCTCGGCGACGAGCTCGTCGCGGTATCGCACGATTGCGACCATCCTGCGTCGGTGGCAAAGAAGCCGCAGATCACCCACTGTGAGATCCACGGCGCCTGGCTGTCGAATGCGGAGGTGGACCAGTGGGTTCGCCGGACGTTGGCGGAACGCGGCACTCTCTATACGATCGATGAACCGCTGCTGCGCAGCCTTGAACCGGACGTCATACTCACCCAGAAACTGTGCGATGTGTGCGCCCCCAGCTACGGCTCCGTCGCCCATCTCGCCGCTACGCTTCCGACTCCTCCGCAGGTCGTAAACCTCGAGCCGTCGAGGCTGGTCGACATCTTCGCCAACATCCGCGCGGTGGCCGAGGTGCTCGGTGCCCCCGAATTGGGCGACGCCATGGTGACGAGACTGGAGCGGCGGGTCGGGGTGGTGCGCAACCGGACCAGGTCGGTAACAAGCCCTCGTTGCATCGTTCTCGAGTGGCTCGATCCGCCGTTCTGCAGCGGCCACTGGGGGCCGGAGCTGGTCGAGCTCGCCGGTGGATACGATCCGTTGGGCCGGAAGGGCAGCGATTCTTCCCAGATCCCCTGGCAGGCGGTCCTGGACTCTCGCCCCGAGGTCCTGGTGCTCGCCTGCTGCGGCAACTCGGTCGCAAGGACCCTGGAGGAGTTGCCGGCACTGAAGGGAAACGCCGGTTGGCAGGAGCTGCCGGCGGTAAGGAACGGCCGCGTGTTCGCACTCGACGGCAGCGCCTACTTCAGCCGCCCTGGACCGCGCGTAGTAGACAGCCTGGAGTTGCTGGCCGGCATCCTGCACCCTGAACTGTTTCCCGAATGGGGTCCCGACCGGCAACCGCCGAACCGGGTTACACGGATCGACGCGGCGGCCCTGCCGTGAGCTTCTCGAGCCGGTGCTAGAGCCGATCGTATTGCTCTGGAGCGGTGGCAAGGACAGCGCTCTCGCGTTGCAGTCGATAAGGGAGGCAGGCCGCTTTCGAGTCCACGCACTTCTCACGACCGTGACCGAAGGGTTCGACCGTATCAGCATCCATGGCGTTCGCCGATCGTTGCTCCAGGCGCAGGCGGACTCCCTGGGCCTGCCCCTGAAGACCGCCGAGATTCCCAAGTCCTGCTCCAACGCCGACTACGAAGCCGTAATGACACGGGTTTTGAGCGAGCTCAGCGGTAACGGAATCGGAACCGTGGCGGCAGGCGATATATTCCTCGAGGACGTAAGGCTCTATCGGGAACGGTTGCTGGAGCGAGCCGGCATGAAGGCGTCTTTCCCGCTTTGGCACCGCGACACCGGGGGGCTCGCGCTCGAATTCATCAGTTCGGGGTTCAGGGCGAGCGTCGCATGCGTCGACACGTTCGCACTCGATGGCAGCTTCGCCGGACGAGCCTTCGACGCGCAGTTTCTGGCTGATCTCCCGGAGTCGGTCGATCCGTGCGGCGAGAACGGCGAGTTCCACACCTTCGTCGGCGACGGCCCCCCGTTCCGGTGCCCGGTTGCCTTCGAGGCAGGCGAGAAGGTGTTGCGAGACGAGCGCTTCCGCTACTGCGATCTGTTGCCTCGGCGTGGAGCCGGCTACCAACGCCAATGACGGGCACCACCCGCCATGTAGTCCAGGTAGCACTGTCGTCTCGCCAATGGTGTATGCTTAATCACCTACAGCAAAGCTCAATAGGCTTTTTGTGGTGCGAGCTACGGCTCGTCAAGTCCAAAAACGCACGAAAAATCGTGCACAGTAAGAAGAAAGATGGGTTGTAAATGTCTACAGGTACAGTAAAGTGGTTCAATGGCGAAAAGGGCTTCGGCTTCATCGAGCAGACCGACGGCGGCGCGGATGTGTTCGTACACTTCTCGGCCATCAGCGGCGACGGATATCGCGAGCTCAATGAGGGTGACAAGGTCGAGTACGAAGTGCAGCAGGGCCCCAAAGGTCTGCAGGCAGCGAACGTGACTGTCACGGAAGGCGCCCGCTAAGCGGGACCGCTGACTAAAAAGGAATCGAGCAGAACAGTAATGAGAGCGCTTGGCCCCGGCCAGGCGCTCTTCAGGTTGTCACGCCAGGTTGTCACGCGCGACGGAGCGAATTTGCTCGATCGTTCGCGCATCGGCGAAAGCGTCGGACAGTTTACTGCTACCGGTCTTCCCGTGACGTCCCATAGGGCGAACTGCCGGGTTCGTCGACCGTAGGCCGGCAGGTTCAGAACACCGGCAAGCTCAGAACAGCAGGGCGCCCAGGACGACGTTCACCAGAAACGACCCCAGCGCCGCCAGGAGCAGCACGCCCCAGGTGGGACCGCCGCTCGAGAGGTTCATGCTCGACTGCACTGCCAGGTAGGCGAAGTAGATGTTCAGGGCGAGCGCGATCAGGGCGACGAGCGGCACCAGTACCAGACCGACGATGGTGATGGCGAGGAGCAGCGTCACAAGGCCGAACAGCACCGACAACGGCGCCCAGAAGAGCGCGAACGTGTAGGCGACCTCGTCCAGGGTGCCGGTACCACCCCGTTGCTTGCCGAACCAGTGCACCAGGTAGGTAAAGACGAAGAAGCCTATGAGAGTGACGAGGATATTCCGCACGAACCCCGCGAGGCCCTCGGTCAGGCCGAACACTCCGGTGATGGCCGCGGCGAGCGCTACGTACACCAGTGCGTCCTTGAGCGTGCCCTGGTGCTCGAATCGCTCGAAAGTAGCGACGCTTGGGCTGGTAAGAACAGTGCGGCTCTGGTTGACCATCTCGGATATCGACGAGTTCGCCGCCATTGGGGCCTCCTAATTGAATCCTGCCGGCAGTGTACCGCGAGTCACAGTTGTCGCAGGGACGCCGCATCAATCTCGATAAGCGACGAGAGCTCACCACTCGGCTACGGTACCGTCGTCGTTCCGCCATACAGGGTTGTGCCAGTCAGGTGGATCGCCCGCCCTTTCTCTTACGACTTCCTCGTTCACCTCGATGCCGAGTCCAGGGCCCGAGGGTACGTCAACGAACCCATTCTGGTACACGAACGGCGTAGCCAGGTATTCAAAGATGTCGAGACCATCGTTGTAATGAATGTCCTGGCTCTGTTCCTGAATGAAAACGTTCGGCGTGCAGGCATCGAGTTGCAATGCGGCCGCCAGCGAAATCGGCCCGAGTGGGCAATGGGGGGCCACAGCCACGTCGAAGGCTTCGGCCATCGCCGAGATCTTGCGAACTTCGAGGATGCCGCCCGCGTGTGACAGATCGGGCTGAACGATGGCTACCGACCCGTCGAGCAGCACCGACTTGAAGTCCCACCTCGTGTACATCCTTTCTCCGACCGCGATCGGTATCGATGTGTGTCGAGCGATCTCGAGCAGGGCCTCGTTGTTCCCGGGCGGCACAGGTTCTTCTATGAACATCGGGCGGAAGGTCTCCAGTTCGCCCGCGAGGATCTTTGCCATTGGCTTGTGGACGCGACCGTGGAAGTCCACTCCGATGTTCAGGTCGGGTCCACCTGCTTCACGCGCGGCCGCGACGCGAGCCACCGCTTCATCTATTTTGGAATGGCTGTCGACGTAATGAAGTTCCTCGGTAGCGTTCATCTTTACCGCCGTCAGGCCACGAGCCTGCTGCGTTGAAACACCATTTGCGACATCTGCTGGCCGATCGCCACCGATCCAGTTATATACACGCACGCGTGAGCGGGCGGCCCCACCCAGCAGTTCGTACACCGGCACGCCCAACGCCTTCCCTTTGATGTCCCAGAGCGCCTGCTCCAGCCCAGAAAGCGCGGTCATCAGCACGGGCCCTCCCCGGTAAAAGCCACCTCGATACAACACCTGGAAGTGATCCTCGATGGCAAAGGCGTTCTTTCCAACGAGGTATCCCGCCAGTTCACGAACTGCAACCACTACCGTATCGGCTCGTCCTTCCAGGGAAGGCTCGCCCCAGCCGATCAGCCCACAGTCCGTCTCGATACGAACGAATACCCAGCGTGGCGGCACTTTGAATATTTCAACCTTGGCTACTTTTCCGCTCGAATTCACGATCGCTCCTCCCGACCGTGTTCGACGGCCTCTACCAGCCTCTTCGCCAGCGACTCCGTATACGTCACCGCCGCGGCCACGGCGTGTCCGACTGGAACCGTCACTATCGCTCCTTGAAGACAGCGCCTACCCGCAGCATCAACTCCGCGGCGCCAATCGCTGCCGCGACGTCGGCTGTGTCGTCGTCGACGAGCACGATCTCAACCAAACCACGACCATGCAGATACTCGGCCAAGATGTGCTTGAGCTTGCCGCGACCGTAAAGGACGAGCCGCCGGCTTTTCATTTCGTCGAGTAACGACAAGTCGAGCAACGTGAGTACTCCCAGCAGGTAAGAGGTCATATAAGACTTGCTGTAGCCCGCGATCTGTTCACCGACCCGCACGAGGAAGAGCGCTCGCCCAACGCCCACTCGCTTACCGTCGGCGAGGCCATGCCTCCAGGCTTCCTCCACGATTGCCGAAGCTTCGACGGACTCCAGGCTGCCCTTCAGCATGGTGTGTTCGCTCAGTGCAGAAAACAGCTCCCCGGTAAGTGATGTCTTGGATGCAAGGATCTTGCCTTCTGCGTCGACGTTGATAGCTTTGTGGTGCGATCCATAGTGCAAGAAGACAGCATCCGACGTAATGCTGAGCAGGCTCCGCAGACCCATGATCTCGACCTCCTCACCGCGCAGTACATCCAGGTCCGCGAGATTGTCGCCCTGACTCGACGTGCGCACGCCGGGTATGAAATAGCAAGGTAACGGAGTGATCTCCGGAAAATCGCGTCGCCGGACAGCGGTAGCAAGTTCGGTAGGACCAACCGGCGCAATCAGGTGCGGAACCTCGAGCAAACCGAGATTGCTCGTTATCATTCCCGAGAACACTGCGGCGGCCACG
>JBBDRK010000063.1:1438-3501 GCA_040905465.1 Trueperaceae bacterium | reverse complement strand
TTGATCATCCGTCGGCGATGCTAGAATTACCTATGCCGAGGGGGCGGAATCTCGCCGAGTACGGTGACGCCATGCCCGACCAGGATCTGCACGAACAACTGCGGGTGCGTGCCGAGCAGCAGGCGATCGTCGCCGAACTGGGTGTTTATGCGTTGGCCGGCGCCGACTTGCAGGCGCTCATGGATAGGGCCGTGCGTCAGACCAGCCAGACCCTGAAGGTGGACTTCTGCAAGGTATTGGAACTCCTTCCCGCTGGTGACAAGCTGCTCCTCAAGGCAGGAGTGGGTTGGCAAGACGGTTTGGTGGGGAAGGGAACCGTAGGGTCCGACCTCGACTCACAGGCCGGCTATACGCTTCGTTCGAAAGAACCGATAATCGTGGAGGACCTCCGTACCGAAACCAGATTTCGGGGCCCGGCACTACTCGTCGAACACGGTGTAATCAGCGGCATGAGCGTCATAATCTACGGCGGGGAGGGGCTGTACGGTGTTCTGGGAACTCATAGCCGGCAGCGACGACCGTTCAGCAGCAACGATATTCACTTCATTCAGGGAGTCGCAAACGTTCTCGGGGCAGCGGTCGAGCGAAGGCATTTCGAAGATAGGCTGACAGCGGCTCACGACGACCTCGAGCGGCGGGTCGAGGAGCGCACCGGCGAGTTGACGTCCGCCAATGAGGAACTCGAGTCGTTCAGCTATTCGGTGTCCCATGATTTACGAGCTCCGCTCAGGGGCATCGAGGGCTTCAGCCAGGCATTGCTGGAGGACTACGGCGATAAGCTGGATGCTGACGGAAATCAATATCTGCTGCGGGTCCGGACCGGCGCGCAGCGTATGGGCAATCTCATCGACGACCTCCTTGACCTCTCCCGCTTCTCGAGCGTCAAAGTCAGCCTTGCAGAGGTGAACCTGAGCAAGCTCGCTGCGGCCACCGTGGAAGACCTGCGACAGCGTGAACCGGAACGCGAGATCGACGTCGCAATCGGCGCAGACCTGACTGTTGAAGGGGATGAGGCGCTCCTTCGTATTGTCATCGCGAACCTGCTGGAAAACGCCTGGAAGTTTACTAGCCAGCGACACCCTGCGCGGATCGAAGTAGGTGTGATTTGCAAGCCGGATGGCGACGTATTCTACGTTCGCGACAACGGAGCGGGTTTCGATATGGCTCACTCCGAACGTCTGTTCGTTCCCTTCCAGAGACTGCACGGTCAGGATGCATTCGAGGGAACCGGGATCGGGTTAGCGACCGTGAAGAGGATCATCGGTAAGCACGGTGGCAAGATCTGGGCCGAGAGCGAGCCCGGCAAGGGAGCAAGCTTCTACTTCACACTAGGACGCGCCAAGGTAAACGGGGTCGACGCAACCTAGCCGACATCTGCGTTCGCATCGAAGCCTGCGAACGGCGTGCGATCGCCATCCGCATTTCTAGTTTGAAATGAGGGAAGCTTCCATGCGGCCGTCTGGTCCGGAACGGCGTACCACGGTAGCGGGCGCGCTGGTTCAACCGTCCTCTGGCGCATGTCATGCTGGGACGGCGAAGGCGCCAGCCGGCGACGGACCGAATGCCGCGTGTGAGAGGATTCAGATGCTCGACCTTTACGACGTAAGCGACCTCCTGGAGCCCGACGAGCGCCAGGTTAGGGCGATGGCAAGAAGGTTCTTGGACGCCGATGTGATCCCGCGCGTGGGGGACTGGTGGGAAGAGGGGCTAATTCCTGACGAGTTGGCGCTGACTTTCGGTGAACGCGGCTTCCTGGGCCCGACCCTGCCTGAGGAGTACGGGGGGGCGGGGTTGAGCAACGTTGGCTACGGCTTGCTCATGTATGAGCTCGAGCGCGCCGACTCCGGACTGCGCAGCTTCGCCAGCGTGCAGGGAGCCCTGGTGATGTACCCGATTTTCGCCTACGGCTCCGAGGAACAGAAGCGCGAATTCCTGCCGGAGCTTGCCACGGGACGAAAGATCGGCTGCTTCGGACTCACCGAGGCCGACGGCGGAAGCGATCCGGGTGCAATGAAGACGCGCGCCAGACGCGATGGGCAGGACTGGATTCTCAACGGCTCGAA
>JBBDRK010000063.1:0-1338 GCA_040905465.1 Trueperaceae bacterium | reverse complement strand
ACAAACTCGTCGAGATGGCTACCGACCACACTACCGGGATGCTGCTGGCCTGGCGGCTCGGAAAGCTAAAGGACAGCGGAGCAATGACGTTCGCGCAAGTGAGCCTGGCCAAGCGCAACAACGTCCGCCGCGCTCTCACGGCGGCACGGAGCGCAAGAGAGATTCTCGGCGGCAGCGGTATCACGCTCGAATACAACTCCATCCGCCACATGCTGAACCTGGAGACCGTGGATACCTATGAAGGCACCTTTGACATCCACACTCTGATAGTGGGGCGACAACTTACCGGTCACGGCGCATTGGAGTGACGGCAAGCCGCCACTGCGGAAACCGGGCAACCGCGAGATGCTGGGTCGCCGACACTGTGGAACCACCTTAGGGGTCTTACACTTTGATGGGGGTCGGGGCTTGGCACTGGCAGCGGAGCGTAAAAACGGCAGCGAGCGCCGGACTGGCGCAGTCGAGCAGTCGTGCGGTGGAGCCAGCGAGTTCGAGGGTATAGCCGCAACGCTGATATTCAACCCGCATGCGGGGGCTGGGGGCGTAGCACCGGAGTCCCTCCAGGACATGCTGGTGGACGCCGGTTACCGCCCAAGCTACCGCGCCACCGAGCATGCCGAGGAGCTCGACGGAATCCTCAAGGAATCCGAGGGACTGATAGTGGTGGCAGGAGGCGACGGAACGTTTCGGGAGGTGGCGCTTCGCACGGCCGGGAGTGACCGGCCGATTGCGCTGCTGCCACTGGGAACGGCCAACAACTCCGCCAGGACCCTGGGGATCGAGGGGCCGATCAGACAGGTCGTAGCCGGCTTACGGTCGCCTCGAAAGCTTGCCGTGGACCTGCTGCGAGCCCGCGGACCCTGGGGAGAAGAGTTGGTGGTGGAGGGTGCAGGGCTAGGATTGTACGCCAACGTATTGGCCGCCTACCGTCCGCAGGATGGGAAGAGCCTGCTACGGGCGATTCTGGCCGCCGCCAGCACCCTTGACGCGGACACCGCGGTGCGCTGTCGCGTGGAACTCGACGGGGAGCGGCTCGATGGCGAGTACCTGCTGGTGGAGGGCATGAACATGCGAGCCATCGGACCGCGGCTAACTCTCGCGCCGGTCGCCGATCCTACCGACGGCCTGCTCGATCTTGTACTCGTGCGGCATGAGAAACGCGACGCCCTACTGGCATATGTGCGCGGTCTGATGACCAGCGGCCTGGCCGAGTTGCCGAGTGTCGAGCTCGTGCAGGGGAAGACGGTCAAGGTGAACTGGCGTGGTTCAGCGTTTCACGTGGACGGAAACCTGTGCGATGAAGTGTCCGCCGGCGCTACCAGGGGCTTCTCTGCTCAA
>JBBDRK010000062.1:0-21161 GCA_040905465.1 Trueperaceae bacterium | reverse complement strand
ATCTACGACATCGGCGATCCCAAGCCGTTCCGACAGGTCTGGGACATCGTCCTCACCCTCAACGACCTCGACTACCGCCTACTCGACAACGATGTGATCATCGTCGGCCCGACCGCCGCCATCGATGCACTCGGTCGTGAGCCGGCGCAGGAGCCGGAGGCGGACGGCCAACCGCGGGTCCAGCGGTTCTACCGGGTCAACACCAGCGCCGACGATCTCGCCACCATCATTTCCAGAGCTGTGCCGGGTGCCTCGGTCGAAGCGCTTGCCAACGTCCGCACGCTGTCGGTCGTTGCCACCCAGGAGCAGCACGACGAAGTACAGGCAACCCTCGACCAGTTCGACCAGGCGGCCGAGGTGGTGCCGATCGAGCTGCGCACCTACCAACTCTCCAACGCGAACGCGGTTCAGCTCGCCGAGGTGCTAGAGGCCGCCAGCGGCTCCATCATCAGCGACGCCGGCGGCGAGGCTGATGATGCCGAAGGACGCAACTTCCGGGTCACCGCCGAGCCCCGAACCAACAGCCTCATAGTCGCCGCCACGGCTCCGGTGCAGTCGCGTATCGCCCAGCTCATCCCGCAGCTCGACGTGCCTCAGCGGCAGGTCAACGTCCAGGTGCGCATCCAGGAGATCTCGACCCGCACCGCTTCCGAGCTCGGCATCAACCTCGCGGCCGGTGTGGGCAAGTTCGCGGCCAACGTCCTCGATACCGGCCTGCAGTTCATCTTCGACGCCCAGAACGCCCTAACCAGCCTCAACATCGGAGCCGTGCTGGACGCGCTCGAGTCCCAGGGACTGTCGCGACGGGTTGACGACACGACGTTGACGGTGCTCGATAACGTTACCGGCAGTGTCCAGGCCGGCGGCACGATCTTCATTACCATCCCCGGCGCGGCCGAGAACATCGAGCGCACCATTCCCTACGGCGTCCAGGTCGAGGTAACGCCGCGTATCGCGGCCGACGGCCGCGTCACGCTCGAGGTGCAGGCGCGCGTCGAAGACGTTCTTTCCACCACCGCCGACCCGCAGTTCCTGGAACTGTCGACGCGAGCCGTCAGTTCAACCGTTTCCCTGCAGCCCGGCCAGACAGTCTTGCTCTCCGGCCTGATGCAGAACCAGTTCGTCACAACCCGCAACCGGGTCCCGTTGCTCGGAGCGATCCCGCTGATCGGTGGGCTGTTCGGCACGACGGTAACCGAACAGAGCGACACCGAGTTGCTGGTGATAGTCAACGCCCACGTGCTGGAGTAGAGGTTACCCGGCACCAAGGCGAGGCCCGGTCGCTCCGTCGACCGGGCCTCGCCTTGGTCTGCCCAACCGACTTCGTATGGGCAACTGCCCTCAGTGACGGCCTGGAGCGCATGCAACGGCGTGCCGGCCGCCCGGCCGCTCATGCTACGCTTGGCTGATGTTGAGGTACCTTTCCGCTGGGGAATCGCACGGTCCCCTGCTCACCGTGCTCCTGGATGGGGTTCCTGCCGGCCTCGAGCTGGTAGCCTCCGAACACATCGACCCCTGGTTGCGAAGGCGCCAGGGAGGGTACGGCCGCGGACGACGTCAGGTGATCGAGACCGACTCCGCCCGTCTCGTCGGTGGGGTCAGGGCCGGCAAGACCACGGGCGCTCCGGTGGCGATGCAGATCGAGAACCGGGACTGGAAGAACTGGGGCCAGATCATGAGCCCCGAGCCGGGCGGCGAACCGCGCAAACGTTCCCTTACCGAGGCGCGCCCGGGCCACGCCGATCTCGCCGGTGGCATCAAATACGACCACAAGGACCTTCGAGACGTGCTGGAACGCGCGTCAGCACGTGAAACTGCCAGTCGAGTTGCCGCCGGCGCCGTCGCGCTGCGTATCCTCGAGATCGCCGGAGTCGAAGGCTGCGCCCGGGTGGTGAGCCTGGGCGGGATCGCCTGCGACGGGGCAATGGACTGGGATACGCTGGCTGCCCTCGATGACAGCCCGCTTCGCACCTTCGATCGTTCGGCCGAGGAGCGCATCGTCGAACGAATCGACCAGGCCAAGTCGGCCGGCGACACCCTGGGCGGTGTGGTAGAAGCGCGGTTCCGCAGAGTTCCGGTAGGGCTGGGCTCGCATGCCCAGTGGGATCGCAAGCTCGACGGAAGGCTCGCGCAGGCGGCCATGAGCATCCAAGCGATCAAGGGAGTCGAAATCGGTGACGGTTGGCGCAACGCCACGGTACCCGGTTCGGAGGTCCATGACGCCATCTACCCTGCCAACCCCGGCACCCTCAGGCGGACCAACCGGGCCGGCGGGCTTGAGGCGGGTATCACCAACGGCGAGGAGCTGATCGTCCGGGCGGCGATGAAACCGATCGCCACCCTGATGCGCCCGTTACCGACGGTGAACGTGGTTACCGGAGAGGCTGCCGACGCCGCCCGTGAGCGCTCCGATACGACCGCTGTGCCGGCGGCCTCGATCGTGCTGCTTGCGATGAGCGCGTTGGTGCTCGCCGACGCACTTCTCGAGAAGTTCGGGGCAGACACGGTCCGTGAGCTTCGCCAACGACTCGACGAACATCGCGATTATGTGGCGGAGTACTGAGGCGAGGGCCGCATGAACGACACGGAGGCCGTAGCGGAGCCACGGCGATACATCCCCGAGGATCGCTCCGTCTCCTGGGTTGCGCTGGCCGGCTTCATGGGCACCGGCAAGAGCCGGATCGGCTGGGAGCTCTCGCGCCGGCTGAGCCTCACCTTCATAGACACCGATCGTGTGATCGAGCGCGTTTCGTGCATGCGCATTGCAGACATCTTCCAGGTGTACGGCGAACAGGTGTTCCGCGATTACGAGACGGAGGTTGTGCGTCGCTGCCTGCGCCTCGACGATGTCGTGGTGTCGACCGGCGGCGGTACCGTGGTGCGGCCCGAGAACCGCAAGCTGTTGACGAGCCGCGGACCGGTGGTGGTGCTCGAAGCCGGCGCAGATACCATCTACCGTCGTACCCGCCGGACCCGCAGGCCGCTCCTGGAGATCGGCGATCCGGTCGAGCGCATCAGGATGCTGCTGGAGGAACGGGGACCTTACTACGACGAGGTTGCCAGCGTCCGCGTCTCCACCGACGGGCGGGACTCTTCCGATGTCGTCGAGGAGATAGTCGTCAAGCTGCGCGAGTGGGTCGGCCGATGACGGAGGTCGAAGTCGAGGTAGCGTCCCCTTACCGAGTGCTGGTGGGAAGCGGCCTTCTGGAGCGGGTCGCGGCCATGGTCGCCGAACCCGCGGTCGCCGTCGTGTCGGACACCAATGTCGCGCCGCACTATGGCACGGCAGCCCATCGCCTGTTGAGCGAGGCCGGCAAACGGGTGAAGCTGGTCGAAGTCCCCGCCGGCGAGGAAAGCAAGAGCCTGCAGATGCTGGGCGACGTCCTCCGCCGACTCGCACAGGCGGGCTTCGGCCGCGACTGTGCCGTGCTGGCGATAGGCGGCGGAGTAGTGAGCGACCTCGCCGGATTCGCCGCCGCGAGCTACCTGCGCGGGGTGGCTTATTACGCCTGCCCCACCAGCTTGCTGGCGATGGTGGACGCCAGCGTCGGCGGCAAGACCGGGGTGAACCTGCCGGAGGGCAAGAACCTCGTAGGCGCGTTCTGGCAGCCGCGCCTGGTGATGGCCGACGTTGCCACGCTGGCAACGCTTCCCGAGCGGCAGTTCCGTGAGGGCGCGGTGGAGCTGTACAAGCACGGACTGCTGGGCGAAGCGAAGCTGCTGACGGCTCTCGACGACAGGGAGTTCCGCCGCGACGGCGACGCGGCGATCCTGGAGGAGTACGTGGCGCGCTCGGTCGCCGTGAAGGCCCGGGTGGTGGCGGACGATGAGCGCGAGCAGGGCGGCAGGGCATTTCTCAACCTCGGCCACTCGCTGGCCCATGCGCTCGAGGCCGTGACCGGCCACCGGCTCAGTCATGGTGAAGCTGTGGCATACGGGCTGCTGTTCTCAGCCCTGCTCGGCAAGGAGCGGGGCTGGCACGATTTTGTGGGGCAGGCGCGGAGGCTGTTGACCTGGCTGGAGCCTACGCCGCTGCCGTCGCTGGCGTTCGATGACCTGATGCCCTACCTGCTGAGGGACAAGAAGAACAGCGCTGCCGGGCAGCGATTCGTGTTGCTCGAGCAGGAGGCGACGCCGGTCCTGGTCGACGACGTTGGAGAGTTCGAGCAGCGCCGCGCCTGGGAGCGGCTACTGGAGGTAGAAGCGTGATCCTGATCCTCAACGGCCCCAACCTAAACCTCCTCGGCAGCCGCGAGACCGGCGTTTACGGTCACCTCACGCTGGCCGATCTGGACGAGCGCTGCCGTGCCTGGGCGGGCGAGCTCGGCCAGGAAGCGGAGTGCCGCCAGAGCAACAGCGAAAGTACCCTGGTCGAGTGGTTGCACGGTGCTTCCGAAGCCGGTGCGACAGGTGTGGTGTTGAACGGCGCCGGCTATAGCCATTCTTCGGTTGCGTTGCGTGACGCGGTCTCCGCGATTGCGCTGTCAGTAATAGAGGTGCATCTCTCCAACGTGTTTGCGCGCGAGCCGTTCCGCCACACCAGCCTGCTGTCGGCGGTTTGCCGCGGAACCATCACCGGTCTCGGCCCGCTGTCGTACAAGGCTGCCATCGGGGCTCTGGCGGATCTGCAGAGCGAGGGCAGCTAGCCGCGGAGGAATTCGGCCGGATGCTCTCCGAGCGCCGGCAGTTCCGCCAGCGAACGCAGCCCGAACTCGACCAGGAAGCGGTCGGTAGTGGCGTACAGCATCGGCTTGCCCACGACATCCTTGCGGCCGACGCTCTTGATGAGCTCCCGCTCCTGCAGAGTCTCGATAGTGGAGCTGCACGAGGCGCCACGCGACACCTCGACCTCACCGCGGGTCACCGGCTGCCGGTAGGCGACAATGGCGAGCGTTTCCAGCGCCGCGGTAGAGAGCCGCGGAAGCGGCGGCGGCGAGAGCAGCTCAGCCAGTGAGGGGACCAGGCCCTGCGCTACCACCAGGCGGTAACCGCCTGCGACCTCCTCGACAACCAGTCCAAGGTCGGCGGAGGCGAGCGCCCCGCGTAGCGAGTGAACCGCCTGCTGAACTCCATCGGGCCCCACGCCCAGGACTCGGCCCACTTCCTTTTCGGAGAGCGGTCGGCCGGCGGCGAGCAGCGCGGCACAGAGGAGAGAGTTGGTAAGCATGACGACAGTTTACCGGCTCAGCGGATCTGATCGATGTGGATCCGCCATTCGGCTCCGTGCTGGTGCAGCTCGATCCTGACGTCGCTCCTGTATCCGCCACGCCCCCCTCCTGCCACGACTGAAGCGGTGGCCGTGGTATCGCTGTCGCGTCGATAAGCCAACACGCCCTCCATGGCAGGCGCCGTTTCCGGGAATCGTGCCGTCTGCGAGTCGGCCTCCAGTTGCAGCAGGAAGAGAGTCATTCGGCTCCGTGCCTGCGCTCGCCCCAGCGCCAGAGCTTGCCGGTTGGCCGCCAACTTGAGGTCCAGCTGTGCCACCAAAGTGTTGCCCAGCACCAGTGTGGCTACCGCAGCCAGGGTCAGCAGCGCCGCCGCCAGCGCAACCCCTCTATTCCGGCAGCCACCGGTCACGGTGCCTCCGCCTCCACCCTCTGTACGCCTGGAAGGGCGACCGTGAACGACCGGGTCTCGCCCCATACGAACGACAATCTCAGTTCCAGGGCGGTGGCGTCCAGCGGCAAGGGGGAATCGCCAGGCAGCAGGGCGCCGTCCGGCGCCACGAACCGCTCGACGCTCACGCCCTCGACATGCTGCACGGCAGGCTGCCTGGTGGCGCCCTCCTCCTGCTGATAGAGGTTCCAGAGGCCATTGCCGTCGCGCTTCACGTCGAAACGCAGCGCCCTGAGCTTCGGCTCCTGATACCAGCGCTCCTCCACGTAGCGAACGGCCAGCGCGTCCGATCCCCCCTGAGACGCTCCCCGTCCCAGCGCCAGCGCCGCGCCGGAGAGCTCTCGCTCCGAACCAACCCCGCCATGGCCGGCCAGAGCGATGTGATAGTGCAACAGCTCGACGGCGAGTTCTGCCACCTGGCCACGCAAGGCCAACTCCTGCGAGAGCGCCGCCGACCGCCGAGCCGAAGCGTGGACTTCCGTGGCTGCAAGCAGGAGGACGGAGAGCAGCGCGCATGCAATGAGCATCTCCGCGACCGTTGTCCCGGCGTCACGGCGCGTAACGCCGAACGAGTCGCTCGTGCCGGATGAGCCGGGAGAGCCGCTCATGGCATGACGACCAATGCGGCGCGGGCAGGCTGCGCCGGCCACGCCGATCATGGCGGCGGCGGGAAGCGGGCAGCAATCGCCCGCAGCTCGAAACGCTGCCCGCCGTTGCCCGAGACCGTCACGGTGACCCGTTGCGCCCGGTCGGCGCTCGCGCCCCCACACGGTTCGTCGACGGCGGTGCAAGCTTCGACCAGGCTCTGGCAGCTCTCTACCAGCGAGCTTGCGTCCGCAGGCACCGAACATCGGGCACTTCCGGGAACCGCCGCCGCGATGCGGCGCTCGAGCTCCCCTTCGGCGACGCCTACTATCTCGCGGATCACCCGCACCCGCCGCTGCGCGTGCAGGGCCTGCGCCTGGACCATAATCAGCGCCAGCACGGCCACTGTCAGAAGGCCACCCGCTACAACAACCTCGAGAAGGGTGAAACCGGTTCTTCGGTTCACCGGCCTACCTCCGAGCGCACCCTGCCGGCCCGGGACACGATTACCCGGGCGTCCCGAACGTTGTCGCTCAGCGCGATCGTCTGGTTGAAGGCGCCGCCGCCGCTGCAGGTACGACCGCTGCCGCTCGGCAACCAGACCACGCCCTTGTCGGGAACACGGGTGACCCGCACGCCGGGAAACTCGCTCAGCTGCAGCCTGGCGAGCTCCTCCCCCGCCTCACAGGCTTCGGCGATCGATAGTTCCCCGGCCGCCAGCGTTACGAACGACGCCGGCTGGTCACGAAAGACAACGGCGACGGGCGTGTTCCGCTCGATGGCAACGAAGCGCGCCTGCATGATTTGAGTGCGCAAGGCAACCGTGGCGGCCGCGACGCGGCTCGGCCTCGCATGCAGCGCCCAGGCGGTGAACAGGCCGGTGAGGGCAAGCACCACCAGCAGCTCCAGCAGGGTGTAGCCGGATCGGGCCGGCTTGCTCGCAACTCGAACGGATAACGACACCGGACCAGACTAGAGTCGCGTGTCGCTCCGGCTCCGCACGGCCCGGCAGATGCCGCCGGAGCCTCGGCAGCAGCACGTTCAGCCCAGACCGAGCTCACGGGCACGCCGGACGGCGGCGAGACGGTCACGCACCTCGAGCTTGCGATACACCCCGTTGAGATAGTCCTTTATCGTCTCGGTGCTGAGGTCGAGCGACCGGGCCATCTCCTTGTTGGTGTGTCCCTGGACCAGCAGGGACAGTACGTCGCGCTCGCGGGGCGTTAGCTCCGGCAGGTCGACCGCCGGCAACCAGTCGCGGTCGGGCTCGTCCACCAGAGCCCGCAGCAGGCGCGCCAGCTCCGTCGGGTGCGTCTCCTTGGACAGGTACATGCGCGCGCCCGCAGCACGGGCCGACTGCACGATACCGGGCTCCTCGAAGGTGGTCAGCATCACCACCAGCGGCGGATCCTGCAAGGCGACTATCTCCCTGCAGGCGTCGATTCCGTTCAGCACCGGCATGCGCACGTCCATCAAAACCACGTCGAATCTGGCGCGGCCGCAGGCGTCGACCGCCTCGCGTCCGTCTCCCGCTTCGGCGGCGACCTCGAACCCCTGAGCGCCGAGCGCGTAAGCCAGCCCCACCCGGAAGAGCGGGTGATCGTCCGCCACCAGCACGCGCAACGATGTCATGCGGCTACCGTGCCCAGGTAGGCGAGCAGTACCGTACCGCGTCGGCCGGAGGCTTCGCAGACCAGCCGCCCGCCGTGCGCCTCCAGGATGCGGCGGGCGATGAAGAGGCCCAGTCCGGCGCTGCCGGCGGTGTAGCGGTGGCCGGAGATCTCCACCGGCTGGTCGTTGAAGGGCTGGGCCAGGCGCTCGAGCGGTGCCGGAAGACCCGGACCGTCGTCGGCTATGCGCACGAGCCCGGAGAAGATCTCCACGGTTATCCGCTTGCGCGCGTAGCGCACCGCGTTCGACAGCAGGTTGTAGAGCGCCCGTTCGAGTTCCGCCCGGTCGGCGGAGGCCGCCGCAGACCCCTCCACGTGCAGCTCCAGGTCCCGCTCCGCCGCCAACGGCGCCAGCCGGGCCACCACCACCCGCGCAACCTCCTCCACGCGCAGGCTGGTGCGCGCGAGATGGACCTCGTCGCGGTCGAACTTGTGGGCGTCCACCAGTTTCTGCATGAGCTCCACCAACGCCCGGTTCTCGCGAAGCAGCCGGTCCACCAGCTCTACCCGGTCGCCCCT
The DNA here is from genome assembly GCA_040905465.1 of Trueperaceae bacterium. Classification (GTDB taxonomy): domain Bacteria; phylum Deinococcota; class Deinococci; order Deinococcales; family Trueperaceae; genus DASVCN01. Next base: position 12,771 of record JBBDRK010000062.1, on the reverse strand, counting down.
CCCGAGGTCGTCACGGTCGCGAATGACCTCGAGGAGGTGAGACGTTGCCACGAGCGGCGTCTTCAGGTCGTGCATCAAGGTGGCGATGAACGCTGCGCGGCGGCCATGCTCGAGCTCGATTCGCGCCAGCAGGCGGTTGAAGGCGATCCGAACCGACCGTATCTCGGCCGGCTCTCCCCCTCCCGGATCGAGCCTGGCGGTGGCCAGCCGCTCCTCGGAGGCAGGCATGGCCGCCGCATCGCTCGCCAGCCGGGTAAGGGGAGAGAGCAGCTCACGCGACGCGAAATAGCCCACCATTGCCGACAACGCCACCACCGCCAGGGCCCACAACGCCCCGGCAAGCCACAGTTGGCGAGGGATGTCCGCTTCGGCGGAAATGCTCGGCAGCAGCGCACCAGCCGCCAGCAACACGTTGGGAAGTATCGCCAGGACGGCGATCGCCACGGCGATGCGGGCACGCAGACTGACCCGCGAACCGCGTCCGACCGAAACGCCGACCGAATCGTCGTCCGGACTCACTTGTCTCCGGAGAGCACCGCCAGGAACGCCTCCTGCGGCACCTCGACGGTGCCAAGCTGCTTCATGCGCGCCTTGCCCTTCTTCTGCTTCTCGAGCAATTTCTTCTTCCGAGTAATATCGCCACCGTAGCACTTGGCGGTGACATCCTTGCGAAAAGCGCGTACGGTGGCGCGCGCCAGTACCTTGCCGCCGATCGCCGCCTGGATGGGCACCGAGAACATCTGACGGGGGATCACCTCGGCCATCTTGTCGACGATCTTGCGGCCCATCTCGTACGCCTTGTCACGGTGGGCGATGATCGACAGTGCGTCGACGCGCTCCTCGTTGACCAGGATATCGATCTTCACCAGGTCGCCCGGACGGTAGCCCACCGGTTCGTAGTCCATCGAGGCGTATCCGCGCGTGAGACTCTTGAGCCGGTCGTGGAAGTCGTAGAGGATCTCACCGAAAGGCACCTGGTAACGAAGCTCCACCCGGCGTCCGTGGTAGACCATGTCCTTCATCTCCCCGCGCTTCTCCTGCAGCAGGCCCATGGCGCTCCCGACGTACTCCTCCGGCAGGTACACGCTCAACCTGATGTACGGTTCGAGCACCTCCTCGGTCTTGTCCGGCGATGGGAGTTCCGAGGGGTTCTGAATTCTGCGCGTCTTGCCGTCTGTGGTCGTTACCTCGTAGACCACGGCCGGAGCGGTGGCTATGAGCCCCAGGTCGTACTCCCGCTCGAGCCGCGCCTGCACGATGTCTGCATGCAGCAGGCCCAGGAAACCGCAGCGGAAACCGAAGCCGAGCGCCATCGAGGTCTCCGGCTCGAATGTGAAAGCCGCGTCGTTGAGCGACAGCTTCTCGAGTGCCTCCCGGAGCTTCGGGTAGTCCTCGCCGTCCGTCGGGTAGAGTCCGCTGAACACCACCGGTTGAGCCGGCTTGAAGCCGGCAATGGGCCGTTCGGTGGCGCGCGCGGCGCCGGTGATGGTGTCGCCGATCTGCGTGTCGCCGATGTCTTTGATGCTGGCGGTCAACCAGCCGACCTCGCCCGTGCCGACTACGTCGCTCACCGCAGGCTCGGGATTGAAGAAGCCCACCTTGTCCACCTCGAACACCTTGCCGGTGGACGCCACCTGGATCCGGTCGCCGGAACGAATGCTTCCGTCGAAAACACGGATGAACGGAATCACGCCCTGATAGGAGTCGTAGATGGCGTCGAAGATGAGGCAGCGGAGCGGAGCGGTGGGGTCGCCTTCGGGCGGAGGAAGCCGGCGCACGATAGCCTCCAGAACAGCGGCTACGTTCTCGCCGGTCTTGGCGGAGACCGCGACCGCATGCTCGCCCGAAACGCCCACTACCTCCTCGAGCTCGGCCAGTGCGGCTGGGGTGTCGGCGTTGGGCAGATCGATCTTGTTGACCACGGGCAGGATCTCCAGACCGTTGTCGGAGGCCAGGTAGGCGTTCTGGATGGTTTGCGCTTCGACCCCCTGCGAGGCGTCGATAACGAGCAGAACGCCCTCACACGCCCGCAAGGCTCGCGATACCTCGTAGTTGAAGTCCACGTGGCCGGGCGTATCGATGAGGTTGAACATGTAACGCTCGCCATCCTCGGCGAGGTAATAGAGGCGTACCGGGGAGGCCTTGATGGTGATTCCCCGTTCGCGTTCGAGTTCGAGGGTGTCGAGCATCTGCGCTCGACGGTTTCGCTCCGATACGCTCTGGGTCAGTTCCAGGATGCGGTCGGCCAGCGTCGACTTACCGTGGTCGACATGCGCGATGATCGAAAAGTTGCGTATCTTCACCGGTTCATTGTACCGGAGCCTAGCGGATTCTCCTGAGTTCCAGCGAGGTTCCGGCAAGGGCGGCGCGTGCCGCCCGCGAGGCGAGCCAAGCCGGGAAGCGGGCACCAGGTCTTGGCGGCGAAGTCGTGCCACGGTAGTGGCAAGATGCGACTCTATCCCGCTCCAGAACACGGTCCATTCGTTTTCGGCAAGTCCGCCAAGCGAGCCCTGCTGCTGCACGGCTTCCCCGGTACGCCTTGGGAACTTCGAGCGGTCGGCCGGCTCCTGGCGGACCTGGGTTACGAAGCGCACGCGCCCCTGCTGCCGGGATTCGGCCCGCAGATAAGCAGTCTCGATCGCCGCTGCCGGTACGACTGGCAGGCCAGCGCCAGCGCCGCGCTGGCGAGTCTCCTGCCCGGCGCCGAGGAGGTTCTGCTGGTCGGCTACTCTATGGGCGCCGCGCTGGCGACGACCGTAGCCGTCAGCCAGGCCCAAGCCTCTTCCAGACAACCGCAGCGGCTGGTGCTGATCAACCCGTTCAGCGGTCTCGGCGTGCCGCTCGCGACGCTGCTGGGACTGGTTACTCCGTTCGTGCCGTCGTACCGTCCCTTCGTGAAGGCCGATTTCGACGATCCGTGGGTGCGCGAAGTCCTGGGACGGATGGTGCCGGACCTCGACATCGACGACCTGGCGTGGCGCGAGCGCGTCCGCCGGGAGGTGTGCATTCCGGTGGTGGCCGTCGATCAGGTCTGCCGGCTGGGAGCGGAAGCGTGGCGCAGCGCTCCGGCCGCCACGGTGCCGACACTGGTGGTGCAGGGGCGGGAGGACAACGTGGTATCTCCCCGGCGAACGCGGCGGTTCACGCGCCGCCTGGGAGGTCCGGTTCGCCTGCGTGAGACAGCAGGTGGCCATGTGGTGATCTGGCCCGGTAAGCCGGGGCACGGCGAGTTGGTGGGCGAGCTGACCCGCTTCCTCCGGGATCCCGCAGCCTCACGAACGCCTACGGCCGCCGCCGTTCGGCGAAGAAGTCGTTGAGCAACCGTCCTGCCTCCCGTGCGAGCACTCCGGAGCGCACCTGAACGCGACGCTTCCAGCGTAAGGCCAGCAGATCGGCGACGCTGCCGAGCGCGCCGTCGCGCAGGTTGGATGCGCCGAACACGATTCTCTCGAGGTGAGACTCGATGGCGGCCCCGGCGCACATAGGACAGGGCTCGAGAGTCACGTACAAGGTGCATCGCGACAGCCGCCAATCGGACAGGGTGACGGCCGCTCGCCGCATGGCGAGCACCTCGGCGTGAGCGGTCGGGTCGCCGCTCGTTTCGGTCTCGTTGTGCGCCTCGCCGACGATCTCGCCGTCCCTCACCAGGACCGCGCCCACCGGCAGCTCGCCCGCCCGGGCTCCGGCCTCGGCCAGCGCCAGTGCCCGGCGCATGAAGCGCCAATCGGGGGCGTTATCGAATCCCGATTCGGCCGGGACGTCGGCGGCAAGGCCTATCCCTTCGGCCCACAGCACCCGTGATCCGCTTGCCAGCACCTCGAGCGCGTCTCGCTCCTCGCGCGGGACCTTGCGGTCGATGAGCAGGCGCGCCAGGCTCTTGCTACCGCCGGGAAGACGCATGCGGTCTCCCGGCAGGCGGCCACGCAACCGCAGCTCGCCATGTTCCTCAACCAGGTCGAGCACGGATGCGGGAACACCCGGTGGCAGCTCGGCAGGGCCAACTACGGAACGATCGGCCGGCGGGTGCGCCTGCCGAGCCAGCTCGAGCCGTCCGTAGGCGAGGCGCAGCGTCAGGGTGGGCGCGAGGGTGAGACGGTACGGCGTCTCGCGCCCCAGTTGGCGCCGGACCTCCTCGATCCGCTCGAATGCGGGCGCCACGGCAGCCGCCTCGAACAGGAACCGGATCGCCTCGCGCTGCAGCGCCGGAGCGGCTGCCGCGAGATCGCCCCGATCGAAGAAGCCGTCCGCATCAGCGGCCGAACCGCCGGCGCGCAGCATCCGGCGCGCCCCGCTCCTGACGAAATCCTCGACGTCGCTCTGAAGCACCGCGTGGTGACCGAGCCGCGTCGCCACGTCGGGGAATCGATCGAGCAACCCCGGAAGGATCTCGTGGCGCAGCCACGAGCGCAGCCGGCGCCGGTCCCGGTTCGTCGGATCCTCGCGCCAGGGCTGCTCGAGCCCGGCGAGGTAATCGCGCAAGCGCGAACGCGGCACGTCGAGCAGCGGCCTGACCACCATGCCCCTGCGCTCCGTCATGCCGCGCAGATAGGCGGCGCCGCGCAGGAGCTGCATCAACACCGTCTCCGCCTGGTCGTCGAGGGTGTGACCGATGGCCACTGCTTTTATTCCCAGGTCTCGGGCAGTGCGGGTGAGGAACTCGTAGCGGACCCGGCGGGCGGCGTCCTCGATGTTCCAGCCTCGCTCGTTCGCCACCCGGGCGACATCGACCCGCTCGACTCGCGCCTCCAGGCCCAGCGAGGCCGCCAATTCGGCCACGAAGCCGGCGTCGTCGGCCGACTCCGGCCGGAGTCGGTGATCGAGGTGGGCAACCGCCAGATCGAAGCCTGCCTCCGCCAGGCCGCGCAGCAGGGCGACCGAATCGGCTCCGCCCGAGACGCCAACAAGCAGTTTGCCGCCCTGCGGAGCCAGCGTCGCCAGGCGGTCCCTCAGGTGGGCGGGAAGGTTCACGCCCTCCATTATGACGGGCGGCGCCCGCACGGCCGGAATCGTACCGGTAGCGCGGACCGGACCCGGCGGGCACCGGCGCGACGGAAGCTCAGGCGCTCAAGACCGCAACGTCGTACTCCAGCATCCGCACGTCGTGGGTAACCAGCGTGAGCGACTCCAGCCGCGCCTGAGCGACGAGCAGTCGATCGAACGCGTCCCGGTGGTGGTGCGGAAGCCGCTCTACTTGATCAGGTCTGGTCTGGTCTGACGTCGTCGAACCCCGGGCTTCGGCCGGGACGATACGTGGCTATACTCGATCATGACCGTAACCATCGTCGTCCTCGACTCGGTAGGGGTCGGCGCCCTGCCCGACGCGGAACGCTTCGGCGACGCCGGCTCGCACACCCTCGACCACACCCTGGAGGCGGCACCGGTAGCGCTGCCGAACCTGCAGCTGCTCGGGCTGGGAAATATCGCCGGCGTGCACTCGGTCTCGACAACCTCGCGGCCTACCGGGGCCTTCGGCCGGATGCGGGAGCGCTCACAGGGAAAGGACACGACCACCGGACACTGGGAGTTCATGGGGCTTGTTCTCGATCAGCCCTTCCGCACCTATGAGCGCTTCCCTGACGAGGTGATGGCCGCCTTCGACGCACTCACCGGCCGCTCCCACCTGGGCAACCGTCCGGCGTCGGGAACCGAGATAATCGCCGACCTGGGCGAGAAACACCTTCAGACGGGCAGTCCTATCGTTTACACCAGCGCCGACAGCGTCTTTCAGGTGGCCTCTCACGTGGACGCGGTCCCGCTCGATCTGCTGTACCGGTGGTGTGAAGGCGCTCGGCTGATTCTTCAGGGCGAGCACGCGGTCGCCCGGGTCATCGCCCGACCGTTCCAGGGAAGGCCGGGAGCGTTCGAACGGCTCGGCGCCAAGCGTCGCGACTTCTCGCTCGCCCCGCCACGACCCACCGTTCTCGACGCACTGCTAGCGGCCGGTCGCGAGGTGACGGCGGTAGGCAAGATTGCCGAGATCTTTGATCGCCGAGGCATCGGCTGCGAGATCAAGAGCGCAGACAACAGCGACGGCATCGACAAGACGCTCGAGGCGATGAGGGCAGGGCCGGACGGGCTGGTGTTCTGCAACCTCGTCGAGTTCGACTCGCTTTTCGGCCATCGCAGGGACCCACAGGGATACTCGCGGGCGCTGAAGCAGTTCGACGAGCGGCTGCCCGACTTGTTGTCGGCGCTCCGCGACGACGATGTCCTGATACTCGTCAGCGATCACGGAAACGACCCGAGCTGGCCGGGCACCGACCACACGCGCGAACATGGGCTGTTGCTCGCCTGCGGCCCCGCAGTGTCGCCCGCCGACCTCGGTACTCGCGAGTCGTTTGCAGACCTGGGGGCCACGGTCGCCGAACTGCTCGGCGTGCCGTGGGATGGAGTGGGCGAGAGTTTCGCCGACACTCTCCGTAGTGCCCGCTAGCGCAAGGGCGGCCGCCGGCCGAACCCGACCGGCAGCCGTTGGATAAACGAAGGCGCCCCGGCCGTGGGAACAGCCGGGGCGCCGTCAAGAACCGCGCGCGAGGCGTCTACGCCTCCGGGTTGGTCACCAGTTCGATCAGGGCTTCCTGAGTGGCGTCTCCACGCCGAGTTCCCAGGTTGTAGATGCGGGTGTAGCCGCCGGGACGCTCGGCGAACGCCGGAGCGATCTCCTTCATCAGCTTGCTGACGACCTCCCGGTCCTGGATATCGCGGGCCACCAGCCGACGGGCATGAAGGTCGCCGCCGCGAGCCGTGGTGATGAGCTTCTCGACGAACGGCTGCAGGTTCTTGGCCTTGGTGAGCGTGGTCTTGATTCGGCCGTGGCGCAGCAGAGCCGTAGCCTGGTTGCGGGCCAGGGCGATACGGTGGCTGCTGTTCCTGTTCAGCTTGCGGCCGCGGGACATGTGCCTCATCGTTTACTCCTTGAGGGCGAGGCCGCGGGCGGCCAGCCGTTCCTTGATCTCTTCGAGGGACTTTTCGCCCACGCCGCCGACCTTCTTCAGGTCGCGTTCGGAGAGCGCCAACAGGGCATTGACGGAGTCTATGCCTTCCTCTTGCAGCGAGTGTAGGACCCGCGAGGAGAGCTCGAGGCTCTCGAGGCCCAACTGCTGCACCTGATCGGCGACGGCGCCGGTATCCTCGGGCTCACGACTCGGAATTGTCATGACCGGGACCTTCTCCTCCGTGTCGGCCAGCGACTCACCCGAGAACACTGTCAGCTGTCCACGCAGTATCTCGACCGCGTGGTCGAGGGCCACGCGCGGTTCGACCGAGCCGTCGGTCCACACTCGCAACACCAGCCGGTCGAGGTCGGTCTTCTGACCTACCCGGGTATCCTCCACCCGGTAGGCGACACGCCTGATGGGGGTGAACACCGCGTCGACCGGAATCGAGTTGATGCGATCCTTGGTGCCATGGATTTCGGCGGGCACGTAACCCACTCCGGGCTCCACGCGCACTTCCATCACCAGCCGGGCGCCTCTGCTGAGGGTGGCGATCGGTAGTTCCGGATTGACGACGTCCACGTTCGCGGGCACGTCGAAGTCGGCGGCGGTGACGGTGCCGGCCTTTTCCGCCCGCAACGTCAGGGTGATCGGATCGTCGTCATGAAGCTTGACCACCAACTCCTTGAGGTTGAGGATGATCTGCATGACATCCTCTTTGACCCCTTCGATGGTGGAGAACTCGTGAAGGACGTCCTCGATGTAGACGCTGGTAACGGCCGTCCCCGGTACCGAGGAGAGCAGGATCCGCCGTAGCGGATTACCCAGCGTCACGCCGTAGCCCCTCGCCAACGGCTCCACGACGAATTCGCCGTACTTGTCCGTGGTCTTGGCCTTGAATTCAGGAATTATCTGCATCGTCAGCTGCACCCGCCAATCCGCTGTCGCGCTTCGTTCATATGCATCAGTCGCTCCAAAATATCGAGGTTCCGGTCCGGGCGGACACTTCGGTCTCGCCCTGGAGGGACTACCTCGAGTAGTACTCGATGACCTGGAGCTCGTTGACGGGAACGACGATGTCCTCTCTCGCCGGGCGATTCTTGAACCGCCCCTTGAGCTTCTCTGCGTCGAACTCCAGCCACGGCAAGGTCTTGCCGCGCTTGCGCTCCTCGATATTGCCCTTGATGAGATCAAACGACCGGGCCTTGGGCGCCACTTCGATCTCGTCGCCCGGGCTCACCCGGTAGGACGGTATGTCGACCCGCTTGCCGTTGACAAGGATATGACCGTGGGCAACGAACTGCCTCGCCTGCCGGCGGGTATTGGCGATGCCGAGGCGGAACACCACGTTGTCGAGCCTAGACTCGAGCAACTGCAGGAATACCGCTCCTGTGGCTCCCTCGGTCTTGGTGGCCTCATCGAACAGGTTGGCGAACTGCTTCTCGCTCATGTTGTAGAAGAAGCGGAGCTTCTGCTTCTCGCGCAGACGCACACCGTAGTCGCTTATCCGCCGGCGGCGGCGCTGGCCGTGCTGACCCGGAGGGTACGGGTGGCGCTCCATGTATCGCTGCGCCTTGGGTGTCTCCACCAGGTTCACACCCTCGCGCCTGCATATCTTGACTATCGGTCCTCTGTATCGGCCCATTTTTCTCCTAATTCCTCGCTTGACGTGACTGAACTGAGATGTGACGGAGATGCCTTGAGGTCACCATCCCAGATGGGCGGGCTCGCCCTTCGGGCAACCCCGCAACCTGCATCTACATGCGCTTCCGCTTGCGGGCACGGCAGCCGTTGTGCGGAGTCGGGGTGTCGTCGATGATCGACCGCACGTTCACGCCGGTGGCCTGAATCGAACGGATCGCCTGTTCGCGGCCGGAACCGGTTCCACGAATGACGATGTCCAGTTGGCTCAGGCCCATGTTCTGAGCCTTGCGGGTGGCGTCGGCGGCGGCGAGCTGAGCCGCATAGGGCGTGCCCTTCTTGGATCCCTTGTAGCCGATCGACCCGGAGCTCGACCAGGCGACGGTGTTTCCATCCGGGTCGGTGATGGTGACGATGGTGTTGTTGTACGACGCATGGATGAAGGCTTTGCCTTCGGCCAGGCTGCGTTTGACGCGCTTCTTGGTTTTCGGACTCGGTTTGGCCATTGTCTATCTACCTCCGCCTACTTCTTGGGCGCCCTCTTCTTACCTGCGACGGTACGCCGGGGCCCCTTGCGAGTCCGAGCGTTTGTTTTGGTCGACTGGCCGTGAACCGGCAGGCCGCGACGGTGGCGAAGCCCCCGGTAGCAACCGATGTCCATGAGCCGCTTGATGTTGAGCTGGATCTCGCGACGAAGGTCGCCCTCCACCTTGAACTCGCTCTCCACGATCCCGCGAAGCCGCGCAATCTCCGGTTCGGCCAGGTCCTTCACCCGGGTATCCGGATCGACCTCGGCCTTTGTCAGGATCACACGAGAGCGCGTGAGCCCGATGCCGTAGATATAAGGCAATGCGTGCTCGACCCGCTTCTCTCTCGGAAGGTCAACTCCTGCAATTCGCGCCATAATCAGCCCTGCCTTTGCTTGTGCTTCGGGTTCACGGGGCAGATCACATACACCTTGCCGTGCCGCCGAACTATCTTGCACTTGTCACACATCTGTTTTACGGATGCCCGTACTTTCATCCTCGGCTCCTACTTTCGGTACACGATCCGACCCTTTTCAGGATCGTAGGTGCTGATCTCGATTACGACGCGGTCGCCCGGAAGAATCCGGATGTAATGCCGCCGCATCTTGCCTCCCACATGGGCCAGGATCTCGGGGCCAGCGTCGAGCTGGACGAGGAACGTCGTGTTCGGTCGAGCTTCGAGGACAACCCCCTCGGTGCGGATGGTGTCCTGCGTGGTTTCGTCCGAACGAGTTCGCCCTCGTGGCGGACCCGATGATCTCCTACGCGCCATGCGTGCCTCCTGTGTCGGCGTTCTCGGAGGCAGCTGGCGCCTCGGCGAGTTGCCGCGTATCGCTTGCGGTCAATACTCGTGGACCGTCGTTGGTGACGGCCACGGTGTGCTCGAAGTGCGCGGCAAGGCTCCCGTCCGCGGTGGGCGCGGTCCAGCCGTCGTCGAGGATGCGAACCTTGGTGCGGTTCTCCGTCACCATCGGCTCCATCGCCAGCACGAGGCCGGGGCGTAGAACGGGCCCGGTGCCTGCGCGACCGTAGTTGGGCAACTCCGGGCCTTCGTGGAATTCTCGACCGATGCCGTGACCCACGAACTCCCGAACCACCCAGAATCCTTCGGCTTCGACAGCGTCCTGAATTGCCGCGGAGACGTCGCCAAGCCTGTTTCCTGCCTGCGCCGCCTCGATTCCCGCATAGAGCGAGCGTTCGGTAGCGTCGAGCAGCCTCTGCGCTTCCTCCGAAATCCGCCCCACGGCATAAGTCTTGGCCATGTCAGCGGCGTAGCCTCCGAAGAAAGTACCGATATCGATGGAGACGATATCGCCCTCGGTCAGCGGACGGCGATCCGGAATTCCGTGTACCACTATGTCGTTGACCGAAGTGCAGAGCGTGGCCGGAAAGCCGCGGTAGCCCTTGAAGGCGGGCTTTCCACCACGCGCGAGGATAGCATCTTCGGCTACCTCATTCAACTCCGCGGTTGACACGCCGGGAGCTATGACCTTCTCGACAGCCTCGAGTGCCAAGCGGTTGATCACCGCTGCCTCTGCCATGCGGTCGATTTCGGCGGGCCGCTTGAGGATCAAGGCAGCACCCCGACAACCCGTTCGGTCACGTCGTCCATCTCCCCCATGCCATCTACCGTCACCAGCTTCCCCTGCCCGCGGTAATAGTCAAGCAGCGGCTGCGTTTCGTTTCGGTATACCTCCATGCGCTTGCGGATGGTCGCTTCGTTGTCGTCGAAGCGGCCTTCGTCGCGAGAGCGCCGCAGGAGCCTGCGAACGAGTTCCTCGGAGTCGACCTCGAGGGCAACGACTGCCGTGACAGACGTGTCGTGTTCGGCCAGCAGGGCGTCGAGGGCGGCTGCCTGACCAGGGGTGCGCGGAAAACCGTCCAGCAGCACCCGTACGGTCTGTTGACCCTCGAGCTCGCGCCGGACCATGGCGATGATCAGTTCGTCGGGAACCAGATCGCCCGCTTCCATGATTCCCTTTGCCCGAATGCCCAACTCGGTGCCGCGCTTCACGTGCTCGCGCAACATGTCGCCGGTGGAGAGCTTTACCAGCCCTCTGCCGCTTGCCAGGCGGTTGGCCTGGGTCCCCTTGCCGGCACCCGGAGGGCCCATGAGCAGCAGAACCTCGGACGCAGGCGCTGGCGTCACTAGAAGCGCCTTCCGCGACCGCGAATCCGACCCTTGTTGACGAAGCCCTCGTAGTGCCGCATCATCAGCTGCGATTCGAGCTGACGAAGCGTGTCGAGCGCCACTCCGACCACGATCAACAGGCCGATGCCGGAGAACACGAACGACAACTGGCCGGTTCCTGTGATCCAGGCCAGAGTCTGCGGCAGAGCGTTCACGGCGCCGAGGAACAGTGCGCCCCAGAGGGTGATTCGACTGGTAATGCGGGTCAGGTGGTCGGTCGTCGGCTGCCCCGGCCGAACGCCGGGAACGAATCCGCCGTATTCCCGAAGATTCTCGGAGATCCGCCGAGGATCGAAGGAGATCTGGGTGTAGAAGTAGGTGAACGCCATGATCAGGAGGGTGCTGGTAAGCAGACCCTGCCACTGAGCGGTATTGAACCAGACGCCGATCGCCTGCAACCACCGCAGCTCGGGAAATGCGCCGATGACCGTGGTGGGCAGGATCAGGATCGAAACCGCGAAGATGATCGGGATCACGCCGGCGGCGTTGAGGCGCAGCGGAATGTAGGTGCTCTGACCGCCCATAACCTTGCGCCCGACGACCTTGCGGGCGTACTGCACCGGGATGCGCCGCTCCGCTTGCTGGATCAGGACCATTCCGCCCAGGGCCACGATGAGCAGCAGGAAGAAGAACAGCAGGCCGAAGATATTACCCTCACCACGCTGGATCAGCGCGAACTGCTGGCCGAGCGCGTTCGGGTAGGCGGCCACGATGCCCGCGTAGATGATGAGCGAAATGCCGTTGCCGATGCCGTATTCACTGATCTTCTCACCCAGCCACATCACGATGCTGATGCCCGCTACCTGAGTGACCAGGACGACGAACCAGAAGAACGGGCCGTTGCTCCAGCCGATCTTCAGGACGCCGGACGGGCCCAACAGCGCTATCGCCAGGAAGAGCGACTGAATGGCGCCCAGGCCAATCGCTCCGTAGCGGGTGTATTGCGTGATCTTCTTGCGCCCCTCCTCGCCCTGCTTGGCGAGATCCTCCAACGGCTTGTAGGTGGAGGTGAGGAGCTGGATGATGATGCTGGCGGTGATGTAGGGAATCACCCCGAGGGCGGCGATCGAGAAGGTCTCGAAGTTGCCGCCCGAGATGAAGTTCAGCAAGGTAAAGATGTCGCCCTGCCCGAAATTGCCCGCCTGCAACCGGTTGATGTCGATCCCCGGGGTGGGGATGAACACCATGAGCCGGTAGACCGCCAGCAATCCGATGGTGATCAGCAGCTTCGCACGCAGGTCGGGGATGACCAGGGCGTTGCGAAAGGCGGCAAGCATCAGGACTGCTCCTCGGTGCCGCTCTCTTCAGTTGCGCTGTCCGCCGGTTCGTCTTTGCTGGCGCTGCCCTTCTTGGCGCTGCCCTTCTTGCCGGCGCTCTTCTTGGCCGCACTCCTCTTGGCAGCGCTCTTTTCGGCGCCGCTCTTGCTGGCGCCGGCCTCGCTGGCGGCGCTCTTGGTGTCGGCGCCATTGGTGTCGGC
>JBBDRK010000061.1:0-3599 GCA_040905465.1 Trueperaceae bacterium | reverse complement strand
ACGAGGAAACAGTATATGTGCGCAGGCGCTCGGCGACCGCGGGCCAGAGCAGGAATCGGATAGACTGGCGCCCGTGGAGTACAGGACGTTCGAGGCGCCGGCGGGAGAGCGGCTCGATGTAGCGATCGCCATGGCGCTGGAGATGTCCAGGTCGTACGCCAAGGAACTCGTCAACGAGGGATACGTTCAGCTCGATGGCCGGCCGGTCGGCAAGCCGGCCACCAAACTCTCCGGCACGGAAATCGTCTCCGTCACCCTGCCGCCGCCGCGGCCGGTGATGGTCGAACCAGAGGATATTCCGCTCGACATCATCTATCAGGACGACGAACTGGCGGCCATCAACAAGCCACCCCAACTCACCGCCCATCCGACAGCTACCGTGCGGAGCGGCACGGTCGTCAACGCGCTCCTGGGCCGGATGCAGCTTTCCAAGGACCGGCTGTTCGACCCGAGCGACGAGGACTACCGGCCCGGAATCGTGCACAGGCTCGACCGCGACACTTCGGGGGTAATGGTGGTAGCCAAGAATGACGAGGCGCACCGGCACCTGTCGGCCTCCTTCAAGAAGCGGCTCACCGAGAAGGAGTACATCGCCATCGCCGTGGGCAGCCTCGAGGACGAGGTCCTGGTGGACGCGGCGATCGGCAGGCATCCGGTCAAGCGGCAAAGCATGACCGTGGGCGGCAGCAACCCCAAGAACGCGGCCACGCGCTTCCGGGTGATAGCGCGAACGCCCGGGCACGTGCTGGTGAAGGCCAAGCCGCACTCGGGCAGGACTCACCAGATCCGGGTCCACCTGGCGCATCTCGGCTCCCCGGTCCTGGCCGATCAGGTCTACGGACGCCCCTCCGAGGTGATCTCCCGCCAGGCGCTTCATGCCCACCGGCTCACCATCCCCCACCCACGCGACAACCAAGCGATAACGTTCGTCGCTCAGGTACCGGTCGACATGGTCGACGCCTGGCTTCGCCTGCGCGGCTCCTGGCCGCCGGCGGGAGAAGAGGACCTCTAGGCCGAGCGTGCCCGATGGCCGGCGCACGCTCGGGAGAACCGGTGTGGGCCACCGATGTGGAGGACGGGTGTGGAGGACCGCCGATCTGCCAACCGGGGCCTGACGTTATACTCGCGAAATGGAGACTCTGTGGCTGGCAGCAGCGTTCCCAGCGATACTGGCCGTGCTGTTCCTGGTACTGGCCGTGATCGCATTCGCGCGCCGGCGTCCCCTGGGCGGGACCGTGCAGGTGCTGGTTTCCGCGCTGCTGCTGGTGACCGCCGGGCTCCTCGGCGTAGTTGCCGTCGGCATGAACGGCTATCGGGCGCTCACCAGCGAACGCACGGCGGCCGTGGTGGAGATAGACCAAGCGGGCGACCAGCTCTTCAACGCCCGCTTCAGCTTCCCCGGCGGCGAGCAGCGCACCTTCGAACTGGCGGGTGACCAGCTCTACGTGGACGCGCGGGTTCTGAAGTGGCACCCGCGAGCCAGCCTGCTGGGCGTGCAGACCGGCTACCGGCTCGACCGGGTGTCCGGCCGCTACATGCAGCTCGACGACGAGCAGACCTCTCCGCGGACAGTTTTCAGTCTGGCCGAGGAACCGCGCGTCGACCTGTTCTCGATGGCCCAGCGCTACGAGTTCCTGTCGCGCATGGTGGACGCCGAGTACGGCTCCGCTACCTTCCTGAACGTGCGGGACGGCGCCACCTATCAGATCCAGGTGTCCAACAGCGGGTTGTTGATCCGGCAGCTGAACTAGCCCGGCTGGGCCGTGGCGGCCAGGTTAGCGTGGTGAGCGTTGGTAGAGTGTCTGGCCGCGAATTCAGGGGCTGCAGCGGCGCGACGATTGGAGTAATCGGATGTCAACAGATCTGCCGCGTTGGCGGCTCGACACGATCTTCACCGACCTCGACACGGCGGACTTTCAGGATGCGGTCGCGGCGGTCGCGCAGGGCGTAGACGACCTCGCGAGCTATTTCGATGAAAATCAGGTATCGGGCGACGCCACGTCAATCGGAAATGCGACCGAGAAGATCGAGGAGACGCTGCGTAGGGTCGAGGCGATCCTGGTGCGCTTCCGCGACGCCAACGCGTACCTCCAGGCTCGTATCGACACCGACGCCTTCGACGACCGTGCTCAAGCGGAGCGCTCCAAGCTCAGGCCGCTCGGCAGCCGCATCGGGGTGCTGATGAAGCGCTTCAGCGCCTGGCTAGGACAGATAGACCTGGATGAGGAAGTGGCGGGCTCTGAGTTGGCGAGCGACCACCGGTACGCCCTGGAGCGGTCTCAGCAACTGGCGGAACGACTGCTGGGCAGCGAGGCCGAGGAGTTGGCCGCAACCCTGGACAACAGCGGCGGCGGCGCCTGGGCGCAACTCCATTCGGCGCTCATCGGTCGTGGAACGGTAGCGGCCCGCTTGCCGGGCGAGGGCGAGTCGGAGCATAACGTCGCGGAGCTCAAGCAGTTGCAGTACGATCCGCAGCGCGAAGTGAGGCGGGCGGCATTCGAAGCCGAGCTCGAGCTGCTCGAGAGACACGAGGTCTCCTACGCCGCCGCCATGAACTCGATCAAGGGCCAGGTCGGCGAATTGGCCCGGCGTCGAGGCTGGGCGAGCCCGTTGGACGAATCCCTGTTCGGCAATGCGATGAACCGGCGCAGCCTGGACGCGCTGCAGCAGGCGTGCCGCGAGAACTTCCCGGTCTTTCGTCGCTACATGAAGGCCAAGGCGCGCTTCCTGGGGCTCGAACGGCTCTCCTGGTACGACCTGTTCGCTCCGGTGTCGACGACCAAGCCTCAGCAATTCGGCTGGGACCAGGCTCGAGAATTCGTGGTGGACAACTTCGCCAACTACTCAGCGGGACTGGCCGCCTTTGCCGACCGGGCATTCGGCGAACGGTGGATGGACGCGCCGTCGCGCAAGGGGAAGGTCAACGGCGCCTACTGCATGTCGGTACCCGGCAAGCGCGAGTCTCGGGTTCTGCTCAACTTCGGCGGCAAGCTCGATGACCTCTTCACCATCGCGCACGAGTTGGGGCACGCCTTCCACAACGACTGCATGTTCCGTTTCGGCCGGACCAACCTGCAACGCAGCACGCCGATGACGTTGGCGGAGACCGCCTCGATCTTCTGCGAGACACTGGCCATGAACGCGTTGCTGGAGAGCGCCGATGAACCTTCGCGCCTGGCGATCCTCGAGCAGGACCTGGTGAGCACAAATCAGATAGTGGTGGACATCGACTCGCGCTTCAGGTTCGAGCTGGGTGTGTTCGAACGGCGCCAGGAGCGGGAGCTGTCGGTGGAAGAGATCAAAGGCATCATGATCGATTCCCAGACGGCCACCTATGGCGACGGCCTCGACCCGAACGCACGCCACCCGTTGATGTGGGCTCACAAGGGGCACTACTACAGCTCGGGACGCTCTTTCTACAACTATCCGTACACCTTCGGACTCCTGTTCGGTCTGGGGCTTTATCGGGTATTCCGGGACGAACCGGCCGGTTTCCAGGAGCGCTACGAGCGCCTGCTGGCCTCTACCGGCATGGCCGAAGCCGCCGTCCTCGGCCAGCAGTTCGGAATCGACATCGAAGACGTAGAGTTCTGGCGCGG
>JBBDRK010000060.1:11418-21819 GCA_040905465.1 Trueperaceae bacterium | reverse complement strand
GAGCCCGAGCCTCATCAAGAACCGCTATATTTCAGACATATGGACAATCGGGCCAGCGAAGCTGCAGAGCAGCACGGCCGCCCGCGACAAGCCAGGGGCGAGGGCCGGCAGGCGCCCAACAATCTGCCGGTTCAGGCTACACCGCTGGTAGGCCGGCAGCGGGAGCTAGCTATCCTCGAGCCGATGCTTCTGCGTGCCGACGTACCGCTCCTCACGCTGACGGGAACCGGCGGCATCGGCAAGACACGATTGGCGTTGCGGCTGGCGGCGCAGTTGGCCGACGACTTCGCCGACGGAGTCTTCCTGGTCGCGCTGGCGCCGTTGCGGGACTACAAGCTGGTTATGACCGCGATCGGCGGCGTTCTCGGCATCCACGAAGGGGCACGCGAGTCGCCGTTCGAGCGGCTCGTGGCTTACATTCGGTCCAGGCAACTCCTGCTTGTGCTCGACAACTTCGAGCACCTGATGCCTGCAGCTCCCAAGGTCGCGGCGTTGCTGGCGGCCTGCCCGTACCTGAAGCTGCTGGTCACCAGCCGGGCGCCCTTGCGCCTGACCGGCGAGCACGAGTTTCCGGTGGCGCCTTTGGGGGTGCCGCAGCGAGACGAGGTCGTCGGCCCGGAGGCGCTGGAGGAGTACGAAGCGCTGAAGCTGTTCCGTCAGCGCGCCCAGGCGGTCAAACCATCGTTCAGGCTCACGGCGGAGAACGCCACGACGGTAAGCGATATATGCCGCACACTCGACGGGCTGCCCCTCGCGATCGAGTTGGCGGCGGCCCGGACCAAGCTTTTCGATCCCGACTCGCTGCTCGCCCGTCTCGAGAAGCGGCTCGAGTTCCTCACCGGTGGTGCCAGGGACCTGCCCGAGCGCCAGCAGACCCTGCGCAAAACGATCGACTGGAGCCACGATCTGTTGAGCGACACGCAACGCCGCCTCTTCAGGCGCATGTCGGTCTTCGACGGCCAGGTCGGCTTGCGGGCGGTGGAGGCGGTCTGCGGCGCCCCCGGCGATCTGCCGGACCTGCTGGACGATCTGACGCAACTGGTGGACCAGAGCCTGGTGCGCCAGATAGACGCCGACTGTCCCCTGCCGTGCCTGGACATGCTCGAGACGATCCGGGAGTACGCGCTGGAGAAACTCGCGAACACACGCGAAGAGGAACAGGTGCGGGAGGCCCACGCACGCTTCTCTCTGCTGTGGGCAGAGGAGCTCGAGACTCGCGCGGAGTTCCACGAGCCAGAGAAGCGGCTGAAACGGCTGGAGCTGGAACAGAACAACTTTCGTGCGGCGCTGCGTTGGGCTTTGCAGGCCAGGGACGCCGAGCTGTCCCTTCGCCTCGCACAGGTACTGGCAGGGCTGTGGGAGAACAACGCCTACCTGCGCGAGGGCAGGAGGTGGTTGGAAGAGATCCTCGCGCTGGACGTAGAGGGGGACGAACTTCTCGCCCGCCGGGCAGACGTCTGCCATCATGCCAGCCTGCTGGCCACGCGCCAGTCCGACTGGCCGGCGGCAATTCGGTTCGCCGAGGAGAGCCTGGGCTTGTACCGGGCGGTTTCCGACCGGCGGGGCGAGGCACACGCCCTGCTGACGCTCGCGCTGGTCGCCACCATGCGGAACGAATACGCCGCTTCGGTCGAGCTCCACGAGCGGGTTCTGCCGATGTTCGAGGCGCTTGGCGACAAGCCGGGGCTGGCGAGGGCACTGCACAATTTCGGACTGGCGCATCGCTTCGAAAACCCGCGCGAGGCGGTCGAACTCGGCCTGCGCAGCCTGGCGCTGTACCTGGAGTGCAGGCAGCCCCGCGGCGCGGCACAGGCTCGCAACCTGATCGGCTGGGCTCGGCTGAACCTGGGCGAGGCCGACGAGGCTCGCGCGAGCTTCGAAGAGAGCCTGAAGGAGAGCTGGCGGCTGCAGGCGAGGTGGGTAGCCGGCTACGTGCTGCAGGGTCTGAGCGACGCGGTGCTCCGCCAGGGGAATCCGGTGCTCGCCGTGAAGCTGTCCTCCGTTTCGGAGCATCTCTTCCGAACGGTAGAGGTGCCGATGAGACAGGTGCGGCTGGAGGAGCACTTCGACCAGCTGCTCCGGGACCTCCGAGCCGCTCTCGGCGACGATGCGTTCCAGTGTGCCTGGGACGAGGGGCAAGCGATAGCGGTAGAGGAAGCGATCGAAGAGCTCGAGCGGTTCGAACCGCCTGGAACGGTAGCGGCGTCCCAGCGCCCGGTAACCGCCAAGGTCGGCCTCACGCCCCGCGAGCGGGAGGTGCTCGAGCTCGTTGCCGAGGGACTCTCCGACCGGCAGATCGCCAAGCGGCTGGGCATCAGCCCGACGACAGCGAGCAAGCATGTCGCCAACATGCTGGGGAAGACGGGCTCGCGAAACCGCGTGGAACTCACGCGGCTGGCACTCAAGCGCGAATAGTCCCACACCTGCTCCTCCCCGAGTTCTCCCTTCCGCCTCTACTCAGTCTTGAGTAGGTCGCTCCACTCGCATCGAGGAGCCTACTCAATACTGGCGATGCGCCGAGCGGGTCCTCACCCATAGCATGCCGTGACGGGCGAGCAAGCCCGATTCTCAGCACGGGGAGGTATGGAACATGCAACGCAGAGGGAGCTGTACGCGGGGACTTATGGCGGCGTGCGTCGTGGTGAGCATGAGCTTCGCAGGGGCTCACCCACATGAAGCAAGCAAAGCGCACAAGGGCGAAGGACAGGTTATCGCCAACGGTCAGAACCACGGCCCCTACGTCTCGGGCGAGGTGTGTGGCGGCGACCCGGCAGCCTATGGGCTCGAGTCGGCGCACCATGGGCCGGACTCAGGCACTCCAGGAAAGGCCGACGGCTGCTATCAGCTGGACGGTATCGTACCCGCGCTCGACGACCAGAACCCGGCAATCGACTGAGCCGACTGCCGCAGAGCCGATAGGAGCAATGAATGAAGAACCGAATCCGGAACGTTCGCAGGACGGGACTACTCGTCGCGGTGGCGCTGCTGCTGGTCGTGGCGACGACCCTGACTTCCACCGCATGGGCGCAGGTAACGACAAAAATCAACGTCGCGCACAACGTCACCTTCGATTCGACCACCATGGCCCGTCCGTTCGCGGTGCACCAGCAGCTTCTCGAGCTGCCACCCGGCGCCCAGAGCCCGGTCCACATGCACGGCGGCCCCGAGCTGATCCTCGTGTTGCAGGGAGAGGTGACATTCTTGCTCGCGGACAGCGCCCAGGTCGTCAAGTTGACGGCGGGAGAGAACTACCTGATACCGGCCGAAACTTTCCTGCAGGTGCGCAACGAGAGCGGCAGCGACGCCAGCTTCGTCGTGACCTTCCTCCTGCCGCAAGGAGCCGTCCTGACCACGCCCCGTTGACAGACGATCCGGAACAGCGGTCTGCCCACCATGCGAGTGGGCGGACCGCTTCTCACGCTCCTGCCGTCCGCCTGTCGCGCCCTCGGCCAATGGAAAGCAAGAACACTCCCAGGACCAACAGTCACGGACGCAGAAAATTCTACATCCGTAGCCCGTGGGAGGCGAGCAGCTCGGGGACGGGGGCCATGTCCAACTCGAGTCCGTAGCGCGCCGCAACCGCCATTAGGCCGGGGATATCCGGTGCTCCAGCGGCCGGAATCAGCGGGGCGATCTCCTCGAAGTAGCGCTCGAACCCAGTTCCCGGAGCGATGACTTCAAGGAAGCGCACGGGCTCGTCGCCCGGGTTCCAGAAGGTGTGAAAGACATTGCGCGGCTTCACTATCGTCTCGCCCGGACCGGCGACATGCAGCTCTCCTGCTTGCCAGACCGCCAAGCGCCCGGCCAGCACGTGCGAGATCTCGTCTTCCCGGGCGTGCCGGTGCGGGGGAGCGCCCAGATTAAAGGGCTCGAGGATGTGCTCGAGCAGAGCAGCCGAACCGGGCGGTGTGCCGGTGGAGTTCGGGGGGCGGGCAGAGTCCGTTGCCGCTCCACCGGTCGCGCCGCTGACAACGTGGACGATGGTCGTCAGCCCGCGGAAGCGTATCTGCCGGCCCGCGCCCTCGTGCCGCCACATGTCCTGACTGCTGCTCTCGACTCTTGCCGTCATGGTGCTCCTCCAGACTTTCCAGTAAACACTTATGTTCACCGAATGCCGCACTTTACGCGTCGCGAAACAGCTTGTCAATACTTTCAGTGAACAGCTATATTCACCCGAATGGGAAAGCGCACGTACCGACTCGAAAAGCGAGCCCGCGACCAACAGGAGACGCGCCGCCGCATCGTCGAGGCGACTGTCGAGCTGCACCGCGAGGTGGGCCCCGCCGCCACCACCGTCTCGGCAATTGCCGATCGCGCCGGGGTGCAGCGCCTCACGGTCTACCGCCACTTCCCCGGCGACCACGACTTGTTACGCGCCTGCTCGGCCCGCGTGGCGGCCGACAACCCGGCCCCGGACCCAGCCGAGTGGGCCGGAATCAGCGACCCCCGCGCACGACTCGAGACCGCCCTGACCGCTGTCTACCGCTTCTACCGCAGCGGCGAGGCAACCTTGAGTCACGTGCTGCGCGACGCCGAGCGGATGCCGCAGTTGGCCGAGGTCATGGCGCCAATGGGGGCATACCTCGAAGCGGTCGAAGGAATGCTCCTGGAACCGTGGGAGGCGGCTTCGGAACGGAACGACGGCGGTGAACGCCGCCTGCGCACCGCCGTAAGGCACGCCCTGAGCTTTGACACCTGGCGCTCGTTCAAGGGGCAGGGGCTCCTCGACGCGGAGACGGTCGAGCTCATGTGCAGGTTCGTTGCCGCCGCCCGCTGAGCATAGCCAGCCTGACGGAACGATCCATAACGAGTACCTGCCCACGAGGCCGGATTCCAGCTCGTAAAACCAACTGGAAAGACTCACCGCACCAGCGAGATTGCCGCCAGACAGACCGCCCGCGTTCCCAGGTCGCGCTTATCATGATGCCCATGGCAACCATGACCCTACCCACCCGCAAGGAGCTCGATCCCGCCTACACCTGGAACATCGAGAGCCTCTACTCCAGCGAGCAGGAGTACCTGGAGGACTTCGCGACCGCCGAGCGCGACACCGAGAAGCTGAAGTCGTACCAGGGACGCCTCGGCGAGAGCGCCGCCACGCTGGCCGACTTCATGGATGAGTACTGGCGGCTGCTGGCCCGCCTGCAGAAGCTGCGGCTCTACGCCACTATGCCGGTGTCGGTCGATCAGGGCGACCAGGAGGCCCGCCGCCGGGCGGGCCACTTCCAGGGCCTGACGGTTCGCTGGAGTACCGCCACTTCGTTCGTCGACCCGGAGTTGCTGGCATTGGGCGACGACCGGTTAACTGAGTTGGTTCGGAAAGAACCGCGGCTGTCGTACCTGAAGCGCTACTTCGAGAAGCTGGAGGCGAACCGGGCACACGTTCGCTCGGAAGAGGTAGAGGACGTCCTGGGCCGGCTCGGCGATCCGTTCGGCGCGACGGAACGGGCCTACAACAGCCTGGCGAACGGCGAGCTTCCGTTCGGATCGGTTCGCGGCGAGGAGGGTGAGGAGCTCGAGGTTGCCCGCAGCACCTATCCACGGCTGCGTATGTCGACCGACCGCGAGCTGCGCCGCGAGTCGTTCAACTCGTACAGCGACGGATTTCTCGCCTACCGAAACACCCTTACGGATCTCTACCTGGGGCGGGTCAAGCAGAGTGTGTTCTCGTCGCGGGTACGCGGTTACGAGAACACGGTGGAGGAGCAGCTGGCGCCGCGCGAGGTTCCGCGCGCGGTCCTCGACGCCGTGGTGGACACCTTCCGCAAGAACATCGGAGTGTGGCACCGCTACTGGGCGGCCCGCCGCAAGATCCTCGGGGTGGAGCGGCACGAGGCCTGGGACATCTTCGCGCCGATGAGCCCTAAACCGCCGGTGGTGCCTTACGGCAAGGCCGTCGACTGGATCATCGAGGGGATGGCCCCGCTGGGCGAAGAGTACGTGGCGCCGATGCGCCGTGGGTTGCTGGAGGAACGGTGGACGGACGTCTACCCGAACCGCGGCAAGCGCGACGGTGCCTTCGCGGCGCGCGCCTACGAGTCACAGCCGTTCATAATGATGAGCTACCACGACGATCTGGAGAGCCTCAGCACCCTCGCCCACGAGCTGGGTCACGCCGTGCACGGGGTACTCATGAACGAGGCTCAGCCTCTGGCCTACGCCAACTACTCGATGATGGTGGCCGAAACCGCCTCCAACTTCAATCAGGCTCTGGTACGCAGTCACCTGCTGGAAACGCTCACCGACGAGAACGACCGGCTGGGCGTGCTGGACGAGGCGTTCTACAACTTCCACCGCTACTTCTTCATCATGCCCACCCTGGTGCGGTTCGAGCTGGAGGTTCATGCCGCGGTCGAGCGGGGCGAGGGCCTGACCGCCGACCGCCTGAACGAGATGATGCGCAAGCTGTTCCAGGAGGGGTACGGCGAAGAGATGGATACCGACGAGCGCACCGGCATCACCTGGGCGCAGTTCGGCCACCTCTACGTGCCGTTCTACACCTTCCAGTACGCCGCCGGAATCGCCGCGGCCGCGGCCTTGGCCGAGGACGTGCACCTGGGCAAGGAGGACGCAGTGCAACACTACCTGGACTTCCTCCGTGCCGGCAGTTCGGTGCCGCCGGTAGACGCGCTCCGGGCGGCCGGTGTAGACATGACCACCGCCGAACCGATCGAACGGGCGTTCGGCCTGTTGGAGGGGTACGTCGCCGAACTCGAGGAGATCGCGGCAGGGCGCTGAACCGGCAACACCGCCTCCACGAATCAGTCCGATGATCACTGTCCTGTCTTCGGAATCCGATTAAGTTCGGCTTACCGCAACGGCGGCAGGCTCGCAACGAGGCTGCCGCCGTACCGAAGGGGGATTCATATGTGCAGCACAGTTACGAGCGCATCGCCGTTTCGCCGTATTTTCGTGACGCTGATTGTCGCTCCGTTGGTCGCAGCCGCGCTCGCCCAGGACGCGGCGCCGGGCGGCGCTGGGACCATCGAGCTCGCCGACGCCGGCTTCCTGGGGCCGGAATCGATGCTTCACGACGAACAGGCCGACGTCTACCTGGTATCGAACGTCAACGGCGCACCGAGCGAAGCGGACGGTAACGGCTTCATCTCCCGTGTCTCGCCCGACGGCGAGGTCCTGGAACTGCGCTGGATAGACGGCGAGGCCGACGGCGTGGAGCTCGACGCCCCCAAGGGCATGGCGCTGGCCGGCAATACCCTTTACGTTGCCGACATCACCAACGTACGCATGTTCGACCGCGAGAGCGGCGAACAGACCAGCAGCGTCGCCATTCCCGACACCACGTTCCTGAACGACGCGGCGCCCGCAGAAGACGGCGGAGTCTTCGTCACCGACACCGCCGTGGGCCCCGACTTCCAGCCGGCGGGCACGGCTGCGGTTTATCACGTGAGCGAGGACGGAACGGTGCGTCAGGTGATCGCATCACCGGACCTCGGCGGGCCCAACGGGGTGTTGGCTACCGGTCCGAACTCGCTGGTCGTGGTGACCTTCGACACGCCGGGACGGATTATCCGGATCGACGACGGCGAGATCAGCGAGAGCCAGGAGATGTCGGCCGGCGGCTTCGACGGAGTGCTGGCGCTGCCGGATTCCGACGACCTGCTGGTTTCGAGCTGGAGCGCCTCTGCGGTATTGCGAGTCGAGCCGGACGGCAGCTCCACCGCGGTCGTCGAAGGGGTCGAGGGGCCGGCCGATATCGGTTACGACGCCAACCGGCAGCAGCTTCTGATCCCGCAACTGCAAGGCAACACCGTCCTGATAGTGCCGCTCGGGGAGGCTCAACAGCAGTAACGGGCCCGCGGTCGTCTCCGGCCGGCCGAGGTCGCGCCGGAACACCGCTGCTTCGCGGCGCGACAACAACGACCACGGCGGTAGCCGTGGCGAGGGGCGGGGCACCGAAGGCGTGACTCGCCCCTCGCTACGAGTACCCGAAGTACCATTGCCGGGTACCGATGCCTGATCGCCGCTTCCAAAGACGACGCCGCCTGCTGACCGAACGGCTGATTCGCCGCTTCAACGTGCGCGAGTCGCGCGAGACGACCTCGCTGATCGCCTCGGCAATCGCCATCGGCTTGCTGGCGGGCTTGGCGGCGGTGGGCTTCGACCTCACCGTCGACTTCATGGAGACGTGGATCCGCGACTTCGAGGCGGCGGGAGGAACGATCCTCGGCCAGTTGACGGCCCTGGTGATCCCGGCCGCCGGCGCGCTGCTGGTCTCCCCGATCCTGCTCTACTGGTCGCCCGACGTGCGCGGTTCCGGCATCCCCCACGTGATGTTCGCGGTATCGAACCTCGGCGGTCGCATCGCCAAGCGCATCGTCCTGTGGCGGCCGGTCGCTACCGCCATCGCCATCGGGACAGGCGCCCCGCTCGGCACCGAAGGGCCGGTGGTGCAGCTGAGTGCGGCGATTGCCTCCCTCACCGGCGGTGCGATGCGCCTGGGCGAGGAACGTCGCCGCAATCTCATCGCCGTCGCGGCCGCCGCTGGCATCTCGGCGACATTCAATGCCCCCATCGCCGGCATGCTGTTCGCCCTCGAGGTGATCCTGGGTCAGTTCGGCAGTCGCTACGTCGCCTCGGTGGTGATCGGTTCGGTTACGGCCTCGGTAGTCTCACGGCGCTTCCTCGGTCCCGACCCTGCCTTCGCGGTACCCGAGTATGTCCTGAGCAGTCCGCTCGAGCTACCGCTCTACTTCGTGCTGTCGGTGCTCGCCGGCTTCGTGGGGGTGGGAGTGGTGCGCGGCCTGGTGGCGATCGACGACCTCCTGAACTACCTGCGGCTGGTGCCCTGGTCGCGGCCGGTGCTGGGTGGGCTGGCGGTAGGCGCGATCGGCCTGCTGATGCCGGCGATTCTCGGTCGCGGCTTCGAGGCCACCGGCGCCATCCTCCAGGGCGAATCGATGGCGGTGGGCCTGCTGCTGGCGCTGGCCTTCGCCAAGGCGTTGGCGATGAGCATTTCGCTGGCCGCCTGGCATCCCGGCGGGGTCCTCTCGCCGCTGCTGCTGATCGGGGCGGCATTCGGCGGAGCGTTCGGCCAGGTGGCCGCCGGCGCCTTCCCCAACCTGGCGCTGCAACCCGGCGCCTTCTCGCTGGTGGCGATGGCGGCGGTGTTCTCGGCGGCCGCGCGCGCCCCGATGAGCACCATAATCCTGGTGTTCGAACTCTCCGGCGATTATCAACTGATACTGCCGCTGCTGCTCGCCACAGTTGTATCGGTCCTCGTCTCCGAGATCATGCAGCCCGAGTCGGTCTACCACGTGATGCTGGCGCGACGCGGGCTCAGCCTGCTCAGGCAGCGCACCTCCGACCTGCTCCAGACCGTGCGGGTGGGTGAGGTGATGGACGCTCAGGTGGCCACCCTGCCCAGCGACGACACGCTCCGCTCAGCCGGTGAGGAGATGGCAGCCGGCTTCCACCAGGCGTTCGTGCTGGTGGCGCCCGACGAGCCACGGCGACTCGACGGCATCGTCACCCTCGGCGACATCGAACGGGCGCGCCGGGCCGGCTTGCCCGATAGCACGCGCCTTTCCGAGATCGGAACCCGCTCGGTCCAGGTGATCTTGCCCGAGGACCCGATCAGCGAGGCGCTCGAGCGCATGGCCGAGCACGGCATCGGCCGACTGCCGGTGGTGAGCTCGCGCGACCGCACCAGGCTGCTCGGCATCGTCAAGCAGGGGGACGTCGCCCGAGCCTACTACCGTGCCGTGCAGCGCGAGCGCGCGCTCGAGCACGCGGGCGAACGGCGGCGCCTGCGTGACCTCACCGGCCAGGAGATTGTGGAGCTGCCGGTGCGACGCGACAGCCCCCTGGCCGGCAAGACCCTGCGTGAGGCGGCCCTGCCCCACTGGAGCGTGGTGGTGTCAATCCGGCGGCGAGGTCGAACGATTTTCCCGCACGGAGACTCACGGCTTGAGCCCGGCGACACCGTGGTTGCGAACGTCGCCCCCGGTCGAGCCGACGAGTTCCAACGCCGCTTCCTCGGCCGGTAAATTCGTTCCCCACATCCCCGCGGATGCGACAAAAGCAAGTGTAGGCCCGGAAATAGTGTGCCAAATCACGCGCGACCGATAATCGAGCCCGTAAGGGCGCGCTTCCGCGCCCTCGAGTACACGCATAGGGGGGAACCATGAGGAGATTGACTGGCCTGTTGCTGCTGGCACTGGCCCTGACGTTCGGGACGGCGTTGGCGGACCAGCACGAAGGCGAACCGGCGGACGCGCCGGCAACCACTACTGACGGTGGGACGGCCGATGACGCCGCAGATGACACCGCCGAGGGCGCGGCCTCCGAGGACGGGGAGACCGACGCCACCGACGTCGATGCGGTAGACACCGACACCACTGACGTCGACGCCGCGGACACCGACACCGTTGACACCGACAC
>JBBDRK010000060.1:0-11318 GCA_040905465.1 Trueperaceae bacterium | reverse complement strand
GACACCGACACCGTTGACACCGACACGGCCGAGACAGACGCCGCTGCAATGGAATCCGCGGCGGTCGACGGTGAGCTCGGCGACGAGGCCGAGACCGAAGCGGCCTTCGAGGCGTTCATGGCCGAGGAGCACGCTGCTGCGACTCAGCCCAACGAGGTTACGGAGTTTCTCGCCGCGCGTGAGGACATGTCGATCTTCCTGATGCTGCTCGCGCAGGCGGGAATGAGCGAGACCTTGCTGGAGGGAGATCGCCCGATCACGATATTCGCACCGAGCGACTCGGCGTTCGCCAAGATGGACCGGCTGCAGTTCTCGACGCTGGTGGACGACCCGGACGAGCTGCGGCGAGTTCTCGAACGTCACATTGCCACGGAGACCCTCTCCTCCGCCGATCTCGACGACCGGCTGTCTGCCGAGGGTGCCGTGGCGGGCGGCGGAGCCGGTGACATGGAGGTCGCTGCGGCTCCGGAAACCGAGGCTGTCGGTGGCGACGCCGAAGTCGGAGCAGAGACCGCAGCAGATGAGGCGACGGAAGCCGCTCTCCTCGATCCCAACGCCTTCGTGCGGGTGAGCACTCGGGCGGGGGAGGACATCGAAATCGGCCGGCTGAGCGCCACCGACCGCGTTGCCGCCATGACGCCCGCGGCCGATGCGGCGGCCGAAGGCACGGACGCCGCCGATGCCACGGAAGTAGCCGGTGGCGGCGCGGCTGACGACGCAGGCGCGGCCACCGCCGAAACGGTGCGGGCGGTTCCCGGAATCATCTACGTTGGCGACGCCCAAGTCGTCGAGTCGGACCTGAGCGCCGGCGATACGACCATTCACGTGGTCGACGCGGTCTTGCTGCCGCCAATGCCGGAAGAGGAGGACGAGGCGGCCCAGTAACCGTCGGGCACGTCGAGCAGGTGGCAGGGTTTCGAGCGGCTCTGCAACGATGACCAGCGGCCGCCTCAGCGACCTGGTCGGGGCGCGAAAGCCCGACTACGGCCGAGGCGGCCGATTTCGACGCACAGGAAGCAGGCCGAAAGGGGGAACGATATGAGGGACGCTCCCGCCAGCAGCACGCCGACGCCTCGGTTTGGGGCGCCGTGGCCCGAGGCGGCTTGGACCGAGGCGCTGAGGTCCCACCCGGTGTGGCCGAAGGTGGTGTGGCCGGAGTCGCTGTGGCTCGAAGACGAGGAGGAACGAGTCCCACCCCCGGCGCGCACCCCCGGCCAGGCCGAGGGAGAGGACGAAGACGCCGCGCGCGAGCGCGACCGAAGGAACCGGGGAACTGATCCGCTTCGCCGTCGCCGGCCAGGACAGGCCGAGGGGGAGGATTCCGAGGACGCCGACAACGTTCCACCGGAGGACTGAGCCGGCGGCAGCTAGCGGGCCCCGCCACCCGCTCCGGCCGCCCGCGGCCGGTCTGCCGCCGACCAGCGCAGGAAGGCCACCACGAGTGGAACCCCGAAGGCTATGAAGCTGACGATCTTCATGACCACACCACCGAGTTGCTGATCGGCAGCCGGCGACATCGGCAGGATGCGCGGCGCTTCCTGATAGGTCTGGTAGAACGCTTCGGGCGCGAATGTGAGGATGGCGGCCACGAAGAACTGTCCGAGCGGAAGGGCAACCAGATAGAACACCTGCTGACCGAAGCCCAGGCGCGGCAGTTCAGCCAGCGGGCTCATCAGCGGCCACCATACGATCAGCGCAAGGGCCAAGAAGATGAGGTGCTGCAGGTGGTGGATGACCGGGTTGCCCAGGGCCGCCTCGTACACCATCGGCAGATGCCAGAGCGAAATGGCCAGGCTGAAAACCGCGAACGCTGTCAGCGGATGGACGAGCGCCCTGAACGCCGGCAGGACGATCCGATTGGCGACCAGCGGGCGGGCCATCCAACCCGGTGTGCCGGCCAGCAGCAGCGGTGCTACCACGTAACTGAGCAGCAGATGCTGCACCATGTGGGCGCTCAGCAGGTAGCGGTCGGACAGCTCGTGCAACGGCGAGGCCTCGGTCAGAAAGGCGACCAGCAGGCCGGCCGAGAACATCAGTGCTTGGCGCCGTGGCAGCTTCAGGTCCCTACCGAGCCTGGCCCGCAATGGTCCGGCCATCAGGCCGTAGACCAGGCCGAGCGTCAACAGGGTGCCGATCAGTACCGGATCGAGTTCCCAGCCCAGCCTCACCGTGGTGGGAGTGCTTCGGCGCTGGAGGCAAGACGAGGCGACTTCATCACGGCCGAAGTTTACCAGCCCCCGCCAGCACCGAAGGTGGCGGAAAGAACGCCCCGACCACGTGAGCCGGGCTCCGCAACGGCTCCGAACGAAAGCGAGTGGGGGACCGAGATTCGGTCCCCCACTCGCTAATGTCGGCCGTCGGTTTACTGCTGTTCGTCGGTA
Source organism: Trueperaceae bacterium (assembly GCA_040905465.1). Lineage (GTDB taxonomy): Bacteria > Deinococcota > Deinococci > Deinococcales > Trueperaceae > DASVCN01. Next base: position 8,937 of record JBBDRK010000060.1, on the reverse strand, counting down.
ACCTGCAGGTCCATGGCCATGCCCTGCTCCTCATGATCGTCGACCGGACAGTAGACGTAGTACTCGCCCGCCTCCAGGTCGACCGTCATGGTGTTGGAGTCGCCCGGCTGCAGATCCTGGGAGAACGTCTCCTCGACTCCCTGGCCTTCGATCTCGAAGTTGTGAACGATCGTGCCGTCGTTGGTCACCTCGAAGGTGACTGTTCCCGCCGGGATCTCGCTGGGCATATCGATCGCGCCGTCTACCAGCGAAACCCTGACGGTCTGCTGGGCCTCGCCGCCGCCGGCGATCTCGTCCTGCTCAGCCTCCGCTTCGTCACCAGCGGCTCCCTCTTCACCATTTTCGGGCTCGGCCGGCTCCTCGGTATCCTCTACCGGCTCCTCCTGTGCCTCACCTTCGGGCTGCTCCTCCTCGTCAGCAGGCTGCTCGCCGTCGGTCTGGTCCTGTCCCTCTTCGGCCTCGCCGCCGCCGGCGACGTCACCGTCCACCTCGTCGGTCTCCGCTACGGTCGTGAACGCCGGAACCATCGTGGTGGCCCTGGACACCTCGACCTCGACTGCGCTGGTGGTGATCTGGCTTCCATCGGCAGTGCCGGCGATGACATACACCCCCGGCATAAGGTCGTTTACGTCGAAGGCGCCAGTGAACTCGCGCGAGTAGGCGTCCGGGCCGGTGATGACGAAGCGGGCGTCCTCGTTGTCCGTCTCGACCGCAACCCCGCCGAATTCGGCGTTGTCGATGGTCCTCGGGTCCCCCGCCCGGAAGCCGTCAGCCGGGAAGGCGGTGCGGGCGCCCCTGTTGGCGAACCTGCCCGGAACGAAATCGGTAACGGCCTGATCGAGCCCCAGGTCGACACGTACCGCCTGACCGGCCACCACTTCGACGAGGGTGTGCACGAGTTGCAGTCCGTTGTCGGTGGCCGCTACCGAGTAGACCCCGGGGAGCAGGTTATCGATCACCCGCTCCGCATCGGCCTCATCGTCGATCTCGAAGTGGTTGAAGTAGTCATCGGGCCCGACCAGGTCTATGTTCGGGTGCTGGTCGTCGGGCGTCGAGCCGGTGAAGACGATGGCGCCTGTTTCGACCTCGACATCCACCTGTTCGTTCTCGGTATCGAACGGCGCGGGCTCGCCCACGCGCGCCTCGCCCACGGGCACGAACTCCTCGCCGCCCACCATCCGCGTTTCTGCCTGTTGCTCCTGGTCCTGTTGTTCCTGATCGTTGTCGTCCTGAGCCATTACGGCACCAACGATGGCCAACAGGACCACCATCGCGAATGCGATCGTTCGGTTTAAGGCTGCCATTGCTTCCCCCCTTTGAATCGAGCATCTTGCGCACCATTCACCATAGCGACGCGAGTCAGGCTGCTCTGTAAGTTGACTCGGAACTTGGCTCTCACGTCCGCTTCGCACCTCGGGCACGCCTGGCGGCAGCGAGCTCTAGCCGGGCCCTTCGCCGTCGGTCGGTTCGGACTACTCGTCCCGACGGTGCACCTCTTCCAGCGGGTCGGGGCCGCGCGCCAGACGCTCTTCGCTGCGCAACTTGCGCACGATTTCGTCGACCCGGTCCCGCTTTCGCCGCTGCACAGATAGCGAGCTCGTCGTGTAGCCGTGCGGCTGGATCGGCTCGCCTCGGATACGGGCGTAGAGCTGGGTAACCTCGGCACCTATCAGGAGGATGTGCGAAGACACGTATATCCACAGGAGAAGTGCCATGAGCGATCCGGCGGCGCCATAGAGCGAGGTGGTGGCGTTGTTGCGCAGGTAGAACGCCATAAGGGTGGTACCCACTGTGAACAGCCCGGCGGTAACTGCCGAGCCCACCCAGGCGGCTCCCCAGGTGACCGTGGCGGAGGGCACGACCTTGAACAGGAACGCGAAGAGCACGGTGAAGATGCCCACGGTAACCAGTATGTCGAGCAGCGACCAGAACCAGGAGGCTCCGGCTATCCGGGACAACGACTCCTCGAGGACGTTGGTGACGATACGCAGCGCCGGCGAGGCTATCAACAGCAGGCCGGCCACGAACACCGTGAGAAACGACTCGAAGCGATCAAGGAGCATGTACCGGAACCCCTGGCCGGGCTTCGGAGCGATGTCCCACACTTCGTCGAGAGCCCGCTGAAGTTGAAAGAAAGCGTTCGACCCGGCGAAGGCGAAGCCGGCGACGGCTACTATCGTGGCCATCAGGCCGGCATCGGGGAGCGACACGTTGCTCAGGATCGACTCGACTGCCGTGGCGACGTTCGGTCCTGCCACCTGGCGCGCGCGCGAGGCCAACTCTTCCTGCACGGCGCTTCGCTCGAGCAGCGCGCCGGCGACTGCAGTGGCAATGAGCAGAAGCGGAGCTATCGACAGGGCGGCGAAGAAGGCGAGAGCAGCTGCGAGCCGCGCCACGTCGTCTTTTCCCCACTTGAGCCACAGGGCGTGGAGAAACAGCAGCGCTCGGCGTGCCCACTCCTTCATCCGTCACCTCAATCCATCCGCGGGCTGCATCATTACCGCAGACGAAGGGGGCGAGCCTACGACTCGCCCCCTGGAACTACAGCGTCAGCAGTACTCGGTGCTGAAGTACGCGGTGCTGACTTCAGTTCTGCTGCTCGTCGTCCTCGGTCTCCGTGTCGTCGTCTTCGGTCGTGTCGGTCGGTTCGTCGGTGTCGACTTCTTCCTCGGTGTCGACTTCTTCCTCGGTGTCGGCTTCCTCTTCCGTCTCTACCTGCTCGGTATCGACTTCTTCTTCGGTGTCTACCTGCTCGGTGTCTGCATCTTGTTCAGCGTCGACCTCATCGGTCTCGACCTCCTGAGCCTCGCCACCGCCGGCGACGTCCTCGACGTCCTCAGTAACAGCTTCGGCCTCTTCGGTTTCCGCCCCGGTGAAGTCGGCGACAGGCACCATTCTCACGGTCTGCGCTACGTTCACCTCAACGGCGGAAGTCGCGATTCTGGCCCCGCTCAGGGTGCCTTCGAGCGCATAGGTACCCTCCGCGGTACCGGCGATCACGTAGATGCCAGGCGACAGGTCGCTGGCCGTGAAGGCGCCCGTGAACTCCTGCGAGTAACCGTTGGGACCCGTTACGACGAAGCGTGCGTTGTCGTTATCTGTCTCGACGCTCACTTCACCGAAGTCGGCGTTCTCGATCGGCTGCGGGTCCTCCGCCCGGAAAGCTTCGTTCGGGAAGGTGGTTTCATCACCGGCCCGGAACGTTCCTTCCTCGTAGGCCGCGAGCTCCTGCAGCGCAATATTCACGTTGACGGCCTGGCCCGCGGTTACCTCGAGGATGGTATGCGCCAGCTGCAGACCTTCGTCGCTGGCGGCGATCGAGTAGACCCCGGGCAAGAGCCCGTCTACGACCGTCTGGGCGTCGGTGTCATCGTCGACCTCGAAGCGCTCGTAGAAACCGTTTGGGCCCACGAGATCGATGTTGGGATGCTGATCGCCGGCACTTTCGGCGGTAAAGACGATGGCTCCCGTCTCCACCTCGATTTCGACCGTTGCGGTCTCACCATCGAATTGCTGGGCGTCGCCGACTTGAATCTCACCGAGCGGGGCGACTTCCTCCCCACGTATCTCGACCGTCCTGGTGCTGGTCTCCTCTTCCTGGGACTGCTGCTGCTCCTGCTCCTGCTGCTGGTCCTGATCATCCTGCTGATCGTCCTGCGCGATACCCGCTCCGAAGGCGGTCAACGCCAAGATCATCAGCAAGGTGAGTGTTCGTTTAAATGCTGCCATGTGGTCCCCCCTAGAATTGGACTCTCCGTCAGGGTAGGCGCATTTGGGCGGGACGCTCTGTAAGCTGATTCGAGCGGACACTCGCCCGTTTCAGGAAGCTCCGTCTGTCACCTGCAGGATGCCGTGCTCACTGACTATGTCCAGTGCCAGTGCCTGGTAGCCGATCCCGTCGAACAGCACCACGACCTTGCCCTCCTCGTAGCGCACCACCTGGCCGTCGCCGAAGCTTTCGTGCACCACCCGTCCTCCGACCGGGAACGGCCCGGTTGCGGCCCGCTCGATCCCTGCACCGGCTACGCACCTGTCGCAGTGCCCACACGGCGGATCGTAGCTCTCGCCGAAGTAGGAGAGCAGGTATTCACGGCGGCACCCCTCCACCTCGGCATAGCCCCGCATCATTTCGACGCGCGACTTCTCGAACGACTTGTGGCGCTCCTGCAGCTTCTGGGCCGCCTCGGCAGCTTCTGCGGGCGACGGTCCGCCTGGTACGCGGCAGACCATCCCGTCGCCACCAACGGTCACCGCACCCACCTCCTCGAGATGGTTCAGCACCGTCTGTAGCCGGGTGACCGAAAGGCCGGTAGCTTCGCGCAGTTCGCCGGCATCGACCGGCCCGCCGGCGCTGTCGATGAGAGTCGCGATGCGCTCGTGGGTGTCTGCGTCTATCGCGGTACCGCTGTTGAGAAACCGCTGCAACCGGAGATCATCCGGCCGGTACAGCAAGATGGCGTCGGCCGCCTCCCCGTCACGACCTGCCCGGCCGATCTGCTGGTAGTAAGCGTCGAGCGAGCCGGTGATGTCGTAATGGATCACGAACGCCACATGCGCCTTGTCGACGCCCATGCCGAAAGCCGTGGTGGCCACTATCGCCTCGAGTTCGTCGTCCATGAACGCCGACTGCACCCGTTGACGCTCCCGCTTGTCGTGGCCGGCGTGATAGGCGGCTGCCTCCACGCCTTCCTGGCGGAGCCGCTCGGCGAGCTCATCGGCATGTTGCCGCGTCGCCACATAGACGATGCCCGGCCGACCCAGGACCGGCAGCATCTCGAGGAGGCGCTCGAACTTCTCCTCCTCGCCGGCCACCCGCTCCACCTTCAGCTCGAGGTTCGGCCGGTCGAAGCCGTGCACGATCACCTCGGGATCGCGCATCCCCAGCCTCTGAACTATCTCGTCTCGCACCGGCGAGGCGGCCGTAGCCGTCAGTGCCAGCACCCGGGGATTGCCCAACGCCTCGATGGCAGCGCCCAACTGCAGATACTCCGGCCTAAAGTCGTGTCCCCACTCCGTGACGCAGTGCGCTTCGTCGATGACGAACAGTGACGGCGGCGCCGCGCGCAACCGTTCGAGGGTGTCGGCGCTCGAGAACTGCTCGGGTGCCAGGAACAGGAACTCCAGCTCGCCCGACGCCACCCGCTCGAGCAGTTCCTCGCGTTCATCCCGGGTCAGCGTCGAGTTGAGCGCCTCGGCCTGGCCGCCGTCGGCGCCGTGCTCGGCCAGTGCCTCTACCTGATCGCGCTGAAGCGCCAACAGTGGTGACACCACCACCGTCTTGCCTTCGATCAGCATGCCCGCTACCTGATAGATGGCCGATTTGCCCGAACCGGTTGGCATCACCACCAGCGCATCGCGCCCCTCCACCACGGCCTGGATGGCCCGCTCCTGGCCAGGCCGCAGGTCGCTGTAGCCGAACGCCCCTTTCGCCAACTCGTGGATGCGCCGGGACAACGATCGTCCGGCGCCAGCATCACTCGACATGACGGACCCCCCGCCGGCCCGGGCGAAAGGCTCGCCCGGCCGAACGCGGCAACCATACTCGCGGCGTCGGAAGGCAACCGTGGGTTGCCCGACAGCGAAGCAGGGTCAGCGGCGGCACGATCGATGGGGGGTAAATGATGGGTTCAGACAAGGGCCGACAGGAACGCGAGAGCGAACGGCAGCGCCCCACCAGGCTGCCGCCGCAGCATCAGGAGAAGCAGCCGGGAACCGAGAGCGAGATGGAACCGGCGCCGCGGTTCGAGGCGCCGGAGTACCGGGCGGCCGGCAAACTGGAGGGCAAGACGGCCCTGATCAGCGGAGGTGACAGCGGAATCGGCCGGGCGGTAGCGGTATACTTCGCCAAGGAGGGTGCCGACGTGGCCGTCGTGTACCTCGACGAGCACGCCGACGCCGAGGAGACCGAACGCCAGGTCGAGCAGGAGGGCAGGCGCTGCCTGCTCATTCCCGGTGACGTCCAGGATGCCGGCTTCTGTCGCGACGCGGTCGAGCAGACGGTCGGCGAATTCGGAAGGCTCGACGTGCTGGTGAACAACGCCGCCGTGCAGTATCCGCAGGAGAGCATCGAGGACATAACCGCGGAGCAGTTGGAGCGAACCTTCCGCACCAACATCCTGGCAATGTTCCACCTCACCAAGGCTTCCTTGAAGCATCTCGAGAAGGGCGCGTCGATCATCAACACCACCTCCGTCACCGCCTATCGCGGCAACCCCACGCTCATCGACTACTCCTCGACCAAAGGAGCGATCCTCTCGTTCACCCGGGCATTGGCGACAAACCTGGCCGACAAGGGGATCCGTGTGAACGCCGTGGCACCGGGACCGATCTGGACGCCGCTGATTCCCGCCTCGTTCTCCGCAGAGAAGGTTGCCTCGTTCGGCACGAACCAGCCGCTCGGCCGTCCGGGTCAGCCGGAGGAGGTGGCGCCGAGCTACGTGTTCCTGGCCTCCTCGGACAGCAGCTACATCAGCGGACAGACCCTGCACCCAAACGGCGGCGAACCGGTGGGCGGCTAAGCGCAGTGGAGACCGAGCAGGTGGTGCGGGCCAAGGACTGGATTCACCTGCAGGAATTGCTGTTCCGAGACGCCTGGAACCCACGCATCGCCCGCCACCGTTCGCCGTACGCCTTCCACGGCGAGGCGGTCGCCGGCGAGGACCTCAGGACCGCCCTGATGTCCTTGCGTGGTCCGTACGCCAAACTCGAGCCCCATCTGCTCCGCAACTTCCGGAAGTACGCCCAGCGCGGCGACGTGAACCAGGACACGGTGTGGCACTGGCTGGCGCTGGCCCAGCATCACGGCCTGCCGACACGGCTGGTGGACTGGACCTTTTCGCCGTTCGTGGCGCTGCACTTCGTTACCGCCTACCTGCACCTTATGGACGACGACGGCGAGGTATGGGCGGTCGATTACAACGAGGTCCACCGACTGTTGCCGCAGGCACTCGTCGAGGGCCTCGACCGCGAGGGCTCGGCCGTTTTCACCGCCGACATGCTGGCGGAGGTGGCGCCCACACTTGCCCAGTTCGACGAGCTGGCAGAGGATCCGGTGATGCTCTTCTTCGAGCCGCCGGCGGTCGACCCGAGGATCGTCAATCAGTACGCCTTGTTCTCCGTCTACGGCGACTCTCACTCCGGTCCAGACGCCTGGTTGCGCACCCACCCGCGATTGTGGCGCAAGATCATCGTGCCGGCAGAGATCAAGTGGGAGGTCCGCGACAAGCTGGACCAGGCGAACATCACCGAACGTACGCTGTTTCCCGGGCTCGACGGACTCAGCCGTTGGCTTCGCCGTAACTACAGCTCGCCAGTGGAGGTCGAGGCCGACGAGGCAGCGGAGACCGGCGACTGACTCGGTTCCCCCGACGGTGGATGCAAGGGATGCATTTGTATCTACGTTGGGAGTAGTTGGCATCTTTGCCGGCTCCTTGCCGGCGTCATATCATGTGCTTATCCGGGGGGAGCAGCGGGGCGTGGAGACGCCGCCCGACGATCGATCGAACGTGTTGGCGGATTCGGCAGGGGTGCCGGGTTCGTCGCTGACCGCTCAGGCTGTCGACACGGTTTCGGTCGACTCGGCCGGGGCGGGCTACAACGGCAACTGGGGAGATGGCTGAAGGTGGCACCATGGAGCGCCAGGCTACGAATATGGCCGGGACTCACTTGGAGTGGCCGGTGGTGGGCTATCATCGGGGTATGGGGCTGCAGCCCCGCATGATCCCCCGGCCCCGCAGGCCGGACACCAGTTCGTGTCCGGCCTGCGGTTTTTCGCGGTTGACCGCGATTGCAACGCCGGCTGAGTCAGGAAGGAAGCCCCGAATGGAAGCCGTAATGAAAGTGGCCGCGGGAAGCGGCAACGTCGAGCTGCGCGAAATAGCCGAGCCGGCGCCGGGACCGGGCGAAGCTCTCGTCGAGGTGAGCGCCGCCGGAATCTGCGGGACCGACCTGCACATCTATCACGACGAGTTCCGCTGCAGTCCGCCGGTGGTGCTGGGCCACGAGGTCGCCGGCAGGGTAGTTGCGCTGGGGCCGGGCGCTGCCGGCGTGCTGGAGGGCGACCGGGTCACCAGCGAAACCTACTTCTCCACCTGCTCCCGCTGCCGCTACTGTCGCGCCGGCCAGTCGAACCTCTGCCCCGAGCGACGCTCGATCGGTTCCGCCATCGACGGCGGCTTCGCCCGACATCTCGTGGTGCCCGCTCGCAACTTGCACCGCTTGCCCGACAACGTGAGCGACAAGGCGGGCGCTTTGACCGAGCCGCTGGCCTGCGTGGCCCACGCCCTCCTGGGAAAGCCTGCGATCCGTGCCGGAGACGTGGTGGCGATCGCCGGTCCCGGTGCGATCGGACTGCTCGCCGGTCAGGTAGCTCGCGCCGCAGGCGCCACAGTGGTGATGCTGGGCACGGCCGCCGACCAGGAGCGGCTGGCTCTGGCACGACGACTGGGAGCGAGTCACACGGTGGTGGTAGATGAACAGGATCCGCAGGAACTGTTGGCCGGGCTGACCGTTGAGGGTCACGGCGCCGACGTGGTGATCGAGTGCTCCGGCGCCGGTCCGGCCGCCACGCAGCTCCTTACCCTCGCGCGCCGACGCGGCCGCTACCTGCAGGTCGGCCTGTTCGGCAAACCGGTAGCCCTGGACTTCGACCAGGTCTGCTACCGGGAGCTCGAGGTCAGCGGCAGCAACGCCAGTACCTCCGAATCGTGGTTGCGGGCGCTCCGGCTGCTCGGCGAGGGCCTCGTCGACGCCGAATCTGTCATCAGTCACAGCTACTCGCTCGGAGAGTGGCGTGAGGCCTTCGACGACTTCGAGTCGAAACGCGGAGTCAAGCTGCTGCTGGTTCCCGGCCGGGCCAAGGCTCCGGCGGTAGCTCCGGCGTCCAACTGATATAGATCGATTTTTGTCAAGTGGGCATGAAAGGGCTGTGACCTTGTG
>JBBDRK010000059.1:0-3818 GCA_040905465.1 Trueperaceae bacterium | reverse complement strand
CGGCTGAACTCCTCGGGCGGCAGCTCTCCTCGCGAGAGCATCTCGCGGACCTTGGTTCCGGAAAGGATCACCCGGTCCTCTGGGCCGCTCACGGTCGTCTTGGTCGTGGCCATTTGGTTGCTCTTCTTGCAGTAGAAGGCGTGCTCGAACTTGAGGATGGCAATCTGCAACTCCGCAGCCGAGAGGTCGTTGAAGATCGTCTGGGCGTCGTAGCTGCCGTAATAGCTGCCTACTCCGGCGTGGTCGCGGCCGACGATGAAGTGAGTGCAGCCGTAGTTCTGCCGGCTGATAGCGTGCAGCACTGCCTCTCGAGGCCCGGCGTAGCGCATGGCAGCGGGGTAGGTCCCCAGGATCACACGCTCGGTCGGGTAATAGTGCTCCATCATCACCTGGTAGCACTTCACCCGCACCGCTGCTGGTACGTCGTCACCCTTGGTCGTTCCCACCAACGGGTTGATGAAGAGACCGTCGACCATTTCCAGCGCAGTCTTGGTGAGGTACTCGTGAGCCCGGTGGATCGGGTTCCTGGTCTGGAACGCGACCACAGTCTGCCAGCCCTGCTCGGCGAACGCCTGGCGAGCTTGGCGGGGCGTCATGCCCAGTTCCGGGAACTCCTCGGCCGGTAGCTCATCGATAACCGTGACCGGCCCGCCCAGGTAGACCGGTCCGGCCGCGCGCATCGCCTGAACCCCGGGGTGAGCGTTGTCGGTCGTTCGGTACACCAGCTCCGCCTCGCGAGCCTGATCCGGGCGGTAGACATCGGTTACCTTCAGGAGAGCCACCGTCCGACCCTCCGCGGTCGACAGGGCAACTTCAGAGCCAGCCCGGATTACATCCGCCTGAGCCTCGGTCACCTGGAGTGTGATCGGAATCGACCAGGCGAGGCCGCTCGTCAGGCGCATGTTCTCCAGGATGGACTGGTACTCGGCCTCCGTTACGAACCCTTCGAGCGGGCTGTAGATGCCGCTAGCAAGGCAGCGAAGGTCAGCAAGGTTGCGAGCAGAAAGCGTGAGGCTGGGCAGCGTAACGGAGCGCTCCTGAGCCGCGGCGCGTTCTCCATCGGCAATAAAGCGGTCGACCAGGGTGCCGCCGTGCGGCGCGATTGGGGACTGATTCATCAAGTCAAACTCCTACGGGTGTTGCAGATTGCGCCAGAAACAAGATGACCGCGCTGCCCATTCGCGGCGACGCGACTGTGAGTATAACGCTGTTCGGGCCGATTTCCGTTGCGGCCTTCACTCGTGACGGCGTTGATGAAGCTGGGCATGGTGTTCGAGTGTTGACGAGTCACTCGCCCAGCAGTTCCAGCCACCGCCCCGCGTCGCCGTAACAGGTCAGGAAGTGTCCATTGACCAAGTCCGGCCGGTTGAAACGCATCGGCAGGCCGTCGAGAGTCACCAACTGGCCGCCGGCCTCCTCCACCACACACTGCGCGGCAGCGACGTCCCACTCCATGGTGGCGCCTAGCCGTGGGTATAGATGCGCCTTGCCCTCGGCGACCAGGCACATCTTGAGCGCCGATCCTTGCGATATCGCGCTCACCCGGTGACCCTGCTCGGCCCGTTGCAGGAACCGCTGGGTGGCTTCGTTGGCGTGCGAGCGGCTCATCACCACCCGCAGCTCCTCGTCTCTCGGCGCTTCCACGCGGATCGGGGATTCGCCATCCGTATCACGGCGACTAGAGCCGCCGCCACGAGACGCCAGATAGGTCACGTTCAGGACGGGAGCGTGGACAACGCCCAGCACCGGTCGACCGTCCTCGATAAGGGCGATGTTGACGGTGAACTCGCCGTTGCGCTTCACGAACTCCTTGGTGCCGTCGAGCGGATCGACCAGCCAGGCGCGATGCCACTCCCTGCGCTGCTCGAAGGCGATATCGCCCGACTCCTCGGCTAGCACAGGCAGGTCGGGAGTTAGCCGCTCCAGGCCCGCCAGGATATGCCGTTCCGACGCCAGGTCCGCCTGGGTCAGTGGCGAGGCGTCTGCCTTCGCCTGTACCTCGAAGTCGCCGGCGTATATCTCCAGCACCTTCTCGCCTGCTTCAACAGCCAGATCGGCGATCTGCGCCGCGAGCCGGTTCAACTCCTCGTCTGTCACGGTTGGATCCCTGGTACTGACTTTACGTGATGTTGATGCGGTTTGCTCCGCAAGGGATTTTCAGAAATCATGGAATCTCCTCAGAATCGCCAGACCAGGGGAATGACGACGACAGACACGATACCCGCCAACAGGGTCAGCGGTATGCCGATCCTCAGGTAGTCGCGGAAGGTGTAGCCCCCCGGTCCGTAGACCATCAGGTTGGTCTGGTATCCCATAGGGGTAGCGAAGGAGGCCGAAGCGCCCATGGCTATGGCGATGGCGAAGGGCATGACGTCGACTCCCAGGCTCCTCGCTATCGCCCCCGCGATCGGGAACATCAGCACGGCCGCCGCATTGTTGGTGATGAGGGCCGAAAACAGTGCCGTGACGGCGAACAAGGTAGCCAGCGCGGACATGGGATTGCTGCCCGCTGCCCCGAGCAGGCCAACGGCGAGCGCCTCCGCCACTCCGGTCTTCTGCAGTGCCTGACCGATTCCAAAGGCCGAGGCGATAACAAGCAACACCGACCAGTCGATCGAACGGCGAGCGGAGTTGGCCGTAGTGCAGCGGGCCACCAGCATGAGTGCCGCTGCCAGCATCGCCGCCTCGACCATGCGCAACCAGCCGAACGCCACCACCAGCACCATGCCGATGAGGATCAGCAGAGCCGGAACCGCCCGTTCGAAGCGGAGAGGACTGGAGTCCTCGATCGGGCTGACCAGGTAGAAGTCTCGCGAGTTCCGGTGTCGGTCCACGAAGTCCGGCCCGGCTGCCAGTAGCAGCGTGTCTCCGGGACGCGGGTAGATGTCGCCGATCTTGGCGCGCAAGCGTTCGCCGTTGCGGGCCACGGCGATCACCACGGCGCCGTACACCGAACGGAAGCGGCTCTCGCGAATGCGGCGGCCGAGCATCGGAAAGGAGTTCGACACCACCGCCTCCACCAGCACCCGCTGGGAACGCCGCGCGTCTAGCTTGAACAGTTGATCGGTGGCGGGAGCCAGGCCGTTGATCCGTTGCAGCTCCACCATCGTTTCGATTACCCCGACGAACACCAGGCGGTCGCCGCCCTGCAGCACCTCCTTGGGCGAGACCGCCGGCAGGATCCTCTCGTCCCGTTCGATCTCCACCAGATAGACGCTGGTCAGGTGGCGCAGGCCCGCCTCCTCGATGCTCTTGCCCACCAGCGGGCCGTCTTCCAGCACGGTCATCTCGATGCTGTACTCGCGCGGCTCCCTCAGCTCCGCCATCGAGGAACGCTTGTCCGGCAAGAGCCCGCGCATGACGAGGATCAACAGGAAACCCAGGACCGCCGTAGGAACTCCCACCCAGGCTAGTTCGAACATTCCCAGGCGCCCGGCGCCCGATTCGATCAGCAGCCCGTTGACGACCAGGTTGGTGGAGGTGCCGATCAGGGTGGTGGTGCCGCCCAGGATGGCGGCGTACGAGAGCGGAATCATCAGTCTCGAGGTTGCCAGCTCGTTCTGCCTCGCCCACTCGCGCACGGCCGGGATGAGCATCGCGACTATCGGGGTGTTGTTGAGCAGGGCGCTCAAAACCGTCACCGGAGCCATCAGGCGAATCAGTGCGGTGTTCATGGTTTGGGGGCGTCCCAGCAAACGCCGGGAGATCCAGTGGACTCCGCCGGTATCGCGTAGCCCGGCCACGACGGCATAGAGCACCGCCACCGTCAGCACGCCCTCGTTGGAGAATCCCTCGAAAGCCTCGGCCGGCTCGAGAAC
>JBBDRK010000058.1:18255-22982 GCA_040905465.1 Trueperaceae bacterium | reverse complement strand
CTCTTAATCAGCGGGTTGAAGGTTCGAGTCCTTCACGACCCACCAAACCCTGTCCTGGACGGGGTTTTTTATTTTCGATGGCGAGCCGTAGCCCACGTCTTGTCAACAGGCGTTCACTTGAGGTCGATCTAGCTCGCTCTGCGGAAAAGCGCAAATACTGACAGATTGACCCCTGTCAAAAGTACAAAATCATGATATTGTGCCCTTATGGCAAGAGCCATATCAAACGAAATGCTCCGCCTCAAGCTCACGGAATCGTTGGCCGCGCCACTTCCGCCGCGCACCGCCCGCGATATCCGTCTTCCCACCATCCCCAACAAGGCCTTGGCGGTCATCGGCGTTCGCCGTGGCGGGAAGACTTCCTTCCTGTACCACAACATCGCTGATCGCTTGGCGGCAGGCGGTATTCCTGGTACCAACCTTCTCGTGTCGCTCGAGGACGAGCGGCTCGTGGGAATGACGGCCGAAGACCTGGGGTGGCTAATTGAGGAGCATAGACGCGTCGTCCCCGCCGTGCGTGAGCAGGGGCGGCGGACGGTTTACTTGGACGAAGTTCAGGTCGTTGCCGGTTGGGAAGCTGTCGTGCGGCGACTCTTGGACGCCCACGACACAGAAGTCTTTGTCTCTGGATCCTCGGCCAAACTGCTGAGTAGCGAGGTGCACACCTCTCTGCGCGGCCGCTCGATGGAAGTGCTCGTGCATCCCTTTTCCTTCCGTGAAGCACTCCGCCACGCGGGCGAGGAGCCAGCGGGGGAGTGGGAACGCCGCACTCCGGACGAGCGGGCTACGGTAGACGCCGCGCTCCGTCGCTATCTGGAGGACGGTGGCTTTCCCGAGGCGCAAGGGATCGACGTTCGGGATCGGATGCCACTCTTCAAGGGGTATGTGGACCTCATGGTTCTCCGTGACGTGATCGAGCGACATCACGTCACGAATGTCGAAGCACTCCGGCGCCTACAACGCCATCTCATGGCGAATCCCGCAGGGGCATTCAGCGTCTCCAAGTTCCATCGCGACTTGAAGTCTCAAGCTCTCCCCGTCGGGCAGGAAACCCTCTACCACCTGCTGAGTCACCTCGAGGACGCCTTTCTGGTGCGCCTGGTGAGTATGCACACAGCCTCCGAGCGGCAGCGGACACGTAATCCACGCAAGGTCTATCCCGTCGATCCGGGCCTCATTCCGGTGTACGAGCGGGCGGGCCGCGAGAACCGAGGGCGGAGCCTTGAGACTGCCGTCTTACTCGAGCTCGAGCGTCGCGGGTTCCACATGGGCTGGGTGCGAGTCGGCGACGACTTGGAGGTGGACTTTTATGCGGAGAGTCAGGTCGCGGACCCGCTACTTATCCAAGTGTCGCTCGACACCGCGTCGGAGGCGACATGGGAGCGCGAGATACGCTCCCTGAAAGCCGCAGCAGAGGTATACCCGGAAGCTCGCCCGCTCCTCATCACCCTCGACCCAACGCCACCCTCGCGGTCACTACCAGACCGGCTCGAGTGGTACTCCGCGTCGACGTGGTTCCTTGAGGAGCTGTAATTGCTGACAAACTCCTCCCCTACTTCGTCCCGATACCGATATTGACGTCATTGTTGAGGACGGCGGGACCACCCCATGAACGCTCGCGGAGCATGCCGTCCAGCACCTTCTGGACTTCGGCTCCCTGCTCGTCCGTCAGACCGGCGACCATCCCTGCCCCGATCGGATTGCTGCTCGTCACCAGATCCCACAGGTGTTTTCCGGACCGGAATTCCATGCGGTGATTGACCGGCTCCACCTGGATGTCTTTCAGGCCGACTTCGGCCAACCTCTGGCGCAGCACCCGAGGGTCCGCCACCTGGAAAGGCAAGGGAGGCGGATCCATGGGCAGGCCGGTAAAGTCTGGGACGACGGCCCGCATGGCGCCCAGGAAGAAGGTCAGGAACTCTGCTTTCGTGGGCGGACCGAAGGCGACCAGGAGCACTCGCCCTCCAGGCTTGGTAACGCGGGCGAGCTCAGCGAGCGCGCGCGGCAGATCAGGAAAGAGCATTACGCCGAACTGCGAGCCGGCAATATCGAAACCGTCATCCTCCAACTCGAGGGCATGTCCGTCCATGACCCGACCCTCTAGGTTGGAAAGCCCTTCGTCACGCGCACGCGCTTGAAGCCTCTCGATCATGGTGGGCGCGAAGTCCACGGCCACTACCTGCGCCCCGAGCCGCGCGGCAGGGATGCTCAATGCGCCGCTGCCGGCCGCCACATCCAAAAAGCGCATGTTCGGTCGAAGGCCGGCAAGGCGGAAAACCTCCTCCGCCAGGGGCATGTTGTTGGGCGTGGTGAAGTCATCGTAGGCTGCCGCGATATTGTCCCATGCCGCTCGTATCCGTGCCGATTCCTGTGTGTTCGCGACTCCTTGTCCTTCTGTGGTCATGACTTCCTCCTTTGTTCGTGACGTTGTGAACGGCCAAGTGTAGTGAGTAACGCCTTCAGGAACGGAGCGTGCTGCTCCATGACAGGCCGGTGACGGACGCGCTCGATGAATCGAGCTGCCTGTGCATCGTTACCTCCTCACTCGCACCTCGTGGTGCGCTTGCAGGTCCGATCCTGCACGCTAAGTAGGAGGTCGCGCATCGGCGCAACGACTCACAAGCTGCCGACGGCGGCGTAGGTACTTTTACCCAGATCCCGACAGGGGAGCTTAGATGAGGCGGTGCTCGTATGCGTAGGAGGCGGCCGCAGCTCGCGAAGAAATGCCCAGCTTGTCGAAGATGTTGCTTACATGCCGATCCACTGTTCGCTTGCTGATAAATAGCTCAGCTGCGATTGTCTTGTTGCTGGCACCGTTAGCGACCAGACGCAGCACCTGCAGTTCCCGCGGTGTCAGCCCGTGAGAATCATGGGAAGCTGAGCGCCGGCCTAGTCCCGCGACACGGTCGAGGTCGGGCGCCGCGCCGAGCTGCTGGAATATGCTTCGAGCCGCATTGAACTCCAATCCCGCGCTCTCCTCGTCACCGCGCTCTCGGCACGCCAGGCCGATGAGGACCCGAACACGCGCGGCCTCATACGGCACCTCGAGTTCCCGCCAGACCGTCCACGCATGGCGCAACGCGGCGAGTGCAGCCTGGGAGTCACCCTCAGCGAGAAGGACACTTCCCTGCGCGTAAGCGCTGGCTGCGTCCAGAAGCGGCGCACCCAAAGCGGCGGCGAGCTCTGCCATTTCATCGGCGGCGATGCGGGCTGCTTCGGTGTCGCCCGCGGCCAACATGATCTCGACAGAGGCGGGCAGCAACCTGGCGCGGTTCACGAAGCCCTGCACCTCGTCCAGGGCACGGCGAATCGCCGCCGAAGCGGCATCGACCTGGCCCCGGGCCAGCCAAAGCTGCGCCAGGCCAGGCTGTGAGGTACGTCCCCAATGGCTGGCCTGCCGGTAGGCTTGCTCCGCCTCCTTGAAATCTCCGCGCAACCTATGGAGCTGAGCCTGCTGATAGAAAGCCGTACCGGTTGCGGGATGCACTGGACCTCGCAGGAACCGCTCACACGCTCGCTGCGCCTCGTCCATGGCACCCGGCCAGTCACCGTGCAACTGCAGGATCTCGGTACGGTGCACCAGGCACTGCCCGCGGAATGGAACCAGGTCCGGTTGAGTTTCGCACCAACGGGTCAGCGCGGTGGTCCACTCTTGCGCCCGGTGCAGATCGAAAATCTCCCGGCACGCGTCGATCACGCTGCAGTAGACGACTCCGACCACTACCGGAGATACCTCGCCGGTCTCAACGGTGACCATGGCTTCGTCGAGCAGGCTTACACCTTCATCGACCTTTTGCCAGCGAAGCAGGGCTCTGCCCTGGCCCTGCCGGGCGAGCGCCATCAAGTCCGGGTCCGCGAAACGCTCACCGATGTTCGCCGCTTGCTCGAAGGTGGCCAACGCCGCTTCAACCTCGCCCTTGCCGAAATGCTGCAGCGCGACGGGCAACAGCAGATAGCCCTGCTCCACGCACTCTTGCTGACCGCCATCCAAGAGCCGCTGGGCGCGGGCGAGCCAGCCACCGGCGCGGGCATGCTCACCGTTGTTGATTAGGCCGAAGACCAGCCAGAAGGCGCAACCGGCGGCGCGCACCACCTCTCCGCGGCTTACGAGATCGTGATGCACGCGCGCCCAGAGTTCGATACTCTCGTCGTCCCTGCCGAGCAGGTAGGCCGTCGATGCCAGCCGCTCGAGGTTCTCGGGTTCAAGCGGTGATTCCTGATCGGCAGCGGAGAACCGTGCATAAGCCTCTGCCCAGGCACGCCGTTCGAACGACGCTCGACCCTGACTAAGGGCCTCAGGCGGGGTCATCCATCCTCATGGCTTACAGCAATCGCGCTGCAGCGGGTGCCCAGGCGCCGATACGAGGTCTCCCGGTCCTGACCTTTTGTAGCTTGCTGCCGCATTACCGAGTATACGTACTGTCGCCGCCGTACCTCCGATTGCCCACCGTGCCACCCGCTCCCCCCACCTCGAACAACGGTTCTCACTCTTCCACGAACGACTTCAGCCTCGTGAGCGCACGGTCCCACCGCTCGGAGACGACGTCCAGATACTCATTGGCTTCTCTGATCGCCTCCGGATCCAGCGCGAACAGGTTCTTGCGGCCTGAGCGGAGGCTGTGCACAATTCCGGCGCCCTCCAGAACCCGAAGGTGTTTGGTGATCGCCTGCCGCGTGAGCATCGAACCTTCGGTGAGCTGCGAGATCGAACGTGGCTCTCCGCTGGC
>JBBDRK010000058.1:0-18155 GCA_040905465.1 Trueperaceae bacterium | reverse complement strand
CGGCTCCGCGGAGTAGTCGATCTCCGGGTCAACTGCATGGGGGTGCCAGGTGAACGAGAACAGCCGCTCGGGCTCCATTATCTGCACCACAGCTTCCCACTCCAGATGCTCATATCCGGGATGCGTTATCCGGCCCCGAGAGACCTGGCCGGGTTCGAACGGCTCGTCCAGCGTTACGCCAAACCATTCGCCGAACTCTCGATGGTCTGTGAGCGCACGCCAGACCCGTGAGGTGGGACCCCGAAGTTCGATCCGCTTCTCGATTCGATCGTTCATGTGCAACCTCCGGGTTGCACATTAGCTCTTATCGGTCAAACATGCAACCCGTCGGCTGCTCTTTCCGCGGTCGCCGCCGATGCCAACGAGAACACGCCTGTCCCACCAGCCGAATCGTCCCTTCCCGACTCCAATCTTACCCCGCTGAAGTACGTGGGATTCAGCGGCACCTGAGGTAACATGACCTGCAATCGTTGTTTCGGGGGATGAGCGTCGCGTGCCGTTGAAGGGTCGACAAAACGAAACTGCCTATCAGCTATTGCGCTTGGGTATCGACAGTGCAGGAACGGCGCTGCTCATTCTCGACGACCGCCATCACTGCGTCTATCTGAATAGGGCCGCCGAGAAGCTCACCGGTTACAAGCTTCGTGAGTTCGAGGGGCGGACGCTGCACGAGCTGATACACCATGTTCGTCCGGACGGCAAACCCTATCCTGAAAGTGCGTGCCCGATACACTTGGCGCTTGAACAGGAAGTGCGGGCGAAGGGGGAGGATATCCTCGTCCGCAAGGACGGGACCTTCTATCCGGTTGCCTATGCGGTCACACCCTTTCGCCACGAGGGCGAGGCAGTGGGAGCCGTCGTCGAGGTCCACGCAACCGCTCACGCAACCGCTGGAGAGAAGCAATTTTCGGAGAGCCTGCCGCGCGAAAGGGCTGACTTCTACCAGGCACTGCTGAACTCTATGGATCAAGGGTTCTTCGTTTGCGACATCATTCTCGACGACATAGGCAAGCCGATCGACTATCGCTTCATCGAAATGAACTCCAGCTTCGAAGAGCTCACCGGACTGAAGGATGCCAGTGGCAAGACCGCGCGTGAACTGGTGCCCGATCTCGAGCCTCACTGGTTCGAAATATACGGCCGAGTAGCCTTGACTGGCGAACCGGTGCGCGTTAGCGAGGGATCCGCGGCAATGGGACGGTGGTTCGACGTTCACGCCTTCCGTATCGGCGACGCCGGGAGCCTGAGAGTTGCCGCCCTCTTCACCAACGTTACCGAGCGCAAGCGAGCCGAGGAGGAGCGCGACAGGCTGGTGAAAGCTCTCCGGCTGGAGCGCTCCCGGCTGCAGACCGTGTTCCAGGAAGCACCCGCCGCGATCGCGACGCTTCGCGGCAGCGAGCACGTATTCGAGATGGCAAACCCCTTGTACTACCAGCTCGTAGGCAAGCGTGAGCTCATCGGCAAGACCGCCCGTCAGGCCTTCCCGGAGTTGCAGGATGAGGGGATATTCGAACTGCTCGACCGCGTCTACGAAACGGGAGAGCCGTTCGTCGCCAGGGGGATGCGGGTTCCGCTGAAGCACGAGAGCCAAGTCGAGCAGCACGACTATTACCTGGATTTCGTCTACCAGCCGCTGCGTGAAGCCGACGGCTCGGTTTCAGGGATTTTCGCGCACGCCGTTGACGTTACCGAGCACAAGAAAGCCGTCGACGCGCTCGGAAGGGCCCACGACTTGATGGGGGAGAGGGTCGAAGAACGAACCGCCGAGTTGAAGGCACTCAACTCGGAGTTGGAGAGCTTCAACTACTCGGTATCGCACGACCTCCGGGCACCGCTTCGCGGAATAGACGGATTCAGCCAAGCGCTGCTCGAGGAGTACGAGAAGTCGCTGGACGACGGCGGCCGCAGCTATCTGCGGCGCATCCGGGCAGCGGCCGGTCGCATGGGTGAACTCATCGACGACCTGCTCAAGCTGTCCTATCTCACGCGCACCGAGGTCACGCCGAGCGAGTTCGACCTCGGCGACGTAGCGCGCCAGGTAGCCAAGGACTTGCTCGACAGGGAACCGGAGGGCGTGGGGCTGACTATCACCATCGAGGACGGAATGACTGCGGTTGGCGATCCCTCCCTCCTCCGAATCGCGCTGGAGAACCTGTTGGATAACGCCATCAAGTTCACGAGGGGCCGCACTGACGGCCGCATCGAGGTGGGCATGAGCGGCGACGCAACCCAGAAACACTTCATTGTGCGCGATAACGGAGCGGGCTTCTCGATGGATCACTCACAAAGGCTGTTCGTGCCCTTTCAGCGGCTCCACGCCTCCGCGGAGTATTCGGGCACCGGTATTGGCCTTGCTACAGTTCAACGAATCATCCACAAGCACGGGGGACGGATCTGGGCCGACGGCGAGGTCGACAAGGGAGCGACCTTCTACTTCACTCTCTCGCCACGGGCTCGCAGGAGCCGGCGTTCGTCTTAAGCCTGAACTGCCACGATGCGCGAGGTGGACCAGGAGGCCGTCCGACGAACTCTAGCGTGCGCCCGTTCACCGCCCCTGACCTGAACGCCGCGGCCACAGATTCGGCACACTACGCCTCGTACGATCCCGACGCCACGTCGCCGCCACGCCCGGTCCAGTTGGTATGGAACGCCTCACCGCGCGGCCGGTCGACCCGCTCGTAGGTATGCGCCCCGAAGTAGTCTCGCTGCGCCTGGATCAGGTTCGCTGGCAGCCGCTCGGTCCGGTAACCGTCGAAAAACGCCAGCGCCGCCGACATCGCGGGCGCCGGTACGCCCAGCTTGACGCACTCGCCGACCACCCGGCGCCAGGCGGCCTGCGTCCCAGAGATCTCGTCCCGGAAGAACGGATCGAGCAGCAGGTTGCTCAGCTCGGGGTCGCGACCGAACGCAGCCTTGATGTCGTTGAGAAAGCGTGACCGGATGATGCAACCACCGCGCCAGAGTGACGCTGTTGCGCCGAGGTCGAGGTTCCATCCGTAGGCGTCCTTGGCGGAGCGCATCAGCATATAGCCCTGGGCGTACGAGCAGATCTTCGAGGCGTAGAGCGCCCCCTCCACGTCGGCCAGCAACGCGGAACGGTCGCCGCCGAAGTGCGCGCTAGGGCCGGCCAGGATCTCTGCCGCCCGCGCCCGTTCCTCCTTCAGCGCCGAGAGCGAGCGCGCGAATACCGCCTCGGTCACCAGGGTGAGCGGAACACCCTGTTCCAGCGCCTCGATGGCGGTCCAACGGCCGGTACCTTTCTGACCGGCGCGGTCGAGGATAAGGTCCAGTACCAGCGCCCCGTCCTCGTCGTAGGTGCCGAGTATGTCGCGCGTGATCTCGATGAGGTACGAATCCAACGGACCTTCGTTCCACCGCCCGAACGCCTCGTGCATCTCCGGCGCACTCAGTCCCAGCCCGTCGCGCATCAGATGATAGGCCTCGGCTATCAGTTGCATGTCGCCGTACTCGATGCCGTTGTGCACCATCTTGACGAAGTGGCCGGCACCGTCCTCACCCAGCCATTCGCAGCACGGCTCGCCGTCTACCTTGGCGCTGATCGCCTGCAGCAGCGGCTTCAGTTCATGCCAGGCGTCCTTGGGACCGCCGGGCATTATCGAAGGGCCGGTACGGGCGCCCTCCTCCCCGCCGGACACCCCGCTGCCCAGGAACCTCAGGCCCTTGCCAGCCAGCTCCCGCTCTCGCCGCCGGGTGTCCCGGTAGTTCGAGTTCCCGCCGTCTACGATGATGTCGCCTTGCTCGAGCAGAGGAACCAGGTTCTCTATCACCCGGTCGACTACATCGCCTGCCTTGACCATGAGCATGACCTTGCGGGGACGCTCAAGCGCGCCTACCAGGCCCTCGAGGCTTTCGAAGCCGCGGACCCGGGTCCCTGCTGCCGGCCCCTCGGTGAAAGCCCGAGTCGTCTCGCCGGTACGGTTGTAGACGGCCACGCGGTAGCCGTGGTCGTTCATGTTGAGCACCAGGTTCTGTCCCATCACCGCCAGGCCGACAACGCCGATGTCCATACCCTCGTCACCGTGCCATGCGATGCCCTGTAAGCCGACTCCCTGTGATGCGACGCCTGTTTGCTGCATTCGGTCTCCTTCCTAATTCCCCTACACTCTCCTTGCTGCGTGCCACCTCGTAGTGCGGCATCGAGACGGGCAGTCGATACGGGGATTCGCCCGTGTCCCGCGCCGAATGCCCGGCTCCGCCGACGGCACCCGGGAGTGGAGTGCCCGCTCCGGACCATCGATATCGCGTAAGGCTACCCCATCCCGAGCTTCCTTTGATAATCTCGCCCTACGCCCTGGACGGCCAAGGAGAAGTCTGATGATCCCGCAATGCGGCCGGACCGCTTTCACCAGCGCCATGGCACAGACCACCCGCCGGAGCCACCAGAACCGCACCTACGGCGGTGCCGAATGATGCACGCGCGTGCCATTGCCGCGGAGGCGGAGCTTCTTGGCCAGGACGAGATCGAGGAGACGTTGGCGCGCGGCCTCCAGGACCGGCACAATGGGGAGCGGATTCTGGTCCTGATCCCGGATCACACCCGCAGTTTGCCGTTGGCCATGCTGTTTCGCATCCTGGTCGATCTGCTCGCCGGCGCCGCACGGATCGATTTCATGGTCGCGTTGGGGACCCATCCGCCGCTGTCCGAGGATCAGCTCATGAGGCTGGTCGGCCTCACGGCCGAGGAGCGAAGCGGGCGCTATCGGCACGTCGGACTGCAAAACCACGCATGGCAAGACCCGCACACGCTCATCTCGCTGGGCGAACTGGCGGAGGAGCGTGTCCGCGAGATAGCCGGCGAGAGCTGGCACCCCACTCTCGGCGGCGCCGTCGACGTCAGGATCAACCGTGCGGTACTCGACTACGACCACGTGATCATCCTCGGACCTACATTTCCCCACGAGGTCGTCGGTTTCTCGGGCGGCGCCAAATACTTCTTTCCCGGCGTCAGCGGCGCCGAGATGATCAACGTCACCCACTGGATGGGGGCGATGGCCGGGGTGAGGCGGACGATCGGCATAAAAGACACGCCGGTGCGCGCAATGATCCATGAAGCGGCCCGGCTCGTGCCCACGCCGACGACGCTGGCGGCGCTGGTGGTAGAAGGGGCAGGGCTGTCCGGGCTGTTCGTGGGCGACTACCTGGAGGCATGGTCGGAAGCCGCAGACCTGTCGTCCGAGCGGCACATCCGCTGGGTGGACCGCCCCTTCCGGAGAGTTCTCTCCGGCGCTCCCCCGATGTACGACGAGCTGTGGACGGCCGGCAAGGCGATGTACAAGCTCGAGCCGGCGCTGGCCGCAGGCGGCGAGCTCATTATCTACGCGCCGCACCTCGACACGGTGAGTCGTGCCCACGGCCGCTACATCTATGAGATCGGCTATCACGTGCTCCCCTACTTCCTGAAGCAGTGGGAGCGCTTCTCGCACTTCCCGCTGGGAGTGCTGGCTCACTCGACCCACGTGCGTGGCGACGGCGAATACGAGGACGGAGTGGAGAGGCCCCGCGCCCGGGTGACGCTTGCCACCCGGCTCTCCCGCGAGGAGTGCGAGCGGCTCAACCTCGGCTACCTGGACCCCGCCGAAATCGATCCCACCCGCTGGCAGGGTCGGGAGGACGAGGGCGTGCTCTACGTGCCGAAAGCGGGCGAAACGCTCTACCGGGTACGCGACGGGGGAGCCGCCGGGTGAAGCGCCGGACCGGGCGACCGAGTGCCCGGCCGAGCCGGCACCGGTCGTACAGTTCGCCATCGACCCGGAGGTCGGTTGAGTGGGGCGGCGAGCTGCCCGGGGCATCGCAGCCGGCCGGCTCCGAGTCGCTACTCCCGCCTGTAATAGAGGTACATGGTCAGCGGGGCGAATATCGCCACGATGACCGCGCTTGCGCCGAAAACCCAGAGGATCTGATCGAAGGTCGCCGCCCCGTGCATGAGTCCGCGAACCGCCGTGACCAGCCGGGCGATCGGGTTTACGCCGATGAAGGCCTGCAGCCAGCCGGGCATGGTGCTCGGGTCGACGTAGATGTTGCTTCCGAAGGTTATCGGAAAGAGGACGAGCATGCTGGTCATCATCACCGCGTTCGGCGTCTGCATCAGGATGCCGAGGACGGTCCAGATCCAGGTAAGGCTGAACGCGAACAGCAGCAGGAGCGCCAGCGCCAACAGAACTCCGACAGCGCCGCCGGCCGGCCGGAATCCCAGGATAAGACCCACGGCCATCACCACGCTGGCCGCCATCACGTAGCGGACGGTGTCGCCGAGAAGCGCGCCGACCAGCGGTGCCGGACGCCAGATAGGCAACGACCGGAAGCGGTCGAACATCCCTTTCGAGATGTCGGTGTTCAGGCCGACGGCGGTGTACAAGGTTATGAACACAACAGTCTGGACGAAGATGCCGGGCAGCAGGAACTGCAGGTACTCGCTGGTGGAACCGGCGATGGCGCCGCCGAACAGGTATGTGAACATGAGCGTCATCATCAGCGGAAACGCCGTCACGTCGAAGAGCTGCTCGGGCACGTGCTTTATCTTCAGCAGAGCACGCCAGGCGAAGGTAAACACGACCGACAGGGAGCTGGCCGGCGGCGGGCGGGTTCCTGCGGTGAACGCCGCATGCAGGCCTTCGTCACGTGCCTGCCCGGATACGGTTCCAACGGTCGGGGTCGAAGTGGTCACGCCGCTTCCTCCTTCACGTCTTCTTGCGCGGCGGGCCGATCCTCGCCGGACTCCTTCTCGGCAGGGCGGCCGGTCAGGGCGAAGAACACCTCGTCCAGGCTCGGCTGCCCGAGTGAGAACGAGGAAATCTCTATGTCGGCGGCCGACAGTTGCTCTAGAGCTCGAATCACGACCGCCGTGTCATCGATACGGGCGGTAAGCGCGGCCGGGTCCGACTCGAGCTGCACCGCTATTCCGAGCGCGCGCGACAGGATCCGTTCGGCCTCCGGGCGACGCTCGGGCTGCTGCAGCCGGATATTGAGCGCTCCGCTGCCGACCGAGGCCTTGAGCTCCGAACTGCTGCCCTCTGCGATCACCCTGCCTTGATCTATCACTGCGATCCGGTCGGCGAGCTGATCCGCCTCTTCCAGGTATTGCGTGGTCAGCAGCACCGTCGTTCCGCCGGCGACCAGTGCCCGAACTATGTCCCACACCTGGTTCCGGCTTCTGGGATCGAGACCGGTGGTGGGTTCGTCCAGGAACAGGAGATCCGGTGTAACGACCAGGCTGGCGGCAACGTCGAGCCGGCGCCGCATGCCGCCCGAGTAGGTGCGCGCTTGGCGTCCGGCTGCGTCGGCCAAACCGAAGGCGTCGAGCAGCTCGCCGGCGCGCGCCCGAGCCTGGCGCGGGCTGTAACCCCAGAGCCGGCCCACCAGCAACAGGTTCTCGAACCCGCTGAGATCCTCGTCGACCGAGGCGAACTGGCCGGTGAGGCTCACTCTCCGGCGAACGGCGGCTGCCTCTCGCACCACGTCGTGGCCGAACACCGTTGCGGTGCCGGCGTCGGGAATCACCAACGTGGCGAGCATGCGTATGGTGGTCGTCTTGCCGGCGCCGTTGGGACCGAGGAAGCTATGAACCGTGCCTCTCCTGACCGCCAGGTCCACCCCGTCTACAGCTCGAGTACTGCCATAGTTCTTGACCAGCCCGCGGGCCTCGATGGCGGGCCCGGAATCGCTCTGCATCTCCAGCTCCTTTCGTTCATTCGCCCGGCGCGATGAATTTCGATCGGCATCGCGTTGCATGTATATACACCCGTTGGGCGAGGCTACGGGTGATCGCTCGCCGAATGCTGCCCGTCCCGCGCGACTACCAATAGTGGCGTTCGCGCATTCCCGCTTCGGCTTGCAGCCTCTGGCGGGGTCTCAACAGTGCGGCTGAATATAGTCCGTATGTACTCCGCTGTCAAGAAAACCGTCAAGTACGAGGTGCTTCCCGATCGACAAGGACCGAAACAACGCTGTCTGGCCCGATCGAGCGAGCGCAAAGGTGCGCCGCTCTCAGACTCCTCCCCGCCCATATGGTGCACTTGGCGCAATCGGGGGTGATCGATGGCGCAGGATCGGATCGGGTCTCCGCCGCCCGAACGAATCGCCGTGGTTCGAGCGTTGCGGGGCCTGGGGGACATGTTGTGCACGGTTCCGGCATTGCGCGCACTGCGCGCGTCTTTGCCACGTGCCCGGATCACCCTCGTCGGCCTGCCCGCGGCGCGCGTGCTACAGGAGCGGTTCGCCCACTACCTCGACGACTTGCTGGAGTTTCCCGGGTTCCCGGGAATTCCAGAGGTAGCCGCGGACCCGGCCCGCCTGCCCGAATTCTTCGCCAACGTCCAGGGCCGCTTCGACCTGGCACTGCAGATGCACGGCAGCGGTACTCACAGCAACCCGTTCACCATCCTGCTCGGCGCCAGAGACGCCGCCGGGTTCTACCTTCCGTCGCTGTGGTGTCCCGACCCCGACCGGTTCACGGCCTACCCGGCCCACCTCAACGAAGTACGGCGCTGGTTGGCGCTGATGGAGTTCCTGGGAATCCCGCCGGCGGGCGAGTCGCTGGAGTTCCCGGTCACCGCGGCCGACGAGGAGCGTTTGGGCTCGGCCTGGCCGGAACGCCGCGACGGTCGCTACGTGTGCGTGCATCCGGGCGCGACGGACCGGGAACGCATGTGGCCGACGGAACGGTTCGCAGCGGTCGCAGACGCACTGGCGGCGGAGGGTCTGGTGCCGGTGCTCACCGGAACCGAAGGCGAGAAGGAGATAACCGCGGCGGTCGTTCGCTCGATGCGCAGCAAGGCGGTCGACCTGGCGGGCCGGACCGACCTGGGGGCGCTGGCGGCACTCGTCCGGGACGCCGAGTTGGTGGTCTGCAACGACACCGGCGTGTCGCACCTCGCGGCTGCGCTCAGTACGCCCAGCGTGATCATCTTCTCCGCCTCGGACCCCGAACGCTGGGCGCCGCTCGACCTGGAGCTTCACCGAGCCGTCGGCGAGGTAATGCCGGAGAGAGCCAACTCCTGCCGCCACACGGCCGATGTCGATGGTCACCGCTGCCTGCGCGACGGCTGCAGCAGCCTGATGATCGAAGGCCGCGCGAGCTGGTCTCCGGCAGGCATCGACGAAGCGCTCGGTCAGGCCCGCGAACTGCTCGGTGCCGCCAGAACCGGTTGACGGGTCGGGCGAAAACGGCGGCAAACTACAGGGTCTTCTCCTCCGGCTGCACCCTCGACGCTGCCCACCACAGTGGCCGCGGGCGCGAAACTCACCTGCACCTGCGCTCCACGGTGCCGTCGTACCGCGACCATCGCTCGACGGCGATTGCGATAATCTCTTCGCCATGGAGCCACACGAACTAGAGCGGCGAGCACGATCGATAACCGTTGCGTTGTTCGCCGTCCAGAGCCTGGGCTCCGCCGGCGTCATCGCCGGCTTGACGGTGGCAGCCATCGTTGGGGCGGAACTTAGCGGCCGATCCGCGCTCGCCGGCCTGCCGGCCGCCGTGTTCCAGCTCGGAGCAGCATTAAGCGCCCTCCCCTGGGCGCTTACCACCGACCGGATCGGACGTCGTTGGGGCCTGACGCTGGCTGTCATGGTCGGTTGCGCCGGGGCGATCGGCAGCGTGGCGGCGGCGGGGGTAGGGTCGTTCCCGCTGTTGGTGCTCGGCCTGACGGTGATGGGCTCCGCACAGGCCGCGTTCAAGCTGAGCCGCTTCACCGCAGCCGAGGTCAATCCGGCAGCACGGCGGGGTCGAGCAGTGGCCACGGTAGTGCTCGGAGGCACCGTCGGCTCCATCCTCGGCCCCTTGCTGATCACACCCTCAGGAAGGGTTACGGCATGGGCCGGCCTGGGAGAGCTGGCGGGACCCTACCTCATTGGCGCGATGCTGTTCGCGGCCGGCGGGGTTCTCATGGCGCTCTTCCTGCGTCCCGAGCCGAAGACGCTGGCGGCCTTGATCTCCGCTCAGGAAAACCCGGTCGGCCCAGCCGTCCCGGCTCGCTCGTTGTCGAGGCTGTCCCGCGATCCGGGGGTGCGGACCGCGGTGGTGGTGATGATCGGCTCCTATGCTGTGATGGTGATGGTCATGGGCATGACCTCGCTACACATGCACCACCACGCTCACGAGCTGGGCGCCATCTCGCTGGTAATCGCCGCCCATACGATGGGCATGTTCGCCTTCTCGCCGGTAACCGGACGCTTGGCTGACCGCTGGGGCCGGCGGCCTACTCTGGCGCTGGGTGTTACCGCCCTCCTGATAGGCTGTCTCGGCTCGATCCCCTCGGTTTCCCTGGCGCCGATGATCGCATCGCTGTTCCTTCTCGGAGTCGGCTGGAACCTCTGCTTCATCGGTGGCTCGGTACTCCTGAGCGACCGCCTCACACCGTCTGAGAGGGCGCGCACACAAGGCGTCAACGACCTGCTGGTAGGCGTGACCGCCGCCACCGCATCGCTTGTCAGCGGGGTCGTATACGCCGGCGCCGGTTTCGGGATCATGAGTTGGTCGGGGGCGGTTGTCTCGGTCCTGCTGCTGCTGATGTTGTGGCAGGGACGGGCACGCATATACTCGCTGGCCGGTGCCGATTGAGCATCGCTTGAGCATGGCCGCTCGCTCCTCGGTCGACCGGTCGACGGTAGGACCTTCCACCGAGGAAGCTTGCACTCCCACACCAGTGTCGAAAGATTCCGGGCGGCGTGCTAGCATGAGACAAGATGAAATTGCTGCTGACCATCGTGCAGGACGCCGACGTGGGACGTCTGCAGCAGGCCCTCAATGAGGCCGGCTTTCAGTCTACCAAGTTGGCCTCTACCGGAGGCTTTCTTCGCGAGGGCAACACGACGCTGCTGGTAGGCGTCGAGGATGCCGACGTAGAGCAGGTGAAGGGCTTGATACACGACACCTGCCGCGAGCGTACCCGCGTGATCCCCGGAGGCAGCCCGTTCCACGCGCCGGAAGCGACGTTCGCCGGGCCACCGGTAGAGGTACCTGTCGGCGGCGCGATCGTGTTCGTGCTCGACGTGGAATCGTTCGTCCGGCTGTGACCGGACGTCAGGGCGCTACGCCGAAACTGCCGGTGCTCTGGACGCGGACGGTTTCGTTGCTTACCTCGACATAACCGGCCCGCTCGAGTTCTTCGAGCGCGGAGCGCACCACCTGCCGGTCGTCACTGGTGCGACTCGTCAACTCAGCGACGGAGCAGCTGTTCCCCATCAAGCCGAGCGTGGAGAAAACCCCCTTGGCAGCAAGGCTGATGTTGGGGTCATCGATCACGATGTCGCTGAATCTCATGTTTTGCCCGAGTCCCACGCCTGTTTCCGAATTCGCCTGCATTCCTCAACGATAAGCCAATTCGGCCGAGCCGATGGTAGGCAACACGGCATATCGTCATACGCCCGCCCCGTCGAAGGCACCCCGCACGATATCCTGCGCCTCGCTGACGATCTCGCTCAGATGCTCTTCGCCCCGGAAACTCTCGGCATAGATCTTGTAGATCGCTTCGGTTCCGGAAGGACGCGCGGCGAACCAGCCGTTCTTGGTCACCACCTTCAAGCCGCCGATCGGCGCACCGTTGCCGGGAGCCCTGGTCAACTTGGCAACGATCTCCTCGCCGGCAAGACCGTCGGCGCTTACAGCCGACGCGTCCAGGTCGGCGAGCACCCTCTTCTGGTCGTCGTTGGCGGGAGCCTCTGATCGCCGGTACACCGGCGCCCCGAACCGCGTCTCCAGCAACCGGTAGCGCTCGCTGGGGTCCTGCCCGGTGACGGCGGTGATCTCCGCGGCCAGCAAGGCGAGGATGAAACCGTCCTTGTCGGTGGTCCAGACCGTGCCGTCGCGGCGCAGGAACGAGGCTCCCGCGCTCTCCTCGCCACCGAACCCGCAGCTTGCATCCAGCAGCCCGTCGACGAACCACTTGAAGCCCACCGGCACCTCGAGCAGCTCGCGGCCCAGGGATGCAGCCACCCGGTCGAGCATCGAGGTCGACACCAGCGTCTTGCCAACTGCGGCGCCACCCGGCCATCCCGGGCGATTGTCGAACAGATACTCCACGGCGACCGACAGATAGTGGTTGGGGTTCATCAAACCGCCCGGCGTCACGATCCCGTGACGGTCGAAGTCCGGGTCGTTGCCGAAGGCGATATCGAACTCGTCTTTCAACCTGATGAGGCTCGCCATCGCGTGCGGCGACGAGCAGTCCATGCGGATCTTGCCGTCCTTGTCGACGGTCATGAACGCGAACGTGGGATCGGCCCGGTCGTTGACGACCGTCAGGTCGAGCCGGTAGCGTTCGGCGATCGGCTCCCAGAAGTGCAGACCGGCGCCCCCCATCGGATCGACGCCTATTCGCAGGCCTGCCGCGGCGATCGCCTCCAGGTCCACGACCTCGGCCAGGTCGTCCACATAGGGCGTGATGAAATCGCGGCGCACCAGCCGTTCCGAGGCCAGGGCCCGCGACCATGGCACCCTGAGCACGTCCCGGCAATCGCCGTCCAACAGCTCGTTTGCCCGCCTCTCGATCCAATCGGTCGCGTCGGTGCCGGCCGGACCGCCGTGGGGCGGGTTGTATTTGAAGCCGCCGTCCTCCGGCGGGTTGTGGGAGGGCGTAATGACTATTCCGTCGGCACGCTCGCGTGTTCGCCTGTTGCCGACCGGCCGCTCGCGACCGTTAGAATCGCGACCGCGCCGATCTTGATGCTGCCGATCTCGATCGTCCCGGTTGTGCTCGAGGATCGCGTGCGAGATGACCGGGGTCGGCGTGTAGCCCAGGTCGGCAGGCAGAACGACGGCGACGTCGTTGGCAACCAGGACCTCGACCGCCGTCCGCATGGCGGGCTCCGACAGAGCGTGCGTGTCCATGCCCACGAACAGCGGCCCCGAGAACCCTTGCCGACGGCGGTAGTCGGCGACCGCCTGGCTTATCGCCAGGATGTGGGCTTCGTTGAACGAACCGAGCCGTGAACTGCCGCGATGCCCCGAGGTGCCGAACGACACCCGTTGGCCGGCGTCGTTGGGATCGGGAGTCTCCGAATAGAAGGCCGAAACCAGCCGCGGGACGTTGACGAGCAGGTCTGACGGAGCAGGCTTGCCTGCCAGGGGATGAGTACTCATCTGTTCTGCCTCCTAGCCGCTCGGGGGCAACGAAGAACACCACACTACCACCACCGGCCGAGCACCGAAATCGCCGACGCCGTCACGGAAACGGTTGCACGATCGGTTCGCCTTCGGCGGTGCAGGCAAGCATGAGAGCCGTGTTAGACTTTTTCGGATTGCGTTTCATGCGGCCCGACCGCATGCCGCGCGTGCCTCAGGAGGGCCAATGGACGGACTTATTATTCTGATACCGCTGGCGGCGATCGCCGCGCTGGTGGCGGCCGGCGTTATCGCCCAGCGCATAATCAAAGCGGAAACCGGCAACCCGGCGATGGTCGAGATCTCGGATGCGGTACGGGCGGGCGCCTCCGCCTACATGAACCGGCAATACCGCACGATCCTCTATGTTGCGGTGGTCATCGTCGCCATCTTCGCAGTCATCGCGCTGGCAAGCAGCGGCGAGGCCGCCACGCAGTGGTGGTGGACCACCGCCGGCTTCGCGGTGGGCGCGCTGTTCTCGGCAGTCAGCGGCTACATCGGCATGAACATCGCAGTCCGGGCCAACGTCAGGGTCGCCCAGGCGGCCCGCAGCGGCCTCGACGGCGCTCTTCGCATTGCATTCAACGGCGGAGCTGTAGCTGGCCTGGCGGTCGCCGGCCTGGCACTTCTGGGCGTGGCCGGCTTCTTCTGGCTCTTCTTCGTGGTGCTCGATCTGCCGAACCCGGTCGAACCGCTGGTCGGCTTCGCCTTCGGCGCGAGCCTCATCTCGTTGTTCGCGCGGGTGGGCGGCGGCATCTACACGAAAGCAGCGGACGTGGGCGCCGACCTGGTGGGCAAGGTAGAAGCAGGGATCCCCGAAGACGACCCGCGTAACCCGGCGGTCATCGCCGACAACGTGGGCGACAACGTAGGGGATTGCGCCGGGATGGGCGCCGACCTGTTCGAGACCTACGCTGTCACCGCCATCGGCGCGGTTTTCCTCGGCTTCCTGCTGCCCGGCACCGACACCATCTCGGCACTGGTGGTGTACCCGCTGGTGCTCGGAGCCATCGCTATCATCGCCTCGATCGTGGGGGTCGCCTTCGTGCGGCTCGCTCCCGACGGAAACATCATGGCGGCGCTCTACCGGGGCGTATTCGCCAGCGCAATTCTCAGCGTAGTGGGCTTTTTGTTCGCTACCTTGCTGATGTTCCGCACCTTCGACTTCTCACAACTGCCGAGTGCCGGCAACGCCTGGAGCATCTTCGGGGCCAGCGTGGTGGGCATCGTCGTAACGATACTGATCATGTTCATCACCGAGTTCTACACCGGCACCCGTTTCGCGCCGGTGCAGCGAGTCGCCAAGGCTTCGGAAACAGGCGCGGCCACCAACATCATCAGCGGTCTGGCAGTGGGAATGCAGTCGACTGCCTGGCCGGTTATCGTCCTGGTGCTCGCCATCTTCGTTGCCTTCGTGTTGTCCGGGCTCTACGGGATCGCCATCGCGGCGGTCGCGATGCTTTCGGTGACCGGAATGATCGTCGCCATGGACACCTACGGCCCCATCACCGACAACGCCGGCGGCATCGCCGAGATGGCCGACCTGCCGGACGAGGTTCGGCAGAACACCGACGCCCTCGACGCCGTGGGCAACACCACCAAGGCGGTGACCAAGGGCTTCGCAATCGGTTCCGCGGCCTTGGCCGCGCTGGTCCTGTTCGCCGACTACGCCGAACGGCTCGACCTCGAGCAGGGCTTCATGCTGAACGACCCGATCGTCCTGGTGGGACTGCTCATCGGTGCCATGCTGCCCTTCCTGTTCAGCGCTCTGCTGATGGAGTCGGTCGGCAAGGCCGCCGGCAGCGTGATCGAAGAGGTGCGCCGGCAGTTCCGCGAGATTCCGGGAATCATGGAGCGCACCGCCAAGCCCGATTACGGCCGTGCGGTGGACATCGTCACCGCCGCCGCTCTGCGCGAACTGGTGCTGCCAGGCATCCTGGCAGTAGTGGCACCACTCATCGTCGGCTTCCTGTTCGGGCCGCTGGCGTTGGGCGGCCTGCTGATCGGCGTCATCGCCTCGGGCCTGATGATGGCGCTGATGATGTCCAACGGCGGCGGCGCCTGGGACAATGCCAAGAAGTACATCGAGGACGGCAACTACGGCGGCAAGGGCTCCGACGCCCACGCTGCCTCGGTCGTCGGCGACACCGTGGGCGATCCCTACAAGGACACGGCCGGTCCGTCGATCAACCCGCTGATCAAGGTGATCAACACCGTGTCGCTGATCTTCGCGACCGTTATCGCTTCGGTCGGCGGCATCCTGATGTAGCCGGCTCCGCTGGCACCCAGCCGGCACTGCCCCTTTCTCCTCGGCTACGAACGCGTGCGCATACGCGAGCTGAGGCGACTCGCCGACTGTGTCGACTCGATTCGGCCCGGCGGGGCTATGGGAAGTTGGACCTTGTCGGAGTTGGGGCTTATCGATGAGGGGCGGAACGCCATCGGGCGCTCCGCCCCTCGATCCATTCGATTTGATCGTTGCTTCCTGTGTCGGAGCGGGCGCCGCCCTAGACTTCGCTTAGGAATGAGTCAGCACCTCATAGTCGTCCACCTGGAAGCCGGGTGCGCCACCCTGCGCAGCCGGGACGGGCACTCCTTCCAGGTACCGGCCGCTTGGCTCCCCGCAGAGGTTCAGGAGGGCAGCGCGGTGATAGCCGACATCGACCGGGGCGAGCACAGTAGCCGCTTGGCGGTGAGGGTGGTGGAGGGTACCACGGAGCCGGAGGGTACCGACATCGGTGCCTGAGCCGCGAGGGTGCTCCTTCAGGGATGCGCGCTCAACCGCGCCTTGCGTCAGCCCGAGCTCAAGCAGCCGGCGGTGGCGCCGAACGAGATGCTCGCCTACTTTATGGAGGACCGGGTGCCCCGGTCAGGACAATCCCAGCGCGGCCAAAAGCGCTTCCATGCCCAAGCCGATGGCGAGCGTCAGGAACAGAGTCAGGCCGGAAACGAGCAGCGCCGGACGCGATGCCGGGAGCTGCACGACCGTCGGCCGGTACATCACCACCACGATCCGCAGATACACCGCCAGCGACAGCACGCTGTTCAGGATGGCGACCAGCGCCAGCCAGGCGAAGCCGGCATCGATGGCGGCACCGAACAGCAGCAGCTTACCGGCGAAGCCGGCCAGGGGTGGAATGCCGACCAGCGAGAGCAGGAACACCACCATCGCGGCGCCCAGCCACGCCCCCGCCAAGCCCGGCGAGCGGCCGACCCCGGCGAAGTCCTCCAGGTCACGGCCGACTTGCGCGACCACGGCGAACGCTCCTAAGTTCATGGCCGCGTAGGCAGCGGCGAATACGACCAGCGACGCGATTGCCAGCTCGCTTCGTCCCAAGGCGACGACGCCCAACAGGAGGTAGCCCGACTGAGCGATCGA
Organism: Trueperaceae bacterium; assembly: GCA_040905465.1. GTDB lineage: Bacteria > Deinococcota > Deinococci > Deinococcales > Trueperaceae > DASVCN01. The sequence goes on along the minus strand of JBBDRK010000058.1, from coordinate 1,656 downwards.
GGAGTACGCCAGCAGCCGCACGAGATTGACCTGGGTCAACGCCGCCAGGTTCCCGTAGGTCATCGAGAGCACCGCCAGCAACGCCAGCGCCCAGCGCCAGCCCAGCACTTCGGGAAGGCCCTGCGCGACCTGCGCCAGCGCGAACAGCGCGCCGACCTTCGGCACCACCGACAGATACGCCGCCACCGCCAATGGCGCCCCGTCGTAGGCGTCTGGCGCCCAGAAGTGGAAGGGGGCGACCGCCGCCTTGTAGCCGAGGCCGGCGATCAAGCCGAGCAGCCCGGCGACGCCGGCGAACCGCAGCGCCTCCAGCCGGCCCAGCTCGGAGAGCAGCGTGGAGCCGGTCGCGCCGAACCAGTAGGTCAGGCCGAACGCCATCAGGGCGCCGGTGACCGAACCGAAGACGAAGTACTTCATGGCCGCCTCGGTCGAGCGATCGTCCTGGCGGATTGCGACGAGCGCGAACGAGCCCAGGCTGGCGAGGAGCACCCCGAGCACCACCAGCATCAGATCGCCGACGCCGGCGAGGATGAGCGCCCCGAGGGTAGTGAAAGCGAGCAGGCTGTACACGGTTCCCTCGCGCTCATGCCCACGCAGTTCCGGACGCATCAGCACAAGTGCCAGGGCGGCGGCCGGCAGCAGCACCAGCTTCGCCCACACGGCCAACGCGTCCACCCGGTAGGTCTCCATGAAGACGGTAGTATCGAGGCCGATGAGCGGCACCGTGGCGCCGGTCGCGACCAGCATCCCGGCGAGCGCCAGGGAGAACGACCAAAGTGGCCGGCGCAGCATCTCGGCGACCAGCGCCAGCGCCGCCGCAATCAGCAGCGTGAGCTCCGGGCTCAGCAATGCCAGGTCCCGAGCCATCTGCATCTCGCTTGCGGCTGGAGTCACCGGCGGCGTCCCGTCATCAGGGGCGACTAACCGGCTCTGCTGATCAGGTCGAGCAGCAGCCTCGGCGCGACACCGAGCACGATGGTCAGCAGCAGCAGCGGACCAACGGCCCACAGCTCACGTGCCCCGAGGTCCGTGAGGTCACGCCAGCGTTCCGCCGGATCGCCGAGGAACGCCACCTGTATCGCGCGCAGATAGAGCCCGGCCGTGATCACGATACCCAACAGCGCCAGCGCCGCCGCCAGCGGGTAGACGCCGAAGGTGCCCAGGAAGACCTGGAACTCCGCCGGGAAGTGCGCCAGTCCCGGCAGCCCCAACGAGGCGAACGCTGCCAGCACGAACCCCCAGCCGAGCAGCGGAACGCTTCGGAGCAGCCCGCGGAAATCGTTCATCTCCCTGGTGCCGGTGCGGTCCTCGAGCATTCCCACGAGGAGGAACAGCGCTCCGGTGACGATCCCGTGGCTGACCATCTGCAGCACAGCGCCATCCAGCGCCAACGCGCGGGATGGCGCATCGATAGCCGCCGCGGCCGCCGCCACTCCCAGCACCACGTAGCCCATGTGATTGACGCTGGTATAGGCGACCAGACGCTTCAGGTCGCTCTGGGCCAAGGCCGCCAGGGCACCGTAGAGCGCCGAGAACACCGCCAAGGCGACCACCAGCGGCGCGGCCGCGCGGAAGGCTTCCGGCGTCATCTGCAGCGCGAAGCGCACCAGCCCGTAGCTACCGAGCTTCAGGAGCACCCCCGCCAGCACCACGCTG
>JBBDRK010000057.1:96528-97905 GCA_040905465.1 Trueperaceae bacterium | reverse complement strand
TGCAGATCCATGCCGGCCAGGAAGAGGTCGAAGCGACCAGCAAGTCGCGCGCCGTCCCCATCTACCAGACCGCCGCATACAACTTCGATGATGCCGACCATGCCGCCAGACTCTTCGCGCTGCAGGAGTTCGGGAATATCTACTCGCGCATAATGAACCCGACCAACGACGTGCTCGAGCGCCGAATCGCCGCGCTCGAAGGCGGAACGGCGGCGTTGGCCGTCGCCTCCGGACACGCCGCCGAGTTCATCAGCCTGACCACCCTGGCTCACGCCGGCGACAACATCGTCGCCTCGCCCAACCTCTACGGCGGCACCGCCAACCTCCTCAAGGTCACCCTCCCGCGCCTCGGCATCAACGTCCGGTTCGCCGACCCGGACGACAGTCCCGAGGAGTACGCCCGGCTGATCGACGAGTGCACGAAAGCCGTCTACCTGGAATCGATACCCAACCCTTCACTCAAACTCCCCGACCTCGATGCCATCGCTGCAGTGGCCCACGAGCAAAACGTCGCAGTGGTCGTTGACAACACCAGCGCCATGGGCGGTTACCTCTACCGGCCGATAGAACACGGCGCCGACGTCGTCGTCCACTCGGCCACCAAGTGGATCAACGGGCACGGCACCGGCATCGGTGGGCTCATCGTCGACGCCGGCACCTTCGACTGGGGCAGCGGACGCTATCCCGCCTTCACCGAGCCCTCGGAGAGCTACAACGGGCTGCGCTTCTGGGAGGTTTTCGGCAAGGATGGTCCGTTCGGCAACATCGCATTCGCCATCCGCACCCGGGTCGAGGGGCTGCGTGACATCGGTGCCGCCCTGGCTCCGCAGAACGCCTTCCTGTTCCTGCAGGGCCTGGAGACGCTGTCCCTGCGCGCCGACCGCCACGTGGAGAACACCCTGGTTCTGGCGGAGTGGCTTCAGCGCCAGCCCGGCGTTACCCACGTGAACTATCCGGGGCTGCCCGGGCATCCACAGCATGAGCGGGTACAGAAGCACTTTCCCAAGGGCGCCGGCGGCTTTCTTACCTTCGAGCTCGAAGGGGGAGCCGAGGTCGGCAAGGCCTTCCTCAACTCAGTCAAGCTCGCTTCCCGGCTCGTCAATCTGGGTGACGCCAAGACCTCCGTCACCCATCCGGCGTCCACAACCCACTCGCAACTGAACGAAGCCGAATTGAGGGCTGCCGGCATCACACCGGGCCAGATACGTGTGTCCACCGGCATCGAACACATCGACGACATCATCGACGACTTCGTGAACGCGCTCGAGGCGTGTCGCAGTCCCGTGGCCGCCTGATCATGGCCGACTCGCGCGACGACATCAGCCCGAAGGGCAAGGGGACCGCTCGAGGCGAATCCACGCCCAACCGGCGCGGCTT
>JBBDRK010000057.1:91507-96428 GCA_040905465.1 Trueperaceae bacterium | reverse complement strand
TACCCCGGACTCGAGCACCATCCCTCGTTCGAGGTGGCGAGCCGGGTCCTGCACAACGGTTTCGGCGCGGTTCTGTGCTTCGAGGCGGACACCGTCGAGCGCGCGTTGGCCTTCCTGGACAGGGTAGAGCTGGCCTCCCACCTGGCCAACATCGGCGACTCCAAGACGGTAGTCATTAACCCCTGGACCACCACCCACTCTGGCCTTTCGGAAGAGGCTCGCCGGGCCGCAGGTGTGACTCCGGGACTGATTCGGGTGAGCGTCGGCCTCGAGGACCCGGCCGACCTGAAGGCTGACTTCAGCCAGGCACTGCGGGGAGATGGATGAGCAGCACGCGTCTCACACCCGCCAGCACCGCCGGAGACGCGAAGTGAACCAGGCCCGCACACTGGTCCATGAAACCTGGGGCGATCACGCCGCGCTACTGGCTCGCAGCACCGGTAGCCATCCGGGAAGCGCGGGCCCGGTCCAGCTCGGGCTGGTCGACGTGGCCACGCCCAACCGGCCCCTGGAGCTCGAGCTCGGTGCAAAACTCACGCAAGTAGCTGTCGCTTATGAAACCTACGGCGAGCTGAACGCAAAGGGCGACAACGCCATTCTGGTGTGCCACGCTCTCACCGGCTCCGCGCACGCCGCAGGTGTCCACGAGCGAGAAGAGGTCCCGGGTTGGTGGGATCCACTCATCGGGCCAGGCAAGGCGATCGACACCAACCGCTTCTTCGTCATCTCCTCGAACGTGTTGGGAGGCTGTTACGGCTCAACCGGACCCGGCTCGTTGAATCCGGAGGAGGGCAGGCCCTACGGGATCGACTTTCCCCGCTACACAGTGCGGGACATGGTGGCGGCGCAGCGCCGGCTACTCGAGGCGCTCGAGGTCACGCATCTCAAGGCCGTTATCGGCGGCTCGATGGGCGGCATGCAGGTGCTCGAGTGGGCCGCCTGCTACCCGGAGATGGTGGGTGCCATCGTGCCGATCGCGGTCGGCGCTCGCCATTCCGCCTGGGCGATCGGGCTCAACGAGGTGGCGCGCCGGGCGATCATGGCCGACCCGGCGTGGCGCGGCGGTCACTATCCGGTCTCCGAACAGCCCGAAACCGGCCTGGGTCTGGCTCGAGCCATCGCCATGCTCTCCTACCGGTCGTTCGATTCGCTGGAGTCGAAGTTCGGCCGCGAGCGGCGGGTGCGCGAGCCGGTTGACGGGATCGGGGCGCTCACCGAGAGCTTCGAGATCGCCTCTTACCTGTCGTATCAGGGAGTGAAGCTGGTGCAGCGCTTCGACGCCAACACCTATGTCCACCTGACCCTGGCGATGGACGACTTCGACCTGGCCGACTCGCGCGGCGCCGTCTCCGACGTGCTGGCGAAGCTGGACGTGCCCGCCCTGGTGATGGGCATCAGCAGCGACGTTCTCTATCCGGAGTCCGAACAGCGGCAGTTGGTGGAGTGGCTGCCCAACGCCAGCTATGCGCGGATCGTCTCCCCGCACGGCCACGATGCCTTCCTGATCGAGTTCCCGCAGGTCGCGGCTCGGCTGCGCAGATTCCTCAGCGAGCTGTGACCGGGCAGGCGCCGGCCCGGCTCTTGCCGAGGCAGTACGAGGATTCCATGCTTGACGGGTATGAAGCAGCCTGACGCCAATTAGGCGGGCGGGGCGGCGGGTGCGTCCTCGGCGCCGAGGCGCGAACCGGCCATCAGCAGTCCCAGCTTCTCCGCGGTAGCCTCGTCCTGGCTGAGCTGGCCGGTAATCCTGCCCTCGCACATCACCACGATGCGGTCCGACAGGCTCATGATCTCGTTCAGATCCGCCGACACCAGCAGCACAGCCAAGCCCTTGTCGCGGGCGCTGACGATCTGCTGGTGTATGAACTCGATCGCTCCTATGTCCACACCCCTTGTCGGTTGTGCCGACACCAACACCCTGGGGTTCCGCTCGAGCTCGCGGGCCACGATCAGCTTCTGGGCGTTGCCGCCGGAGTAGGCCGCGGCCAGTACTGTCGTGGACGCCGGACGAACGTCGTAGTCCTTCACCAGTTCGCCGGCATGCTTCTCGATGCTGGCGTTGTCCAGCAACCCCAGCCGGCCGCTGTACGGCGAGGTGTGAACGTCGCCCAGCACGCTGTTCATGGCGGCGCTATAGCTGGCGACCAAGCCCCGCTCGTTGCGATCTTCCGGCACGTGACTCAGTCCGGCGCCCCGCCGGTAGCGGGCGTTGGCGGTCGTCACGTCCTTGCCGTCCAGCAGGATGATTCCTCCGTCGGGTTTCAACAGGCCGGCGATAGATTCGACCAGTTCCGACTGGCCGTTGCCCTCGATTCCGGCCACACCCAGGATCTCTCCGGCGTGCACCTGCAGTGACACGTCGTTCACCACCGGCTTCGACTTGGCAGGGTTGCGCACCATGACGTTTCGCAGCTCCAACCGCACGTCCTGAGGTTCTGCCGGCTCCTTGTCGACGCGAAGGATTACCTCCCGCCCGACCATCATGCTGGCGAGTTTCCGCTGGTCGGTCTCATCCCGCGCTACGGTGCCGATCATCCGGCCGTCGCGCATCACGCTCATGCGGTCACAGATCTCCATGACTTCGTCGAGCTTGTGCGAGATGAACACGACAGCGTTGCCTGCCGCCGCGAACTCGCGCAAAAACGTGAACAGCCCGCGCGTTTCCTGGGGCGTGAGCACCGCAGTAGGCTCGTCCATGATGAGGATCCTCGCCTGGCGATAGAGCGTCTTGAGGATCTCGACCTGCTGTTGCCGGCCGAGCGGAAGATCCCTGATCTTGCTGTCGGGCTCGATTCCGAAGCCGAAGCGGTCGATGAGCTCACGCGCCAGCGCGCCGGCCGCCCGGTAATCGAGGGCCGGCCCACGGCGTGGCTCGGCGCCGAGGACCAGGTTCTCGGTCACCGACAACGGTTCTACCAGCATGAAGTGCTGGTGGACCATGCCGATGCCGAGATCTATCGCGTCGCGCGCGGAACCGAGGGTGACCGGCTTGCCATCGACGGAGATCTCTCCCTCGTCCGGCGGTTGCAGGCCGTAGAGGATCTTCATCAACGTGCTCTTGCCGGCCCCGTTCTCACCAATTAGGGCGTGGACCTCGCCCCACTCGACGTCGAAGTCCACGTTGTCGTTGGCCAGTACCAGCGGAAAGCGCTTGACTATGCCTCTCATTCGGACTGCGCTGCTCTGGGGCATGGTCATATCATCGCAGGTGGGCGGCTAGCGGGCACGAGACGAGGATCTGAACATTGGTATCGAGAACTACTCGCACTATCCGTCAACGGCCGGTACGCGCCCAACGCACCGCATCCTCGATGATCTCTTCGAGTTCATCGCCGGGCACATCGAGGTTGCGTGCTTGCACCTCTTCCACTGTAAGCTGGTAGAGCCTGGCCAGTACAGCCTCCTCGACGAACCTGGAGAGACTGCCCTTCTTCGCGCCGTGCTGAACCAGGTAGGTTCTCAGGCTTCGATCCGTCTCTTCCGAGACCCTGATCGTCCAGCGAATATCCATTGGAACGAGTATAGGCGTAGAAGAGCATTCTACGCCCACGCTAGAACGCTCTTCCTGACTGCTCGGCTTTCCTACGCCTCCACAGTACGAAAAACAGGTCAGCGGTCGCGCTATACTTGATCCAGTGGGTCTCAGCACCTGTGTCCCGCGGATTCGCGAGCACAGGCAGAGCTGACGATTACTGAGAGTGCCGGGAGGTCGAGTGATGAACAGGCAGCGCGCTCTCGAACTGCTTGCCCGCGGGAAGCCCGTGCTTACGGACCGTTTCGGTGTCAAGCGTCTGGCGCTGTTCGGGTCAACCGCTCGCGGCGACGCTCAAAGCGGCAGCGACGTGGATATTTTGGTCGCGTTCGACGGTCCGGCAGACTCCACGCGGTTCTTCGGGGTACAGTTCTATCTTGAGGATCTGCTCGGCTGTGCGGTTGACTTGGTGACTGAAAAGGCACTTCGTCCAGAACTACGCCCATTCATCGATCGAGAGCGAGTGAATGTCTGATCCCAGCAAGCGCCCATGGCGTTTCTATCTCGACGACATGCTCGGCTCCGTGGAAAAAGTGCTCGCATACACCGAGGGTCTGGATCAGGCTCGGTTCGTCAATGATAGCCTCGTCTATGATGCGACTTTGCGGAATCTGGAGTTGATCGGCGAGGCTGCCACCCACATTCCAAACGATGTGCGGGCGGCCCATAGTGAGGTGCCGTGGCGGTTGATCATTGCTACCCGCAACCGCTTGATCCACGGCTACCTCGGCATAGACGACGACACGCTCTGGAGCATCATCAGGGATGATGTCCCCGAACTGTTGTTGCTGCTGCGAGAGTTCAAGAGCCGGGCCGAGACATAGGATAGCCGTCGGCCTTTCGAAGAATTACGATGAACTCCAGGTGGGTGCGTTCGATCAATTCCAACCTGAATGGGACTTCGAGATGATCCCTCAAGTAGAGGAGCATCTCGACGAACGGCAACTCCGTCCACACGTGAAAGTGAATGCTGTAGCGGATTGCCATTAGACGTTTGACTTCTTCTTCTACGCGCTGATCGGGAGTCTTGTTTACGAGACGAACCCACTCGTCAAAGTGTCCACGTCTCGACCGTTCTGGCCCCTCCTTGTAATCTTCTATAACGTGGTTGATAGAGGGGATCGGGCGGTGTTTGTCAAACGTTTGATCCCGGTCTGGCACAGCCATGTAAAGCACCCCGCCTGGCTTGAGCACTCTAATCCAGTTGGCTATCGCGCCGGGTGGGTTTTCGGTGTGTTCAATTAGGTGGTTGGCAATCAGGAAGTCTTGAGTGTTGTCAGGAACGGACGAAAGCTTCTCGCCGTCGTCAATAACGTCCCCGGTACCAAAGGAAAACGTGCAAGTTCCTGGTATTGCCGCCTAAGCTCGTCGACACCAAGCCGATCTACG
>JBBDRK010000057.1:57779-91407 GCA_040905465.1 Trueperaceae bacterium | reverse complement strand
CCGCCAACATGCTAGAATGTCGTTCCTGGCGGAATAGCGTAGGTTTCGTCGGGGACAGCCTAACTCCTTGGGGGCGACTCGGTTTCGACGGGGTTCATCGAGGATCAGGTTGCGCGTCGCGGGTGCAGTTGGCCGCGTCAACAAACTGCAAACGCCTTAACTGGCAACCAGAACAACTACGCTCTCGCTGCTTAATTGCAGCAGACGTCGCCCGGAAGCCCCGCTCGTGGCTCGCCGGATCTGACGACCTAAAACGAGATAGCCGCAAGCTCCTAGCGTCGGGCCGCGGCGAAACCCAAAGGCGCGTAAGCTTGGGGTAAAGGCCTGTTCTCGAGCCCGCCCCTTGCCGACAATCGATCGAGGACTACACGCGTAGACGCCGGTCTGAGTGGGTTCCGGACGCGGGTTCGACTCCCGCCGCCTCCACCACATGAGCAGGGTCAGGAAACTGGCCCTGCTCGACTTTTTTTGGGGCGCCCGGCAGGTGCCCAACTGGAGCTGATATTTGCTCGTATACCATGAAAATCCGGGGCTAGATGCAGGTATTTCATGGTATTGCCGCCTGACGATAGGCAAATCGCCAATGCGGACGACTTACCGATACCGCGAGAATGGGCAAGTGTTCAGTGGCTTGAGAGTCAAGCATCGAGCCCTGGTACCCAAAATTTGGTGCCCAAATCTGGTGCCTAGAGCTGGCGTGAAAGTTTTGACTGTCTCGGCCCCCAGGGTGTGCCGCCCGGAGGTCGAAGCAGCCGGTTGCTCTTGCACGGGTGATACTACATGTGCTATCACTTGCTTGGCTTACGATTGACTCGTCTCGAAAAGCTCATCGAGCGGCTCTACGAGAACCGCCTGAGGTACGGGTCGAGGATATTCGCAGAATTCTGGAGTGGCTAGGCTACGTAGAGCATCGGGGCGGCAAACATGTTTATGTCTTTCGGCATGCGAATGGGGATATGCAGACAGTTCCGACCGTCCGGGGTCGCAAGGTGAAGAGAACATACGTGAGGAAGATCGTGAAGCTGTTGGAGGAAGCGGGATATGGCCGGAAAGAGTGATCCAATGTCCTTGGAAGAGTACCTGAAGCTGTCCTATCCGGTGACCATCTACCCGGAGCCCGAGGGCGGCTTTACGGTAGAGATCAGAGATCTGCCCGGCTGCGTCGCTCAGGGGGAGACCGTTGCGGAGGCACTCGAGACCATCGAGGAAGCGCGCCGGTTGTGGCTGGAGGTGGCTTTCGATCACGGGGACGACATCCCTCGCCCGCTTATCGACGAGGGGTTTGGCGGGCGAGTGCTTCTGCGAATGCCCCGCTCACTGCATAGGAGACTGGTGGACGGCGCCGAGCGAGAGGGCGTCAGTCTCAACCAGCATCTCGTCAGTCTGCTGAGCGAGGCGAACGCGGTCAACACACTCAAGAAGGAGATTCGCGAGCTCGAGGTGCGTCTCACCCGGCTGAACGTTCCAGCCTGACCTGGCGCCGCCCTCGGCTCAGGTGGTCGAGCGCGGTAACTGGGCAGGTCCAGCGCGTTGCAGGCGCAGCCCTGGCTCGCCAAACGCGAACAATTACGCCACGGCGCGCCGCGCGAAACGATACAACCAGATAGTTTTCAACCCTGAGTTCATCGTGCTCGAGATCAGCAACCTCACCAAACGCTACGGCCGCCACACGGCAATCGACGACCTCACGCTGGCAGCGCGTCCCGGTGAGGTTCTGGCTCTGCTCGGGCCCAACGGAGCGGGGAAGACGACCACCATCCGTTGCGCCGTCGGGCTCGCCACGCCCAATAGCGGCTACATAACCGTGGCCGGCCACGACACCAGGCGAAACCCCCTGGCGGCGAAACGCGCGATAGGTTTCGTTCCGGACCGTGCCTGGTTCTACCCGAAGGTGAGCGCCCGCGAACTACTGCGTTACATCGCCGGTGTCCGGAGAGTCTCCGAGGCGGACGCCGAGATCTCGCAGTTGCTGGAACGGTTCCGGATCGACCGCTACGCCGACAACCTCACCGAAAGCTACTCGCACGGCATGAGGCAGCGCCTCGCCTTTTGCGCGGCGCTCGTCGGCAAGCCGGGCCTGCTCATCACCGACGAGCCGATGGTTGGCCTCGATGTTCACGGTCATCGGGAGGTCAAGCGACTCTTTCGCGAGCTCGCCGGCGGCGGCCGTACCGTGGTTCTCACAACCCACACCCTCAGCGTGGCGGAGGAGGTGGCCGACCGCATCGCCCTGGTGAACAACGGGCGCCTGATCGCGCTCGGCACCATGGACGAGCTTCGGCTGCAGACGCGGCGCGACGACGCGAACCTCGAGGACCTCTTCATCCACCTGACCGGTCCCGACGATGCGGCGACGTCTGGCGAACCGCCTTGACGCTCGCCACGCTGCGCCTCCGCGGCGCCGTCCGGTCGCTCGCAGCCAGGCCGCGGTGGCTGCTCACCGCAACGGCCCTGCTCGCCGGCGCCATGTACGGCGGCTACAGGCTCGTCGCAACAGGCGTCCATTGGCTGCTCGACTACCCGCTCATCGGTTCGATCGCTCCTGCGGTGATTCAAAGGTCGCTGGAAGCACTGTTCCTCATGCTCATGGCCGCGGTGCTGTTCAGCGTTCTCATTGCCAGCATCGGAATTCTCTACGGAAGCGACGATCTCGAGCTCCTTCTCGGCCAACCGGTATCGAGTGCACGTGTGTTCACCATGAAGACCGCCGAGCTGTTCGTCAACGCCGCCGCGCTACCGCTTCTTTTCACCCTGCCCGTTCTGGTAGCCGTGGGACACGCCATGGACGCGAACGTGCTCTTCTATCCGGTGAGTATCGCCGCGACCGTCAGCCTGTTCGCGTTGCCGGTGACCTTCGGTGCGTTGCTGGCACTCGTCCTGGTGCGGGTTTCTCCGGCAGGACGGGTACGCGAGGTAGCGACCGCGGCCAGCATCGTTGCGGCGGCGGCCGCAGTATTCGGATTCAGATTGCTTCGGCCCGAGAAGCTGGCGACCATTAACGCACTGGGACCGCAGGAGTTCGAGGCGACACTGGCGGCGTTCACCCGCATCGAGATAGGTTGGCTGCCACCGGCCTGGGCCACCAGCAGCAGTTGGGCCGCCCTCACAGGCGAACTTCACCCGAGCCTCGTGGCGCTCCTGCTCACCGGGGCGGCGGGCCTCACACTCACCGGGATTCTGGCGCACTTCGCCTACGCCCGAGGCTGGGTCCGGAGCTTGGACAGCGCTCCGGCACCGCGCATGGTCGCCCCGGCCCAACCGTTGTGGGAGCGGGCGTTGCTTTCCTGGTTCGGTTCGATAGGCGCCTGCCTGGTCAAGGACGGCCGTTCGTTCAGCCGCGACGTGCAGCAGTGGAGCCAGGTGCTCGTGCTGTTTGCGCTGGCGGCGGTGTACTTCGTGAGCCTGGCGGCCATCCCTTTACCCAATCAGCAGGCGCGGGACGTGATCGGAGCGGTGAACATCGGTTTCGTGGGGTTCATGCTGGCCGGGGTAGCACTACGCATGGCCTATCCGAGCGTGTCCCTGGAAGGCCGGAGTTACTGGCTCAGCCGAGTCAATCCGGTACGTCAGCGCGACCTGGTGGCCGCCAAGTTCCTTTTCATCCTGCCTGTCATGCTGGCTCTCGGCCTCGGACTGGGACTGGCAGCGCGTTTCGTCCTGGACCTCAGCCCGATCCTGGCCGTCGCGGTCCCGCTCGCCGCCGCCAGCAGCGCGGTTGCAACGACCGGCCTGGCGGTAGGAGTCGGAGCTGCCCATCCCAAGTTCGACAGCACCAACCCCAACGAGCTGGTGATGACGCCCGGAGCTATCGGGTTCATGACTCTGGCCATCGGCTATGCCGCCGCCGTCGCGGTGCTGCTCATCCGACCAGCATGGACAGCAATCCGCTTCCCGGATGTGAGCGGCTATTGGGGGAGTGGCGAAGGTCTTCTCATCCTTGCCAGTCTGCTGCTCCTCACCGTGGTCGTCACGCTGCTCCCACTGCTGCACGGCGCAAACAGGCTCCACGCCGGTGAGCACTAGCCGACACGCTTTCGAATCGAGTCGGGCTCGCGCCCCCGCGAGATGACGGGGCCGCGCCCGTGCACCCGCCAGCTGCGCGAGACCCCGCCCGCGCTCAGGCCTCCAGGAGCCTCCGCTGCAGCAGAGGCTGCAGGTCGCGCCTGCTGTCGGCGATCATCAGGATGCATACGCTCTGGCCCACGACCCGGTAGACGATCCGGTACCGATCCGCACGGATCTCCTGAAACTCGCGAACACCGAGGGCCAGCAACTCCGGTGGCGTCGCTCCTCGATCGGGAAGTTCGGATCTATTGAGAACGGCACGCTCCAGCAAGTCGAGAAGGCGCTCGGCGCCGCCGTCGGCGCCGTGGAGATGCAGGGAGGCGTAGAGCTCGTCCAGGTCCCGGGCGGCGTCGTCGATGAGCAAAACCGGAACGGCTCCCGCGGTATTCACGTCCGTTGCCGCAGACTGCTGATCGCCTCGTCGGCGGGCTGGAGCTTGCCCTCGTCCGCCTGACGATTGCCGAGCGCAAGGATCTTCAGTAACGTCATGGTCTCCTGCGTCTGTTCGTAACTGGCAATGTCCTGAATCACCACCTTCGCCTCTCCGTTCTGGGTGATGATCAACGGTTCGCCCTGTTCGCCCAGGGTTCGAACTATCGCGGCTGCGTGGGTCTTCAGGTAGCTGATGGGTCTGATCCGGCTCGATAGCTTCACGTAATCTCCCACGACCTTCCTCGTAGCGCTATGCCGTATCGACCTGTTGACGCGCGCCCGTCATCTCGCGGTGGCACCGCGACCCGGCCGCAAGACCAAATATAGTCCGTAAACGGGTCGTGTTTCAAGCCGATTTGCCCTCCCCCGCCAAAGGACATGCTAAAGTTTCTCCAGCCGACAATTCATGATCCTTAGGAGGATAAGAGCGTGGCTGAGGTAGTGTTAGACAACATCCATAAGCGGTTCGGCAATGTTACTGCCGTTCAGGACTTCAACCTCAACATCCAGGACGAGGAGTTCATGGTGTTCGTGGGTCCGTCCGGTTGCGGCAAGACCACGACGCTGCGGATGATCGCCGGCCTCGAGGAGATCAGCGAGGGAACGCTCAAAATCGGTGACAGGGTGGTCAACGACGTTCCGCCCAAGGATCGCGACATCGCCATGGTCTTCCAGAACTACGCTCTGTATCCCCACATGAACGTGCACCAGAACATGTCGTTCGGCCTGCGCCTGCGCAAGACCCCCAAGGCGGAAATCGAGCGCCGGGTTCAGGAGGCGGCCGGCATCTTGCAGATCCAGCATCTGCTCGACCGGCGTCCCCGCGAGCTTTCGGGTGGCCAGCGGCAGCGTGTCGCTCTTGGCCGTGCCATCGTGCGCGAGCCCGAAGTGTTCCTGATGGACGAGCCGCTCTCCAACCTCGACGCCAAGTTGCGCGTCGAGATGCGCGCTTCGATCTCGAAGCTGCACCGGCGGCTGGGCGTGACCACCGTCTACGTCACCCACGACCAAGTCGAGGCGATGACGATGGGCACGCGCATCGTGGTCATGAAAGACGGCCTCATCCAGCAGGTCGACAACCCGATCAACCTCTACGACCGGCCGGTAAACAAGTTCGTCGCCGGCTTCATCGGATCCCCCGCGATGAACTTCATGGTGGCAACGGTCCAGGACGGTCGCATGAAGGCCGCCCAGTTCGACATCAAGCCGGACGCCGAGTTGATACAGAAGCTTCAGCCGTACAACGGCAAGAAGGTCTACCTGGGTATCCGCCCCGAGAATCTCGGCCTGCGGGGCCACACCACGATTCCCGAGACCGACAACGGTATCGAGGCGGTCGTCGAAGTCGTGGAACCGCTGGGCGCCGAAACGCATATTATCGCCAGCGTCGGCGGAGACCAGAACATCGTCGCTCGCGTCGATGCGCACGCCAATGTGCAGAGCGGTGACAAGGTCACGTTGCTCGCGAAGCCCGATGGCCTGCACGCGTTCGACCTCGAAAACGAGGACAACATCCGCTACAGCTGACGGCGGCAGTTGACGAGTCGAGCCCACCCGGTACGCCGGGTGGGCTTCGTCGTTGGCGATTTCGCGGCAGCAAGTCGAGCGGCACCAAGTCGAGTGTCAGCAAGCGCGCGGTTGCCGCGCTCTCGATCCCCGGTCCGTTGCCGGGCCACTCGCCCCGATCGGTACGTTCGGGACACGCCGGACAGCAGCCGGCACGTAGACTGGATTCGCAATGATTCTCGCTTCGCTACAGGCCGTCGACAAGTTCTACGGCGGACAGACGGTTCTCGACCGAGCTACTCTCGAACTCAGGCCTGCTGCGCGCACGGCGCTCATCGGCCGCAACGGTTCCGGCAAGTCGACGGTGTTGCGGCTGCTCTCGGGCAAAGAGAGTCCCGACGGGGGACAGGTGTTCGTACGCGAGGGGATAGAGTTGGGATTGCTCGAACAGGACCTGGCGACCGAGACCGGCGTGTCGGTGCTCGAGCTGTGCGAAGCCGCGTTCGCACGACTCGACGCGCTCGAGGCGCGCCTGTCGGACCTGGAACGCTCCGGACTCGACGATCCCGATACCTACGCGCGCTGGGAGGAGCTTCACGAGACGTTCGAACGTCGCGGAGGATACGAGCGGCGATCGCGGCGAGACTCGGTGCTTTACGCCCTCGGCTTTCGCGGACGTGAGCACCAGCCGGCGGAATCGCTTTCGGGCGGCGAGAAGACCCGTCTGGGCCTCGCTCGGCTGCTGATGTCACAACCAGACGTGCTGCTGTTGGACGAGCCCACCAACCACCTCGACATGGAGATGCGCTCCTGGCTCGAGGGATACCTGTCGCGTTATCCAGGCGCGGCGCTGGTGGTCTCGCACGACCGCAGCTTCCTCGATGGGGCGTGCTCCGCCACCGCCGAGATCTCGCTCGGAACCTTGCGCTGTTTCGACGGCAACCCCAGCGCGTACCGAGCGGCGCGAGCCGAACAGGAGCGCATCGACGCCGCCACCAGGGCCAATGAGCGCAAGGAGCACGACCGCCTCGCCAGCGCCGCCAGCCAGATGAAGAAGTGGGCCGGACAGAACGCCAAGCTCCACCGCCGCGCAAAGTCGATGGAGAAGCGCGTGGAACGCTTCGAGGACGAGATGATCGAGGATGCGCCTCCCGGTGAGAGGACCACCAGGTTCCGCTTCGACGCCGATCCGTCCGGCGATATCGTACTGCAGGCGGACTATCTGAGCAAGGCCTACGATCAAAGGCTGTTCCAGGAGGTCTCGCTTACGGTCCGGAAAGGTGAGAGGATCGCCCTCCTTGGACCGAACGGAGCCGGAAAGACGACCTTCCTGCGGGTACTGCTGGGCGACGAGCCCAGCGACGACCCGCGCGGTTCCGTCACCTTCGGTTCGCGTGTGCGGGTAGGCTACTACGACCAGGAGCTCGGCGGCGTCGACCCAGGGAAGACGCTTATCGAGGAGATGATCCGCCTAGTCGGCGACGTCGAGGCACACAACCTGCTCGGCAACTTCCTGTTCCCGTACGAGGCCCAGTACAAACGGATCGCCGATCTGTCGGGCGGCGAACGCGCGCGACTGGCGTTGCTGAAACTGACCCTGGCGCGCTGCAACCTGTTGGTGCTCGACGAACCGACCAACCATCTCGACCTAGAGATGATCGAGGCGCTAGAGGCGGCACTTACCCAGTTCGAAGGCACGGTGCTGCTCATCTCCCACGACCGGCGTTTCGTGGCCGAGACGGCGGAGCTGATCTGGGAGCTCAGGGACGGGCGCTTCGAGCAGTACGGGGGCGACCTCGAGTTCTATCTGCGCAAGCGTGAACAGCGCAATAACGTGAAAGGCGACGGCCAGGCAAGCGGAAAGAGCCGGGAGCGGCCGCGGAAACGAGCAAGCGGGCCGTCACGCTGGCAACTCGAGCGTACCCTCCAGGAGCTGGAGGACCGGGTTGACGAGCTGGAGGACTCGTTGGTTCGGGTAGACCGGGACCTCTCGCGCCCGGAGGAGCTGTCACCCGAGCTCATCGCCGAGCTCGGGCGGACGCACGACGAACTCGAAGAGCAACTGATCGAGGCGATGGCGCAGTGGGAGACGGCGCAACAGGCCCACAGTGACCGGCTGGCGGAGCGGGGTTAAAATGACTGCCGGTCCGACACCCGCCGGAGCGGGGGCGCTCGAGGAGGCGACATGCAACGCGTAAGGTATCGGGGCGCCGAAGGGATCAGTTGGGGCGATCTGGACGGCGGCAGGATCGCCAGGCTGGACGGGATGCTGGGAATGCCCGACGGTGGCGCCGAAATGCTTTCCGACGTCACCCTGCTCCCTCCATGCGAGCCGCAAACGATAGTTTGTGTCGGCAAGAACTACGCCAGGCATATTCGCGAACTTGGCGGCGACGAGGATCTTCCGAACGAACCGGGACTGTTCCTGAAAGCGCCCAACTCGCTCTCCGCTCCGGGAGATCCGATTCCCTACCCGGTATGGACGAACGAACTGCATTACGAGGGTGAGTTGGCGCTGGTAATCGGTCGCGAGATGCGCCGGGTGAGTGCCGAGCACGCCCTGGACTACGTTCTGGGCTACACCTGCGCGTGCGACGTCACCGCCCGCGACCGGCAACGCAGCGACCTGCAGTGGGCGCGGGCGAAGTCGGCCGATGGATTCTGCCCGATCGGGCCGTGGCTGGAGACCGATTTCGATCCCGCTGCCGTGGGGCTGCAGACTCGGGTCAACGGCACGCTCAGGCAGGACGGCAACACCAGCGACCTGCTCTTCTCGGTGCCCACGGTACTGGCCTACATATCCAACTTCATGACCCTGCGGCCCGGCGACGTAGTGCTCACCGGGACTCCGGAGGGAGTAGGCGAACTGAGCGTGGGCGACGAGGTCGAAGTGACGGTGGAGGGCATCGGCAGCCTGGTGAACGTCGTCGAGCGCCTGTGAACGAAGTGCCGCCGGTCCAGGACCTGGGCGGCGTACTGCTGCTCGACACCGGCCACGCCGGACTGGCCGGGACCGTCGGCGTGTACCTGCTGCCGCTGGCCGGCGGCGCCTTCGCCCTCGTCGAGACCGGACCGGGCTCCACCTGCACTACCGTGGAGGCGACTATCGCCGCCGCGGGATACGACCTGGCGGGACTGGAACATATCGTGCTTACCCACATTCACCTCGATCACGCGGGAGCAGCCGGTGAACTGGCCCGGCGGAGCGGCGCACTCGTACACGTGCACCATCGGGGCGCGCCGCACCTGGCAGATCCCGCGCGCCTGCTGGCAAGTGCCGAGCGGATCTACGGAGATCGCATGCACAGCCTCTGGGGACCGATGGAAGCGGTGCCCCGCGAGAGGTTGCGGCCGCTCTACGACGGTGACACTATTCGTCTCGAGCACCGCCGGCTCGAGGTGCTCGAAACGCCGGGCCACGCCAGCCACCACGCCGCGTTCCTCCTCGACGACCACACGCTGTTCACCGGCGACGCCGCTGCAGTTCGCTTCCCGCCCGAGGGTCTGATCCGGCCGGCCGTGCCGCCGCCGGAGACCGATCTCGAAGCGTGGGACGGGTCGGTCGCCAAGATGCGCTCCTGCGTGCCGGACCGGCTGCTCCTTACGCACTTCGGCGAGGTCGCCGCTGCCGACGAGCACTTGGCAAGGCTGCCCGAGAGGAACCGGATTTGGGCCGACGAGATCCGCACCGGCTTGCGTGCCGGCGAGAGCATGCCCGAGTTGGAGGCACGAATCGCCGCGCTTGCAGAACGCGAGTTTGCCGCAGCGGACGTGGGTCGGCAGACCGCCGCGCGTTACCGAGCGACGTCCGACGCCGCCATGACCGCGGCCGGGCTGGAGCGCTACTGGCGCAAGAAGCATCCGGAGTCATTGACGGCCACGTGACCCGCCTGCGGCGCCACGCCCGGAGCACCTCGTGAGCCGGCAGGTCTTCCCTCTGGAACGCCCGGCACGGCTGGCCGTTTTCGCGTCCGGTCGCGGCAGCAATCTGCGGGTCCTGTTGACGGAGTTCGGCAAGGAGGATCCGTTGGGGGAGGTGGTGCTGGTTGTAAGCGATAAACCAGCGGCGCCAGCGTTGGAGCTTGCCCGGTCGCGAGGAGTAGAAGCCCGGCACGTTCCCTGGCGGAAGCGCTCCGAATTCGAGTCGGAGGTCGGCCGCCTCTGCCACGACGGCGATATAGACCTCATCTGCCTCGCCGGTTTCATGCGTCTGCTGTCGAAGGAGTTCGTGCGCGAACACTCGGGCCGGATCCTGAACGTGCATCCCAGCCTGTTGCCGCGCTTCCCCGGCCTTCACGCGCACCGGCAGGCACTAGAGGCCGGAGTGAGTGAATCGGGATGCACCGTGCACCTCGTCGACGAGGGGGTAGACACCGGCCCGACTATCCTCCAGAAGCGGGTCCCGGTCCTGCTCGAAGACGACGAAGAGTCGCTGGCGGCCCGAATCCTGGAACAGGAGCACCACGCGTATCCGCAGGCGATTCGGCTGGTGCTCGGCGGCTGGACTCCGCCCGCCGCGTCCGAGGAGACAGAATGAAGGTCTTGCTGATCGGATCCGGTGGTCGCGAGCATGCCCTGGCGTGGAAACTGGCTCAGTCGCCGCGGGTGAGGGAGATAGTCGCCGCACCGGGGAACGCCGGTATCGCCGAACTAGCCCGATTGGTGGCCCCGACCCAGGAACCGGGATCGCTCATCGATCTCGCTCGCAGCGAGGCACCGGACCTGACCGTGATCGGGCCGGAGGTGCCGCTGGTCGCCGGTCTGGCCGACGACCTGGAGCGGGAGGGTTTTCGGGTTTTCGGACCGTCTGCCCAGGCTGCCAGGCTCGAGGGCTCCAAGGCCCACTCCAAGGAGTTCATGCTCCGCCATGGCATTCCCACGGCGCAACACCGCAGCTTCGATTCCAGTGGGCCGGCCCTCGAGTATCTTCATCGGCGTGGTGCGCCGGTAGTGGTCAAGGATTCCGGGCTGGCGGCGGGGAAGGGTGTGACCGTCGCCAGTTCGGTGACGGAAGCGGCAGCAGCCGTCGAAGCGATTTTCGCCGCCGGCAGTGCGACCGTGGTTATCGAAGACCTGCTCGTCGGTCAGGAGATCTCGTACCTGGTTTTTACCGACGGCCATCACTACCGCCCGATGCCCATCGCCCAGGATTACAAGCAGGTCGAGGAGGGAGACCGGGGAGCGATGACCGGCGGCATGGGAGCGGTGGCGCCGGTGACGTTGCTGGACGAGCGGACCAGCCAGGTAGTGGCGCGCGACATCGTGGAACGCACCTTGGCCGGCCTGCGCAGTGACGGCGTCGACTACCGAGGCGTGCTCTATTTCGGTCTGATGCTTACCGATGAAGGACCGAAGTTGCTCGAGTACAACGTGCGGCTGGGCGACCCGGAAACGCAAGTGGTCCTCCCGCTATTGGGCAGCGACCTGGTGGACGTCATGGACGCGGTGATCGATCGGCGGCTGGGCGAGCTCGAGCCGAGCTGGACGGATCTCGCGGCGGCCTGCGTGGTGATGGCCGCACCCGGTTACCCCGGCATCTATCGGCAGGGGATACCGCTACGGTTGTTCGCGCCAAGCGAGCGGTTGATGGTGTTTCACGCCGGTACCGCCCGAGACTCCGGCAATCTCGTCAGCAGCGGCGGACGGGTGCTCAACATCGTCGCTGTCGCCGAAGACGTCCGGAGCGCCGTTGACGCCGCCTACGCCGGTGTTCGGCGTATCGACTTCCCGGGAGCGCAATTTCGCCGTGATATCGGCTCACGTTAATGCTGCCGACGGCGTCTGCGCCTGAATGAGCCGGAGCTGGCGTGGGCGCCGAGACCGGGTTCGCTTGGGCAGTGTTCCGTAGTCGTGTTCGCCGGCCAGGCTTCTGTAGGCAGCGTGTCGCCTGGCTCGGCCCCGGTCTCGTAGACTGCCAGGCATGATGCCTCAGCTCGACGCCGTCGACGACCGCGAAGCCGCCTTCCTGGCAGCGATCGACGCTCTGCCCGATTCCTACGATGGACCCGATGGAGTACGCCCGGAACCTTACGGTCTCATCGCGTTCGGCGAGGCTGCGAACCTGCCCGCCTTGTTGCGTCCCTGGATCGATGCTCCGCTGGTCACCCGCGGAACTCAGTTCCTGACGGCCACCGGATTCGACTTCGGCGAACTGGGCCCACTGAAGATCACGAGTGAGATGTCCGGCGCCGAAGTCGTTACCCTGGGCTCCCGAACGTACGAGCCTGACGTTCAAGTTGCCACGAGCCCCTTCAGCGTCTACACCGTCGGTTGTTACCTCGGCTACGCCACCGACCACGGTGACGCTGTCGAGGAGATCAACTCTGCCCTGAGAGCGATAGCGGGACGATGTCGGGCGCAGGTACCGACCGAGGACAACCCGGCAAAGGCGCTGGCCTGGACACTCTGGAACCGCGTGCCGCTCCTATTGGCCAGCCGCAGCAACAGCGCCGCACAGCCGCTCGTCCAGCGGGTGTTCGCCCGCATCGGCAAGTCGTTGGCGATCTCCAGTGGCGAACACCCGCTCGAATTTGCCAGCGGGGCGCTCGAGGGCAATCATGCCTTGGGCGATGATTTGCTTGCCCTGGTTGTGGGTTCCGACGACCGCGAGACCGAACTGGCACGCCAGGTCCTGAGCACGCGAGTCGCCCAGGTCGAAAACCTCGACCTTGCTGAGGTGTTAACCGAACCGCCTGTCGATCCTGTGGTCGCCGGCATGGCGCTCTGGTACCTGTCTCTGTGGGTGGCCGCCTATCTGGCGATACTCCATGGCCACGATCCGGCTGACAGCGGCGTCTACGACGAGGTGAGGAAAGTTGCGCAAGGCGGGTAGACCGGCCGCCGTGCGAATGAGTTGCTTCATGCGCTGGTATTGATGGGGTGCGGTAGGCTGACCCATGCGCCAGCAATACCTCGCACTCTCGATACTGCTATTTTTCGGGCCGCTCGCAGCGTGCGCGCCCGCAACGGGCGACGGGCCGCGAGTGGAAGTCGAGCAGCTCAACGAGCCGGTCAGCTTCTACCCACAGGAGACCGGAGCGACCTGGCAGTACCTGCCGGACAGCGCCCGCCTGGACGAAAGACGTGTGTATCAGAGGGTCGATGGACCGACCGTTCTCGACGGCGAGGTCGTGACCGGCTGGCACCTGATCGGCCGCGGCATCGACGAGCAGCACTTCCGCAGCTACGGCCAGGACGGAGTGTTCCTGCTGCGAACCATCAAGCCGGGAACGATCATCGACTTCAGGCCGGCCGTCCAGGAGTTTCCTGCGGCAGGATCTCTGAGACTCGGCGCCAGTTGGGGTGGCGAGACGACGGCCAGCGTCGTGTACCCCGACGCACGACCCGAGCACCGAGAGGCCTCACTGGACATCCGTTACCGCTACACGGTGGTGGACGAGCGTAACGCGCGTGTTCCGGCGGGCGAGTTCACGGTGTTCGTGATCGACTTCGAGAGCGTGACCGTAGACGAGCTGGGCCGGGAGCTGGAGCGGTTGTCGCAGACAGTCTGGTTCAGCCCACACATCGGCGAGGTGCGGACAGAGAACGGCTACTTCCTGATCGAGACCAACTTCTTCCAGCTGCAGGAGCCCTGAGCAGCAGGTACCAGCACCGGACGGAGCGGCCGTGCGCCGTGTTGGAGAGCGGCAGCCGCTACCGAGGATGCCCCTGAACCTCTGGTAGACTCGGGCCGATGGAAGACGAACTCGATCTGGAGTCCGAACCGGCGACGTTGCTGGAGCGGATTCACGGCCCCCAGGATCTGAAGGGGCTTTCCCCTTCGCAACTGGGTCAACTGGCGGAGGAGCTGCGGAGCGAAATCATCCGCGTGTGCGCGCTCGGTGGCGGGCACCTGGCCTCCAGTCTCGGCGCGGTGGAACTGACAATCGCGCTTCACTACCTGTACGACTCGCCGCGCGATCGCATCATCTGGGACGTGGGGCACCAGACCTACGGTCACAAGATACTCACCGGTCGCCGCGGCCGGATCGACACTATTCGGAAGCCCGGGGGGCTGGCGGGCTTCCCGGCCGTGGCGGAATCCGAGCACGATGCGCTTACGACCGGTCACGCCAGCACCAGCCTGGCGGCGGCGCTGGGGATGGCGCTGGCTCGCGATGGCCGGGACGATCCGTACGAGATCGCGGCCGTCATAGGTGACGGTGCGCTCACCGGCGGCATGGCATTGGCGGCACTGAACCAGATCGGCCACCTCAAGTCGCGGATGACCATCATCCTCAACGACAACGAGATGTCGATCAGCGAGAACGTCGGTGCCCTGAACCACTACATGAGCCAACTGCAAGTGCAGCGCTGGTTCCAGCGCGCGGAGGAGACTGGCAAGCGTGCGCTCTCCGGACTTTGGGAGCCGCTCGCGGACCTCGGCTCGCGGGCGAAGAAGGCCGCTCGGCGCTTCTTCGATCCGGTGAGCGCCAATCCGTTTCACGCCATGGGCGTGCGGTACGTCGGACCGATCGACGGACACGACCTGGGAGAGCTTCTCTACTACCTGGGACGCGTGCGTCAACTCGACGGACCGACGATGGTACACATCGTCACCAAGAAGGGCAAAGGCTACAAGATTGCCGAGTCGGACCCGATCACCTGGCACGGCGCCTCCAAGTTCGATCCCGACAATCCCGTCGCTGCCGGCAAGTCGTACGGCTGGTCCTCGGCATTCGGCGATGCGATAGGGGCGTTGGCCAGCGCCGACGATCGCGTCTGGGTGATCACTCCTGCCATGCGTGAGGGCAGCGGGCTGGTCGACTACAGCCGGCAGCATCGGCAGCGCTATCTGGACGTGGGAATCGCCGAGGATGTGGCCGTGACGGCAGGCGCCGGCCTTGCACTTCGCGGCGAGAAGCCGGTGGTCGCCATCTACAGCACCTTTCTCCAGCGCGGCTACGATCAGGTCGTTCACGACGTTTGCATCGACAACCTGGATGTCGTGTTCGCCATCGACCGCGCCGGAATCGTGGGCGCTGACGGGGCTACTCACCAGGGCATCTACGATCTAGCCTATCTGCGCGCTCTGCCCAACATGTCGGTGGCGATGCCCAAGGACGCCGCCGAGCAGCGCTCCATGTTGAAGACCGCGCTCCGCATGGGCGGGCCGAAGGCAATTCGTTGGCCGCGCGGAAGCGTCGAGCCCGCCGCCGAGCAGGCGGTAGGGGATTGGCCGGAGATCGAGTGGGGGAGCTGGGAGGTTCTCAAGGAGGGGCGCCGCGCCTGGATCCTCGGACTGGGACCAACCGTCGACTACGCCATGGAAGCTGCCCAGGGACTGGATGACGTCGGGGTCGTGAACGCCCGGTTCGTCAAGCCGCTGGACGAACGTCTGCTGCTGAGCCTGGCGCAAGGCTGCGAGTTGCTGATAACTGCGGAGGATCATTCTCTCCAGGGCGGGCTCGGTTCGGCGGTTTCCGAGTTTTTGGCGGACAACGGTGTGTCGATCATGCTGAAGCGTCTCGGCATACCGGACACGTCGGTCCCGCACGGAAACCCGGCCGCTCAGCACGAAGAGTTCGGTTACGGACCGAAGACCATCCGGACGCTCCTGAGCGAGCTGGGACTGAGGCGCGAAGAGCCGGTGGCAAGCACCGGCGACTGAGTAGCGTCGGATACCGATAGACGATCGTGCTGTCGATCGACGGCACGGAGTAACAAGCGGAAGTATGCGCCGGCACTTCATCTACCAGGAGGTTTCGCTTGGACACCAGCACACTGCAGCTGCTCGTACTGCTCGCGTTCGGCCTGCTGCAGCTATTCTTCGGCTATCCGCTATTCCGGATCCTGGTAGTTCTAGCCGGGGCCGCCGTCGGCTGGACGTACGGTCCAGCCATGCTCACCGGCCTTACCGGAAGGCCAGTCGAGCCGTGGATGGCGCTGAGCGCGGCGTTGGTGGCGGCCGTGGTGCTAGGTCTCCTGGCCTGGCTCGCATTCTGGGCGGTCGTGTTCCTGTGGGGTGCTGGCATCGGCTATTCGATCCTGGATGCCGCCAGCGCGACGCTGCTCCTGCCGCTCCTGGGAGGATTGGTCATCGGTGTCCTGGCAGTGGTGTTCCAGCGCATCCTGATCGTCACTCTCACTGCCCTCAGCGGGGCATGGGTAACCACTATCTCGGCGGCGGCGCTGGTGGGCATGACGGCACCGCGGGGACCACGGTTCGACACCGTGGAACCGCTGCTGCTGATCGTCGTGCTGGTGCTGGCAGTGGTCGGAGCCATTGCGCAGTTTCGCCGTGCTGTACCGCCTTCCGGCCTCTGACTCCGCGTCCGTGAGCCGTTGACAGTGCCCAGACGGTCGGGTATCATGCCCTTCGCCCTGTGGCTTGGATTTCGGGGCACGATTTCGCCTTCCGGGGTTCCAACGTGGAGCCGTAGTGTAGTGGTTAGCATATCTGCCTGTCACGCAGAAGGTCGCGGGTTCGAGTCCCGTCGGCTCCGCCACCAAAGAGGGGTCTCGCCCGCGAGGTCCCTTTCGAGGCCAGATAGCTCAGTAGGTAGAGCATACGACTGAAAATCGTAGTGTCGGCGGTTCGATCCCGCCTCTGGCCACCACCAACTCACCACGGCGCCCCGCGAACTCGGCGTGGCGCCGTGGTGACGGCACGCCAACGTAGCTCAGCGGTAGAGCAGCCGATTCGTAATCGGCAGGTCGTCGGTTCAATTCCGACCGTTGGCTCCAGGTGAAACGAGGCGAGGGACGCGCTAACCGGCGCCCTTCGCCTTTTCGGTTTCCGCCACTCCCAGCGCCTGACCCGCAGTCTGACCCCCTATAGATATCAATAGGCTTCACAGCCGACTTGAGCTGTTCTCTTCCATAAGCGACGGTCAGCGAATTCCTCTCGGAGACCAACTTTCGTGCTGTTCTCGGGCCAATAGCCAAGTCGTGGTCTTCGTCATTCAGCGCAGTCCTAGCGAGTAGCTGTCGCC
The DNA here is from genome assembly GCA_040905465.1 of Trueperaceae bacterium. Lineage (GTDB taxonomy): Bacteria > Deinococcota > Deinococci > Deinococcales > Trueperaceae > DASVCN01. The sequence continues at coordinate 74,470 of JBBDRK010000057.1, read as the reverse complement.
CTGAAGGCTGATGGCGTCAACGGCAATGTCGTGAAGCCCGTCGCCGGTGTGTCGAACGTTCACGCTGCAATAGGCCAATTGCAGTCCGGCGGGAAGTTCGGCGACATAGTCTCCCGCCTGAAATCCGCTTGTGCAGTCAGCGTCTACTGCGTCGAATGCTGAAGCCGTGCTATTAACCGCATCGTGCGCCGCGGAGGCGGTAAAGACGTTCTTGACATATGATTCGAGTCGTTCCTTTGACAACTCCACGTCCGCGGCGGCAAGCTGACCGCCGAGTTCACTGATTACATCGACGACTGTTGGTTCGCCGAATCTTTCATGGCCGAGCCAGCCGACTATTCCGCCAAGGATAAAAAAGCCGGCGGCGATTAGAAACTGATTCATGTCGTCTCCCTCAGGGTTTGTAATTGCCCGGGCTCGCGACCCTCTTGGTACGCATGTTCGGTTAGTTTCCACCAGAAGACGGGCGCACCAACCGTTAGCTTCGAAGGAACGGCGCAGGCGATCGCGCAAGCAGGCTTCTTGCGAGTCAGCGAGCAGGCCCTAGCATACTCTGGTATTCACGTGCGGCAGAATTTTTGCCGAAATAAGTCGACCTGCCCCATCTGTTCGGCTACTGGTTCGCAGAGTCGTCTCGTACTCAGACTCGGTCGAAATCCAGCAACTAGCCGCCCGTTCTGGCCTGGTTCTGGCGGTTAGAATTACGGTGGGTAGCCGGAGGAGATCGTGTGTCGAAACCCATCCCAATTCTGGCCTGCATTATTGCTGTTGCGATACTAGCGACCAGCTGTTCATCGGCCGAACAAAGCTTCCGACTGGAAGTCAACGGCGAAGGGTCGGTGATAATCTATGCTGGCGATGCGCTGTTCCCTGACGAACGGCGCCCAGGTGTCGGCGCTACCTTACTTCCCCATGCAAGGGAGTTCAGTGCCTCCTACCGCCCAAGCTATTTGATTACCACGGCCAGTGCGCAGAACGTCTCTGCCGTGATTTTCAGGAACGATCTTCGATGTGCGAGTGCAACTGGTGGTGACGGAATTTCGCTCGACCTCTCTTGTTAAACTGATGAAGAATTCAATCGCTCCTGCAATACTATCGAGGTAATGAGCCAATCCTCGAGATCAATCAGCCGGCCCAACTGGCTCTTCGACGAGTTCCAGGACTTCGGTTGGTCCGAAGCCGGCGAGCTCGAGGAGTACGATAAGAAGGCCAATGTCGATCCCCAGGTCGAACGTGAACGGTTGCTGGCGCTGGGCGTATCGAACCGGCACGTCGTTGTCGACTTCGGTTGCGGCACCGGAGCGCTGGCTCTGGAAGCAGCGAATCTGTGCAGGCGAGTTATCGCCGTGGACGTGTCCGAAGCCATGCTGGCGCAGACGAGGCGAAAGGCCGAAAAGCTCGGCCTGACGAACATCGAGTACGTCCAGCAGGGTTTCCTCAGTTACCGGCACGCGGGCGAGCTTGCCGACTTCGTTTTCACCCAGCGGACTCTGCACCACCTGCCCGACCTGTGGAAGGTGCGGGCCCTGCAACGAATGCACGACGTTATCAAGCCGGGCGGCGTCCTATTCGTCAGAGACATTCTGTTCTCGTTCGAGCCGGGCGAAGCTGACGATGCGATCGAGGCATGGATCGATAGCCGTCCGGCCGGCAGCTTCCCTCGCGAGTTCTTCGAGCACGACGTCCGTGAGGAGTACATCACGTATACCTGGCTCTTCGAGGCGATGTTGGACAGGGTTGGATTCGACATCGAAGATGCGTCATACGGAGATTGGCAGGCTTACGCCAAGTATTTCTGCGTCAAGCGGAGATGATCAGGACGCGAATCCGGAAGGGTGCGGTCCTTCCCGCATGACATGGGGTGACGCATCGGCTGTGAGGTGATCTGCCAATGAACCTGGTCGAACGGGAGCGTAACCGGGCCGAGGACTTCCTCAACGCCTTCAACACGATCGAGGCCGAGTTGAAGCGGAGAACGGGCCTGGCGAGCCACGACAGCCTCAGGCAGGCTGCCCACCGGTACCGCGAGGAGAGCCGAGGCTGGCAGCGCGATTTCGAAGCGGTAATGGCGTTCGCCGACCTGAGGAATGTCATCGTGCACGAACGCTACAAACGCTTCGCTTACCTCTCCGTGCCCAGCGAAGAAGTGCTGGACGAGATCCATTCCGTCAGGGACCGATTGCTCGAGCCGCGCACGGCTTTCGAGGAGTTCCGGCGATCCGAGGTCACGACGGTAGAGGTGTCGACCTCGCTGGAGGAGTTGCTGGCGAAGGTTGCCGACAACGACTTCACGCAGTTCCCGGTGTACGACCACGACGCCTTCGTCGGGCTAATCACCAGCAACGGTGTTACCCGCTGGCTGGCCCAGCGCGTCCAGCAACTTCCGCTCGTGGAGTTCGACAGTCACACGGTCGGCGAGCTCCTAGAAAGGGAGGAGGAACGCCCGAACTGGACGTTCGTGCCACGCGCATTGCCGGTGGAGGAGGTAGCGTACGCCTTCCAGGAGAATCCGGAGCTCGAAGCGGCACTGGTGACTCAGAGCGGTCGTCAGGATGAGGCTCTGCTCGGGATCGCAACGCGTTCGGACATCGCCTCGTTGAGCCGGGAATGACCCCCTAGCAGCCTGTGTGACTACCTCTCGTTGGTATTGGTGCGCTGGCTGTCTTGAGTGCCTGGGATTTTGCGGTCATGGCCGTCTTTTCTCCCTTGAGAGTGATCGAGGCTCTGGCGCGGCTATGCGAGTGCCGGGTTTTGTTCGGTTCTGGCGCCATAACGGTAGATCTTGAGCGACGCCTGCGGGAGGAGATCGAAGAGTACCTGAGGTCGTGCGATGAGGTGGACGCCCATGAGGACGAGGAGTTCGGGCCTGACGATGACGGAATGAGCCCACCGGAGCACCTCAGGAGCCGGGAGGACCGCCTGGCTTGTTCACGCCGCTGCTGCTGCACCCGTTCTGCCCGCTCGCTGGAATCCCTCTCGAGCTGCTCCTTGGCGTGCTTGATCCGCACCCGTATCCCCGCTCGGGGGGAGGCCTTGCATAAGAGGGGTCCGGGTTAGCCATGACGAACGGCAGTTAGAGTTAGCCTAAGGTTTCTATTACGCCATCTACGGTTGCACCTATAACACTTGTGCTGTAGTCTTGGAGTAGAGGTGTGCGATGGCGCGAAGGTTGCAACCGAGACAGGGAGACGAAACCGTGGTGATTTCTCGTGGCGTAGAGGGCCCCGCCGAACTGATGGACCTTTTCAGGACCATTGAGGACATGCACCGTGAAGCACGCGCCTCGAAAGGCACCCTCAAGATCACTGCGCCCAGCGGCCGATCGGTCGCCTTGCCTGACTCAGTATCCTCCTTGCTTGAAGTCATCATTTGTCGGTTGGTGGAGGAAGACAAGGTGAGTGTCGTGGGGACAGGGAAGGAGCTGAGTACCCGGGAGGCGGCGAACCTTCTCAACGTTTCTCGACAGTACTTCTCGCGAATGCTCAACGAGGATCGCATTCCGTCGCATAACGTGGGCTCACACCGGCGGGTGTATGTGCGTGACGTCTTGGACTTCAAGGCGAAGCGGGACGCGAAGCGCAGGCGCCAACTCGATGAGCTGACGCAGTTGACCGAGGAGTTTGGCGGGTACGACGCGGAACGCCGCTAGCGGGAATCCGAGTGAACGCTGCCCCCACAGTCGCCGTTCTCGACGCGAACGTTCTCTATCCCATGACCCTGCGCGACACACTCCTGCGGACAGCGGAAGCTGGGCTCTATCGTCCTCACTGGAGCGCCGTCATTGCCATTGGTCGGTTTGGAAAGAGCGTGCCAGCTGCTCGCTAGCTTTGATGGACAGGGGCCGATTCCGACCCCGGCGTGACTACTTGCGCTCGCTGCTGGAGCGCAAGAACAGGGTCGGGTCGGCAGCCGCGGGCTGAACCTGGGGAATCAGCGTGGGCACGCGCTTGCGGTGCGTGCTTAGCACCCGCCGTCTTACCTCGTCGATCGCCTCTTGCGCTACGCCCAGATTCCTGATGTCGCTGTCGTCGAATCCGCCCTCGAGGTGCGTCAGGACCAGGTCGACCGTCCGGTACGGAAGGCCGAAGTCCGCTTCGTCAGTCTGCCCCGGCTCGAGCCCCGCGCTCGGATCCTTGTCGATGATCTCCTGCGGTATCTGCAGGTAGGCGGCCAGTTGCCAAACCTGGGTCTTGTAGAGATCCCCGATAGGGTTGACCTGGGGCGAGTCGTCGCCATGCTGGGTGAAGTAGCCGAAGAGAATTTCGCTGCGGTTGCCGGTTCCGATGGGCAGAGCGGAGTGCTCTACCATCTTGTCGAAGAGCACCATCATCCGCGCCCGCGCCTGCACGTTGCCGCGCCGGTGCCAGTCCATGCCGGGCTGAGCATCGGCGTAGGCGTCGACGATGTTGCCGATGTCGACAGCTTCGCTCGGCAGGCCGAGCGCGTCGATCACCAACTGAGCGTGCTCGTGGGCACGGATTCCGAGATCTCGGTAGGGCATCCGGAGTGCTATGACGTTCTCGGGACCGAAAGCCCGGGCCGCAAGATAGGCAACCACCGCGCTGTCGGCGCCTCCGGACAGGCCCAGCACGACCTTGTCGTAGCCGTAGCGCCTGCTCACCACATCGACAAGGAAGGTGACGAGGCGACCGGCCAGCGACTCCGGCTCGATCCACAGCCGGGGATGGACATCGTGGACTCGTCGCGGCATTGCTCTCCTATCCGGCGGTGCCGGCTCAGCAGCGGGGGCGCCATCGACTCAAGCTACACTACTTTGGGCGGGAGGCGAAAATGAGCAGGGGCGGAATGACCGAAAGTATTCTCTTCACCGATCTGTACCAGCTCACCATGGCCCAGCTCTACTTCCGGCGTGGAATGCACGACACTCCGGCTCAGTTCGAGTATTTCTTCCGCGAGACGCCCGATTACGGGGGACATCAGGCCGGCTACTGCGTTTTCGCCGGACTCGCCGAGCTGCTCGACTTCGTCGCTGAGGTACGGGTGAGCGATGAAGAGGTTGCGGCGCTGCGCGAGTTGCGTACCGGTGGCGGCGACAGGCTGTTCGGCGACGACTTTCTGACCTGGCTACGCACGTCCGGCGGGTTCGACGCACTGACGTTGACAGCGGTTCGGGAGGGTCGGGTCGTGCATCCCGGGACACCGTTGGTCGTGGCGCAGGGACCCCTGGCGCAGGTGCAACTCCTGGAGACGGCCCTGCTGAACAAGCTGAACTTTCCCACGCTGGTAGCCACCAAGGCATCGCGCCTCAAGCGCGCCGCCCGCGGCGCACCCGTCTTCGAAATGGGTATGCGCCGCGGTCAGGGTAGCGGCGTGAACGTTGCGGCTCGCGCCGCCATGATCGGTGGCGTGGACGCCAGTTCCAACACCGGCGCTTCGTTGTCCGTCGGAGTGCCTCCAGTTGGCACTCACGCGCACAGTATGGTTCAGGCGTTCATCGCGGCCGGTGGCAGCGAGATCGATGCCTTCCGGGCATATGCCGAAACGTATCCGGATAACTGTCTGCTGCTTGTCGATACCGTCGATACCCTGACTAGCGGACTGCCCAACGCCATCGAGGTGTTCGAGGAGCTGCGCACCCGTGGACACGAGCCCGTCGGCATCCGTCTGGACTCGGGGGATCTGGCGTACCTGGCGATCCTCTGTGCCCGTGAGCTGGATCGGGCAGGGTTCGGGAACGCCAGCATCACGCTCTCGAATCAGCTCGACGAGTTGACGATCTGGCAGGTGCTCACCCAGATCGACGAGGAAGCAGGGGAGTACGGCGTGGAGCCCGGGCGGTTGGCTGCAAGGCTGAGATACGGCGTGGGAACGCAACTGATCGTGAGTGGGGGCGCGCCGGCGCTGGACGGCGTTTTCAAGCTCGTGGCGGTCAGTGACGGAGCAACGTGGCGGCCGGCGATGAAACTGTCCGATAGCCCGGGAAAGGTGACGAACCCAGGCGAAAAATCCCTCTACCGGATATACGACGAGCGGGGAATGGCCACGGCCGACGTGGTCGCGCAAAAGGGGGAGGAGTTGACAGCCGGGGAGCCCGTGAGGCTGTACCACCCGGGAGAACCGGACCGGAACCGCCTGTTGCCGGCGGAGCGCGTCAGCCGTATCGAACCTCTGCTCGAGGACGTCTGGGTGGAGGGCAGGAGGACGTCTGAGCGTGAGTCGCTGGCCGACTTGCGGAAGCGACGTGCCGCCGATGAGGCACTGCTGGATCTGGGCGTCTTGCGGTTGCTGAACCCGCACATCTATCATGTATCGCTGTCAGCGGCGCTCTGGCGCCTTAAGAGGGAGCTGACGGCTTCGGCGCGCGTTGCGTGAGCCGGCTAAGGACGTTCGCCCTGAGCGTTGGCGCCGAAAGTGGCCCGGACTGTACATGTAGACCGAACAGGTAGGAGGTGAGCTGGTGACCGATCGCACGGGCGTGGCAACAACCGTCGACGATGCCATTGAACGAATAGGCGTCGGTCGCTTTCAGTGGCGGCTGTTTGCGGTCAACGGCCTGGTGTGGGCTTCCGACGCGATGGAAATCATCGCCATCGGCTTCGTGATTCCGTCGGTAATCGCGACCTTCGCAATCGGTCCCGTGGCGGCCGGCCTCGTCGGCTCGCTGTTTTTCGCCGGCATGTTCCTGGGAGCGTGGGGCTTCGGCGCTCTCGCTGATCGGATCGGTCGTCGCAAGGTTTTCCTGGCGACCATAGCCCTAAACGCCGTCTTCGCGCTGCTGTCGGCGGTAGCACCGAGCTTCGCGACGCTGCTCGTCTTTCGGTTCATTACCGGCGCCGCGGTAGGGGGCACCCTTCCCGTGGATTACGCGATCATGGCCGAGTATCTCCCCCGGCGCCAACGCGGTCGATTTCTCGTATACCTGGAAAGCTTTTGGGCGGTTGGCACCATCGCAATCGCGCTGATAGCCTGGGCGATCGTCCCGCACATGCCCGAGAACGCCTGGCGTTGGATCTTCGCGATCAACGCCCTACCCGGCCTCCTGGGCCTGGTGGTGAGGCTGTGGGTGCCGGAGTCGCCGCGCTACCTGCTGAACGAGGGTCGTCAAGCCGAGGCTCGCGAGGTGTTACTGCGGATCGCCAGGATGAACCGTATCGAGGTCGACGTATCGAACATTCATGCGTCGCTCCCGGAGCGCCGCAACACTACCGCGGCTCTGTTCGGTACCAAACTGCGGGGACGAACTCTGCTGCTGGCGCTGATCTGGTTCGGTCTGTCCTTTGGTTACTACGGCGTGTTCACCTGGCTCCGGCCGATCTTCCTGAACCAGGGCGTCGAGGTGCTTACGACCTACTGGTTCCTCGTGGTTCTGGCGCTGGCGCAGGTCCCGGGCTACGCGCTCGCCGCTTACTGGCTGGACCGATTGGGCCGGCGCTTCACCCTCGCGACATTCCTGCTGGGGAGCGCCGCAGCAAGCATGGTGTTCGCCGTGTCGACGGTGCCGGCCGTTGTGATCGGCGCCAGCCTGCTGCTCAGCTTCTCGCTCTTGGGCGCTTGGGGTGCGCTCTACGCCTACACCCCGGAGGTCTATCCGACCGAGGTGCGGGCCACGGGGATGGGGTTTGCCGGCGCGGCCGCACGAGCCGGCGGGATAGTCGCGGCGCAGGTGGGCGGCCTGCTGCTCGTCCTGTCGTTCCCTCTAGCCCTCGCAGTGTACGCAGCCAGCCTGTTTACCGCCGGGATCGGAACCCTTCTGATGCGTCAGAACCCGGAAGGGCGGCCGCTGGAGGAGCGCCTCTACGACGAGTAACTTCGCTATTTCGCCTGTCTGGCGTTCTCTGCGCGTCGCCGCCTCTCTGCCTCTGGGTTGCCCTTTGGTACAAAAAAGTGTGACAGCTATCACACGACAACCTGGGCTGTGAGAGCATATGTTGAGGGTTGCGCGCTTGTTGGGCCCCCGGTACATGGATCCTTGGTTCCGCAGTGGACCGGGCAGATTCGAGGTGGCCGGAACGTCAGGCGGAGGAGGGGATTGATGCTTGTTCGTGTTTTGACCGCCCAGAACCGAGGTCTACCCGGAGCGGGGAGTGCTCGGTGCGCAGTGCCGCGATCCGGCCACGGTGTGGACCGGTGAGCCAGGCCGTCGCCAAGACCGTGAAGGAGGAGTCCCGGCAGAGTGTCCTGCTAAACGTCCTGACGTCCGTGAAGAAGGGCGACTTTTCCAAGAGGATGCCGGTCGACTGGACCGGCGTCGATGGCAAGATCGCCGATACGATGAATGAGATCATCGACGTAAACGAAAAGCTGTCGCGGGACCTCCAGCGGGTCAGTCAGGCCGTCGGCAAGGAAGGGAAGCTGGCGGAGCGAGTCCCGATGGGACACGCCGAAGGCGCCTGGGCAAGAAACGGCGAAGCGGTGAATGCGCTGATCTCGGATCTGGCACAGCCCACTACCGAGATAACGAGGGTGATCGGTGCGGTCGCCAAAGGGGATCTGACTCAGCGCATGGTCCTCGAGATCGATGGCAGACCGATACGGGGCGAGTTCCTGCGAACCGGCAAGATCGTCAATACGATGGTCGATCAGCTCTCCTCGTTCGCTTCGGAGGTAACCCGCGTTGCTCGTGAGGTGGGTACCGACGGCAAGCTGGGCGGCAAGGCGGATGTGCAGGGTGTTGCCGGTACCTGGAAGGATCTGACCGACAACGTCAATTCGATGGCGGGCAACCTCACCGTGCAGTTGCGCGATGTGTCCAAGGTCGCCACCGCCATCGCCAAGGGTGACCTGGGCCAGAAGATCACGGTCGACGCCAAGGGCGAGATCCTGCAAATCAAGGACACCATCAATACGATGGTCGATCAGCTCTCCTCGTTCGCTTCGGAGGTAACCCGAGTGGCTCGCGAGGTGGGGAGCGAAGGGAAGCTCGGGGGTCAGGCGCAGGTCAAGGGTGTTGCCGGTACCTGGAAGGATCTGACGGATAACGTCAACTCGATGGCGGATAACCTCACCGGTCAGGTGCGGAATATCGCCGAGGTGACGACAGCGGTTGCCAACGGCGATCTGTCGAAGAAAATCACGGTCGATGTCAAGGGTGAGATCCAGGAACTCAAGGACACCATCAACACGATGGTGGACCAGCTCTCCTCGTTCGCCGCCGAGGTAACCAGGGTTGCCCGCGAGGTGGGGAGCGAAGGGAAGCTCGGGGGTCAGGCGCAGGTCAAGGGTGTTGCCGGTACCTGGAAGGATCTGACGGATAACGTCAACTCGATGGCGGATAACCTCACCGGTCAGGTGCGGAATATCGCCGAGGTGACGACAGCGGTTGCCAACGGCGATCTGTCGAAGAAAATCACGGTGGACGTCAAGGGTGAGATCCAGGAACTCAAAGACACCATCAACACGATGGTCGGACAGCTCTCCTCGTTCGCTTCCGAGGTAACCAGGGTGGCTCGCGAGGTGGGTACCGACGGCAAGTTGGGCGGTCGGGCGGATGTGCAGGGTGTTGCCGGTACCTGGAAGGATCTGACGGATAACGTCAACTCGATGGCGGATAACCTCACCGGTCAGGTGCGGAATATCGCCGAGGTGACGACAGCGGTTGCCAACGGCGATCTGTCGAAGAAAATCACGGTGGACGTCAAGGGCGAGATCCAGGAACTCAAAGACACCATCAACACGATGGTCGATCAACTCGGGTCGTTCGCTTCGGAGGTCACGAGGGTGGCTCGCGAGGTGGGTACCGACGGCAAGCTGGGCGGTCGGGCCGATGTCCAGGGTGTTGCCGGTACCTGGAAGGATCTGACCGACAACGTCAATTCGATGGCGGATAACCTCACCGGCCAGGTGCGCAACATCGCGCAGGTGACCACGGCTGTTGCCAATGGCGACCTGTCGAAGAAAATCACGGTCGACGTCAAGGGCGAGATCCTGGAGTTGAAGGACACCATCAACACCATGGTCGACCAGTTGAGTTCGTTCGCGTCCGAGGTCACCCGGGTGGCTCGCGAGGTGGGTACCGACGGCAAGCTGGGCGGCAAGGCGGATGTGCAGGGTGTTGCCGGTACCTGGAAGGATCTGACCGACAACGTCAATTCGATGGCGGGCAACCTCACTGTGCAGCTGCGCGACGTCTCCAAGGTCGCCACCGCCATCGCGAGAGGCGACCTGAGCCAGAAGATCACAGTCGACGCCAAGGGCGAGATCCTGCAGATCAAGGACACCATCAACACCATGGTCGATCAGCTCGGGTCGTTCGCTTCGGAGGTCACGAGGGTGGCCCGCGAGGTGGGTACCGACGGCAGGCTGGGCGGCCGGGCGGACGTGCACGGTGTTGCCGGTACCTGGAAGGATCTGACCGACAACGTCAACTCGATGGCGGATAACCTCACCGGCCAGGTGCGCAACATCGCGCAGGTGACCACGGCTGTTGCCAATGGCGACCTGTCGAAGAAGATCACCGTGGACGTCAAGGGCGAGATCCTGGAGTTGAAGGACACCATCAACACCATGGTCGATCAGCTCTCCTCGTTCGCGTCCGAGGTAACCCGGGTCGCTCGCGAGGTGGGCACCGAAGGGAAGCTGGGCGGCCAGGCCCAGGTGCAGGGCGTCGCCGGTACCTGGAAGGATCTGACCGACAACGTCAACCTGATGGCTTCGAACCTCACGGGCCAGGTACGCGGCATCGCCCGCGTGGTAACCGCCGTTGCCGGCGGAGATCTGAAGAAGAAGCTGACGGTCGAGGCGATGGGCGAGATCGCCGCCCTTGCCGATACCATCAACAACATGATCGACACCCTGGCTACCTTCGCCGACCAGGTAACGGGCGTGGCCCGTGACGTGGGTGTCGAAGGGCGACTGGGTGGCCAGGCTCACGTTCCCGGCGCCTCCGGCACCTGGAAGGACCTCACCGACAACGTCAACCAGTTGGCGGCCAACCTGACGACGCAGGTGCGGGCGATCGCGGACGTGGCGACGGCGGTGACCAAGGGAGATCTGAGCAGGTCGATCGGGGTGGCGGCCGAGGGCGAGGTAGCTGTCCTCAAGGACACCATCAACGAGATGATCCGCAACCTCAAGGACACTACCGCCAAGAACACCGAACAGGATTGGCTGAAGACGAACCTGGCGAAGTTCACCCGGATGCTGCAGGGGCAACGCGAGATGCTGACCGTCTGCAAGCTGCTCCTCACCGAGTTGGCGCCGCTGGTGAACGCTCAGCACGGGGTCTTCTACATCAAGGAAGAGCACGACGGGGAGCCGGTGCTGACCATGCGCGCCAGCTACGCTTTCCGCGAGCGCAAGCGGCTCACCAAGCGGTTCCGGCTCGGCGAAGGGCTGGTGGGGGAGTGCGCCCTGGAGCAGGAGCGCATTCTCCTTTCCAACGTTCCGACCGACTACGTGCAGATCAATTCCGGCCTGGGTGAGGCCGCGCCTCTGAACATCGTGGTGTTGCCGGTAATGTTCGAAGCCGAGACGAAGGCGGTTGTGGAGCTGGCCTCGTTCGAGCGCTTCAGCCCGACTCACCTCGCGTTTCTCGAGCAGCTCACCGAGAGCATCGGCATCGTTCTGCATACGATCGAAGCCAACTCCCGTACCGAGTCGCTGCTGCAGCAGTCGCAGAACATGGCGCAGGAGCTGCAGGATCAGCAGGAGGAGTTGCAGCAGACCAACGCCGAGCTGGAAGAGAAGGCACGGCTGCTGGCCGAGCAGAAGACTGAGGTCGAGCACAAGAACAGCGAGGTGGAGGTTGCCCGGCTGTCGCTCGAGGAGAAAGCCGAGCAACTCTCGCTGCGGACCGCCGACCTGCTCGCCCTGAACAGCGAGCTCGAGAGCTTCAGCTACTCGGTCTCACACGACCTGCGCACGCCGCTTCGCGGGCTTACCGGTTACACCCACATCCTGCTCGAGGAGTACCGCGACAAGCTCGACGACAAGGGCCGGCAGTACATCGAGCGAGTCGGCGCCGCCGCCGAGAGAATGGCCGACCTGATCGACGCGCTGCTGACTCTCTCGAGAGTCGCTCGTGGTGAGCTCCGGCGCGGACCGGTCGATCTGAGTACGATCGCACGTCATGTGCTACTGGAGCTGAGCGAGCGCGAGCCTGAACGTGACGTCAACATTCAGGTGGCTGACGGCGTGGTGGTCAACGGCGACGAGGAGCTGATGCGGCTGGTGCTGGAGAACCTGCTCGGCAACGCCTGGAAGTTCACCTCTTCCCAGGAGGGAGCCCAGGTGGTATTCGGCGTCAGGCGGACGTTGGAAAGCGACACCTACTTCGTTCAGGACAACGGTGCCGGATTCGACATGCAGTATGCCGAAAAGCTCTTCGTGCCGTTCCAGCGGCTCCATTCGCCGGGCGAGTTCTCCGGTACCGGCATAGGACTGGCCACCGTGCAGCGGATCATCCACAGGCACGGCGGCAAGGTGTGGGCCGAGGGTGACGTCGGCAAAGGCGCCACCTTCCTGTTCACGCTCGCGAAGGAGATGCCCAACGCTACCGGTACCGGCCATGTCGGGCAGAACGGTGGTCAGCTGGAACCGTACCACTGACACGTGCAGTCGAGTTCCGCTGCAGCGGCTCGCGCCGGGCAGCGGAACTTCGCTGTGTGCTCGGGAGGGACCGGTGCGACAGCTTCAGAAGCGCTCGGTCACCGTCTTGGCCAACATGAAGAGCCGTAGGTAGTCGGGCCCGCCGGCCTTGGCGTTGTCGCCGGAGAGCTTGAAACCGCCGAAAGGCTGGACGCCGACCAGGGCTCCGCTGATCTTCCGGTTGAAGTAGATATTCCCCGCCTCCAGTTCGTGCCGTGCCCGCTCGAGCCGGGACCGATCACGACTGCAGACGCCCGCCGTCAGCGCGTACTCGAGGCTGTTCGCTATCGCCAGGGCGTGATCGAAGTCGCGCGCCCGCACCACCGACACGACCGGTCCGAAAATCTCCTGACATGCGATAGTCGCGTCCGGCGGAACGTTTATGAACACAGTCGGCTCGATGAAGTAACCACCGCCCGCGCGCTCGGCCTTTCCTCCTCCGGCTTTGATCTCCCCTTGCTGCTTGCCCGACTCGATGTGCTCGAGGATGTTGCTGTACTGTCGCTCGTTGATTACCGCGGCGACGTCGTGATTCTCCTCGGCCGGGCCGACCGACAATCGATCAACGCCGGCCAGGACCCGCTCGACCATTTCATCGTAGACGTCGTCGACCACGATCAGCCTGCTCATCGCCGAACACTTCTGACCCTGGAATCCGAACCCCGATGCAACCGCGGCCTCGGCGGCAAGGTCGAGGTCCGCCGTCTCGTCGACTATCATGGCGTCCTTGCCGCCCATCTCGGTGTACACCTTCTTGATGAACTTCTGACCCGGCTGCAGTTTCACTGCTCGCTCGTGGATCCTCATGCCGGTGCGGAGCGAGCCGGTAAAGTTGATGAAGCGAGTGGAGGCGTGGTCGACCAGGGCGTCGCCGAGGTCGGCGTCGTCGCCTGTCAGCAAGTTGATGACGCCAGGCGGAAATCCCGCCTCTTCGACGCAAGCCATGAACTGCTGAGCGATGATCGGCGTATTGGGCGACGGTTTGACGACGACCGTGTTGCCCACGGCCACCGGCCCGACCGTCGTGCCCACCAATATCGCCAGCAGGAAGTTCCACGGCGGTATGACCACCCCTACGCCCATGGGAAAGAGGAACGTGGTGTTCTCCTCCCCCGGATAGTCATGGGTCCTCAGAGGCGACGCCAGACGCAGGGCCTCGCGAGCGTAGTACTCGCAGAAGTCGATAGCCTCGGCCACGTCGGCGTCAGCTTCGCGCCAGTTCTTCCCCGCCTCGAACGTCTCCCAGGCGCTCAGTTCGAACTTGCGCCGCCTCATCACCGCGGCCAGCTTCACCAGGCAGCGTGCTCGATGCTCCATCGGGAGTCGCGACCAGCCTTCGAAAGCGCCCTGAGCGGCGGCCATCGCCCGCTCGATTTCGGGCTTGCGCCCCTTGGCGGTACGTCCCACCACCTGGTCCGGGCGGCAAGGGTCGACTGAGACCAGCAAGTCACCGGTTTCGACCCGCTCTCCGCCGATGATAAGGGGATATTCGGCTCCCAATCGGCCACGGACCGACTCGAGCGCCTCTTTGTATCTGGCGATTTCGGACTCGAGTCCGAAATCGGTGAACGGTTCATTGCGATACGGTTCGAAGACGTCTATCATCTTTCCTCCTGTACGTGATTGTTGCCCCCGGCGGCGAGGCTGGGTCGTCAACCGAACAGGCCGCGCACGACGAAGCCGAGGTTTGCCGGCCTCTCTGCCAGCCGTCGGCTGAAATAGCCGTACCAGTCGTTACCGTACGGCACGTAGACGCGCACCGGGTGGCCGGCCTCGCGCAACGACCGTTGCAGGGCGGGTTTCACCCCGTAGAGCAGTTGAAACTCGTAGCGGTCCTGCCCCAACCCCGACCCCTGCAGGAAGGCTGCAGCTTCCCGGAGTATTCGTTCGTCGTGGGTGGCGATGTTCGCCTTACCACCGGCCTCCAGCACCGTGTAGACCATTTGGCGGAAGCGTTCGTCGACCTTCGCCTTGTCCTGGAATGCAAGCTCGGCCGGTTCACGGTAGGCCCCTTTTACTATCCTCAGCGTTGGGCGCGGTTCCAGTCTTAGCAGGGCGTCCAGGTCGTCCAGCGAACGCTTCAGGTAACTCTGCAATACGGTGCTGAGGTTCCGGTAACCCTCGTCGTGGAGTGAGCGGTACAGCCGCAGGGAGCCGTCGACGTACGCATGGCTCTCCATATCGAAGCAGACTTCGGCTCCGACGGCTCGAGCGCACTGCGCCACCCGTCGGGCGTTGTCGAGCGCCAGCTCGAAGTCGATCTCCAGTCCCAGTTGAGTCGGCTTGACGCTCATCGCCGGCGACTCCGTCTCGGCGGAAAGGCCGGTGAGGCCGTCCAAGATCTCCTTCGTCGTCGCTTCGGTACCGGCCGCGCTGGCGACGAACTCGCCCAGCAGATCCAGGATCACCAGCATGCCCGACGACTCGAGCCGCTTCGCCGCCTCGATCGCCTGCTCCAGGGCTTCGCCCGCCACGAACCGTCCTACCCCCAGGCGCATGCCCCGCTCCCGCAGGAAGCCCTCGATCGGGGGCGATCCTGCCAGTCCCAGAATCGTCCGTCGGTAGAGAGTGTCCAACACCAATCCTCACCTCGGACCGGGCGCAGCACCGCCGCCATCAGCGGAACCACTCGCCCGATCGGTCGTTCGACTCCAGTGTACCCAATGGCTCGCGGCGGTCCGCCGGCCCCAGCGCTCACGGCGCAGTTGAGTAAAACTTCGAACAGGCGTTCCCGTCGCACCCTTGCTAGTGTTGGGCGCATAAGGGGGAGCGGATATGGGGATTGGGAGATCTCGATGCAGTCAGCCTTCGTTCACCTCGTGCGCCGACCGCTGAACGCGCCCAGGAGAGGGAACTCGTGCGGGTCGCCGGTAAAACGCGAGCGGCTTCGGTGAACCTGTTCTTCGTTCGCCACGGCGATACGGATTATCGGTTGGTAGAGTCGCGCGGAGTAAGAGGCTGGGCCACCTCGTTCGCTCCGTTGACACCCTTGGGCCGGCTCCAGATCGACACCATCGCGCGCGACTATCGGCTGCAGGAAGCGCAGGCCATCGTCTGCTCGTCGTACGCCCGGGCGTTGGAGTCGGCCGCCAGGTTGAGCCGGGAATTGAACAAACCTCTCTATGTCGAGTACGATCTGCACGAATGGCTCCCTCAGAAGGACTCGTTGGCGGATCTCGATCCACGGCTCCTGCACCGTGCCAACGAGCAGCTAAGGCGCCAGATGCAGGGAAGCCTCGAAGCGGGCGATGTCCCTTGGGAGAGTCTGGATGAGGTGCGACAGCGGGTGGTGTCGGTGCTGAATCGCTACCGCCATATGAACAGCATGATCGTGGTCACGCACGCAGTGGTTATCAGCGCCCTGGCCGGCATGGAGCGCCTGGTCGACCATGCCGAGATCGTGCCCGTCGAGCTCGATCTGGACGCCCTCGACTTCGTGCCGAGGGCGGGTGCGACCTCCAGGCCGTGAGCGAGAGGCACGCCGCTGCTCCCGGATACCCGAACCGCGTCCCGCACCCGACCCTGCTCGAAGGCCGCCTGGTACGCCTGGTGCCTCTGGCCGAAGAGCACATCGAACCGCTGCTGCGCATCAGCCGCGCCACGCCCGACGAGTACCGCTTCACCTCTACCCCGGTAACCGACGAGCAGGCGGAAGGCTACTTCAGCACCGCGTTCGCCGAGCGCGAGTCCGGGCATGCTTACCCGTTCGCCATCCTCAAGATGCCTGGCAACGAGGTAATAGGTTCTACCCGGCTGGCGGACATCCGCTGGCAGCACCGCAACTGCGAGCTCGGCTATACCTGGTTCCACCCCGATCTGCATCGTACCGGCGTCAATGTCGATAGCAAATTGCTGATACTGACGCTGGCGTTCCAGACGCTGGGTTTCGTGCGGGTGCAGATCCACACCGACAAGCGCAACGTTCGCTCGCAGCGAGCCATCGAGGCCCTGGGCGCGGTATACGAAGGCGACCTGAGGCGCCACATGATCAGCAAAGACGGCTACATCCGCGACACGGTGGTCTACTCGATCGTCGACCAGCAGTGGCCGGACGTCCGCGATCGTCTCGTGGAGCGCCTGCGCAAGCACGGAGTGGAAGTCAGGCCGGCGGGCGGCTAGTACCGCCGTTCGCATGGATCCGGGCT
>JBBDRK010000057.1:46164-57679 GCA_040905465.1 Trueperaceae bacterium | reverse complement strand
TCCGGGCTGTCTGACAGGGCATGGGACGGCGGCTCGATGCCGCTACTGGTGCCGCGCTGGGTGCCGTTTCCGGCGAGCGCCTCAGCCGGACGGATTTCGCCTAGCGTATGCCGTGCAGGATCTCCTCGAGGCCCTGGGGATCGGAGATGATTATCTCCTTGGGCCGCGTCTTGATCACCTTTTCGCCCTCGAGTGCCTTCAGCGCTCGCGTTACCGTTTCACGGCTGGTGCCGGCAAGATTGGCCAGCTCCTGATGCGTCAGCCGAACCAGGGCATTGCCACCTTCGGCCAGGTCGATAACTCCTGCCCGGTAGAGCCGCAGTAGAACGTAGGAGACCCGCCCCTGGGCGTCCTTGTACGAGAGAATCTGGGCCTCGTCGTCCATGCCGCGCAGCCGCCGGGCGAGCGTCGCGGTCAGATTGAGGCTAATCGTCGGGTACTGCTCCATCAGCTTGCGGAAGTCGTCGTTGAACAGCAGATACGCTTCGACCTCACTCAGTGTCATCGCAGTAGCACTGCGAGCCGGCTCGCCGAGCAGCGCCATCTCGCCGAAGAACTCAGGTGGCTGCAGTATTGCCAGGGTCTTCTCGTGCCCGCCCAGGTCGATCTTGGAGAGCTTGACCAGTCCGGTTCCCAGAACGTAGAGCGCCTCGCCCACGTCCCCTTCCTGGAACACGGTCGTCTGCGCTTCGTAGGTCCGGCGCTGCATCGCTCCGGCCGCGATCTCCAGGGCACGCTCCGGCGCATCTGCGAAGAGTGGCACGTTTCTCAGGAATTCCTTCATGTCGACCATACACCCCACCTGTTAGCGATCAGCTTCGGAATGGGGCCAGAGTAACATAGGCCCGCAGCGTTATAGTACGCGCATGGCCCCCGTTCTGTCCTGCGATTCGCTGGCCCGCTCGTTCGTTGCGGGCGAGGAGCGCGTCCAGGTCTTGCGCGGCGTCGACCTGGAGCTCAAGGAGGGCGAGGTAGCAGCCATCCTCGGACCTTCCGGCTCCGGCAAGAGCACGCTGTTGCATCTCCTGGCCGGGCTCGATACCCCTACCGACGGCGAGATCTACTGGGGTGACTTCCCGGTTCACGAGCACCGGCCACAGGCGCTGCCGGCGCGGCGCTCGGAAACTCTTGGCCTGGTCTTCCAGCAGCACTACCTGCTGGAAGACATGGACGCTCTCGACAACGTGACGCTGCCGGGCCGGATCCATGGCCGGCTCGACCGGGCCCAGGGCAGGCGACTGCTCGAGAGCGTCGGGCTCACCCACCGGTCCAGCTATCTGCCGAGGTTGCTTTCCGGCGGCGAAAGGCAGCGCGTGGCCGTGGCACGTGCTCTCTACGGCAACCCCAAGGTGATCCTGGCAGACGAGCCCACCGGCAGCCTCGACCGCGAGAACGCCAGGAACGTCTACCACCTGCTGGTCTCGCTCGCCCGAGAGCGAAGCACGGCGGTCCTGATGGTCACTCACGACGAAGGACTGGTGACCGATGTGGACAGCCGTTACCGATTGACCGGCGGCAGGCTCGAGTCGGCCGCCCCAGAGGTCGCAAACTCGCGTTAGTCGGTTGTGCTAGCATGAGCCAAAGCTCAGGCAAAGCGGATTTGTCACTCCTGTGGACCTCTCGTGCCTGAGCAGTTTCAACTGGAGGTGCTGATGAAAAGGCTATTTGTTGCGTTGTCGCTACTTGCCGTGGCGGGCCTGGTGGGAGCACAGACTCTCGTCTATGGCGTGAGCGGCGAACCGTCGAGCCTGGACTCGGCCGATTCGCAGGACGGCAACTCGCTGGTCGTCTCTGCCCAGATCACCGAACCCCTGGTCTTCTTCGCACCCGGGCGTACCGATCTCGTTCCTGCGCTCGCAACTGAGTGGGAGACGAACGAGGACGGCTCAGTCTGGACGTTCACCCTGCGTGAAGGCGTGAACTTCCAGGACGGCACTCCGTTCAACGCCGAAGCGGTGAAGTTCAACTTCGACCGCTGGAACGACCCGGCGCACGAGGCCAGCTTCCGTGACCAGGGCAAGACCTATGTGCCCTGGGGCTGGGTATTCGGTGGGCCCAAGGGCGAAGGCAGCGTACTGGACGAGGTCGCAGTGGTCGATGATCACACGGTCGAATTCCGCATGACCCAGCCCATGCCCTTCCTGCCGACCCTGATGGCCGCCATCTACTTCCAGATGGACAGCCCAACCGCGGTACGCGAGGCAGGCGCCGACTACGGCACGCCCGGCGTCGGCAGCGTGGGAACCGGGCCGTTCAGCTTCGTGGAATGGCGCGAGGGTGAAGGTGTAACGGTGGAACGGAACGACGACTACTGGAACGGTCCGGCTCAGGTCGACCGGGTAGTGTTCCGGGCGATCACCGAACCGACCGCGCGACTGGCCGAGCTTCAGGCCGGCTCGATCGATATCGCGGTACTGCTTGCCGCCGACGACCTCCAGACGGTCGAGAACGACTCGAACCTCGAGGTCGTGACCGCCGAAGCCGAGCTCAACGTCGGCTACCTGGCCATGCATCAGGACAACGAACCGCTCGGCGACGTCCTGGTTCGCCAGGCGATCGCTCACGCGATCGACCGCGAAGCCATCGTCGAAGCCTTCTACCAGGGCCTCGGTGTCGTAGCCCAGGATCACCTGCCGCCGAGCCTCTTCGGTCACGGCATGGAATGGCCGTACGACTACGACCCGGAACGCGCTCGTGAGCTGTTGGCCGAGGCCGGCTATCCCGACGGATTCTCGACCGAACTGTGGTACATGCCGGTGAGTCGGCCGTACTACCCGGCGCCGCAGCCGATCGCCGAGACCATGGCCAGCTATCTGGCCGACGTCGGCATCGATGCCCAATTGATGACCGAGGACTGGACTACCTACCTGGCGGACTACACCACGGGCAAGTTCCCGATGTACATGCTCGGCTGGAATGCCGATTACGCGGATCCGGACAACTTCCTGACGACGTTCTTCGGTCCGGGCGCCCCGGAGCAACTGGGTTGGGACAGC
Organism: Trueperaceae bacterium; assembly: GCA_040905465.1. Classification (GTDB taxonomy): domain Bacteria; phylum Deinococcota; class Deinococci; order Deinococcales; family Trueperaceae; genus DASVCN01. Next base: position 54,683 of record JBBDRK010000057.1, on the reverse strand, counting down.
CCGGAAACGGTCGACGCCCTCGGTCAGGCCCGCCAGATCGCGGACCAGGACGAGCGCACCGAGCTGTATCAGCAGGCGGTGAACAACGTGGCCGAGGAAGCAGCCTCGATCCCCATGGCGCACAACCGCTCGCTCAACGCGGTTCGCTCCAACATAGACGGCTGGGTCATGAGCCCACTGGGCTACAGCTCCGTGAGCCTGCACGGAGTCACCAAAGCCGAATAGCAAGCATGAGGCGAGCAGGGGCATGGCCCCTGCTCGCCTTCCTGCCCTGCGCATGCCCCGACTGCCGGCACGAGGCATTCGCCCTACCCGAGCGGCTGCGCGAGTCGGGTAGGGTTGCCGATATTTTTCTGCTTGAATTCTGTTTGCATGAACGAGTGCACTGCTCGTTATCCGACCCAGCGCTCGAACGAGCGCGTCTATCGGGAGTGAGATTGAGTTGACCGGATATGTCGTCCGGAGGGTGCTGGGACTCATCCCGGTTCTCATCGGCGTGACTCTACTTATATTCGCGATTACCCGGGTCATTCCCGGTGATCCCGCCGTTGCGATGCTCGGCCAACGGTCGTCCCCCGAACTGCGTGAGAGGTTGCGCGAGGACCTCGGGCTCAACAGGCCGCTGTGGCTGAACCTGGCGGCGGTGCGTGAAAGCGGTCGGCCGACCGATCTGCTGGACTCTCAGTACTTCGGTTACATGGCCGGCCTATTGCGCGGAGACCTGGGACGCAGCATCTACAGCCGAATCCCGGTCGCCCAGAGCCTGACCGTGCGGTTTCCCGCAACGGTCGAACTGACGCTGTTCGCCATGCTGTTCGCCATCGCCATCGGCATCCCAGCCGGAGTATGGGCAGCACTCAGGCGCGGTACTGCCGCGGACACCGCGGTGATGACTATCGCCCTCTCCGGTGTGTCTTTCCCCGTCTTCTGGCTGGCGATCATCCTCATCTACATCTTCGCCGTCAACCTCCACTGGTTGCCGCCGTCGCACCGGCTGTCGCCGTCGCTGAACTTCGATCCGATCACCGGGTTTTACGTCCTGGACGCAGTGTTGCGGGGCAACTGGGTAGTCGCGCGGGACGCCGTTCGGCACCTGATCCTGCCCGCTGTCGCACTGGGAACCATTCCATTGGCCATCGTCGTGCGGATGACCCGGTCCTCCATGCTCGAAGTTCTGGGGCAGGACTACGTTCGTACCGCCCGGTCGAAAGGGCTGGTGGAAGCGATCGTCGTACGAAAACACGCGCTCCGCAACGCACTTTTACCTGTGGTTACCGTCATCGGGCTGTCGTTCGGCACCTTGCTGTCGGGCGCCATCCTCACGGAGACGGTATTCAGTTGGCCGGGAATCGGGCGTTGGGTCTACAACGCCATCGCATCTCGCGACTACCCAATAATTCAGGGCGGAGTACTCTTCGTGGCGTTCGTGTTCGTGATAGTGAACCTCATAGTAGACCTCTCCTACGGACTCATCGATCCGCGGATTCAGTACGAATGATAGGCCCTGTATGAGCGATACCGTTGCGGAACACCCTGAGCGACTAGATCGTGGCCGCTCCCAAAGCCGAATCGCCCTCCGCCGGTTCTTCCGCCACCCCACGGGCCTGTTGGGTCTCGGGATCATAGTCTTCTTCGCGCTCGCCTCGGTTCTCGCGCCGTTGCTGAACCCCTACGACCCCGCGCGTGACCGAAACCTCAGGGAGCGCCTCAACCCCCCGTCGGCAGAGCACTGGTTCGGGACCGACGAACTCGGACGGGACATGCTGACCCGCGTCTGGTATGGCGGGAGAATCAGTCTCCGCGTCGGTTTGCTGGCCGTCAGCATCTCGGTAATCATCGGCACGATCATGGGTTTGATCGCGGGCTACGCCGGCGGCTGGACGGATACGCTGGCGGTGTGGGTCATCGACATTCTCCTGGCGTTTCCCGGGATCCTGCTGGCGATCGCCATCGTCGCCACCCTTGGTCCCAGTCTCACGAACGCGCTGATCGCCATCAGCATCACCCAGATCCCGATCTACATGCGGCTCACGCGCTCGGTGGTGTTGTCGATAAAGGAGAGCGAATACGTCCAGTCGGCCCGGGCATTGGGTGCGCCGGCGCGCCGGGTGATCTTTCGCCATGTCCTCCCCAACAGCCTTTCTCCGCTCATCGTGCAGTTGACGCTGTCGATCGGCGTGGCCATTCTCGACGTGGCGGCACTGGGATTCCTCGGTCTCGGCGCCCAGCCGCCCGTTCCCGAGTGGGGCTTGATGATCCGAGACGGATTCTCGCAGTTCCTGCGGGCGCCATGGATGTCGATCTTCCCGGGATTCGCGATTTTCCTGTCAGTGGTGGGCTTCAACCTTCTCGGGGACGCCATCCGTGACATCCTCGATCCGCGGCTGCGCAACCTGTGAGACCTCGCTCGCGACCGTTGCCGTGGCCGCATCGGGGCTGAGGCTGATCAACCAAGCCTGCACCAGATTCCGGAGCCGGCCCAGCAGGTAGACGCCGGGAATCATGAGCAGGCCTATCATCAGCACCACGCCGTCGTTGACCAGGACCGCATCGCCGAACCAGGCGCTCGCCAGCAGCCAGGGAACGCGGGCGATCATCGCCGCGACCCACAAGTGGAGGATGGGAAGGGTGGTCAGCCCGGCAATGGTAACGGCAAAGTCCAGGTTCAGCACCAGGAAGATCAGGCCCCAGACAGCCACCGACCGGATCCCGAGAAGCTGCTCCCAGGCAACCCACACCTCGGGCTTCACCATCCGGCGCAGGAGCGGGCGGCCCACAGCGCGGGCCAGCGTCAGGCTGACGAGAGCACCGAGTCCCAGTCCGAAGATTCCGTATACGACGGCTGGACCGTATCCGAAGACGGTGCCGCCCAGGGCCGCGACGAGTGGCGTCGGAACGACCGGCAGGAGCGCAGTGAGTACGAACGAAAAGACATAGTAGAGCGGCGCCAGCCAGCCGGCGCTGTTGATGAAGGTGGTGAGGGCATCAATCATATGGGCTATCAACCATATGCTAGCCGCAGATGGGGGCGCTGTGGTGTGGAAGCGCTCGGTCCGGCTCCAGCTCGAGGCGTGTGTCGGCACGCAAGCAATGCCGCGGGAGCCTGATGAGCAGCGACAGCGAAGGACACTGACGCGTTGCAATACGGAAGGAACAGGGCATGACCGAATCTTATCCACTTCTGGTCGAACGGCGGTTGAGCCGACGCCTATGGGGCGGCAACCGGCTGGCCGGATTCCTGGGGATCGAAGAATCGGACGGGAACGACGCCCAGGAGCCGATTGCCGAGGCCTGGCAGGTGTACGCCGAGAACAAGGTACTGAATGGGCCTTTCGCCCAACAGACGCTGCGCCAGGTAGCGGCCGCCAACGGCGCTTCGTTCCTGGGCACGGCCAGTTTCGCGCGCTACGGCTCCTCGATTCCGCTGTTGGCGAAGTTCATCGACGCCGGCCAGCCGCTGTCGATTCAGGTCCATCCCGACAACGAATACGCGTTGACTCGCGAGGCGGCAAGCGGCCATCTTGGAAAGGCCGAGGCCTGGTACATACTCGACGCGGCTCCCGGAGCCGAGATCGTCTGGGGCTTCAAGGAGAGGATGACTCCGGCAACCGTGCGCCGGGCGGTCGCAGCCGGTGAGCTGGAGGACTACGTCAACCGGATAGCGGTAGCGCCCGGCGATGTGATCTACAACCCAGAGGGAACCGTGCACGCCATCGGAACAGGACTGTTCCTGTTCGAGATACAGCAAGCCAGCGACCTCACCTATCGGCTCTACGACTACGGCAGGCGCGGGGTCGACGGCCTGGAACGCCCGCTCCACCTCGATCAGGCGCTGGAGGTAGCTAACCTGGAAGCCGGCAGCCTGGCCAAGGTCGCACAGCTCGAACTCGGCCACGGACGTCGCCTCCTGGTCGAGAGCCGGCACTTCGCGATGGAGGCGGTAGAGCCGGACGTCAGGGCACGGCTTACCACGAGTCCGGCCTCGCTCGAACTCCTGACTGTCACTCGCGGCACGGTCCGGCTCTCCTGCAGCAGCGCCGAGCTGGTTTTGACCGCCGGTACGTCGGTAGTACTGCCGGCAACGCTCGGCGAATACCTGCTGGAGGGGAGCGCCGAGGTAATCCGGTGCTACGTTCCGGTAGGGTGAGCACGCCCGCGCCGTCCGACGCCCTTCCTGCCCTGGTCCGGTTGATCCGGCCGTATCGCTCGGCCGTCATCGGCCTGTCGTTGTTGATCGCCCTATCGGCAGCCCTCGCCCAGGTCACGCCTCAGTTCGTCCGGTTCGTTATCGACACGGTCATTCCGGACGGCCGCCTGGGCCTCTTCCTGCTCACCGGCGCCGCCATGCTCGCCTTCTACCTGGTGAACGAGGCGCTCGCATTCGCCGCGATGTACCTCAGCTACGACTTCACCCAACGGGTGATCCGGGACATCCGGGCCCGTGCCTATCGCCACCTCCTGAACCTGCCCATGACCCGCTTCACGTCGGAGCGTTCCGGATCACTGGTGTCGCGAGTCGTGTCGGACGTCAATGCGTTGGAGGCGATGATTCAGGCGGGAGCCACCCGGATCGTCGGTCAGCTCTTCAGCATCGTCGTCGTCACAGTGATCCTCTTCGTGATGAACTGGCTCCTGGCGCTCATCAGCCTGCTGATCGTGGCTGTCATGGCCTTCTTCACCATCTGGTTCCAGGGCCCGTTGAGGCGCCTGGCGCGTCAGGTACGGGGCAGGGTGGGCGAGATGACGGCCGTGGCGGCCGAGGCCATCGGCAATATAGCGGTGGTGAAGATGTTCACCGGCGAGCCGGGTGAGTATCGACGTTTCGAGGCGGAGAGCGAGAGCTACCGGGCGCTCAACCTCAAGCGGCGCCGCCAGGTAGGTTTCATGCAGGCAGGCATCGGCATCTCATCCGAGCTCGGTGTTGCCGCGCTGGTGCTGGTCGGCGGCTGGCTCATCGCCAACCGAACCGGCGGCGAGACGGCGGGCCTGACTACCGGAGAGCTGACCGCGTTCCTGCTATACCTCAACAACCTGGTAGGTCCGGTGCGGCTGGTGCTGAACTTCAACAATGTCCTGCAGGCGGGAGTGGCCGCTCTCGATCGCGTCGACGACTTGCTCGACGAGCCGGTCGAAGCGGGCGGAGAAGCGGAAGTGTTCGTCGGCGGCGACATCGAGTTCCGCGGTGTGCGCTTTCGTTACCCGGGAACTTCGGCATGGGCGCTCGACGGACTCGACATGCGGGTGCCGGCTGGCAGCACGGTTGCGCTGGTCGGGCCTTCGGGAGCAGGGAAGACTACCGTGGCGACCCTGCTGTCTCGCCTCTACGATCCCCAGGAAGGCTCGATAAACGTGGCCGGCCGTGACCTGCGGGAGTACCTACTGGTGGCGGTCAGAGGCGCGGTAGCGGTGGTGCCGCAGGACCCGACGCTGTTCTCCGGCAGTGTGCGCGAGAACATCGGTTACGCCCGCCCGAACGCGACCGTCGGCGATGTTAGGCGGGCGGCCGAACTCGCAAACGCGGCGAGGTTCATAGAAGCCCTGCCCAGCGGTTACGACACCGAGGTCGGCGAGCGGGGAGTCAAGCTCTCGGGCGGACAGAAGCAGCGCATCGCGATAGCACGCGCGATACTCAAGGGAGCGTCGATCCTGGTGTTGGACGAGGCAACCTCCAATCTCGACAGCGAGTCGGAAGCGGTAATTCAGGATGCCCTGGCCGGTTACTTCTCCCAGCAGCGAGAACTTACCAGCATCGTGATCGCCCACCGGTTGTCGACGGTGCGCGATGCGGACTCGATTGTGGTGGTCGAAGACGGCAGAGTCCGGGAGCTCGGTGCCCATCACGAGCTGATGGAGCGGCGTGGACTCTACCGCCGCCTGCACGACCTCCAGACCAGCGGCCCGGTCGTGCGCTGAGCCAACCACGGAAGGGCGCGGTTTCGAGTAAGAGTAGGGCGCCGGTCCAGACTGGACCGGCGCCGAACGGGCCATGCAGATAGCCTCGAAGCCCCCTCGTCAGACCCTGGCCGAAGGGGCGGTGCCGTCGCCTTCCTCGCTTTGCGGAGGTACGAACGCCGCCCGCTCCTCCTCGGGGAGGAGCATGATCGACAGCACCTCGTGGAACTCCTTGACCGGCACGACCCGCAACTCGCTCAGGATCGCTTCGGGTACGTCTTCGAGATTCGCTTCGTTGGCTTCCGGGATGATCACCTGCTTGATGCCCGCTTGATGCGCGGCCAGCAGCTTCTCCTTGAGGCCACCGATGGGAAGCACCCGGCCCCGCAAGGTGATCTCGCCGGTCATGGCGATGTCGCCCCTGAGCGGATGTCCCGTCAGCGCACTGACCACCGCCGTGGCGATGGCGATACCGGCCGACGGACCGTCCTTGGGCGTCGCGCCCTCCAGCACGTGCACGTGCAGGTCACGCGACTCGTGGAAGTCCGCCGGGAGCCCGAATCGTGACGAGTGATTCCGGAGGTAGGCGATGCCGGCCTGGGCGCTCTCTTTCATCACCTCACCGAGCTGGCCGGTCAACGAGACCTTGCCTTTGCCCGGTACCGAGACGGCTTCGATGTCGAGCGTCACCCCGCCGACCGAGGTCCAGGCGAGACCGTGCGACAGCCCGATCTGCGGCTGCTTGTCTGCCTTGTCGTCGCGAAACGGCGGCACTCCCAGCAGTTCGCGGACCGCGTCGCTGTCGATGGTTCGTGTCTCATCCCAGGCCTGCCCCAGGTACTCCTTGGCCGACTTGCGCGCCGCCTTGGCTATCATGCGGTCCATGTTTCGCACTCCGGCCTCGCGGGTGTACTCGGTGATGATCCGGCGCACCGCGGCGTCGTCGATCTCCAGCTTGCCCTCGAGGCCGTGGTCGCGCAGTTGCTGCGGTACCCGGTAGCGATGCGCGATCTGCACCTTCTCGTCGAGCGTGTAGCCCGGAATCTGGATGACCTCCATGCGATCGAGGAGTGGGCGCGGGATGGTCTGCATGGTGTTGGCGGTGGTGATGAACATGACCTTGGAGAGGTCGTAGGGGATCTCGAGGTAGTGATCGGAGAAGGTGTCGTTCTGTTCCGGGTCGAGCACCTCTAGCAGAGCCGACGACGGATCGCCGCGGAAGTCGGCGGTCATCTTGTCCACCTCGTCGAGCAGGAAGACCGGATTGATCTTGCCGGCCGTCTTCATGCCCTGCACGATTCGGCCCGGAAGCGAGCCGATATAGGTTCGGCGGTGGCCGCGAATCTCGGCCTCGTCTCGCACGCCGCCGAGCGACATCCGAACGAACTCGCGGTTGAGGCTTCTGGCGATCGACTTGCCCAGCGACGTCTTGCCCACCCCGGGCGGACCGACCAGGCACAGTATCGGTGCCTTGTAGCGGGACTCCTCGACATCGCGCGTCAGCTGACGGACCGCCAGGAACTCGAGAATCCGCTCCTTGGGCTCCTCGAGCGCATAGTGGTCGTCGTTCAGCACCTGTTCGGTGTAACCGATGTCCAGACGCTCGTCGTCGGCCTCGCTCCACGGCAGGTCGAGCAGCACGTCCAGGTAGGTGCGGACCACGGTCGCTTCGGGCGAGCCGCCAGCCATCTTCTCGAGCCGTTCGATCTCCTTGAGCGCCCGCTCGCGTGCCGCTTCGGGCATGTTCTTCTCTTCTACCCGCTTGCGCAGGTCCTCGCTCTCGGAAGCCTCGTCGCTGCCGAGTTCGCGCTGAATCGCCTTCATCTGCTCGCGAAGGTAGTACTCGCGCTGATTGGAGTCCATCTGTTGCTTCACCCGTGCGCTGATCTGCTTCTCGGTATCGAAGCGCTCGAGATCGCGCGACAGGAATCCGAACACCAGTTCGATCCGGCGGCCGGCGTCGGCCTCTTCGAGAACCGCCTGCTTGTCGGCCACTTCCCAGGTGGCGTACTTGGCCACCACGTCCGCCAGAGGTCCCGCTTCCTTCAGCCCGCGCAGGTTCTCCAGGTGGAACGAGTCAAGCCGCAGGTTCTTGTTCTGCTGAGCGTACTCGGCGAAAGCCGACTTGACCTGCTCGATCAGTGCGCCGGTCCTGGTTTCGTCGGCCTCACCCTGCGTTTCCGGAATAGTGGTGACCTGCGCCCGGAGGGTAGCGCCGGGGAGGAAGGCGTCGATCGAGGCCCGTTCGCGTCCTTCCACCAGTACCTGGAGAGTGTCGTCGGGCAGGCGAATCACCTGCTTGACGACGGCCAGCGTACCGACGGAGAAGAGCTGCTCCCCGCTCGGGTCATCGATTCGCGGCTCTCGTTGCACCACCAGCAGCACACGGTTGTCGGCGGCCTGCGCTTCTTCGAGCGCGCGCTTCGACTTGGGCCGGCCGACGTCGACGTTTTCGAGGGTCCGCGGGAGCACGACCTGGGTTCGTAAGGCTATGACGGGAAGTTCCCAATCCATGCCCTAGTTAACCCCGTCGGCCACAGGGCTACCGTAAGATGGCTGACGCCACGTCCCTGAGGGACCAAGTGCGTGTGACCCAAGCGCCCGGCTCACTCGTCGGACCGCCGCAG
>JBBDRK010000057.1:23800-46064 GCA_040905465.1 Trueperaceae bacterium | reverse complement strand
CGCGCGATGAAGAAGCCATCGAGACCGGAGATGGGCAGGACCACCCGGCCGGGACCGGCGCTCAGGCTGACCTGTCGATTCGAACTGCCCTCGGCCGGTGGCTCCAGCGGAAGTTCCACTGACAGCGGCTCGAATTCGTCGTGCCGCGCAAGAAAGCGCTCCACCTGTACCGGTCCTTCATCCGCGGTCAGGGCGCACACCGAATACACCAGGGTGCCACCGGGCGAGGTGAGCGCCGCCGCCGTGTCCAGCATCGCGGCCTGCAGGGTGGTCAGCTCTGCGATGTCGTGCTCCCGCAGGCGCAACTTGATCTCGGGGTTGCCGCGCAGCGTTCCGGTCCCGCTGCATGGTGCGTCGAGAATTACCTTGAGCGCGGGCGGCAGATCGGGCTTACGGCGCAGGTCGGCTACCAGATGCTCCACGCCCAGGCCGAGCCTGGCAAGGTTGGACTCCGCCCGCTCGACCTTGCGCCGGTCGATCTCCACCGCCGTCACGCGCGCCCCCATGTACGCCAACTGAGCGCTCTTGATCCCGTTGCCGGACGCCAGGTCCAGCACCCGCTCACCGGCGGCAGGGGCGAGAAGGGTGGCCGAAAGCCGTGAGGCCGGGTTCTGCGGCTGCACCAGGCCGTTGCGAAACGCGTTCAAGGTGGCCAGCGGCCGGGGAATTCGTACTGCCAGGCTGCCGGTGACAGGTCCGTCACTGACCTCGCAGCCGTCTTCGACCAGCACCCTTGCCGCGTCTTCGCCGAAGCTCGACAACCACAGCGGCTCCGCCGTCAGCATGCCCGCGGCGGCTTCGACCGCGGCGTCCCCGAGCAGCGCCCGCAGCCTCTCGGCGAGCCACGCCGGTAGCGAGTGCAGCACGTCCCACGGCAGGTTCGCGGGAACCTCGACGCGCCGAAGTACCGCGTTTGCGAGCCCGGCCAGCCGTGGGGCCGACGCCTTTACCACCTCGACCCACTCGTCGACCGCAGCGTGTGGCGGCGTGCCCCGGATGAGCAGCTCGTAGGTTGCCAGTCGCAATGCGTTGCGGGCGTCTTCCGGCAAGCGCTGCGGCGCCGGAAGACGCCCGGCGAGGCAGGCGTCCAGGAGCAACTGATTACGCAGGGTCCCGTAGACGAGATCGGTTAGCAGGCCCCGGTCGCGGGCCTCCGCCAGTCCGTCCATGGCGCTCGAGAGCGAGGGCGCAGCAAAAGCGCCGCGATGAACGCGGCGCAAGACGTCTACTGCAAGGGTTCGCGGCCCTGAGATGCGGCTACCTCCGGCTGGCCATGATGAAGTAGATCAGGTAGGTAATGGCGGTCGCGGCCGCTGCTACGTAGGTCATCGCCGCGGCGGTGAGGACGGCTCGAGCCCCGCCGGCATCCTGGCTGGTGACGATGCCGAGCCGGTCGAGCTGACTGAGTGCCCTTCGGCTGGCGTCGAACTCGATAGGAAGGGTTACCAGGTGGAACAGCACCGCTCCGGCGAAAAGCCAGATGCCTATGGTCAGCAGGATATTGGGACCACCGGTCAGGAACAGGCCGATCATCGCCAGGATCGGACCCCACTGGCTACCGATGCTGGCCACCGGAAGCAAAGAGGTACGCCATTGCAGCGGGGTATACCCGAGATTGTGCTGAAGCGCATGGCCGACTTCGTGAGCGGCCACGGCCATGCCCGCCACGCTTGCCCGGCCGAAGTTGCCCTCCGAAAGCCGGACGGTCTTGCTGGTGGGATCGTAGTGGTCGGTGAGAGTTCCCTTCACCATCTCGACTTTCACGTCGGTAACGCCGTTGGCGTCGAGGATCGCCAAGGCGGCGTCGCGCCCCGTGAGCCCAGAGGCATTGGGGCGCGCCATCCAGATGCGGTAGGTGTTGCGAAGCCACCACTGCACCAACATGGACGCGGCGAATGCGACGATTCCGATCAGGTAGTACATCAACACTGTCTCTCGCTCCTCCTATGGAGAGTCCGGGCGGGGGGGGCGGCTCTCTTCGTCTGCCCCAACTTGACAGCATTATACTCAGATTTCCTAGACACGGAATATTCCAGATGGCAGCGTGGTGATCGACTTCATGGCAGGAGCATCTGCGAGTCATCGCAATCGACCACCCCGTTGCGATTTCCTTCCGGTCTGACCCCTCAGCTTTCGGCAGTGCGCGCTTCTGGACCGGCGCCTTCCGGGAGCACTACCCGGTTCACCGCGAATCTCACGGCCGTGCGCTCCTCACTCTGCAGCTCGAGCTTGACGAACGATGGGCGCGTCGTGAGGTCCAGACCGTCCGCTTCGATATAACTGCGAGCGATTGCGATCGCCTTTACCGCCTGGTTCACCGCGTGGGGACCTATCGCCTGCACCTCCACCTCGCCCTCGTTGCGCAGGAGGGCAGCTATAGCTCCGGCGACCGAGTTCGGTCTGGAAGTTCCGGATACCCTGAGAGTTTCGATCGTCAACCTCCTCGGCTACTGGACGCAAGAGAGCTACGCGCGACGCTGATCAATCGAAGGCATTATGCTGCAGCTTCGCCCGCGGAACCTGGCAAGGGACCACGAAGTTCGCCGCACTCGCGCCTTCCGGCGATCACTTCTGCCGCCTTCCGGCGGCCCTTACTTCCACCTGCCGGCCGCGCGCCGACGTACCGACCGAAAGCGCGCCGGTCCGCGTCGGGCCACGAGGGTAAAGCCCCCCGAGAAAACCGTGCTTGACAGTCACCTTAGCACCCCGTATACTCTGCGCCAGTGAAGCGCGTACCTCACAGCAACGTAGGTCAGCGTCCCGGGCGCCGGGTGGCGATCGTGATTCTAGGTCTTTCGCTGAGGGGTGCCGTCGTCTAGTTGCAAGCCCATACGACGAAAAAACCCCGTCGACCCGATGTTGACGGGGTTTTTTCTTTTTCCGCCCCCGCCCGGCGGCGCAAGTGCACAGGAGGAAGTAATGGGACAGCGAGTAAACGCCACATGAACGGCGCGGCAGCCGTGCTCACCGCCCTCGAACACCAGGGAGTCGACACCGTCTTCGGACTTCCGGGTGGCGCCATCATGCCGATCTACGACGCCGTATACGACTCGCCGATCCGCCACATCCTGATGCGTCACGAGCAGGCGGCCGCCCACGCGGCCGACGCCTATTACCGGGCCTCCGGCCGCTGCGGCGTGACCTTCGCGACGAGCGGTCCCGGCGCTACGAACCTCGTTACCGGGCTGGCGACGGCGATGATGGATTCCTCGGCGGTGGTGGCGATAACCGGCAACGTGGCCACCGCCCTGATAGGCACCGACGCTTTCCAGGAGGCCGACGTCTACGGCATAACCCTGCCGGTAACCAAGCACAACTATCTGGTGAAGCGGGTCGAGGACATCCCCCGGGTGATAGCCGAGGCCTTCCACATCGCCACGACCGGCCGCCCCGGCCCGGTCCTGGTAGATATCCCCAAGGACGTCCAGCAAGCGGCGTTCGAGGGGTCGTTTCAGGTGAAGATAGACCTTCCCGGTTACCGACCGACGGTGGTCGGCCATGCCGGTCAGATCCGCCGAGCCGCCAAGACGATAAGCGAAGCGAAGCGTCCGATCCTGATGGTCGGAGGCGGCGCCCAGGTAGCGTCGGAACAGGTAGCGGCCTTCGCCGAACGTACCGGCCTGCCGGTGATCAGCACGCTGATGGGCATCGGCGCATATCCATACGGCGCCCCCAGCTCGCTGGGCATGCCGGGGATGCACGGAACGGTCACCGCCAACCGGGCGATAACCAACTGCGACCTGATAGTAGGCGCTGGACTGCGCTTCGACGATCGGGTCACCGGCAAGATCTCCCGCTTCGCTCCCAATGCGACCGTGGTTCACATCGACATCGATCCGGCCGAGATCTCCAAGCTGGTCAAGGCACACGTACCGGTGGTAGGAGACCTGCGAGACGTCTTGCCGCGGCTGGGCGACGAGATCGAGCCGCTTGTCGGCCCCGGCAAGTGGGACGATTGGTGGGCGCAGCTCAACGAGTGGAAGGGTTCCTACCGGGAGCGCTACAAGGTCGACAAGCCGCTGGTGTCCCAGGAAGTCATCGAGATGCTGCGCGACGCCGCCGAGGGCGAGTGCATAGTCACGACCGACGTTGGCCAGCACCAGATGTTCGCTGCCCGGCTCTTCACCACCAACCGCCCGCGCAGCTTCATCACCTCCGGCGGCCTGGGCACCATGGGATTCGGCCTGCCGGCAGCCATCGGGGCTGCGTTCGCACGGCCCGACGAGACGGTGGTGGTCGTATCTGGAGACGGCAGCATCCAGATGAACATCCAGGAACTCGCCACCATCTACAAGCATCAGTTGCCGATAGTCGTGGCCATCTGCAACAACGGGATGCTGGGGATGGTGCGCCAGTGGCAGGAGATGTTCCACGCCCAGCGCTACAGCGAGGTTTTCCTGGCGGACTGCAACCCGGACTTCGCCAAGCTGGCCGAGGCGTACGGTATCGAGGGGCACAACATCTTCGATCGCGAATCGGCGCGACAGGCAGTGACGGACGCAATCGCCGCCCGCAGGCCGACGGTACTGAACTTCGTGGTCTACGAGTCGGAAAAGGTATTCCCCATGATTCCCGCGGGTGCCGGCGTCGACGAGATGATAATCGGCGATCAGGAGCCCGATTTGGACGAGGAGAAAGCGGAAGCGTCGAAGAGGACCGAGGTAACGGTCTGATGGTTCACCGGCACATCCTGAGCGTCACCGTGCGCGATCAGCCGGGGGTTCTGGTGAGGATCGCCGGCCTGTTCGCACGCCGGGCGTTCAACATCGAGAGCCTGTCGGTGGCTCAGACGGAGGAGCCCGGCATCTCGCGCACCACCTTCGTGGTCACCGGCGAGGACGGCACCGTCGAACAGGTCGAGAAGCAGTTGCAGAAGCTCATCGACGTGATCAAGGTGATAGACCACAGCGAGGCGCCCTTCGTGGAACGCGAACTGATGCTGGTCAAGGTCGCCGTGAGGACGCCCGAGGACCGGGTGGAGATCCGGCAGATCGCGCAGGACTTTCGTGCCCATATCATCGATGTCCACCGCGACGCCCTGGTGTTCGAAGTGACCGGCGACGAAAGCAAGATGAACGCATTCATCGATCAGATGCTTCCCTTCGGGATCGTCGAGCTGACCCGCACCGGACGGGTGGCACTTTCACGCTCCAGCAACGACGCCCGCGTGCGTCGCCCCGCCCAGAAGGTCGCCTGACGATCTTCGTACGAATTTGACAACGGCGGACCTGCCAACGGTCCGTCCCGACCCGCCCGGGCCGCGAGAGCGCGGCCAGCAACAGGAAGGAAACACCCAGCCCTCATGCCCAACATCTATTACGACGCCGACGCCAACCTCGAACACCTCCAGGGTCAGACGATCGCCGTGATCGGCTACGGGTCGCAAGGCCATGCCCACGCCCTCAATGCCAGCGAATCGGGACTCGACGTAATAGTCGGGCTGCGGCCCGGCTCGGCGTCCTGGGCCGAAGCCGAAAGCGCCGGCCTGAAGGTGATGGACGTCGCCGAGGCCGCCAAGGCCGGTGACGTCGTGATGATCCTGCTCCCCGATGAGGTTCAGGGACGTGTCTACCGCGAAAGCATCGCCCCCAATATCGACCAGGGCAACACCCTGGCCTTCGCCCATGGGTTCAACGTCCACTTCGGCCAGGTCAAGGCTCCCGAGGGCGTGGATGTGTTCATGGTGGCCCCCAAGGGCCCGGGGCACCTGGTGCGCCGCGTCTACAGCGAGGGGGCCGGAGTGCCCTGCCTGCTGGCGCTCCATCAGGACGCCAGCGGTCGGGTGCGTGAACGGGCGCTGGCCTACGCGAAGGCCATAGGAGGCACCCGCGGCGGCGTGATCGAGACGACCTTCGCCGAGGAGACCGAGACCGACCTGTTCGGCGAGCAGGCCGTGCTGTGCGGCGGCGTGACCGAACTCATGCGCAGCGGTTTCGAGACCCTGGTGGAAGCGGGCTACCAGCCGGAGGTCGCCTACTTCGAGTGCGTCCACGAGATGAAGCTCATCGTCGACCTGATCTATGAGGGCGGCTTCGAGCGGATGCGCTACTCGGTGTCGAACACGGCCGAGTACGGTGACTACGCTACCGGCAAGCGGATCGTGACCGACGAGACCCGCGCCGAGATGCGCCGGGTGCTGGCCGACATCAAGAGCGGCGCCTTCGCCCGGGAGTTCCTGCTCGAGAACCAGGTGGGCCAGCCCATGCTCAGCACCGGCCGGCGCAACACCGAGGCGAGCCTGGTGTCCCAGGTCGGCAAGCGCCTGCGCAAGATGATGCCGTTCATCGCCGCGCCTTCCGAGCAGGCGCGAAACGATCTGGGGTGAGCATGGACAGGGCGAGCGGGTCGAGGCGAGGTTCGGCGGCGGGACGCTGGCGGTACGGTGCGCACCACCGACTACCGCCGAGGCCCTCCGCACTCCGCAGATAGTCCCGAACCCGTTCCTTCCTGAAGGGAGCCAGCCAGATGGCCCACATTAAGATTTTCGACACCACCCTCCGCGACGGAGAGCAGTCGCCCGGAGTAGCGCTCAACACCAAGGAAAAGACCGAGATCGCCCGTCAATTGGCCAGGCTCGGGGTCGACGTCATCGAAGCCGGTTTCCCGGTTGCGTCCGAGGGCGACTTCCAGGCGGTGCGCGAGATCGCCCGCGCGATCGGTGAGGAGTCGGACAGCGTCACAGTGGCCGGACTGGCTCGGGCGAACGCGGCGGACGTCGAGCGGGCCGCCGAGGCCGTGGCCGGCTCGGCCCGGCCGCGCATCCACACCTTCATCGCCACCAGCTCCATCCACATGGAGAAGAAGTTGCAGCTCGCGCCGGATGCCGTGGTCGAGCGCGCCGTGAAGGCGGTGGAGTTGGCCAGGACTTTCGTCGACGACGTCGAATTCAGTGCCGAGGACGCGGGAAGGTCCGATCCCGAGTTCCTGGTGCGTATCTTCACCGAGACGATCGCGGCCGGCGCGACGACCATCAACATCCCCGACACCGTCGGCTACATGATGCCGTGGGAGTACGGCGAGCTCGTGCGCACCATTCGCGAACGCGTTCCGGGAATCGAGCGGGTGGACGTGAGCACTCACTGCCACGATGACCTCGGTTGCGCGGCCATCAACAGCCTCGCCGGCGTGAGGAGCGGCGCAACGCAGATCGAGTGCGCCGTCAACGGCATCGGCGAACGGGCCGGCAACGCATCGCTTGAGGAGATCGTGATGGCGCTGCACACGCGCCGCGACTTCTGGCAGCACACCACTTCGATCAAGACTCGCGAGATCTACCGGACCTCGCGCCTGGTCGCCATGTACACCGGCATGGTGGTGCCTCCCAACAAGGCTGTTGTCGGCGACAACGCCTTCGCGCACGAGTCGGGTATTCACCAGGACGGCGTGATCAAGGCTGTCGAGACCTACGAGATCATGAGCGCCGCGTCGGTCGGGCGGGACGCCGGCGTTCTGGTTATGGGCAAGCACTCCGGACGGCGCGCTTTCCGGCAGTCGCTCGACGAGCTCGGCTATCCCAAGCTGGCCGATGACCAGGTGAACTCGCTGTTCCGGCAGTTCAAGGATCTGTGCGACCGCAAGAGCAAGGTGACCAGCGAGGACATTCGTGCGCTCGTCGACGCCGAGACCACCAAGGTCCCGCAGACCTATCAGCTCCAGGCGGTCCAGTTCCAGTCGGGAACCGCCCTCACCCCGGTCGCCACCGTCCGCCTGCGGACAGACACCGGCATCTACGAGGAAGCCGCGACCGGTGACGGTCCAGTCGACGCCGCCTACAAGGCCGTCGAGAGAATCAGCCAGGTCCCGGTAGCGTTGGAGGCCTACGAGATCCGCAGCGTCGGCGCCGGCAAGGACGCCCTGGGCGAGGTCTCGATACGCGTCAGCAGCGACGGCCGTCAGGTTCACGGGCGAGGCCTGTCCACCGATGTCGTCGAAGCGTCCGTCCTTGCCTACGTGGATGTCCTCAACAAGCTCGCGGCCGGCGTGGCCCAGGGCGAAGCGAAAGTATCCACCCCCTGAGCCGAGGTATGGCGATGAGCGACGGGCCCCTGCGCATATACGACACCACGCTACGCGACGGCGCCCAGGCCGAAGGCGTGAACTTCACCAGCGAGGACAAGGTGGCGATCGCCCGCCGGCTGGACGCGTTCGGCATGGACCTGATAGAGGGCGGTTGGCCCGGTTCCAACCCCAAGGACATCGAGTTCTTCGAGCGCATGCGGGACGTCCCCCTTCTGCAGGCACGACTGGCTGCCTTCGGCTCCACCTGCCGGCGCGGGGTGGAAGCGGAGGATGACGAGAACCTGCAAGCCCTGCTTGCTGTCGGCACGCCGGTGGTAACCGTTTTCGGCAAGGCGTGGACTCTTCACGTCAGCGAGGCGCTGGGCGCCGGACTCGACGAGAACCTGAGCATGATCAGGCGTTCGGTGGAGCTTCTCAAGACGCATGGCCGCGAGGTGATCTACGACGCCGAGCACTTCTTCGACGGCTACGCCGCCGACAGCGCGTACGCATTGGCCACGCTCTCGGCCGCACTCGAGGGTGGGGCAGATACCCTGGTTCTGTGCGACACCAACGGCGGGACCTTGCCCGGTACCGTCGAACGGCTGGTACGCGAAGCTCGGGAACTGTTCCCGCTGCCCATCGGCATCCACGCGCACAACGACAGCGAGTTGGCGGTTGCCAACACGCTCGCTGCCGTCGATGCCGGCGTCGGCCACGTTCAGGGCACCGTCAACGGCTACGGAGAGCGTTGTGGCAACGCCAATCTGATCTCGGTGCTGCCGAACCTGGCGCTCAAGCTCAACCGCCCGCAACCGCAGGCAATGACGGCGTTACGCGAGCTTTCGCGGTTCGTCGACGAGCGCGCCAACCTGCCACCGAACGTGCGTGCCCCGTTCGTCGGTGACGCCGCGTTCGCTCACAAGGGCGGCGTGCACGTCTCTGCGGTCAACAAGCGGCCGGACACCTACGAGCACATTGATCCGGAGGCGGTAGGCAACCGCCGGCGCATCCTGCTGTCCGAGCTGTCGGGCCGGGCGAACGTGCTGGCCAAATCGGTCGAGTTCGGCGAGTCGATAGGAGCGATGGACCCGTCGACCCGCGAGGTGGTGGCCCGGCTCAAGGAGCTGGAGCACCGGGGTTACTCGTTCGAGGGCGCCGAGGCGTCGTTTCAGTTGCTGTCGCGCAAGGTTCGTGGTGACTACCGGCCCTACTTCACGCTGCACGGCTTCTCGGTACTGATGGACAAGCGGGAAGGGGAGAGCGAACCGAGTTGCCAGGCTGTGATCAAGGTGGAGGTGGGCGGGGTGCTCGAGCACACGGCGTCCGTGGGGCACGGCCCGGTAAACGCCCTCGACCGTGCCCTCACCAAGGCGTTGTCGCGGTTTTACCCCTCGGTCGGAGAGCTGCGGCTGGTCGATTACAAGGTGCGCGTCCTCGACGGTACCCAGACCGGAACTGCCGCGGTGGTTCGGGTGCAGTTGGAGATAACCGATGGGCACGACAGTTGGGGTACGGTGGGAGCGAGCTCGGACATCATCGATGCCTCCTACGAAGCTCTGCTCGACGCGATCGAATACAAGCTGCTGAAAGACGGCACGGCGCCCCGGGAAGGGGTCGCACCCGCCGACAGGATCGCCGACGGCATTGCATAGATATGAAGTCGGCGGGGCCCTGTGCCTTGCCATCCACGGCGCAATGCCGCCGGTGGAACGATTCCGGTCGCCTATCCGCTCCGTGACAGTGGATGTAAAGCCCGCCTCCGGCGCAGTTCGTGGGAGTGCCGAGTTTGACAGTCGTCGGCGCTGACGCTATAATTCTCGCCACGGCCGCGCGGCGCGGCGCTCCGATTCCTAAAACATGCGTCCTGATGCAGAGCCATGCGGAGCGGGCCGGGCCGGTCCGAGAATCAGAACCATTATCAGGCCGACCCCGGCCCTGACCTCGATCACATTCAGGGGAGAGAACATGCCCGAGTTTGTCCAACGGACCTCCGACTTCACTCGTTTGGCCTGGCCGTCAGAGCGTGACGCCTGCGGCGTCGGCTTCATCGCCGACGTGAGCGGTCGTCGCAGCCACGACGTGCTGGTGCACGCCCTCGGGGCGCTGCACAATCTGGCCCATCGGGGTGCGGTCAGCGCCGATGGGCGAACCGGTGACGGCGCTGGCGTCCTGACCCAGATCCCCCACCGGCTGTTTCGTCGTGACCTCGAAGCTCAGGGGATACACCTCGAACGCGATCGCGACCTGGCCGTGGGCACCTTCTTCGTGGCAAACGACTCGCCGTTCAGGAAGGTCTACGCTCTCATTCGCGACGAGATCGCGCGCTCTCCGCTGAAGAGGTTGATGTGGCGGGTGCCGCCGCTCGATGACAGCGTCCTGGGAGACGATGCCCGGCTGCGTCGTCCGGTGATTCGCCAGGTGCTGCTGGGCAAGCCGGAGTGGCTGTCGGACGACTCGTTCGAACGCACCCTGTACCTGACCCGCAAACGCATCGAGAGGCGTCTCGAGGAGGCCGGCCTGGGGCGCGCCTACGTTACCTCTTTGTCGAGCCGGACCATCACCTACAAGGGGCTGATGGTGGCCGATCAACTCTCCAACTTCTATCTCGACCTGGCCGATCCCGACTACGAAACGGCGATAGCCGTGTTCCACCAGCGCTACAGCACGAACACCATGCCGCGCTGGTCGCTGGCCCAACCGTTTCGCTTTCTGGCCCACAACGGCGAGATCAACACGTTGCAGGGCAACGTCAACTTCATGAAGGCACGCGAGCCGCGTATGTCGAGCTACGTCTGGGGCAACGAGGTCCGTGATCTCCTGCCGGTGATCGAAGCCGGCGGCAGCGATTCGGCCGCCCTCGACAACGCCTTCGAACTGCTGACTCTGTCGGGGCGCGACGTGCTCCATACCCTGATGATGCTCGTGCCCGAGGCGTTCGACCAGGATCCGGCCACCAGCGAGGAGTTGGCCGGCTTCTACCGCTACCACGCCACCCTGATGGAACCGTGGGACGGCCCGGCCGCGCTGGCGTTGACCGACGGCCGCTACGCGGTGGCCGGACTCGACCGCAACGGCCTGAGACCCCAGCGCTACTGGCTCAGCCGTGACGGTCTGCTGGTGGTGGGATCAGAAGCCGGCCTGGTGCCGCTGCCGGAGGACGAGATCATCGAGAAAGGCCGACTCGGCCCGGGCCGCATGCTGGCCGTCGACACCCTCGAGGGCAAGCTGCTCCGGAACGAGGAAATCAAGGCGCGCTACGCGACCCGGCGACCTTATCGAGAGTGGGTGGAGCGCTACCAGGTCCAGGCGGAGCGGCGCGATGAGCCGCTGGACCGGCGGCTCCCCGACCCGGAGGCTCTTACCAGGAGCCAGAAGCTCTTCGGCTACTCGAAAGAGGATTACGACCGGATCTTCGAACCGATGGCCGGGCACGCCGACATGCCGGTCGGCTCGATGGGCGACGACACGCCCCTGGCCGTGCTCTCGGAGCAACCCCAGCAGCTCTACCGCTACTTCAAACAACGCTTCGCTCAGGTGACGAACCCACCGATCGATCCCCTGCGCGAGCGGCTGGTCATGTCGCTCGCGACGGTACTGGGACCGCGCGCTTCCTTGCTCGAGGAGGAGCCCGAAGCGGCGCGGGTGATGCGGTTCGAATCCCCGATCATCGACGCCGGTCAGCTTCGTGGGCTTCGCGAGCAGCAGGCGTTCGGAAGCGCCACATTGCAAGCGCGGTTCCGGGTCGAAGATGGCCCCGAGGGTCTCAAGGCGGCGCTCGACGAGTTGGCCGACCAGGCTCAGGAAGAGGTGGAGAGCGGCGTTTCGGTGCTGATAGTCTCCGACCGCGAAGTAGGTCCCGACTGGGCGCCGGTGCCGATGCTGCTGGCGGTCGGCGCCGTTCACCACCGCCTCCTGTTGGTCGGTCGCCGCACCAAGGCGGCAATCGTCTGCGACACCGGAGAGCCTCGCGAAGACCATCACTACGCCTGCCTGATCGGTTACGGAGCGGCGCTGGTCCACCCCTACCTGGCTTTCGCCACGGCGCGCTCACTGAGCGGCAAGAGCCGGGACGAGAGCGTCGCCGCCGGCGAGGACGCCGTGAGCAACTATGTTCAGGCCGTGGAGAAGGGCCTCCTGAAGATCATGTCGAAGATGGGCATCTCCACCATCAGCTCCTACCGGGGCGCCCAGATTTTCGAAGCGGTAGGCGTCGACCAGGATGTCATCGAGCGCTACTTCTACGGAACGACCAGTCGCATTGGCGGCGCCGGCCTGGATACGTTTGCCACCGACGTGCTGCGCCTGCACGGCGAGGCGTTCGGCGAGCACGCCGAGCTGGTCGACCGCGGAATCTACCGGTTTCGCAAGGCGGGCGAGTACCACGCGTTCAACCCCAAGGTCTTCAAGAACCTGCACAAGGCGGTGCGCACCGAGAGCTTCGAGGCTTACGAGGAGTACACCCGAGAGGTGGACACGCGTCCACCGTGCAACCTGCGCGACCTGCTGCAGGTTCGCAAGGCGGCCAAAGCGATTCCACTCGAACAGGTGGAGCCCGTCGAAGCGATAGTTCGCCGCTTCACGACCCAGGCGATGAGCCACGGCTCCGTGTCGCGCGAGATGCACGAGACTCTGGCCATCGCCATGAACCGACTGAACGCCAAGAGCAACTCCGGTGAAGGAGGCGAGGACCCCGATCGGTTTCGGCCGTACGACGCCGACCGTCCGGAGGCGTCTCACGCCCCTTGGCACCCCAAGGCGGGCGACTGGGCCAACAGTGCTATCAAGCAGGTAGCGTCCGGCCGTTTCGGCGTTACCGCCGATTACCTGGTAAACGCCCGCGAGATCGAGATCAAGATGGCCCAGGGTTCCAAGCCGGGCGAGGGCGGGCAGATCCCGGGCTTCAAGGTGTCCGCGGAGATCGCCGGCATACGCCACAGCGTGCCGGGCGTGACCCTGATAAGCCCGCCGCCGCACCACGACATCTACTCGATCGAGGACCTCGCCCAGCTCATCTACGATCTCAAGCGGGTGAGCCGCGAGTCGCGGATAGGCGTGAAGCTGGTTTCGACCTCCGGCGTGGGCACTATCGCCGCCGGTGTGGTCAAGGGCTATGCCGACAACATCCAGATCTCCGGTAACGACGGCGGTACCGGCGCCAGCCCGCTGTCGTCGGTCAAGCATGCCGGAGTTCCATGGGAGCTCGGTCTGGCCGAGACCCAGCAGGTCCTGGTGGCCAACGACCTGCGCGGACGCGTGACGCTACGGGTCGACGGCGGCATGAAGACCGGCCGCGACGTGATGGTCGGGGCGTTGCTGGGCGCCGAGGAGTTCGGTTTCGGCAGCACCGCTCTTGTGGCGGCGGGCTGCGCCCTGATCCGGCAATGCCACCTCAACACCTGTCCGGTCGGCATCGCGACGCAGGATCCGGAGCTCCGCAAGAAGTTCCAGGGGCAGCCGGAGCACATCGTCAACTTCTTCGTCTACCTGGCTCAGCAGGTACGGATGATCCTCGCCGAGATGGGGTTCACCAGCCTGGACCAGGTCATCGGCAGGGTGGACCTGCTGGAGCAGCGCGAAGTCGCGCTGCCGAAGGTCGGTCGCCTCGACCTGACAGCCGTATTGCGCGATCCCGATCCGGTCGGTGCGCGTGCGCGCCGCTCGGGACAGGCTCGCAACGACCGGCCGGAAACGGCTGCTCCGCTGGATGAGACGCTGTGGCGCGACAGCGAACGGGCCATCGGCTCCGGCGACAATGTCGCGCTCCGCTACCCGATCAGCAACAGGGAGCGCTCGGTCGGCGCCAGGCTTTCCGGTGAGATCGCCCGCGCGCATGGGCGGGACGGCCTGCCCGCCGGAACCATCGACGTCACCCTCACCGGGGCCGCCGGCCAGAGCTTCGGGGCGTTCACCGTGCGAGGTATGCGGCTGAGGCTGCAGGGCGAGGCCCAGGATTACGTGGGCAAGGGCATGTCGGGCGGGGAGATCGTGATCGCTCCGCCCCCGGGTAGCCGCTTCGAGACCCACCGCCATGTGATCCTTGGCAACACGGTGCTGTACGGCGCCACCGGCGGAAGTCTGTACGCCGCCGGCGCTGCCGGCGAGCGCTTGTGCGTGCGCAACTCGGGCGCGGTTGCAGTGGTGGAGGGGTGCGGCGACCACGGCTGTGAATACATGACGGGTGGCGTGGCCGTAATCCTCGGCGGCACCGGCCGCAACTTCGGTGCGGGCATGTCGGGGGGCGTAGCCTACGTCTTCGATCCCGAGGCCAGGCTCGCCGGCCGGCTGAATTCAGGCATGGTCGGCATCGAGGCGGTCGAGCACAGCGTCGACAGCTCTCTGCTTCGGGCATTGGTAGAGCGGCACGCCGATGTGACCGGAAGCGCCCGCGCGCGCGGTTTGCTTGCCGACTGGCCGACCGCGCTCCAGGCGTTCCGGCGCGTGGCACCGCATCCGGAGCTCGAGGATGCGACGGCCGATCTGCCCGCTGACCGCGCTTCCGAGGCGGTAGTCCTTGCGGCCCTCCAGGCGGAAACGGCGCTGGCTGCCGGAGCCGGTCGCGAGCCATGAGAAACGCCACGCGGTGTCGAACGGTTGCTCGCGAGGATCGCTTCACGGTGTCGAACCTGCCGGAGTAGCTCGGTAACTGCGACGCCGGCAGCGAGCGCGGCGCACCGGTTGCCGGTCAGGACCTGAAGGCGCTGACCGTCCCGTCTAGAGCCGCCACGACCAGGGTGTCGCCGATGGGAAGCGGGCTGGCCTGGATGGGGGAGTGCGAAACCTGTTCGCGCCACAGTTCGGTCCCCGAGCGAGCATCGTAGGCCAGCAGTTCGCCGTGCTCCGTGGCCAGGTAAAGGGTACCGCTGGCCACCGCCGGCGACGCAGTCACTCTGGTGTCGGTAGCCGCCTCCCAGATGTCTTCGCCGTTAAGCAGCGAGAGGCACCGCAGGGTACGATTCCACGAAGAGAGAAATACGCGCCCGTTCCACACCGCCGGTGAGCCGTAGATCTCGCCGGCGATGTCGTAGCTCCACAGCACTTCCCGGCTACGCAGATCGAAGGCGTGCAACTCGCCGTCGCGCACCGGCAGCAGCAGAACGCCCCGATGCGCAACAGCTGGAGCGAGAACGCCACCCACCTCCACCTTGAAGCGGCCCGTGCCGTTACCGGCGTCGACCACATGGAGCCAGCCGTCGCTGCTGGCGAAAACGATCTGGCCGCGATGAATCGTCGGTGCGGTGGCGGCAGGGCTGCCTGCCTCGTAGCGCCACTGAGGCTTCTTGCCCGGTACCGAGCGCTCGAGCGTCCCGCGGTTGGTGGTGACCACCAGGCTTTCACCATACGGCAGCAAACCGACGACCCCGCTGTTCGGATCGCTCCACAAAGGCTCGCCGGTCGGCCACGAGATCACCTGCAGGCCGCCGTCCCGGCTGGTTATGTAGAGCCGGCCGCCACTGAAGACGGGGGCCGTGCTCACCTCGTCGTCGGCCGCGAAGGTCGTGACCACGCCTCCGTCGGCTGTGCGCAGCACCACTGTGCAGTCGCTCCGCAACCCGACCAGGATGAAGCCCTCGGCGGCGCCAATTCCGGCCGGCCACTGGGGCCCGTCACTCAACTGAACCTGCCAGCGCCGCTCGAGCGCGCGCGGTTGGACCGGACCGGCACCGTACACGCCGCAGCGCCCGGGGCCGCCATTCGGCAGATGGGTGCCTCGCAGCAACATCGAGGCCAGCATCGCCCGCAGCGAGTCGGCCACGGCGGATGCGGAGTCGGGCCTGCCCGCGGGATCCTTGGCGAGGAGGGCGGTGATGAGGCCGGAAAGCTCACCGGGTATCTGCGGGTTGAGCTCGTGCGGCGGCGTCAACTGCCCGTAGACATGCTGGTACAGCACGGCCTGATCGTTCTCGGCGTCAAACGGTGCGATCCCGGTAAGCGTCCGGTAGAGAACCGCTCCGAAGGCGTAGAGATCGGTATGTGCGCCGGTGATATCGCCGCGCGCTTGCTCCGGCGCCATGTACTGGGGTGTCCCCAGCGTCAGTCCCGTTCGGGTGAGCTGGCGGCTCGTCTCGGTGAGTTGCACCAGGCCGAAGTCCATCACCTTTGGGTGGTTCTGGGCCGTTAGCAGGATATTGCGTGGGGTGAGGTCGCGATGCACCATTCCGAGCCGGTGGACGTAGCCGAGCGCCTCGGCGACCGTGATCGCTGCGTTCAGCAACGTTTCGAGCGCCTCGGTGTCGAGCTCGAGGGGACCGAGGTCGGTGAACGACCCGCCCTCGATGAGCTCCATCGCGAAGTAGACATGGTCGCCTAGCCCTAGGTCGAAGATCGAGACGATCCCGGGATGACCGAATCGGGCCAGTGCCTGGATCTCGCGCCGGAAACGCTCGCTGTCGGTTTCGGTCAGGTGGGGCCGGAGTACCTTGAGAGCGACTTCGCGCTCCAGATGCCTGTCTCGTGCCCTGAAAACCTGTGCCATCCCGCCCTGGCCCAACGGGCCGAGGATGTCGTAGCGGTCGTCAATCAGTTCGCCGGGATGGAACATGCCAGCCGCGACGGCTCAGGATTCCTCTATCGCCTTGAACAGAGCCGGATCGATCTCTCCGGTCTCCACCGCGCGATTGAGCATTTCGATACCGAGCCGGACGACTTCCGACTTCGACACCAGCCGCTCGGGATTGGAGAGCTGATAAGCGGTCTTGGTCAGCAGCGAGTCCTGTTCCTCGGTTATCACGACCTGGAGTCGTTTGCTTTTCTCTCGCTTGGGCACCGCATCCTCCATATGTGAGGTCCTCGACAGCGTTGATGATAGTAGCATCTGTAGGATTGCCTTGACAATACAGCAGCGCCTCGGTACGCTGCAAGTACACAGGGTGTGTAAGATACTCCCTAGAGATAAAGCAGCCAATGGCTGTGCGCTCGGCGCCGGAAGGACGACATGCAACAGCAGGGAGAGGCACTTTTCATCCAGGGCGGGACTCCGCTCCGCGGTGAGGTGCACGTCAACACCGCCAAGAACTCCGCCCTTTACCTGATCCTGGCCTCCCTGCTGACTCGCGAGCCGGTCCGCCTGCACGATATCCCCAGACTGAGTGACGTTTTGGTTGCCCTCGAGATCCTCGAGCACGTCGGTGTCGAGGTGCGCTGGGAAGGCCGGGACCTGCACCTGCATGCCGCCGATGTCCATACCTGCGGAGCCCCTTACAGCCTGGTGAGCAAGATGCGCGCTTCTTTCGTGGCGATGGGCGCCCTGCTCGCCCGCTGCGGACGGGCCCGCATCTCCATGCCAGGCGGGTGCGCGTTCGGCCCACGCCCGGTCGACCGCCATATCGCGGCATTTCAGGCGCTCGGCGTGCAGATAGACGAGGAGGGCGGCGATTTCCATGCGTTCCGCGGCGCCAAGCTCGCGGGCAGAGTGGAGTTCGAGGCACCGACGGTCGGCGGCACCCAGAACGTGTTGCTCGCGACCGCCTTGGCCGGAGGCCGAGTGACGATCGTGAACGCCGCCCTGGAGCCGGAGATCGCCGATCTGGCGAACATGCTCAACGCGATGGGCGCCCGGATATCGGGGGCCGAGACGGGAACCATAGAGATAGAAGGGGTCAGTGAACTCTCGGGAGTCGACTACCGGCCGTTGCCCGACCGCATCGAAGCGGGCACGCTGATGCTCGCCACGGCCGCAACTCGTGGCACCGTGACCTTGCGGGGAATCAACGCCTCGCACCTGGAAGCGGTCAGCTCGAAGCTCCGCGAGACCGGAGTTCGAATCATCGAAGCAGGGGAGGACGGGCTGCTGGTGGACGCGAGCGGTGACTTGCAGGCGGTCGACGTCACGGCGGCCGAGTACCCGGAGATCCCCACCGACTTGCAGGCGCCCTTCTCGGCCTATCTGGCCACTCTTCCCGGCGCCAGCGTGGTGAGAGATCGCGTCTACCCCGACCGCTTCACCCATGTCGACGAGTTGCGGCGGACGGGCGCGGACGTAGAGCTCTTCGAACGAACGCTGATAATCCGCGGTGGCCGGCTGGCCGGCGCCAGGATGCACGCCGCCGACATCCGAGCTGGTGGCGCCCTGGTGATCGCCGCCCTGGGCGCGACCGGCACCTCGGTCATCAGTGGCCTGCAGTACGTCGATCGGGGCTACGAGGCCCTCACCGAGCGGCTGGTAGCGCTCGGCGCCAAGGCCGTCCGCAAAGTAGCCAGTTCGGCGCCGGCAGTAGCAGGGGACTGATCGCCACCGCCGGGCCGGTGTATCTACCGGACCGGCGGGTCGTCCTCTTCTGTCTCTTCTTCTGTCTCTTCAGGTTCGGGCTCGGCCCCGTCGCCTTCGCCTGCGACACCTGAGTTCTCATCGTCCGTAACGACTTCCGGCTCGCTGTCGTCATCGTCCGCGCTCGCGGCAGGGTCCGTCCTCTCGATTCGCAAGGGTACCGGCCGTGCCCACACCCCGCCGGTTGCCGGCTCGGCGGCCGGAAACTCGTCCGCGAAGTCGTCGTCGTCCGCTCGGGTGAGCAGCGCCGACGAGTCCCACGGATCGGAGTCGCGGTCGGTGAGGTCGGCCGGCGATGGTGACACCGCAGAGGACCCCTCGCTGTCCGGTTCCACCGCCGCAGCTCCCGCCGCGACCTCTGCTGCGGGTGCCGCTTCCCCTTCGGGCGGTCGCTCTCCGTCTTGAGAAACGGGAACGGGCGTCCGGCGGGAGAACGTCCGCATGGCGATGCCGGCCAATGCGACCAGCAGGCCCACCGCCATCAATACCAGCCATACCGCGCCCCGGGCAGTAGCACGACTCCCACCGGCTACCAGCACCCCGGTCTCCACCGCTTGGCGTTGCGCGGAAGAGTCGTCGGTAAGCACGTCGACGACCGGCGTGCGCTGCGTTTCATTCGAAAACGCCCAGGGCGACTCGGTCGCCTCGACCGGACGCCACGGACTGGTACCGAAGAGGTCGTAGAGTCCGGTCATGGCGTAAACTCGCGCGCGTGACGGCCTCGCGAACGGTGTCGAAACCGTCAGCACGTTGCCGTCGACCTCCACCTCCGGAGTGACGCTCTCCATCGTCCCGTCTTCGGATGCCCGATAGGCAGCCGCTCCCTCACCAGTGAGCCGCAAGGCCACCTCCCAGCTTCGCCCGTTGGGGAGGCGCATCCGCGAGCCTTCCAGGAGCTCGGCCCGACCTCCCCTGCCGCCCTCGAGATAGACCTCGATGACCGGCAGTGAGAAACCGAGCGGCAGCTCGAAGGGGTTGGTGAGCGAGCCCAACTCGATCAGCACCGTCAGCTGCTCTTCGTCAGCAACCGTCACCCCGAGAAGGTCGAACGGCGCCAGGTTCCGGTAGACCGCGGCAGTCGGCGGTTCCAGAGAGCCGGCGCCGACGACGTCGCCGACCGGATCCACAGCGGTCAGGGCCGCAACTAT
Source organism: Trueperaceae bacterium (assembly GCA_040905465.1). GTDB lineage: Bacteria > Deinococcota > Deinococci > Deinococcales > Trueperaceae > DASVCN01. Next base: position 26,651 of record JBBDRK010000057.1, on the reverse strand, counting down.
CAGGAAGGTTTCAAACACGCAATCCTGCCTTGAGCGCCAGCCCACGTTTGCAGAAGGCAATCAGCCAGCTGGCAAGCGCGTCGGCATCGTGCTGCGCATACGGTCCGCTGCCCAGGAGCTCGAGCTGGGCGAGCCGGATTCCCTCGGCCGCAAAGCGCTCCGGTTCGACCTCGACTACTTCCGCCCCCTCCTGCTCGTAGGCCTGCAGGCGATCCGGATCCACCGGGGTGGCGTTGACCACCACCCAGTCCGGTGCCCGACCCAAGTGTTCACGCAGCTTCATGACGTGTTCGATCGCCTGGTAGCCGTCGGTTTCACCAGCTTCGGTCATGATGTTGCAGACATACAGGAGGGGAGCCTTCGTTTCCAGCAGGGCGCGCCGCACGTCTCCGGCCAACAGCGGCGGAATCGTCGAGGTGAACAGGCTGCCCGGCCCCAGCACTATCAGGTCCGCCAGGGCGATGTCCCTCGTCACCTCCGGCAGGCTGGCCACTTCCTCCGGTTCGATGGAAACGTTCATGACCGCGCCGGCCGACTGCCTCACGGCGCTCTCGCCGCGCACTACGACTCCATTGGACTTTCGCACACAAAGCGACACCGGTTCGGTAGTGGCCGGATAGACGGAACCCGAGAGGTTGAGGAGCGAGTTGAGCGCACGAATCGCCCGCCCGAAGTCACCCTCGACCTCGGTCAGGGTGGTAATCAGCAGGTTTCCGAAGGTATGCCCCTGCAACTCCTGGCCGCGCTCGAAGCGATACTGAAGGAGTCGGGATACTTCCAGTTCGTTGTCTGACAGGGCCGCCACGCAGTCGCTCAGGTCTCCCGGCGCGGGCATTCCGAATGCCAGTCTGAGACGCCCCGAGGAACCGCCATCGTCGGCCACCGTAACCACCGCCGTGAGATTGCTGGTGTGGGCGCGCAAGCCGCGAAGCAGGTTCGAGAGCCCGGTACCGCCGCCGAACGCCACGATGCGTGGCCCCCGCGAGAGCTGCAGGCGGCGGTGCAACACCTCGGCAGCCTCGTGCGGGCGCGACATCCAGTTCGACAGTAGAGAGCGGTTGAGCCTGCCGACCGCCACGGTTGCGGTCATCATGCCGGCCACGATCAGGAATATCGCGGTGGCCAGACCGAAGCGCAGCCACGAGCCGCTCACCAGCACGTCCTCGATCGGGTCGGACAGTGCCTGCCGGTTCCCGGAGAACAGCCAGAGCATGGCCCCCACAACACCGACGATCAGCAGCACGGCGCCTGCCACTGCGAGCACGACGTGCCTCTTGACTCCCATGCCGGGCGCCAGCCAGTAACGCATCGACAGCAGATGCTTGACTCGGTCGCCCTTGGTCATGCCTGGTGCTCCGCCAGGGCGTTGGCCAGGTCGCGGTGTTCGCCTTCGGCGTCGAAGTGTTGGGCGAGATCACGCACCAGCCGCTCGACGACGGCAACGGAACGATGCTGCCCGCCGGTACAGCCCAGCGCAACGGTGTATGAAGTGCGTTCGCCGTCGCGGGCGAGAGCGGCCAGCGTGCGCACCAGGTTGCGCAACTGAGTGTAGAGCTCGAGACCGCCGGGAGTGAAGACATGCGCCTGGACTTCCGCTTCGGTGCCGCTGAGTCGACGCAACGCCTCTTCGTAGTACGGGTTGGGCAGGGCGCGCACATCGAGCACGAGATCCGCGTCGATCGGAGCGCCGCGCTTGTAGCCGAACGAAACGAGTCGCAGTCGAAACGAGCGTTCCTGGGCGAAGGTGCGCCGGATCTGGTGCGCCAGCTCCTTGGCGCTGAGCTCGGTCGTGTCCATTACCCGTTGAGCTCGGCTGCGCACACCTTCGAGGCTCACGCGCTCGCTGGCGATATCGCGGGACAGGGTCCCTTCACCTATCGGGTGAGTTCGGCGGGTGAGGCTGTAACGCTTCACCAAAGTGTGGTCGGAAGCCGTCAGAAACAGGACAGTCGGCTCGAAACCGCTCTCCTTCAACGCTTCCAGTCCGGTTTCCAGCTCGCCCAGGAATGCCGAAGTACGAACGTCCACCGAAACCGCGACCCGTGCCTCGCCCACCGCTTCCGCCCTCCTGGCGAGCGGCGCCCACAACGACGGTGGAATGTTGTCCACCGCAAAGAATCCGATGTCTTCCAGCGCGTGCAGGGCGGTCGTCTTGCCGGCGCCGCTCAGTCCACTCAGGACGATGAGCCTCGCTCCAGTCATCCCCAATTCTCCAGGTTCACCGGCACTCCCGGCCGCCCTTTGCCGGTTGTCGTTCATGCCGTTCCCACCCTGCCTCTCGTACGATTCGACCCGCCGTTCACGTTACGGGCCGTCGTCCGGAAAGGTCTCATTCACCACGCAGGCTATCACGGTGCTTGCTCTCTCCACCACGGCAACGAGGCCGTGCTGCCAGAGCAGTCGCCCGCCGCAGACGTTGAGCGCGGTGCCGTCGGCGAGGCCGACTTGCACCAGGGCGACGCCAGCGACATCGACCTGCCTGAATCGGGCGCCGCCCGCGGCCGCTGGCGCCGGTTCAGCGGCCAGCGAGTGGTCGAAGAGCCAGCGCTCCCCATCGTGCTGGACGTAACCGACCTGGCCCCCTCGTTCCACCCGGAATACTATGTCGGAACCCCTGCGCACGGTGTGCCACTGCGCCGGTTTGACGAACCCGGGATCCCACTCCAGGCAGGCCCTCGGGGCCGATCGGGAACCGAGCGGCTGGGCCACGGCGTCGGCAGTCACCCGACCGCGCAGGTCACGAGCGAACGACACCGCCGCGTCGCGCGTCGTGAAGCAACCGATCCGTACCCGGGCGTACTGCTCGCCCTCGTGCATGGCGAACTCCGGGTAGGCGTCGAAGCCCAGGCCA
>JBBDRK010000057.1:0-23700 GCA_040905465.1 Trueperaceae bacterium | reverse complement strand
ACGTGCGCCCCATCGTCGACACCTTCCAGCAGTGGCGAACGTCCGCACTTGCGGATCCGGTTCCAACCCATCTGGGGTACGCGCATGCCCGCCGGAAAGCGGCGAACTTTGCCCGGCAGAACAGCCAGCCCGGGCACGTCCGGCGCCTCCTCCGAGCTCTCCAGCAGCAGTTGCAGGCCGACACAGATGCCCAGGAAGGGTCGCTGTTCCGCCAGGTGGCGCCTGACCACCGGCTCGAATCCGGACGCGAGAAACGAGCGCATCACCTGACCGAAGTGCCCCTGGCCAGGCAGCACCAGCGCGTCTGCTTGCGCCGCCCGTGCCGGATCCGCGGTCAGCTCGACGTCGAGGTTCGACCGCAGCAACGCCTTGTGTACGCTGTGCAGATTGCCCGCTCCGTAATCGATCAGGACCGTTTTCACCGTTCAGAGGACGCCCTTGGTGGACGGAAGATGCTCGCCGGTTACCCGGCATGCCTGCGCCAAAGCACGCGAGAAAGCCTTGATGACGGCCTCGCACACGTGGTGGGTCTCCAGGCCCGCGAGCACGCGGACGTGGACGGTCGAGCCGGCGTGATTGCAGAACCCTCTCAGCAGCTCGCGCAGGTGGTGCGTGTTGAAACCGCCGGCGTCGCCTTCGAAACCACCGGGCTCGAACGCGAGGAATGGCCGGCCCGAGAGGTCGATCACCACATGCGCGAGAGTCTCGTCCATCGGCACGAAAGAGTCGCCGTAACGTTCGATTCCGCGCCGGTCGCCCAGTGCGGCGGCCACGGCCTGTCCGAGCACGATGCCGCAGTCCTCGGCGAGGTGGTGCACATCGATGTGCAAGTCGCCCTTGGCGGCGATGTCGAGGTAGATGCCGGCGTGACGCTGCACCTGGGCCAGCATGTGCTCGAGGAAACCGTGGCCGGTGTCTATGCCACCGCCCGGTGCTGAGTCGAGGTCGACCTTGACGGTAATGTCCGTCTCCTTCGTGCGCCTCGTCTTCTCGGCAGTCCTAGCCATTTCCAACCTCCGCCACTACCTGCCGCAGCTCATCGAGAAAACGCCGGTTTTCCGCTCTGGTGCCTACCGAAACACGCAGGCAGTTCGTCAGCATGCCGCCGTCCTGGCGCCGAACTATCACGCCCCGTCGCAACAGCTCACGGTGCGCTCGAGGGCCGTCCGTCAGCCGCAGCAGTATGAAGTTCGCGACAGACGGGAACGGCGACACATCGGGGAGCTCGAGAAGCCTGTCGAACAACCAGTCGCGCTCGACCGCCACCTCGCGCGCTCGGGCGAGCACGAGGTCCTGATGGTCGAGCATCGTAAGCGCTGCTGCTTGCTGCAACACCGATACCGCGAACGGGTTCACGGTCTTGCGAAGTTCCTCGGCCAACTCGGGGGAGGTAAGTGCGTAGCCCACCCGGGCGCCCGCGAGGCCAAACGCCTTGGAGAGCGTGCGCAGCGAGACGACCGACGGGTTTTGCGCGAGTTCCAGGAAGTCGCTGCCGGCGAATTGATGATATGCCTCGTCTATCACGATCGTCCAGCGGTCATCGGCGGCCGCGATCAACGCCTCCAGCTCGCTGCGTGGATGCAGGTTCCCGGTCGGGGCCGCAGGGTTCGCTATGAAGACCACCCCTCGTCCTCGTTCCATCTCCCGCAGCATGCTCCTTACCGGCAGACCGAAGCCGGCGGACATCGGTACCTCGTTCAGCTCGGCCCCGAGCATTCGAGCCTGCAGCCGGTAGACCCCGAAGGAAGGGGAAGGAACGATAACGCGCTGCTCTATCCCGGCGGCGATGACCAGGCACTGGATGAGTACGTTCGAGCCGGGGGTAACGATAACGCCGTCGACCGGCCACCCGTGGAGTTCGGCAAGCCGAGTTCGCAGCTCGCTCGCGGTCAGGTCCGGGTAACGGTTCAAGGCCACGCTTCCGACGCGCTCGACCAACTCCTCCCGCAAACTCTCCGGGATATCCTCGGGCAATTCGTTCTGGTCGAGTTTCACGCCCTCCGCGTGGGGCGCGAAGTCGTAAGGTGCGAGTTCGCGGATTCGCGCGCGGATACTCATGAAGGGGAGTTTACCGTACGGTCGAGGCTTTCCTGTCGCTGGTCCGGCGGGGGATTGGCTGAGGCCGCGCGAGTTCAGCGCCTGTCCTCCGCGCGTCTACGAATATCCGCCAGGTCGTCCTGCAGGCCAGGGTCGAGGGACACAGCCCGCTCCCATGACTCGAGTGCCTCGCCGTAGCGGCCGAGTCCGAAGAAAGTCAGTCCCAGATTGACGTGGGCATTTGGATTCTCCGAATTAGCGGCCACGGCCCGGCGGAGCAGGTCGAGCGCCAGATCGAGCCGGCCCAACTGAAGTTGAGCGTACCCGAGATTGTTCAGCACCGTGTCGCTCTGCGGATACGCCTCCAGGGCTAGTCGGTAGGGCGAGATCGCGTCGCGCGGCCTGCCGGCCCGGTGGAGCGCATAGCCGTGGTAAAAGGCGGCCAACGGGTGGTCGCTCAACTCGAAAGCTCGAGCGAACGACGATGCCGCTTCCGACGGAGACTCGGTCTCGAGGCCGTAGAGACCCTGCTCGAAGGCCGCGGCCGCCTCGCCTTCGAACGCGATAGCGTCGTCTCCGACGATACGCCGCTGTTGCTCGAGCAGGTCGCGTGCCCGTGCGGCGGGCCGCGACTCGGGATCGATCTCCAGGGCGCGCGACAGCGCGGACTGCGCCTCGTCGATGCGTCCCGTGCGCCCCAACGCGATCCCGTAGAGCGTGAACAGTTCGGCGTCCCGCTGGTTCTGCTCGACCAGCGGCTCGAGAGTAGCTATCGCTGCTCGCGCCTGACCGGCCTGCAGCAGCAAACGGCCCAGGTTGATTTGCGCCACCTGGCTGTCGTCGGCTGCCGCAGCGAATACCTCACGGGCCCTCTCGACGTCACCGTCGCTCGCGAGCGCGACCGCCAGCGAGTTGGCAACCTCCACGCTCTCCGGAAACCGCTCGTACAGATCCTCGAGCACCGTCACCGCTTCATCGATGCGGCCCGCCTCTCTCAGCAACTCCGCTTCCGTCAGTTGCAGTCCGCTGCTTTCCGGGTACTTCTCCCGGCCCTCGCGCACCAGGCTCAGGGCTTGCTCGGCCAACTGATCGGGAAGCGCCGTGGCTTGGGCGTAGAGCGCCGGTGAGGAAGACATGACTTGGCTCGTAACCTGTCGCAGATACGAGAGCGCTCCTGCCGGATCTCCAGCGGCCACGGCTCTTTCGATGAAAGCTCTGTGCAGGGCCACCGACTCCGGCAGATTGGAGCTCGCCCGACGCAGCCGCTGAAGCGCTCGTTGATGACTGGTTTCCAACTCCGCCAGGCGCAGAACGGCCTCTACCTGCCTGGGTGAGGCGGCGACGGCCCGCTCCAGGAGATCGGTCGACTCCGCTCGGTCCTCGGTAAGGCCAGCGAGGCCTGTCAGCGCCAGCGCGTGGTGGGCGTTTAGTGCCAGGGCGTTCTGGAAGCTCGCGCGCGCCTGCTCATCCTGGCCGGCGGCGTCGGCAACTACGCCGAGGACGGCCGCCGCTTCGGCATCCTCGGGGTTGGCGGCAACGGCACCGACCGCGGCAGCCAATGAATGCTCGGTGCGTCCGTCCAGCGCCAGTGCGCGGGCCTGTTCGGCCAGAACCCAGCTCGACTCCGGATTGAGTCCGGCAGCCGCCGTCATCTCACCCAGATTGGTTCCGAGTCGAGAGGAGGCCCGCGACACAGCCGACAGGCTCGCCAACTCGGGGGTCTCGCCGGCCAGGTTCCTGACGGTCGCCTGTGACGCGCTGTCGTTGCGGCCCAACCGCTGGATGACCGCCAATATGACGCCCTCGACCGCTTGTGCCGGATCGCTCGGGAGCTGCAATCGGATCTGCTCGGCTTCGGCAAGAATGGGTCCGTTGAATACGACGGTGACTTCCAGCAGTGAACCGGAGCCGTTCACCCCGCCGCTCACCACCAGGTCGGCTTCGAAGGCGGCGACTGCCGTGGCGATCGCGTCCAGCCCTGCTTCGTGTGCGCGGGTAACGTACAGGCCACCCTCGGCGACCGCGGGAGCGTATACGCCGTCCAGGGAGTTGAGTGTGCGCTGCAGGCCGGTAGCCAGGCCGAGTCCGTAAGGCTCGAAGGAGCGACTCGAGTCGAACGGCAGCACCAGCACGCGCTGAGGCGCCTGTGATTGACCGAGCGCGGACCCGAAGATGACGAAGAGGGCGAATAGTAGGCCAGCTAGCTTTTTCATCTGGAGGAGTATAACGCCGGCCCCGTGAGAAGCTTGAAGCGCATGCCGGGTCACCGCCGAGCTACACCGGCGGCTCCAGGCTGAACGCCCCGGGGAGAAGCTTACCGACTGTCGTCGTCACCGCTTCTCCAGCATGATTTACCAAGTACACGGCCGCCTCCGGTGAAAATTCCGCAAGCACCTGACGGCAACCGCCGCAGGGACTGGCCGGCGGGTCGCTCTCGGTGTAGACGACGATCTCGCTGAATCCGCGTTCGCCGAGTGTGGCCATCGCCTGGACCGCGCTCTGCTCGGCGCAGCGGGAGAGGCCGAAAGACGCATTCTCGACGTTCGCGCCGCTTATCACGGTGCCGTCGGCCGCACGTAGCGCCGCACCGACCCGAAAGCGCGAATAGGGTGCGTAGGCGTTCTCGAAGGCCGCCCGAGCGGCCTCGAGCAGATCACCGGGGACGCTACCGGGAACGCTAGTCACGCTCCTCCGAGCCTCTGTAGCAGCGCCGGTCCCAGGGCCAGCAGGCCGACGACGAGGGCGGCCAATGAAGCCACCAGTACCGCGCCAGCGGACATGTCCTTGGCGGCCCGGGCCAACGGGTTCTGCTGCGGCGACGCGAGGTCCACCAGGGCCTCCACGGCGCTGTTCAACAATTCCAGCGAGATCACCAACGCGGCGCTCAACACGACCGGTACCAGCCCGGTTCCCAACCAGACCGCCATAAGCGCGGCACTCGCGCCGATAGCAAGCTCCAGACGGAAGTTGGGCTGTTCCCGCCAGGCGTGAGCGAGACCGCTCCAGGCGAACCCGGCTGAGCGTCGCAGTCGGGCCGCGGCGCTCAAGAGGCCGGCTTGAGGGCGAGAATCCGCTGTTGCGTTTCCCGGAAGATGTCCCATGAGTCCTCCGTCTGGTGGTCGTAGCCGAGCAAGTGCGTCAGCCCGTGAGCGGCCAATATCAGGGTTTCTGTAAGCAGGTCGTGGCCGTGTTCCGCCGCCTGCCGCTGGGCGGTGTCGACACTTATGAAGATATCGCCCAGGTGGGCGACGGTGGGAATGTCACTATCGTCTGGCTCGCCGGTGGGATAGGAGAGTACGTCGGTAGGCGCGTCCTCACCGCGATGCTCGTGGTTCTGGCGGCGCATCGAGTCATCGTCCACCAGAACCAATGTTACTTCACGATCGTCGAGCTGCAACTCTGCCAGGAGTGCGTTCATCGTGCGGTCGAGGACCTCAACGTGCGGGAAGCGGTTCGTTTCGTCTAGGCTCTCCACCACGTGCGGCACCTCCCCCCTTGCGCGCGCCGCGGATCTCTTCGGGGGTGGGGTAACTGACGCGCCTGTGCAGGATGGCGGTGAGCATCCGCTCGAACGTGTTCTTGATTACCTCGATGTCGTGGAAGTTGAGGGCGCTTTCGGCAAGCTGACCGTCCTGCAGGCGCTGCTCCACGAGCCGCTCGATTAGCGCCCGAATGCTGCCCTGACTCGGCTCGACCAGCGAGCGCGATGCCGATTCAACCGCGTCGGCCAGCATGAGAACAGCTGTCTCCTTGGTGCGGGGCCGTGGTCCCGGGTAACGAAAGTTCAACTCCTCCAGGCCGGTCTGGTCCTCGAGTGCCCGCTTGTAGAAGTAGGTCATGACGGTGGTTCCGTGATGCTCGCTCACGAACGGTTCGATCGCCCTTGGAATACGGAATTCGTGCAGCAGCTCGACGCCATCACGCACATGCGAGACGATAATCAGATAGCTCAGGTGAGGACTCAGTTTGTCGTGCGGGTTCTCGCCCGTAAACTGGTTCTCGGTATAGAAGTGCGGCCTGCGGAGCTTGCCGACATCGTGGTAGAGCGCCCCCACCCTGGCCAGCAAGGAGTTGCCGCCGATGTTCTTTACGGCCTGCTCGACCAGGTTCGAGATGATCAGGCTGTGCTGGTACGAGCCGGGCGCTTCGAGCAGCAGCTTTTGCAGGAGCGGAGTCGTCGGGCTCGACAGCTCGACCAGTCGAAACTCGGTGACGAATCCGAAACTGCTTTCGGCCAAGGGCAAGAGACCGAGTCCTACGACGCCCGCGAGTATACCGGCGAAGATCATGATCGCGGCTGAAATCAGCGTGGCCCAGGGTGTGTAACCGCCGATAGCCAGGGTCATGATGGCGAGTCCAGCGGCGCTGACCACGCCTCCCACCACGCCGGCGAACAACAGCGATGTTCGCGACGGTAGCGATGTTGCCAGCAGACTGGACGCCAAGGCCCCGGCAATGGTGGCGACGAGGGTGTAGAGCGGCGCCGAGGGCACCAGCAGTGCCATCACCACCCCCAGCCATACCGCCCACATCACGGCCGTCTCGTCCGACAGCAGGACCGACACGAGCAGCGGCACCAGCATCACGAACAGGAACGCAGGCGACACCAGAAGGGCCAGGCGCTGCGCGGTGAGAACCAGCAGAGTGAGCGTCATGAGAAAACCGAGTTGCGATAGCGTAAGTTTGCCCCGCAGTCGCCGCTCGGCGAAGAAAAGCGGCAGGCTGAGCAGGGAAGAGAGCGCCAGACAGCCGAGCGCTATCCAGAACGCCTGCGTCAGCTGGGCGTAGCGCGGACTGTAAAGACCCACCGACTGCAGGACCCGCAAGTGGTCCTCGGAGATGAGATCGCCTTCGCGGAGTATCGCCTGTCCCGCCTGCAGCGACTGGAGAACCGGTTGAATCGCGGCGGCGGCCGCGTCACGGGCCGCCTCGGTGAGCCGCGCGTTCGGCACCGACGTCGGAATCAGGCGCCTCTCGAGCAGCAGCGACACTTCACGTTGCCGGGGCTCGGGTGTGAGGGCAGCGGCAACTTCGAGCAGCTCTTCGAGGTCGGCGGCCGTCACGCCTTGCGGGTCGCGGTACTCGCGCACCAACAGGTCCTCGACATCCTCCGGGAGCCCCGTCGTGGCGATCGACGAGAGGACCAGTTGCTGGAGTCGCGGATCGCCGGTGAAGATGGTGTCGACCTGAGCTCGCGCCGCTTGTCTCTGCCGTTCGGTAGCTACCCGGTCGATAACGTCGATGTCCACCGGTGCAATATATGTCTGTGGACTCGGCTGACCCGGCTGAAGCGGTGCTCGCTGGCGCTGACCGTAAACGCTGTAAAGCAGCACCGCCAGCCCGATCGTACTGACCACGTACAGGGCCAGCAGGCGAGGAAAGGTCCTTCTAGCCGCCTTGCTCATACGCCTTGATGATGCGCGCAACCAGCGGGTGGCGCACCACGTCGCTTTCCGTGAAGTAGACGAAACCGATGCCCTCGATGTCCTTCAGGATCCGTTCGGCCACCGACAACCCGCTGCGCATCGAGCCGGGCAGGTCGGTCTGAGTCATATCGCCGGTAACGACGACCTTGGAGTTGAAGCCCATCCGGGTGAGAAACATCTTCATCTGCTCGGGTGTCGTGTTCTGGGCCTCGTCGAGGATGATGAAGGCGTCGTTCAGCGTTCGGCCACGCATGAAGGCCAACGGCGCAACCTCGATGATGCCTTGTTCCAGCAGTTGCTCGAAGCGGTCGGTCGGGAGCATATCGTAGAGGGCGTCGTAAAGAGGCCGGAGATACGGATCTATCTTCGCCTGCAGGTCGCCGGGCAAGAACCCCAGCTTCTCGCCGGCTTCGACCGCGGGCCGGGTCAGGACGATGCGCTTTACACGTTTGTCGAGCAGGGCCTGCACCGCCATGGCAACCGCCAGATAGGTCTTGCCCGTACCGGCCGGACCGACACCGAAGACTATCGGGCTTCCGGCTATCTCGGTGACGTAGCGTCGCTGGCCGGCAGTTTTCGGGCGCGCCCGAAGAGGTAGGCGGGGTTCGTCCACGGCACCGTTGGACGGCTCGTCCAACGTCGTCAGGTCGCTGTGCTCGAGTTCGACCAGACTCAACTTGCCGCCGCGGCGGATCGTCGACAGTAACGAGCGAAAGGTCCGCTCGGCCTCGGCGACTTCACTCTCCTCGCCGGACAGGCGCAACTCGTCGCCGCGAGCTATCACCCGGGCACCAAGCCGGTTGCGAAGCAGTTTGAGGTTCTCGTCGTTCTGCCCGAACAGAGTCACCGCCTCCGCCGGACTGCGAAGTTTCAGCGTGACCGAAGTCGCGATGGCTGCCTCCTGGTTCCCCTTCTGGACACCGGTTCGCTAAGGATCTCATGCCAGATGACGCCGTTGAGAATGCCGTTGTCATCCAACGCCGGACGGCGCCCGAGCCGTAGTTTAGCGGGCTGCCGGACCCGGGAACGGTCTTTGCGCAACGCCGCAGATTCCGCCGCGGTGTCGGCCTTGCGGCGGCTGGCCGGACGAGCTGTCGGTGTCAGAAACGCCGGAACGACCTTTGCCGAGGCCTGCCAGTCGAGCTCGCGAGTGGAGGCCGTCGAGCGCGAGTCGGCGGCAGACCGCTTGCTCTCCAGATGCGGCTCCACCTGGTCACCCATCGCCTCCTGCACACGCCGTCTGGCCTCCTCGAGCCGCCGGGACAGCGGGCCCTCGCCTTCGGCAGTCGCCTCACGTGGCGGTCGGGCTTCCTGGCCGGCTTGCGGACGGCGCTGCGGGGGTTGACGGGTCGACTGGCCGCGGCCGCTGAAACGCCTGAGTAGTGGGCCCACCACGAAAAACAGTATGAAAATGATGGACAGCAGGGCGTCGAAGCTCATTCCTGGTCATCACCCGGGCGGGTCGCTCTGGCGATGTGACCGCGCATATCGGTATCCGACTGGATGTTCTGCAGATTGTAGTAGTCCATTACCCCGAGGTTGCCTGCCCGGAACGCCTCGGCGATCGCCAATGGCACTTCTGCCTCGGCTTCGACGACCTTGGCCCGCATCTCCTCGACTCGCGCCCGGTTCTCCTGCTCGACGGCCACGGCCATCGCCCGGCGCTCCTCGGCCTTGGCCTGCGCAACGCGCTTGTCGGCCTCCGCCTGGTCGGTCTGGAGCTCGGCCCCGATGTTGCGGCCGACGTTCACGTCGGCGATGTCGATCGACAGGATCTCGAAGGCGGTACCCGAATCGAGGCCCTTGGCCAGGACGGTCTTGGAGATGGTGTCGGGGTTTTCCAGGACGCCTTTGTGAGAGGACGTGGAGCCGATCGAGGAAACGATGCCCTCGCCCACGCGAGCGATGATGGTTTCTTCACCGGCGCCCCCGACCAGCCGCTCCAGGTTGGCCCTGACGGTCACTCGAGCGGTCGAGATGAGTTCGATACCATCCTTGGCGACCGCCGAAACGTTCGGAGTCTGGATTACCCGCGGATTAACCGACACCTTGACGGCGTCGAGAACGTCACGGCCGGCGAGGTCGATAGCGGCGGCACGGTCGAACGGTAGTGCAATCCGTGCCTTGTCTGCGGCGATAAGCGCGTCGACGACCCGGTCGACGTTGCCCCCCGCGAGGAAGTGGGCCTCGAGTTGATTCTGCCCCACGTCGATTCCGGCCTTGTCGGCCTTGATCAACGGCAGAATGATCCGGTTCGGCGGAACGCGCCTGAGTCGCATCGCCACCAGCGATATGAGGCTCACACGCACTCCGGCGGCGACGGCCGAGATCCACAGCCCCACCGGGATCACGGTAAACAGGATCATGAAGAAGATGACGGCGGCAGCGGCGACAATCAGTATGCTTATGGACATTAGGGGCTCCTTCAGCCTTCGAGTTCTCGAACTACGATACGGTTTCCCTCGACCCGGAAGACCTCTATCGGCCTGCCGGCGGGCACGAAATCTCCTTGCGTTACGACGTCGACCCGTTCGCCGGACACCTTGGCCACGCCGGCCGGCCTCAGGTCACTGGCGGCTATGCCGGACTGGCCCAACAGGTGATCATACGGCCCGGTCGCGACTCCACCGGTATCGCCCGGCGCACCGCCCGGCCGCCTGCCCAATCGCGTCTCGAGCATCAGCGGTGATGCAATCCGCAGGTTTGGAAGCAGCCACAGGGCCATGCCCAGGAGCACGCTTCCGAAGAGAGCGGACCAGCCGACTATGGCGAGGAAGTCCTCCTGGAAGATCCTGAACACGGCGACTCCGATGGCGGCGATTCCCAGCAATCCGGCCACCCCGAAACCAGGGATCACGAGCACCTCGAGCGCGATCAGCAGCACTCCTGCGATGATCAGCAGGACATCGAACGTGCCGGCCGGGGTCGCCATGTAGGCACCGGCGGCAAGCAGAGCCAGCGCCACTATCCCGATTCCCCCGGGGATTCCGAATCCAGGCGTGAACGCCTCCAGCAGGATGCCCCCGACTCCCAGCACCAACAGGATCGCCGCGACTACCGGGTTGGCCAACATCGTCGCAAAGCGCTCGCTCAGATTCCGTTCGATACGCTCTATCCGTACTCCGCCGTAACCGAAACTCTCCAAAGCATCCTGCATGTTCGCCGCCTGCAGGTCGGCAATACCGTGCTCGACGGCCTGGGAAGCGGTCAGCGTCAGCAACTCCTCACTCGTCGACAGGCCGGGGATCTCGATCCGCTGATCTACCATCGCCTCGGCAACGCGGGCATTGCGACCTCGCGCCTCGGCCACCGAGCGGAACTGGCCTCGCATGGCCGAGTTCATCTTCTCACCGACCGGATTGATGCCGACAGGCGAAATGGTGATCGGCAACGCGGCGCCGATTGAAGATCCCGGCAGCATCGCCAGGTGCTCCGCGCTCATCGCAATCAGTGCTCCCGCACTGAACGCGTTTTCGACGACGGCGATGGTAGGCAGCCTGGCATCGTTGAGGATCGTCGCCACGATGCTCTCCATGGCGCTCACTTGACCGCCCGGCGTGTCGATCAGGAACACCAGAGCCAGCGGCTGTTCGTCGTTGGCGCGCTCCACGCGCGAGCTCACGAATTGTGCGGTAGCCGGGGTGATGTCGGTATCGATCGGAATCAACCAGACGGCCCGAGTGTTGCCTTGGCCGAAGGCGGAGCCGGCCGACAGGAGTGCCATGGTCGCCAGCACGGCGACAACGGCGCCGAGGCACGTTCGCGTCACGAATCGAGAATACCACGCCCGTGCGGCTGCCCGAATTGCTATAATTCAATCGGACGTCCGTTAGGAGTGCTGTTGAATCGCCCCCAGGACAGGAATCTAGAACAGCTTCTCACCGTTGATCTGCTGCGGTGGACCCGCACTCGCGGCGGCTGGCAGACCGACGACGGGGGCCGGGTCGAGCAGTTCAGGCCGCTGGAGGACCGGGACGATGCCCTCCGGATCGTGAAGGTCATGGAGGGGCTGGGCTTCGTCTTCGAGGACCGGCGGGTAACCGATGCGGCGCCAGAGGGAGCCGTCCTGGCCTCTTTCTACCGAGGCAGCGAGGTCTACAGTGCGCTGGCGGCCGGAGAGTGCCAGGCAATCTGCACGGCCGCATCCCGGTTCGTCATACACCGGGCGGGAGCCAACGTAAAGATCGACGCTGCAGCGCACGAGGCGGACAAAGTCAGCGAGGAGTGAGTCGGCGGTCGGCCGACTGCTCGGCTACCGTACCCGCCGATAGGTATTTCGAGGTCGTCATCCCATTTCGAGCTGTCCCGCGAGACCTCCCAGAGGCCGGCGATGGTGTTGGCGTTGTCGCCGAACGTGCCGCGAACAAGGGTCAGGCCGGCTTCTGGGCTGGGGCGAAGAACTCGATTAGTGTCTCGGCGAGCGCCTCGGGATGGGTCAGCGGGGCGGCGTGTCCGGCGCCCGCGATCTCGCGTACCGTCGCGTTGGGGACGTGGTCGGCCACGTGCCGCGCACTGGCGATGAAGAAGGGCCTGGTGTCCGATCCGTGCAACATCAGCACCGGAGCGGAGATCTTGCCGAGCACGGCCGAGTCATCAATGGTGGGGCCTTCGTGCGCCATCCATTGCTGGAGGGTGTTGAGCAGGTTCGGGACGTAGCGCCCTGCGGCCTCGAAGTAGCCGGCGTCCTCGGCCACGGCGATGTCCTGGTCGTTGAAGGTCCAACCGGCGAACGCGCGAGCTGCAGCCGCCAACCTGCCGGCGGCGGCCAACTCGCCCATCCCGGCGACGGCGGCGCCGATAGCCGCCTGCTCCTGCTCGTCCGCCAGGCTCATCATCCCAGGCTCAAAGGGGGCCACCGCGTCCACCAGGTCGGACTGCGCCGCCACGGCGAGTGCCAGGCCGGCGCCGCCGGACCAACCCACCAATCCGGTCGGTTCCCCGATGCTGTCGACGTAGGCGATGACGTCGTCGACCTGCCGACCGATGCTGAGGTCGGGGTGATCGCCGCTGAGGCCACGACCCCGCATGCTCGGCAGGTAGCAGGTGAACCGGCCGCTCAGGTGCGGCAGCAGCGCCTGCCAGTCGAGGTCGCCATCGCCGATGATCCCTTGCAGGAACACCAGCGCCGGCCCTTGGCCGTGCCGGGTCCCAGCGATGATGACGCCGTCGCTGGTGGTCACGTAATGGGTGCGTTGGCTGCTCATGTGCGGTCTCCCTCTGTCTTGTGTGGTCATGCCTGCACGATGACAGAGGAGGCATCGGAGAACATCACCCGAGCGGGTACGCTTCGGCCGCCAAGGGTGGCACTACAGGTCGCGGCGGGCAACCTGCGCGGCGAGGTCGGCGCGTCCGCCTACCTCGACCTTCTCGTAAACGTGGGAAAGGTGCTTCTTGACGGTGTTGACGGAGATGAACAGGACTTTACCGATCTGGGCGTTGGTGTGGCCGTGGGCGACCAGCCGCACGACGTCACGTTCGGCGGGGGTCAACGCCGCCCAGCCGAACTGCGGGCGTCGACGCTCACCCCGCCCGCGACGGGCATAGGCGACCGCGTCGGCCAGCCACAGCTCACCGCCCGCCTCCCAGCAAGCGGCCGCATCGGGGGGGTCCAGCGCGGCGTGTGCCGTCGTGCGGGCACGATCGAAAAGGTCGGCCTGTAAGGGGGAGCGGGCGATGCCCGAACCGGTGTGGAACCGTTGCGACGCGGCAAGCAGGCGCAGCGCCCGTTCGGGCTCGGCGAGGGCTACGGCCAGGTCGGCGATCATCTCCATCGCCGCGACGGCCCCGACCCGATCACCGTAGTCGTCCAGGACCTCCAAGCCGTCGTGTGCCAGCTTCCACGCGTTCTCGATGTCCTCGTCCTCCTCGGCCAGCGCCGCGAGGCCGAGCAACGACCGACCCAGCGGGAACGGGAGCCGTGGGCCGGTCGACAGTGCCCGCCCGGCCTCCAAATGTGCTCGCGCATCGTCGCGGCGCCCCTGGCCGTGTGCGACCACGCCCAGCAGCCACTCGCCGATGGACTCGTCCCAGCGGCTGGCACGACGACGGCCGATCCGTACGATCTCCCCAGCTGTGGCCCGAGCGGTCTCTAGCTCGCGGGACGCGTACGCCGACAACGCGAGCCAGGGACGGACGAACATGTCGTATTCGGTCCCCTCCATGCCAGGTCGTCGCAGGACGTCCTGCGCCCTGGACAGCCACTCCTTCGCCCGGCCGTGATCACCGTGCAGGACGTCGGCCGCTCCGAGGCCGGCGAGCCCGACCGCCTCCCAACCCGGACGTCCCACCTGGCGCGCGAGCTCCCAGCCACGCCGAGCGTGATCACGCGTCCGGTCGAGCCGCCCGGACCAAACCGGCCACAGTCCAAGGATCGCATGGGCGCCAGGCAGGTGGAAGGCGACGTCCGCGGTTTCGCAGACCTCGATCGCCTGCTCGCACAGGCGGCACCCGGCGTCGATCGTGCGGCTGCGAAGCAACGTCCATCCTGACATCGGCAGGACGAAGGCGTGGACCGCAGCATCTCCGCACTGCTCGGCGTGCTCGATCGCCTCCTCGACGTCAGCGTCCACCTGCTCGCTGGTCGACTGCCCCGACACGGCCCCCGCCTGACCCCGAACGCTCAAAGCGAGCGCGAGCGCACCGCCCACATCGGCGGCGCGAGCCGCGGCGACCGCCTGGCTGGCCGACCGATAGGCGCCGGCCAGCTCACCGCCCCTGAGGGCCACGAGCGCCGCGGTGGTCAGCCCCCGCACCCGCTCGTCAACGGGGGTGTCGGGGCCATGGGCGGCGTCGTGCAGCCGTCGGTGCACCTCTCCGGACAGGCCGCGATCGAACCAGAAGCGGACGATCGGCTCGGTGAGATCCACCAGCCCGCGCAGGTCCCCGGACTCCGCAGCCCAGTCCATCGCAGCGCGCAGATCATCGAGATCGCCCGCAAGCCGCGCCATCCAGGGCTCAGGTTGTCCACCGTTGAGGCCCTCCTGCGCCCGCCCCGCCAGCCCGACGTAAAACTCCAGATGGCGGCCACGCACCCGATTGGGATCGTCAAGCTCCGACAGTCTCTGCCGGGCATACACCCGGATAGTCTCCAACAGCCGGTAGCGGGCCCTGCCGCGGCGCTGGACGACCTGCACCATCGACTGCTCGACCAGCCCAGCGACCAGGTCGAGCACGTCGTCGCTGTCGATGCCGGCGCCCCCCACGACCGCCTCGGCAGCGTCGAGCTCGAACGAGCCGGCGAACACCGACAGCCTCTCCAACGCCAAACGCTGCGCGTCGTCTAGAAACTGGTAGCTCCAGTCCAGCGACGCCTCCAACGTTCGCTGACGTGCCGGCGCCCCCCGCACCCCGCCGGTCAACAACCCGAACCGGTCCGACAACCCGGCCGCGATCTGGCCCGGCGTCAGCACTCGTACCCGCGCCGCCGCCAGCTCGATCGCCAGCGGAATCCCATCCAGACGCCGGCAGATCTCCGCCACCGCAGAAGCGTTATCGTCACCGATCCGAAAGTCCGCTGCCACCTGCCGGGCCCGCACCTCGAACAACCGCGCCGCATCCACGGCCGCGACCGTGCTGGCCGAGCGAGCATCGGGATCGGGCACCGGCAGCGGGGCGACCTCGAACGTCGCCTCACCCTCGATGACCAGCGGCACCCGGCTGGTACCCAACACGTGCAGCTGCGGACACGCCGACGACAACTCGCCGACCAACTCCGCACACGCCTCCACCAAGTGCTCGCAATTGTCGAGCACTACCAGCAGATGCCGTGCGTGAAGCTGCTCGGCGAGGGTGTCGACCAGCGCCTGTCCGGGTCCCTCGTGAACGCCCACCGCCGCAGCGACGGCCAGAGCAACCATCGCCGGCTCGCTCACGCCTTGCAGGTCCACCCAACGGGCCCCATCGGAAAACCGCGACGCCACGTCCCCGACGACCTCAACCGCCAACCGCGTCTTACCGCAGCCACCCGGACCGGTCAACGTCACCACCCGGGCAGCCGCGACCAAGTCGGCCACCTCAGCACGCTCACGCTCACGGCCGATGAACGCCGCGACCCGGACAGGTAGCTCGCTTCGCATTTCCACCCGATAATACGCGCCCACCACCTCCTTGGTCTTCTTTCCGGTGGGCTCGACGAGGACGCTGAACTGAGCTTTGGAACCCAAGTAGTCGTAAACCCCACCAAAATTAGAAAAGACCCGCCAAGCGCGGGTCTTACTGTTGCCGTCCTAGACGGTGCTTTTAGTGGCGGGCGCAGAAGGACTTGAACCCTCGACCTACGGTTTTGGAGACCGCCGCTCTACCGACTGAGCTATACGCCCAAATTTTGCCTCCGAAGTATATCAAGTCGAGTTGGCATTGCCAACAGCGGCGACGACGACCGAACTTCGGCGCACGGCCGGCGGTAAGGCGTCCGGGGCACCGTTCACTCGTGCCAGTCATGGTATAAAGACCGTAGTGCAGTTACTGTCTGGCAAGGAGGTTTGGACGTGAATACTGCCCAATCAGAAACTGAAGCGATGAGCCTGACCGAGGCGGCAGCCGGCAAGGCCGGGGAGTTGCTCGCCAAGAACGGTTCGGATTCGGCGGCGATTCGTGTTTTCATCAAGTCGGGCGGCTGCAGTGGGTACAGCTACGGCATGGCCATCGATGACCGGCAGCTCGAAGGTGATCGTACTTTCGAAGACCGCGGCGTTCGCGTGGTGGTAGACCAGATGAGTTGGCCTCTCCTGCGTGGCAGCGAGGTCGACTATATCGAGAACATGATGGGTGGAGGCTTCAGCGTGAACAATCCCAACGCGACCTCTGCCTGCGGTTGCGGCAGCTCCTTTCGTACCGACGGCAACCAGGCCCCGGGTGGAGAGGGGAGTGTCGGCTGCGGCAGCTGAACACTTCCGGCAATCGGCGCGGGGGGGGGCCCCCATCAGGTCGCCCCCTCGCTCTATTCGGCCGGCTGACTGCCTGCGCTCAACTGCTCTCCTTGAAGTCGAAGCGGAGGATCGGCCGGCGTGCCGCGGTAACCTCGTCGAGGCGCCTTACCGGAGTCGAGAAGGGAGCCTGCGCAAGTCGTTCCGGATCCTCACGTGCCGACTCCAGGACCTTGCCCAGCAACTCCGCGTAGTGGTCCAGAGTCTCGAGCGACTCGGTCTCGGTAGGCTCGACCATCATCGCTTCTTTGACCACCATCGGGAAGTAGACGGTCATCGGGTGCACTCCTTCATCCAGGAGCGCCTTGGCGAGATCCAGCGTGCGCAGGCCGGTAGGCGGCTGAGCCACGAACTCGTGCATGCAGCGCCCGTCGAACGGAAGGCGGTAACCCGCTTGCTTCATGCGCTCCTGAAGATAGTTCGCGTTCAGCACCGCCATCCCCGAAACGGCCCGCAGGCCCTCCAGGCCGAGACTTCGAATATAAGCGTAGGCTCGGACCAAGTTTCCGAAATTGCCGTAGAACGAACGCACCCGCCCGATGCTCGCGGGTAAATCGTAGTCGAAGGCGAAGCCGTTGCCGTCTCGCCTTATCAGCGGAACGGGCAGATGGCCGCGCAGGTGCCCTTTCACTCCGACCGGCCCGGTTCCCGGTCCGCCTCCGCCGTGGGGGGTCGTGAACGTCTTGTGGAGGTTCAGGTGCACCACGTCGAAACCCATGTCGCCGGGACGGGCCCTGCCGACGATGGCATTGAGGTTCGCACCGTCGTAATAGAGTTGCGCGCCCGCCGCATGGGAAAGCCGGCTGATCTCAAGGATGTTTCGCTCGAAAATGCCGAGCGTGTTCGGATTGGTGAGCATCACGGCTGCAACCGAAGGGGAGAGCGCGCTGCGGAACGCGTCGAGATCGACCTGGCCGTCGCGTCCGGTCGGAACCTCCACTACCCGGTACCCCGCCATTGCCGCCGTCGCGGGATTGGTGCCGTGCGCGCTATCGGGCACCAGGACCACTCGCCGACGCTCGTCTTCGCCGCGAGAGCGGTGATAAGCGCGGATGATCAGGATGCCTGTCAGCTCTCCGTGCGCACCCGCCGCCGGTTGCAGGCTCATGGCGTCCATGCCGGTCAATGTCGCGAGGTCGTGCTGCAGTTCGAATAGAAGCTCCAGCGCTCCCTGGACCGTCTCCTGCGCCTGATAGGGATGCAGATCCTGGAAGTCCCGGACCGCCTCCTCATGGACCTTCGGGTTGTACTTCATCGTGCAGGAACCGAGCGGATAGACGTGGCTGTCGATACTGAACTGACGGTGCGCCAACTGGGTGTAATGGCGCACCAGGTCGAGCTCGCTCACCTCGGGCAGGCGCGGAGGGTCCTGCCGCAACTGGTTATCACCGAGCGCCGCGGCGAGGTCGATGTCGGCGGCTGCGGGCGGCACTGCTGCCCGGCGGCCGGGGCGCGACCGTTCGAAGATGAGCGGGAAATCGGGCTCACGCTCCAGCACCGGGTGCCGCTTCATCGGCGGCCGCCCGTACCGGCGCTCACCGGCACCACCTCGGACATCGCCCGAACGAGCCTCCTGCGCTCCTCCGCGCTGGTCAACTCCGTCGCGCACAGCAGCAGTGCCGGGCGATTCAGCCCGTATTCGGACGGCACCGGGATCCCGGCCTGCACTCCTCGGGCGGCCAAGGCGCTTGCCGCCGCTCGGGAGGCGGAATATAGTTCGACAGGATCTAGCGCGTCCTTATCCGACTCAACGGTATCCAACTCGATTACGAACTCGTTGAAAAAGTTTGCTTCCCGTCTCACCCGGTAACCCTCGCCGGCCAAGTCGTCGGCCAACTGGTGAGCCGCGGCGACGCTTCCGGTAGCTGCCTCGCACAGCCCTTCCGGCCCCAGCGCTGCCAGGTTTACCGTTGCCATCAGCGCCGTGAGCTGATGGTTCGAACAGATGTTGCTCTTCGCCCGAGCACGCCGGATGTGCTGCTCGCGGGCCTGCAGGGTGAGAACGAATGCTCGGCGTCCGTCGACGTCGACGGTCTGGCCGACGATCCTGCCTGGAAGTTGCCGCAGCAACTGCTCGGTGACGACCATGAATCCGAAATGCGGGCCCCCGAAGTAAAGCGGATTGCCGATCGTCTGACCATCTCCAACCGCAACGTCCGCCCCGTACGACCCGGGCGGCCGCAACAGGCCGAGGCTGAGGGGGTCGACAACCGAGACGAACAGTGCTCCGGCCGCGTGCGCCGCCTCGGCCAGCGGTTCCATGTCCTCCAGGTAGCCGAGGAAGTTCGGTTGTTGCACCAGCACGGCCGCAACGTCGTTTCCTACCTGCAGCCGCGGCGTGCTCAACCGGTCATCCAACGCAACGGTGGTCAGTTCGATGTCGAGCGGGCCGAGGTAGGTGGCCAGCACCTCACGCGTTTCCGGGTGCACGCCGGCTGACACCAGAACTCGCTCGCGGCCGGTATGGCGGACCGCCACCAGTGCGGCTTCCGCGACCGCACTTGCCCCGTCGTACATGCTGGCGTTGCTGACCGGCAACTCCGTCAACTCGCTCATCATCGTCTGGTATTCGAAGGTCGCCTGCAGAATGCCCTGTGACACCTCGGGTTGATACGGAGTGTAGGCGGTGACGAACTCGCTCTGCATGGTCAGGTGTTGAACGACCGAGGGAATGAAGTGCTTGGCCAGACCGCCGCCCATCAGTGTCGAGCTCCTGGCGTTCGCTTCGGCGAGCTGCCGCATCCGGGCAAGCAGGCTGACCTCGTCCATGCCCGAGGGCAGATCGATGGGCGGATCGAGCAGTTCGACCGGAATCGCTGAAAAGAGATCGTCGACGGAACGCGCGCCGATTGCTGCCAGCGCGCGCGTCACATCCTCTTCCGTGTGTGGCGTGTAGTTCAAGAATCCTCCTCGATAGCCGCGCGATAGCCAGCGGCATCGAGCATGTCAGCCAGGGCCTCTGGAGCACTCGGCCGGAGCTTGAACATCCAGCCGTCACCGTACGGCGCTTCGTTGAGGAGCTCGGGATTGCTCTCGAGGGCGGTGTTTACCTCGACGATCTCGCCATCGGCCGGGGAATAAATATCGCTGGCGGTCTTGACCGATTCCACCACTGCGACCGCCTCACTGGCGGCGACCTTCCTGCCCGCGGCCGGCAATTCCACGAATACGACGTCGCCCAACTGGTCCTGGGCGTAATCTGAAATGCCTATCGTCACCAGGCCATCGTCCTCGCGTGCCCATTCATGGCTGCGGTTGTACTTGAGATCTTCCGGGAAATCCATGTCTTTCTCCTTGGGCCTCACCGGCCTGGAACGTTCAGCCCTCTATAAAGGGCAGATCCACTATGGTCGCGGGAATCTTCTGGCCGCGAATCTCGACGCTGATCGCTTGGCCGGGAGTCGCGAACTGACGTTCGATCCAAGCCATGGCGATTCCCTCCCTGGTAACGGGGGAGATCGTACCCGACGAAACCTCGCCGATCTCCTGCTGTCCCTGGTAAAGACGATAGCCGTGGCGGGCGACGCCCCTCTGTGTAAGCTTCAGCCCGACGAGCCTGCGTGGGCAGCTAGCCGCCCACAGTCGTTCCCGACCGTAGAACGGCTTGTCTTTGACCACCCATTTGAAAGGTGTGCATAGCGGATTGGTATCGCCCGTCAACTCGAAGCCGAACAGCGCGAAGCCGGCCTCCAGCCGCAGGGTATCCCGGGCGCCCAGGCCGCACGGGAACGCGCCGGCTGTCACCAGGCCACGCCAGACGGCGTCTGCGCTCGTGCTCGCAACGAAGATCTCGAAGCCATCCTCGCCGGTATATCCGGTCCGGGCAATGCGGACTTCCTGGCCGAACAACTCCAGGTCGAGCAGACCGTTCTTGCGGAGTCCGGTGAGGTCGGTGTCGCCCAACCTCTCCAGGAGGACGGCCGAGCCGGGTCCCTGCAGCGCCATGAGGGCGACATCCTCGGACTCGTCGACCACTACGCAGTCGTAGTCGGACGCCAAGCGCGTGAGATGGCTCACGACCGCCTCGCGGTTCCCCGCGTTGCACACCATCAGGTACTCGGTATCCGCGAGACGATAGACATAGACATCGTCCACCAGGCCCCCTCGCTCATTTGGCAGCATCGAGTACTGAGCACGACCGGGGCGTAGTCGGCCCGCATCGTTGAGGGCAACGAAGCGCAGGAAGTCGACGACCTCCGGTCCGCGGATCGACAACTCTCCCATATGACTTACGTCGAAAAGGCCCACGCTCTGCCGAACTGCCAGGTGCTCCTCGTTGATGCCCGTGGGGTACTGCAAAGGCATGGCCCAGCCCGAGAACTCCACCATCCGGGCGCCTAGCTCCAGGTGGGCTTCATGAAGTGGAGTGCGTTTCATCGCCGCCGACGATATCACGCTGAATCAGTGTCGGACCGTTGCCCTGGCTGGCCCCGTTACCGTCCCAGGTACGCCTACGACAGGGGGGCCCCAGGTGTCGCTGCATCCCGCGGGATGCTCAAGTCTTCTGAGCGAGCTTCTCTAGCACCAGCTTGCTGACCGCGCGCAGCGGCTCGAAGACGCCCTTGAACTCCTGCGCCACCGCCTCGAACACCGGTACTGTGCCACTAGGGTCCAGCACCTGTCGGATCATTTCGACCGGCAGCGCTTCCGGCATGTCACGCTTGTTGATCTGGATCGTGAGAGGGACGTCGGCGAGTGACAGATTGTACTCCTGGAGATTCTCCCTCAGGCTGCGCAGGCTCTCGGCGTTGGCCCGCAGACGGTTCGGGGCAGAGTCGGCAATGAATACGATCCCGTCCACGCCCCGCAGGATCAGCTTACGGCTAGAGTTGTAGAAGACCTGGCCTGGGACCGTGTACAGATGAAAGCGCGTCTTGAAGCCATTCACGCTGCCGAGGTCGAGAGGCAGGAAGTCGAAGAACAGGGTCCGTTCGTCCTCGGTCGCAAGGCTCACCATGTCGCCCTTCGACTCACCAGGTACGTTGGAGTAGATCTGCTTCAGGTTGGTAGTCTTGCCCGACAAACCAGGCCCGTAGTAAACGATCTTGAAGTTGATTTCACGAGCGGAGAAGTTGATCGTGCTCATGATTCTTCCGTTCCGAACAGGCCATCGAGCAGGGCTTCGGTACTGGAACTCCACTCTTGGTCGAACGTCATTTCCGGTGGTTCCTCATGGTTGGATTCCAGCAGGTTCTTTATGGCCTGGGCAGTCTTCTTGGTGAACAGCTTTACCCGACCAAGTGCGGCGCTGCTGTCGAAGACCGTCACCAACAGAGCTCGGTCGCCGAGTTCTTCGAGATAGGTGCCAACCTCGGCGCCCTGCTGCACCATCTCCTGAAATCCGGTCTCGCCGAAGAGGTTGGCGATCGCGGTGTTCGCGGAATAGTTCGATGCAATAAGTGTGGCCAGCGAGTCCAGTGAAGGCGGCTTCGGAGCCCATAGCGCGCGGCTGTGCATGAGGACAAACCCTTTCAGGTCGATGATCATCGCGTAGCGGGCGTGACTCTTGGCCAACAGGTCCTTCAGCAGCTCGTCCACTTCCTCGAAGGTCTGTCCGTATAGTTCAAGGGACGGCTCCAGCATGACGAGAATGTAGCACGGCCCCAACTCCTCCCGGCGTCAAAGAGGCCACTTGTCGCTGTCCAGTGTGGCCGGGCCGCGGCCGGCTTGGGCAAGGCGCGCATGGAATGTCAAAATCAGGGCTTAGCGACTATGACTCAGGATATATTCGCGTCTTCGTCGGTGGGTCCATACTCGCATCGGTGAGCGACACCAGGATTGCACGAGGCAGCACGCCGGTTGTCGCCGCACCAACACAGAACTAAGGGGGAGAGCATGAAGGGAACTCTATACGCGTGGGTATTGAGTCTGGTCTTGGCGTTCGGAATGGCATTGGGCCAGGACGATGCCGGCCAGCCAGCCGACCAACCGGCGGATCAGCCGGCAGGTGAACAGACGGAGGAGCAAGCGCCTGGCACCGAAGAGGACATGACTCAGCCAGCCGAACCGGCAGAGCCGGCTGAGCCTGCCGAACCTGCAGAGCCGGCACCGGCCGAGCCCGCCGAACCTGAGGAACCGGCCGAGCCCGCTGATGAGGCTGCCGGAGAGCAGGACGGCCAGAGCTTGGTTGACGCGCTACGGTCGAATCCCGACTTCAGCATGTTCGCCGACGCCGTCGAACAGGCAGGGTTGAGCGACACGCTCGAACAGGAAGGACCGTTTACGATCCTGGCGCCGACGAACCAGGCCTTCGAGCAGGCAGGCTTCGAGTTCGATCAGCTCGATCAGGAACAGCTGACGACGTTGGTACGCAACCACATCATTTCCGGCATGGTTGCGGCCGATCAGCTTGGGACCCTTGCCGGTGTGGTGACGCTTCTCGGAAACGAATTCGCCGTTGCGCCGGGGACGGATCAGCCGATAGCCGGTGCAGATGACGAGGGCGAGGTTGCCGGTGGCGGTCAGGCTGAGCCTGCCGAGCCTGCCGAACCTGCTGAACCCGCCGACGAACCGGCAGAACCGGGCGAGCAGGATGATGGAGCCGTGGACGGCGACGCTCAGGACGGTGAACAGCCTGGCGACGCTGAGCAACCAGGTGATGTGGAAACCGCGCCCGACGCCGATGCTGCTGCCCAGCCAATGGATCCGGCCGGAGCCGACGCCGGGATGGGGCTGAGAATCGGTGAAGCCACAGTTACCCACGGCGCCATGGAATCGCCGAGTGGGGTCATTTACGGAATCGACACTGTTCTGGTACCCGACACCCTCGACCTCGACCTCGAAGGCGTAGCCGGCGGCGGCGAGGCCGACACGACCGACACCGAAACGGATGTCGAGCCTGAGACCGACACCGAAGACGGTGCGGAAGGCGCTGAAACCGACGATGCCGACGTTGGCGGCGAAACCGATGCCGATACGGACGTCGATACCGAGATGGATACCGACACCGAAGATGGCGGCATGGACACCGACACTGAGATGGATACCGACACTGAAGACGACGGCCTGGACACCGACGACACTACTGATGAGGAGGACACCGACTCTGGCATCTGAAGACGGTTAGTCGATGCGGCGTTGCCGTCATCGACCTGACGACGCAGTTCGGGCCGGAGCCAAGCGCTCCGGCCCCTTTCGCGTTTTCTTCTCGTCTCGATGTATTGTCGAGCGGGAACTTGCGAAGGACCGGCGTTCTGAGCTTGTTTCCTGGTAGGGAAGAGTGTCATGATCGGCGCGGCGCGCACTGATCGTAACGAAGGGATAGCTGGACCCCGTTTTTCGGACAGACCTCTTAAGTGGGAAGCGGTAGGCTT
>JBBDRK010000056.1:93967-100721 GCA_040905465.1 Trueperaceae bacterium | reverse complement strand
GACATCGACGTCTTCGGGCCGCGCAACCTCGACGACATCGGCGTGATCAACGTCGCCATCCAAAACGGCGACATCGATGCCAGCGTGATCGAGAACGCCAGCCCGGTGGCCTCCAGCCAGTTCTTCGTGTTCAACTGGAACATCGCCGGCGATCCGTTCAAGCAGGAACTCTTCCGCTCGGCCGACTTCCGCCGCGCCATGAGCCACCTGGTCGATCGCGAAGCGATGGTCGAACTGGTCTACGGCGGCGCCGCCTCGCCGATGTGGTCGCTCGTTTATCAGGTCAACGATTTCTGGGTGAACGACGACGTTCCCAAGTACGAATACGACCCGGAAGCAGCCCTGGAACTGCTGGCAGGCCTCGGCTTCAGCCGCAAGAATGCCAACGGTTACCTGGTCAACAGCGAAGGTCAGGAGCTCGGCTTCCGCGCGGTAACGAACGCCGGCAACAACCAGCGCGAGCAGCTCCTGCAGATCTTCGCCGACGCCGCCCGCGAAGTCGGCGTGAACGTAGACGCGCAGACCCTCGACTTCAACCTGATGGTCGACCAGCTCCTGACGGTGGATGAGAACCGTCCGTTCGAGGCGATCCTGATCGGCCTGACCGGCGGCTCGCGCGACTGGCCGTTCGGCTCCAACGTCATCCCCTGCGGGACCAACCTGCACATGTACAACCAGGATCCGTCCGGCGAGTGCCTGACACCGCAGGAGACCTTGGCCCACAACCTCTACTACGAGGGCCGTCAGGAACTCGACACCGAGGCTGCCCGGTTGATCGGCAACGAGCTCCAGGCAAGCCTGGCGAGCATCCAGCCGCAGATCTACACCGTCAGCCCCTCGGCTCACTACAGCTGGCTCAGCAGCATCCGCGGCGAGCACCCGGACACCATGATCAACGCACTGGTGGGTGCCCGCGAGACCGTTCTCACCTTCAAGGCCCAGTAGCAATACGGTTCCGGTGGGTGGCGTTACGCCACCCACCGACCGCTCTTTCCTATTTTTCACGCTGATTTTGCTGCAAGGTTCGTACCCTAGGCCGCAGGAGGCTATCGCTTGTTTCCGTTCATAATCCGGAGGTTCACGCACCTCATCCCCACGTTCCTGGGGGCAACGTTGCTCGCTTTCGTGATAAGTCAGCTGGTGCCCGGGGATTTCTTCACGCAGGTCGCGCTGCAGCCCAACGTAAGGCCCGAGACGATCACCAGGATGCGGGCCCAGTACGGTCTCGACCAGCACTGGACGATCCAGTACGTCCGCTGGATGACGAACATCGTTCAGGGCGACCTGGGGCTGTCGTTCAACAGCAATCAGCCTGTCATCAACGTCATCGGCCGGCCGATTCGCAACTCCATGGGCCTGGTAGCGATGTCGATCGTGATGCTGTGGCTGGCCGCGATTCCACTTGGCGTCTACTCGGCGGTGCGCCAGTATTCGCTGGGCGACCAGGTGGTGAGCGCATTCGCCTACTTCGGCCTGGCCATTCCCAACTTCTTCTTCGCGCAGGTCCTGATTCTGCTCATCTTCGTCATCCGCGGCTGGACGCGTGACGCGTTCGGGTACAACGAGGTGATCTTGCCCGTAGCCGGGATGACCAGCTCCAACTTCCTGGAGATGAGCTGGTGGGAGCAGCGCATGGACATCTGGCAACATATGCTGATGCCGGCGTTCGTGGTCGCCACCGCCGGCATCGCCGGCTTTACCCGTGTGCTTCGTGGCCAGATGCTGGAGTATCTGGGCAGCGACTTCATTCGCACGGCGCGCGCCAAGGGGCTGGGCGAACGCTCGATCACCTACAAGCACGCGCTGCGGCCGGCGATCATACCGTTCATCGCGGGCATCGGCGGTCTGCTGCCGGCGATGATCGGCGGGGCCGGACTGGTGGAGTTCACTGTGTCGTGGCCGGGAATCACCCCCACCTTCCTCGAAGCCATCGCCCGCCAGGACATCTATGTGGTCCTGGGGCTCCTGGTCATAACCTCGTTGCTGCTGATGGTCGGAAACCTGATCTCCGACCTGTTGCTGGCCGTAGTGGATCCGCGGATCCGCTACAACTAGGGCGCTGCGATGAGCGATCTTTCTCAGGAAACACCCGTGGACGAGCGTACCGCTGCCGGAGCGCTGGCCCAGCGTCAGAGCAAGAGCCAGTCGCGGATCGTCTGGGAGCAGTTCCGCAAGCACAAGGCAGCCCTCATCGGCGGCGGCGTGCTGGTGGTCATGTACCTGCTGGCGATCTTCGCCGGTTTCATCGCACCCTACGGGATCAACGAGTACCGCCGCTCGCCGGTCACCGCGTTCCACCCGCCTTCCACCATCTATTGGACCGATCCCGATACCGGCAGGCTCACCCGGCCTTACATCTACCTGACCGTCTCCGAGCGGCACCCCGTTACCCGCCAGCGGGTGTACGTCGAGGACACCGACCAGAGGTTCCCGATCCAGTTCCTGGTACGCCGGCCACAGGCCAGCTACAAGATACTGGGGCTGTTCGAGAGCGACCTGCATCTCTTCGGTGTCGAGGAGCCGGCCCGACTGTTCCTGTGGGGCGCCAACAGCCTGGGCAAGGACGTGTTCTCGCGGGTTCTCTACGGCGGGCAGGTCTCGCTGACTATCGGTCTGCTGGCGGTGTGGGTATCGCTGTTATTGGGGCTGTTGCTGGGCGGCCTGGCGGGCTACTACGGCGGCTGGGTGGATGACTTCATCATGCGCCTGGTGGAGGTGTTCGCCGCCATCCCCGACCTGTTCCTGCTGGTGGTCCTGGCGTCGTTGCTTCGTGACCCACGCAATCCCCTTGCTCAGGCGTTCGGTCTGCAGATGACCTCGGCGCAGACTTTCCTGATGATCGTCGTGGTGCTGGGCTTCGTCGGCTGGGGCAGCCTGGCCCGAGTGATCCGCGGCCTGGTGCTGTCGATACGGGAGATGGACTATGCATCGGCGGCCAAGGCGCTGGGCGCCAGCGAAACCCGCATCCTGTGGCGACACCTGTTGCCGGCGACCGCTTCGTACGTCATCGTCAGCCTCACCCTGTCCATCCCCGGATTCATCCTGGCGGAAGTGGGCCTTTCCTTCCTCGGTTTGGGGCCGAGCGAGGTCGATACGGCCAGCTGGGGGCTGATGTTGCGGGACGCGACGGCACGCGGGATCTCGATCCAGTTCGTGCCCTGGCTGCTCATCCCCGGCATCCCCATCTTCCTGGCGGTGCTGACCTGGAACCTCCTGGGTGACGGGCTCAGGGACGCGTTCGATCCGAAGAAGCGGCGGTGATGGCGGTTCTCATCAGGCCACGGGCAGCCTCGCCCACGACAACTCACACGACAGGGCTTCCGTTGCAACGGGCGCCGCGAACGGACGCTCAGTGCGGCCGAGCGCGAGGTCCGTTACAATGTGGAGACGTAAGGAGCGTACTCAACGATGGCTAATGCCGACCGGCTTCTGGAAGTCAACGACCTGAAGACCTACTTCGACACCGACGAAGGCACGGTGAAGGCCGTCGACGGGGTCTCGTTTCATATCGACAAGGGCGAGACTCTGGCCGTCGTCGGCGAGAGCGGTTCGGGCAAGAGCGTCACCAGCCTGAGCGTCATGCGCCTGATCCCCACCCCTCCCGGGCGGATCGCCAGCGGTGAGATCCTGTTCGAGGGCCAGGACCTGGTGAAGAAGAGCGAACGGGATATGCGCCGTATCCGCGGCAACGACATCTCCATGATCTTCCAGGAGCCGATGACCAGCCTCAATCCGGTCTATACGGTAGGGGATCAGATCGCCGAGGCGATCGTGCTCCACCAGGGGAAGACCAAGCGGCAAGCTATGAAGATGGCGGCGGAGATGCTCGACCTGGTGGGGATACCGGAGCCCACCAAGCGCGTGCGGAACTATCCGCACCAGATGTCGGGAGGTATGCGCCAACGAGTGATGATCGCGATGGCGCTCTCCTGCGGCCCGAAGCTGCTGATCGCCGACGAGCCGACCACTGCCCTGGACGTGACCATCCAGGCGCAGATCCTGGAGCTCATGAAGCAGTTGCAGCGTGAGATCGGAATGTCGATCCTCTTCATCACCCACGACCTGGGCGTGGTGGCCGAGGTAGCCGACCGGGTAGTGGTCATGTACGCCGGACGCGCCGTGGAGGAAGCCGGAGTCGAAGCGATCTTCGCCCGACCACAGATGCCTTACACCCTGGGCCTTCTCAACTCGATCCCGCGCGTGGACAAGGCCGCCATTCATCAGCAACGCCTGGAGGCCATCCCCGGCAACGTACCCAACCCGCTCTACCTGCCGGAAGGATGCGCATTCCACCCGCGCTGCCGCTTCATGCAGGACAAGTGCAAGGAAGCGGTGCCGCCCCTGGAGAACACCGGCGAAGGGCACATGGTGCGCTGCGTCCGCTGGGATGAGATCGAACTCGCCAACGAGGTAGTCGCATGACGACGAACACGATGGAAGCGTCCCGGGAAACCGCTGCCGGTACCGACAACCTGCTCGAGGTACGAAACCTCAGGAAGTACTTCCCTATCCGCGGCGGCGTCCTCTCTCGGGTGGTCGCAAACGTCAAGGCAGTCGAAGATGTCAGCTTCGGCATCAGACGCGGAGAGGTCGTTGGGCTGGTCGGCGAGTCGGGCAGCGGCAAGACCACCGCCGGACGGAGCATCCTGCGGCTGATCGAACCCACCGGCGGAGAGATACTCTTCGACGGTGTGGATATCGCCAAGCTGCCCAAGAACCAGATGCGCGAGTACCGCAAGCAGATGCAGATCATCTTCCAGGACCCCTTCGCCAGCCTGAACCCGCGGATGACGGTGGGTGACATCATCGGCGAGGCCCTGCAGATCCACCGTCTGGCCCGAGGCAAGGCGCGTGAGGAGCGAGTGGCAAACCTGCTCGAACGGGTAGGCCTCTCACCCGGCCACATGCGCCGCTATCCCCACGAGTTCTCAGGCGGCCAACGTCAGCGCATAGGAATCGCCCGTGCCTTGGCCGTGGACCCGAAGTTCATCGTGGCAGACGAGCCGGTCAGCGCACTCGACGTATCTATCCAGGCGCAGGTCGTCAACCTGCTGCAGGATCTCAAGGAAGAGCTCGGCCTCACCCTGCTGTTTATCGCTCACGACCTCGGAGTCGTCGAGTACATCAGCGACAAGGTGGTGGTGATGTATCTGGGCCGGGTGATGGAGATCGCTCCGGCGAAAGAGCTCTATCGCAACCCGGTTCACCCCTACACCGAGGCGCTGCTGTCGGCCGTGCCGATCCCAGATCCCACCGTAAAGCGCGAACGCATCATCCTGCAGGGTGACATTCCGTCCCCCATCAACCCGCCTTCCGGCTGCGTGTTCCGAACCCGGTGCCCGATCGCAATCGAGGATTGCGCCCACATCGTTCCGCCGCTCGAACAGGTCGGTGAGGACCCCGATCACTTCAAGGCCTGCATCCGCCGTCCCTGACCGGCAGTGAAAGACTCCGGCGCCAACGGCCCCGACAGCGGTAGATCCGACACCGGCGACCCGAGAACCGGCGATCCGAGTACTGGCGATCCGAGTACTGGCGATCCGAACGCCGGCCGGCCTGTCAACGGTGAGGGAAACCGGAGAGAGGGTGATGACGGAGACCGCCGCCGCCCGCGCCGCAACGCCATGACGCCCGGCCAGGTGTTCCGATTGATCGTCGCCACCTACCGGACCTCTCTTCCCTACCTGCTGATCCTTATCGCCGGCCTGCTGTTGGCGACCTGGCTGTTGACCGAGCTGGTGTTCTGAGGTGAGCCGGCAGGCCGGCGGCGGCTCCGGTCGGGAGCCCGGTGCCCGGGCACTCGAAAGCGCCGTGGAGCGAGCAATCGCACGATCGCTGCCGGCCGGCCACGACGACCCGGAGTTGAACCGGTATTACGGCCTGCTGCGCGAGTACCCTGCACGCGTCGGTAAGCGCATTCGGGCGAGGCTCACGTTGCAGTCGACCATGGCTCACGGCTCACCGTGGCAGGCGGGCCTGACGGCCGCCGCGGCGATAGAGCTGTTCCAGAACTGGGTCCTCATCCACGACGACGTGGAGGACGACTCCGACGAACGCCGTGGCAAGCCGACGCTGCACCGTCAGGTGGGGAAACCGCTGGCGATCAACGCTGGAGATGGCCTGCACGCCTACATGTGGCAGCTCCTGCTAGGCGACCCGGACCTGCCCGCCGGTGTGCTGGCCGAGTTCCTGTGGATGATTCACCGCACATCGGAGGGCCAACACCTGGACCTGGCCTGGGTCGAGAGCGGCCGTTTCGACGTCGAGGAGCGCGAGTATCTCGAAATGGTGCGACTCAAGACAGCTTGCTACACGGTAGTGAGTCCGTTGCGCCTGGGGGCCCTCTGTGCCGGGCGGGCGCCGGCCGAGCTACTGACCGAGGCAGGCGAGAATCTGGGCGTCGCGTTCCAGATCAGGGACGACATACTGAACCTCACGCCGGGTGCGCCGCAAGGCAAGGAGTTCGCCGGTGACCTGTTCGAAGGCAAGCGGACATTGATCCTGGCGCACTTCTTCGCTCACGCAGACAGTTTCGAACGACAGCAGGCGATGGACCGCCTGACTGGTGGGCGCAGCGGCCGCAGCGACGACGACGTGCACATTCTGCTCGATCTCCTCGCTGCTCACGGATCCATCGCATATGCCCAGCAGGTGGCGGAAGAGCGTGCCGAGCTCGGCATGTCGCTGGTGCGGACGGCGATGCAGGAGACGGCGGTGCAAGAGAGCGCGATGCAAGAGAAGCCGATGCAAGAGA
>JBBDRK010000056.1:53252-93867 GCA_040905465.1 Trueperaceae bacterium | reverse complement strand
TACGTCGGCATGCGAGCCGGCGCCTGACGGTCCCGCTGCCTGGCCTGAGGCCGGAGCGCTGGACGATCTCCTGCTCCTACTGCAGTCGCTCGCAACCCGCCGGAGCTGATTCAGCGGTTTCGCCGGGCCGTCGCCCAAGACATTTGGGCAACTGCTCGGCGGTCAACCTGCCGGCCGGACCTAGCGGCACAAGATCGCTCATGCCGGTGGACCCACTCAACGGCTTGCTCCTGTGTCCGATCTGTCGCCGGGACTGGTCGGGCGCGGCCGGCTGCTGTGGCCGTTGCCGCTCCGGGTTGTTCCGGCCCATCCGCCTTCACGCCTTGACAGCTCTCGGCTTCTATCGGGGGGACCTGCGACAGGCCCTTCTCGCGTACAAGTTCCAGGGCAGCCGGCGCCTGGCGCCCTTATTCGCAGAAGCGCTCGCCTCTGTGATCCGGGAACGCCGCTGGACGCCGGACGTCGTGAGTCACGTGCCGCTTCACCGCCGGCGAGTCAGAAGCCGCGGTTTCGACCAGGCACGACTCCTGGCTGGCGACGTGGCCGGGCGGCTGCGACTCCCGTTCGACCGAGCTCTCGAACGAACGCGCGACACACCACAGCAAGCACGGCTGAGTGCTCGCGATCGACGGCGAAACATCAGTGGCGCGTTCCGAACCGTCGGTGTCCAGCCCTCTGTGGTGCTGCTGATCGATGACGTCCTGACCACCGGCGCTACCCTTGCAGCATGCCGTGCGGCACTGGAGTCGGCCGGTGTCCGCTCTGTCCTGTTCGCCGTGGTCGCACTGGCGCCGTCACCTCAAGACCGAGCGGCCGTAAGGGACGGTCGGCCCGGGGGTGTCAGAAGCTGACGGCAACGCCGCTGGTGATCCCCAGAAGCGCACCCACCAACACCTGCGGGTAGGTGTGCCCGAGCAGCGTCTTGAGTGCCTGCGGCTGAAAACCTTCGTCGAAAAGGTGAGCGAGTTCGTTCACTAGATCGTTTATCATCTCGGCCTGCATGCCCGCGGCGCGGCGGATTCCGGTAGCGTCGTACATTACGATCGAACCGAAAACAGCGGCCAGCGCGAAGTACGGGCTCGACCAACCGTAGATTATCCCGGTGCTGGTGGCGAGCGCGGCCACGGCGGCGGAGTGCGAGGAAGGCATCCCGCCCGTCTCCAAAAGCCGGACGAACGCCATCCTCCGCTCCGTGACCAGAACCAGCAGCACCTTTAGCGTCTGCGCCATCACGGTTGCCAGCATGGCCGCCATGAGCGGCGTGTTCAGAAGCAGTTCAGCCATCTGTGGACCGCCGCGACCGGGCAGCGCTCAAGGTATTGGCGATGACCATGGCTACCGTCATCGGTCCGGTACCGCCCGGGGTCGGCGTGAGTGCAGACGCCACGTCCGCAACGTCCGGGGCGACGTCTCCTCGCAACGTGCCGTCGACCGGCGATTGCCCGACATCCAGCACCACCGCTCCCGGTTTCACCATCGAGGCCGTGATCATCGCCGGCACGCCCGCCGCGGCAACCACAATGTCGGCTGCCGCGGTGAGCGAGGTCAGATCGCGGGTACGCGAATGCGCCAGGCTGACAGTAGCGTCGCGCCGGAGAAACAGGCCGGCCGCCGGTTTGCCGACCAGATTGGACCGCCCGACGATGACCACATGACGGCCGGTGATGGGAATCCGGTAATGATCGAGGAGCCGGATCAGTCCCATCGGCGTGGCCGGGAACAACCCCGGTTCGCCGGACCACAAGCGACCGACGTTTATCGGATTGAACCCGTCGACATCCTTCGCCGGATCGACCGCGGCCAGTACCGGCCGGCTGTCCAGATGGGGGTACAACGGCAACTGGACCAGGATGCCGTCGACGTCCCGATCATCGTTCAGTTCGGAGATCAGCCTCATCAGCTCGACCTGTTCGGTCCCGCTGTCCAGGAGCCTGGTCTCGGCCCGGATTCCGGCACGCTCGGCCATTCGCGATTTGGAACGGACGTAGGCGCCACTCGCCGGGTCGTCCCCTGCCCGTATGAACACCAGTCGCGGCGTATAACTCAGTTCGCTGATCTGCCCGAAAACCTCCGCGGTCAGCGCACGAGCGGCCCCACGCCCGTCCAGAACGGTGGCAGCCACCGTCAACCGCCCGCCTCGGCGGCTCCGAGCTCCCGGTAGAGCTTGGCCAGAACACCGTTCACGAAGCGACCGGACTCCTCGCCGCCGAACTTCTTGGCAGTTCGTACCGCCATCTCGATGGTCACCTTGCCGGGAACACCCGCCTCGTACAGCATCTCGGTCGCCGCCAGCCGCAGCACGTTGAGATCGGTCTGGTTCATCTGACCGAAGCTCCAACCCTCTACCACCGCCCGCAACCGGCCGTCGATCTCCTCACCGTGCTCGTGATAGGACCGAACCAACCGCTCTGCGAACGCCAGCCCTTCCCGGTCTAGCGAATCGCCATAGGCGTCGTCCTCCTCGTCTGACTCGGAGACGTCCTGCCGTACCTGGCGCCACACGTCCAGAACCGGCGTTCCGCCGCGCTCCGCCTGGAAGAGCGTTCGAAAAGCCAGCTCGCGCGCCCTTCGTCTAGCCACCCGGCAACTCCGCCGGCAGGTCGATGGCGTCGACATGGACTTCCACGGTCTCCACCTCGAGGCCGGTCATCGACGCGACCGCCTCCCTGACCGCCTTCTGCGCCCGAACCGCCACCTCCGGAATCGGCTTGCCGTAGGTGACGCTGACGTTGAGCATGACCCTCACGACGTCGCCTGCACGCTCCACCCGAATTCCCTTGGCCCGGCGTCCGCTCAGAATCTCGCCGACACGCGCGGGCGGGGTGGCGGGCGTCAAGCCTTCGATATCCTCGAGCGCCAGCTGAGCGATACCGTAGAGGACATCCGGCGAAATGGCCAGGTCTCGATTCTCACTCATTCATCCTCCGCGCGATGAAGTCGGTGTAGACGGCCCCGCGCCGGTAGAAGGCATTGTCCAACACCCGCAGATGGAACGGTATCGTAGTCTTGATCCCCTCGATCACGGTCTCCCGCAACGCCCGCTGCATGCGGCTGATCGCCTCCATCCGCGTCGGGGCCCAGGCTATTATCTTGGCGATCAGACTGTCGTAGTTCGGCGGGATGCGGTAGCCGGCATACACGTGCGAGTCCACCCGGATGCCTGGCCCGCCCGGCCAGTGCACGTCGGTTACCGTCCCCGCGGCAGGCCGGAAATCGTGTTCCGGATCTTCGGCGTTGATCCGGACCTCGATCGAGTGCCCTTCGACGACCACCTGCTCCTGCGTCACGCTGAGTCCCTCTCCGGCGGCGACCCTGAACTGCTCCTGCACCAGGTCGAACCGGGTGATCATCTCGGTGACCGGGTGCTCTACCTGGATACGCGTATTCATCTCCGAAAAGAAGTAGTTCCCCTCGCGGTCGACCAGGAACTCGCATGTGCCCGCTCCCCGGTAGTCGATGTGCCGTGCCAGGCGGACCGCCGACTCGGCGATCGCGATGCGCAGGTCCGGGTCGAGAAGAGAGGGCGCCTCCTCCAGCACCTTCTGGTAGCGGCGCTGGATCGAGCAGTCCCGGTCGAAGAAGTGCACAATGTTCCCCTCCCCGTCGCCGAAGACCTGAATCTCCACGTGGCGCGGTTCCTCGAGGTACTTCTCCATGTACATCTCAGAGTTACCGAATGCGGCACGCGCCTCCTCCTGCGCCGCCACGAAGTTCCGCTGCAACACGTCAGGCGTCTGGACGACACGCATCCCCTTTCCTCCACCTCCGGCGGAAGCCTTGAGGATTACCGGATAACCGATCTCGTCGGCCACCGCCTTGGCGCGTTCGACACCGTCCAGCGCATCGGAGCCGGGTGTGAGCGGCACACCGGCCTCGGCCGCCAGCCGCCTGGCGCTGGCCTTGTCGCCGATCAGGCTGATGTTGCCCGGCCGCGGCCCGATGAAAACCAGGTTGTGTTCCTCGCACTTTTGCGCGAACTCGGCATTCTCTGCCAGAAATCCGTAGCCCGGATGAATCGCCTCGGCGCCGGTGACTATCGCGGCCGAGAGCAGGTTGCGAACGTTCAGATACGACCTCGAGGCCGGACCCGGTCCGATGCAGATAGACTCGTCCGCCAGAAGTACCGGCAGCGACGCCTCGTCCACGTCGGAATAGGCTACGACGGTCTGGATACCGAGTTCCCGGGCGGCCCGCAGTACGCGGAGGGCGATTTCGCCCCGATTGGCGATGAGGATCTTCTTGAACATGGCTGTCGCCGACTACCGAGGATCGATACGGAAGAGGACCTGGCCGTACTCGACAGGCTCCTCGTTGCGCACCAGGATCTCCTTGATTACTCCGGCGGTCTCCGCCTCGATCTCGTTCATGAGCTTCATAGCCTCGATGATGCAGAGAACGGCGCCGCGCTCGACCCTGTCGCCGACTTTCACGTAGTCGTCGGCATCTGGCGACGGCGCCGCGTAGAAAGTCCCGACGATCGGTGCGTTCACCTCTGTCAGGTGCGCTGAGGTATCGGCCGAAGGCTGGCTGCGAGGCGCCGAGGGCTCGGGGGTCGACGGCGCCGGGGCGGCCGGCTGCGGCTGCTGGACCGGGCCTTGCTGAACGGCGGTTTGCGGGTGCTGTGCGTACACGGCCCCATCGCTGCCGCGGCGAACCGTCAGCTTGTATTCGCCGGTCTCCAGCGTGAGCTCGTTGACGTCGGTACTGGCCAGCGCGTCGAGCAGCTTCCTTATCTCCTTGACGTCCATCTAGGCCCGTCCCAGGTATTCGCCGGTGCGGGTGTCCACGCGAATGCTCTCGCCCTGGTCGATGAACAGGGGCACCTGAACACTCGTTCCCGACTCCAGCCTTGCCGGTTTGGATCCACCGGAAACCGTGTCGCCCTTCATGCCCGGATCGGTTTCCACGATCTTCAGCTCGACAACGTTTGGAAGGGTGACCTTGAGCGGGCGTCCCTGGAAGTAGTCGACCGTTACCTCGAGGTTCTCCTTGAGGTAACGAGCTCCGTCGCCTATCTGCTTCCTGGACAGAATCGGCTGCTCGTAAGTCTCGGTGTCCATGAAGGTGTACGTCTCGCCGTCGCTGAAGAGGTACTGCATCGTTCGGTAATCGATGAAAATGTCCTGCAACTTCTCACCCGAGTTGAACGTGCGTTCGACGATCGAACCGGTGTCGAGATTGCGAAACTTGGCAACCACCTTGGCGCCGCCGCGCCCGATCTTCTGGTGCTGGTACTCGAGGCACTCCCAGAGCGCCCCGTCAACTTCGACCTTCGTACCATTTCGTAGGTCCGTGACACTGATCATTACCTGCCTCCGATGACTCAGAACAGCTCGCAGGCCAGGTTCCTGCGTCTGCAACCATTCTGCCGCAGGATAGCGTACCACCCTCAATTGGTGCCACGGAACGCCGCCGGGCGGGCGGTGAGGGCCCACCGACGCAACGGAAGCGCTCAGAGCTCCTTGGCGTACCAGTCCAGAATCGGCTTGGCGTCGATGGCGAATCTGTAGCCCAGCGATCGCCAGAACCGTTCCGCGCGCGGATTCTGCCCATAAATGCTGGCCAGTACCCGCCGGACCGTACCCCTTTGCCTCAGCCGAACCTCCAGATCGGCTGCGCACGACTTACCGACGCCCTTGCTCTGAAGGCCACCATGTACCAGCATAAGATTGACGGTGGCGTCGCCGGCCTCCGGATAGTCCAGTTTGTAGTCCAGGTAGCCGACTACCGGCCGCCCCTGATGCGGGTCACGGAGGTGCCAGCCGGCGAGCGGCAGATCGGCCGGCGCGAACACGAGTTCGACCTGGCGCCGCGCGTCGCGGCCGGCCGTCTGTAACTCGGTCTCGACCTCGGCCAAAGTGGGAACCGGTATCGAAATGATGTCGAAGTAACCCGGAGTCTCCAGGTAGATGGCATGTACCAGGGGGGCGTCACGTACGTCGGCGGGACGCGTGGCCGCGCCAAGCGACGTCAGCTGGGCGCCCTCACCCCCATCACGTTGAGTGCTCACGGCTTCATTATACCGGGCGGTGCCGACTCGAACGCCTGCCCCCGGTCACAGTCGGTCGACGGCCGGCACCGGCCGGGGACCCCTCACGACGTCGACCGCCGAACCGTTCGTCGAGACGCCCGGATGCCCGTGGGAAGCGGCGAAGTTCCGCATACGGGGAAGCGGAAGACGCGTGCTATAGTAACCGCGTTGCGTCGTGCCACGCCCGCACGGAGGGTCTTTTGTCCGAACAATCCAACCCCACTCAGAAGCACCAGAATCGTCTCGAGAGCAGCACCGGGGTGCTCGACTCTCCGTCCAGCCGGGTGACCGACGTGTTCGACAAGGCATTCGCCTTCACTCGGGCGGACGAGGCGGTCGCAGCGGGGATGCACCCGTATTTCAAGCCGATAGCGAGGCAGCACGGCGGCACCGTCACGGTCAACGGCAGGGACATGGTCATCACCGGTTCCAACGACTACCTGGGTCTCACTCAGGATCAGCGCTTGAAAGAGGCGGCCAGGAACGCGCTCGACGACTTCGGCACCAGTTGCACCGGCTCGAGATTCCTTACCGGAACGCTTACGCTCCACGAACTGCTCGAAGAACGGCTGGCTTCATTCCTTCGCAAGGAAGCCGCTTTGACGTTCAGCGCCGGTTACCTGGGCTGCCTTTCGGTCATCAGCGCGCTCACCGGGCGACACGACATCCTCTATTTCGACCGTGAGAACCATGCGTGCCTCTACGACGGTGCCCGGCTTGCGTTCGGAACCCTGCGCAAGTACGAGCACAACGATCTGGCGCACCTCGAACGGCTTTTGGCCAAAGACAGCGATCGGCCCGGGGGCCGGCTGATCGTCACCGACGGGGTCTTTTCGATGAGCGGGCACGTTGCTCGCCTGCCGGAAATCGTGAAGATCGCGCGCCGTTTCGGCGCCCGGGTAATCGTCGACGACGCCCACGCCACCGGAGTCCTCGGCGCGAGCGGTCGCGGCAGCGCGGAGTATTTTGGTCTCGACGATCAGATCGACCTGATAGTCGGAACGTTCTCTAAGTCGTTCGGCTCGGTGGGCGGCTTCCTGGCGGGCCCTCGTCAGGTGGTCAACTACGTCAAGCACAAGGCGCGCCCGTTCATCTTTACCGCTGCACTGCCGGCGATGCAGATGGCTGCCGCTCTGAAGGCTCTCGAGATCATCGAGAATGAGCCCGAACACCGCATAAAGTTGTGGCGCAACGTCGAACGTCTTCACGGCGGACTGCGCTCGCTGGGATTCGACACACTCGGTTCCGAGACCCCCATCGTGCCGGTCCTCATTGGGCCCGACGACCTGACCATGCTCTTCTGGAAAGGGCTGTGGGAGGAAGGGATCTTCACCACGCCCGCGCTCCCGCCGGGGGTACCGAGCGGTCAGGCGATAATTCGCACGAGCGTAAACGCTAATCACACGATAGAGCAGCTCGATGCGCTGCTCGCCGCCTTCGAGGTGGTGGGAAGGCGCTTCGACATAATCGGCTAGGCCTCCTGGCGGGGTGACAACTGCGCCGCCCTGCCGGAGAGTGCGAGGAGAGCCCCCATGCTCAGTTTCCCATCCCTGCGGTTACGACCGACGGCATGATTCGGATCGAGAACGTAACCGGCCGGCGTGATCTGCGCCGCTTCATCGAGTATCCATACCGGAAGTACCGGGCCGACCCGCTGTGGGTCCCGCCCCTCCTGATTTCGGAGTGGGAGAAGTTCGATCCCAAGCGCAACCCGTTTTTCCATCACGCACGTATCGACCTTTATCTCGCCTA
Source organism: Trueperaceae bacterium (assembly GCA_040905465.1). Classification (GTDB taxonomy): domain Bacteria; phylum Deinococcota; class Deinococci; order Deinococcales; family Trueperaceae; genus DASVCN01. The sequence continues at coordinate 86,084 of JBBDRK010000056.1, read as the reverse complement.
CCGGGAGGGCCGACTCGTTGGCAGGATCGCGGCGATAGATGACGACAACCACAACCGAACCCACGGCGACAACCTCCTGTTCTTCGGATTCTTCGAAGCCGAGGACCAGACTGTCGCCAACGAACTGCTGGCGACGGTGGAGGGGCGCGCCAGGCAACTGGGTCGGGATGTCGTCAGGGGTCCCGCCAATCCTTCGATGAACGACGGCTCCGGTTTTCAGATCGACGCCTTCGACACGGTGCCGTACCTGATGATGCCGCAGAATCCGTCCGAATATCCTGCGTTCGTCGAATCGGCCGGCTACGGCAAGGCCATGGACCTCTACGCCTGGCACTTCAACGTCGAACAGGGTCCGAGCGAGCGTCTCAGCCGGCTCGCCGACCGTGTCAGGCGCCGCGAGCGGCTGGAGGTCAGGCCGGTAAACATGAAGCGTCTGCAGCGGGAGGCGGGAATTCTAAAACGGGTGTACAACGAGGCGTGGGAGCGGAACTGGGGTTTCGTGAAGTACACAGATGCCGAGTTCGATCATCTGGTCGACGAATTGAAACTGATCCTCGATCCGGAGCTGGCGCTCTTCCTCGAAATCGATGGGGACATTGCGGCGATAGCCATCGCCGTTCCAGACGTGAACCAGGTGCTCTTGGGACTTCGCGGGCGCCTGCTGCCGTTCGGTATCCTGAAACTGCTGAACCGCAACCGGCTGATAGACCGTGCCCGATTGCCTATTCTCGGCGTCATGCCGGAGTACCGGAATCGCGGGCTGGAGCTGGTGCTAATAGACGAGATCGCCAAACGCGGTGCCAGGCGCGGCCTGCGGCAAGGCGAGTGTTCCTGGGTACTGGAGACCAACAACGCAATGATTCGTGGCATCGAGGCGTCGGGCGGGCGGCTCTACAAGACCTACCGGCTATATCAGAAGACGATGTGAGGCAAGAGTCACGGGCACCGGGACTTCTCACCGGACTGGCGACGGATCTGGCCGGGATGTTCCCGCCGAAGAGCAGCGGCTCCGCCTTGCTGGCAGTGGCCTTGCTGCTGCAGATCGCCTACTGGTACTTCGGGGCGCCCGGTCCGGCGACGCCGCGCGACCCTGCGCACGCCCTGCGTTCGGTCCTGTGGGCCGTGCTGTTGCTCGGCCTGTTGCCACTCCTGCTGGCGCGACCGCTCGGCCTGCTACCGAAGCGCCTGGGCCTGCGCCGAGGGGACCCGGCGGCGGGACGGCAGGCGCTGTTGCTGGGCTTGCTGCTGGTGATTCCCCTCGGCTGGTTCGCCTCGGGCGACCCAGCGATCCGACTCGCCTACCCGTGGCCCGGCGCCTGGGCAGGTAGCGGCATCCTGGCGTTCGCCTCCTGGGCGGTCATCTACTCGCTCTACTACCTGTCGTACGAGTTCTTCTTCCGGGGGTTCCTCCTCCGTGGACTGCAGCCGACGTTCGGGCGCTACGGGGCGCTCTGGATTCAGACGTTGGCTTCCACCTTGCTGCACCTGGGGAAACCGCTGGTGGAAACCGTGGCGGCGTTCCCGGCCGGACTTCTTTTCGGTCTGGTTGCCCTGCGAACCCGTTCGTTGTACTACGTCGTGGCCATTCACCTGGCGCTCGGTCTGGTGACCGACCTGTTCATCCTGGTTCGAACATGAGGATCCTGGTCAGCGGCGCTCACGGATTCATCGGCAGTCACCTTTGCGAGCGGCTGCTTGCGGGCGGCCACGCGGTTCGCGCACTGGTGAGCCCGTGGGGGGTGATCGGCAACCTGCGGACGGTCCAGACGCACCCGAACGCCGAGATAGTCAGGGCCGACATTACCGATCCCGAAAGCCTGCGGGGCATCTGCGACGACGTAGACGCGGTGATTCACTCGGCAGCCCGGCTTGCAGACTGGGGACCTCCGCAACCGCTCATGGAAACCAATGCCGGCGGCACCCGCAACTTGCTCGACGCGGCAACGGCATCCGGCACCCGCCGTTTCGTGCTGGTCTCGAGCGTTGCCGTTCACAGGTTCCGCGGTTTTCGCAACGCCGATCCCGAGAGGCTACCGCGCGACAACGGGACGATGCCGTACGCTCGGTCGAAGATCGCCGCCGAGGACCTGGTCCTTGCCTGGCCCGGTGAGGGCGTGGTGGTCAGGCCCGGGCTTTGGCCGTTCGGGCCGCGAGATCCCCAGACGCGCCGTGTTGCAGCCGCCTTGAAGGGTGGGCGGCTGCCGTTGCTGGGAGACGGTGGCCGGGTGCTGAATACCGCCTACGTGGGCAATCTGACGCTGGGTCTGGAACTGGCCGCCGTCACACCGAAACAAGGTGGCAGGGTGTTTGTGATCGCCGACGACGGAGCACCTACCTGGCGTGAAGCGCTGGCCGAGTTCGCCCGGCTGATCGGCGCCCGGCCCCCGCGATTACGCCTACCCGGGGAGCTGGTGCTACCCGTGGCCACCGGCGTGGAGGCGTTATGGCGAACATTCGCCCCGAAAGCTGAACCGCCTCTCACACGTTACCGGGCGACGCTCATGCTGCGCGACGTGCACTTTTCGCTCATCGCAGCGGAACGCCATCTCGGCTACCGGCCCGAGCTCTCCTGGCGTGCCGGAATGGCGGTCACCGTGTCCCAGGACCCGCTCCTGCGGCCCGATGGGGAGGCCCGAGTATCGTGACGCCGGCGCCGAGACGAGTCCTGTTCGCCACCATCGCAGCCGGTGGAGGCCACGTCGCGACCGCGCTTGCCATGGCGGAGGCTCTCGCCCGGCATCTGCCGGGCGAGTTCGAGACACGAGTATCGGACTTCATGTTCGACCTCGGGCTGCTTCGCGAAGACCGACAGCACAAGGAGCTGTGGCGCTGGGCGCTGGCCCGCCCGCAGCTCGTTCGCACCGGGCAGAGGATTCTCGACGCGGCTCCTACCCTGACACGGCGCTACCACCGCCTCATGCTGCGCCGTTTCTCCCGTGCTGCCGCCGACGAGCTGCGAGCCAGGCCGGTCGACCTGATAGTGGCGAACCACGGTTGGCTCACCGTCGGGCTTACCAGGGCACAGCAACGGCACGCGCTGAGAACGCCGGTCCTCTCGTTCGCCACCGAGCCGCTCGACGCCAGCGCGCTATGGGCCGAACCCGCGGCCGAGCAGTTCGTAGTTCCATCGGCCGCCGCCAAATCGGATCTGGTGCGGCTGGGCGTACGACCTGAAAAGGTCGATGTCATCGGCTATCCGGTGCGGGACGACTTCCTCCATGCTCCAACCAAGGAGTGGGCCCGGAGTGAGCTTGGCCTGGGCGCGGGTTTTCACTGCCTGGTCTCGCTCGGCGGGGAGGCTGTCGGCGAAGACCCCCGCCCCTGGGTAAGGGGCCTCCTCGAGGATGGCCTTCAGCTGGTCGTGCTGACCGGGCGAAACCCCGTTCTCCGGCGCAGTCTCGCCCCGTTGGCCGAGCGTTGGGCGAGTCTGCGCCTCGAGGCATTCACCGATCGGGTGGCTACTTTCCTGGCCGCCGCCGATGTGGTGGTCGGAAAGGCCGGGCCGGCATCGGTCTTCGAGACGCTGGCGGTCGGCCGACCGTTCATCGCTACCGGATATGCCGGGCTGAACGAACTGGAGGTCGTACGCTTCCTGGTCCGGCGGCGTCTCGGGGCGCTGGTGCGCTCGCCGGAGGCCATAAGGCAGGAGGTCGACCGGTACCGCCGCGACCCGGACCGACTCGAGCAGGTGGCCACCGCCGCCGCTGGACTCGACCTTCCGGGCATGAGCGAGCGACTGGCACGCTACATCGCCAGTTACGCGCGAGGCGGCAGACCCGAACGAAGTTTCATCACCGAGGGCCTGCACTGAATCAGGCTAGACTGAGGCGGTCGAATCGCCCATGGAAATCGACTTCTCGCCGTTGCCGACCACTGCCCGTCAGGGCTCGGTACTCTTTGCCACGATAGCGGCCGGAGGGTCGCACGTCAGCACGGCCGAGGCGATGAGTCAGGCGCTCGAGCAGGCCTACCCGGTAACCTTCGACACTAGGGTGACGGAGCCGATGGTCGACTTCGGCTTCGATGAGCTCGACCGGCGTCATAAAGAGGGATGGCGGCGCGCGTTGCGCCACCCCTGGACCATAGTCTGGGGCCAGCGGCTGATCGACGCCCTGCCTGCCGCGACGGCGGCGTTCCACCGGCGCCTGCTGCACGACTTCGCGGAGCGGGCGGCTCAGGAGCTCAACGAGACCCGCCCGGCGCTGGTGGTCGTAAACCACGGCTGGCTTACGGTGGCCATGACACTCGCGCAGCGGCAGTTCGGCCTGGAAGCCCCGGTCCTCACCTTCGAAACCTCGACTCTGAACGCCAACGCGCTGTGGGCGGAACCGCTGGCCGAGCGGTTCGTGGTGGCGTCGCCGGTCTCCAGGCGCAGACTGATGCGCTTCGGCGTTCCGGGATCACGTATCGACGTGGTCGGCTATCCGGTTCGGCAGCAGTTCCTGTGCGCACCCGGCAAGACCGAGGCAAGGCGGCGCCTGGCACTGGACGAGGCCTTTACCTGCCTGGTGACCTTGGGAGGAGAGGGGGTCGGGGGGACACCGGAGGCGGTGCTGGAAGCACTGAGCGACGACCCGACGACTCAGGTTGTGGTCGTGACGGGCCGCAACGAGGCGTTACGCCGGCGCCTGGCCGGATTCGAGGAGCGCCTCCCCAATCTGCGTGTACTCGGCTTCGTGGAGGAGTTGGCCGATTACGTGGCGGCCTGTGATGTCGTGATCGGAAAAAGCGGCCCGGCAACCGTGTACGAGACCCTCGCGGTGGGCCGGCCGCTGCTTGCTCCGATGCGATTCGGCACCGCGGAGAACAAGATGATCGGGCTGCTCGAGCGACACGGACTGGGACGGCTGGTACTGACGCCGGCCGAACTGCGGCGCGAGGTGTGCAACTACCGGAGCGACCCCGATCGGCTGGAGCGAGTGCGCCTCGCCGCCGTCCGCCTGGACTTCCCGGGAATGGCGGCCCGGCTGGGACGCTACCTCGGTCACTACGCTCGAACAGGGCAGCCGGCGGAAGACGCCTGCGGCCCCGGCCTCGAACCGTTGACCGGAGCCAAGTGACCCGCCTGCTCGTTGCGTTCGTAGTATCACTCGTGCTGGGGGTCACCAGCATCTACCTGGTGGCACCGGACGGCCTGGCCGCCGACGCACTCGGCGTGATTCGTCGCCTCGACGCCCTGTCGCTGGCCGGCATCGCGGTGCCGATGCTGCTGTGGTGGCTGCTGTCCGGTTGGCGGATCGTCTTTCTCACGCGCGGTACGAGTCATCCGACGAGTCTCTGGCAAGGCATCCAGACCCACGTGCTCGGGACGTTCAGCGCGGTGGCGACGCCGGCCGGCGGCGGCAACTCGATCGGGATCGTATTCCTCCTCAACCGCTTCGGGCTCCCCACCGACCGCGCCGTGTCGGTTGCCGTGATGTGCCTGGTCGGCGACCTGGCCTTCTTCGGTTGGGCGGCGCCGACGGGCTACCTGGCGCTGCGCCTGGCCCGCATAACCGTGCCCCTGGAGCAGTTCGGTCTGCTGGTCGCCTTGCTGTCGGCACTGGCGCTGGTGGTCAGCTATCTGTTGGTGTTCCGCCTTCCGATGGCGATCAGCCTGCTTCGACGACTTTCCGCTCTTCCGCTCCTGCAACGCTTCCACGGCAGGATCGACCCGTTCCTGCGCGACCTGGCACTGGCCGGGGAGCGGTACTCCCGGCGGCCGTGGCACTGGCACGTGCGCTTCCACCTGCTCTCGAGCGGCGCCCGCCTCCCCTACTTCGCGGTGCTGAACCTGGTCCTGGTGGGGTTGCTGGTGAGCGCCGAACACCTGGTGGTATACGCGGCACAGGTGGTCCTGCACGCGTTTGCCTTCGTGGTCCCCACACCCGGCGCAAGCGGCTACCAGGAGGCGGCCATAACCTACGCCCTCAAGGGTCATGTAGGCGGGCGATCGCTCGCCGCGGCCGTAATCCTGTGGCGGCTATACCAGCACTACATCTACTTCCTGGTCGGTCCTCTCATAGGGGGCCTGGCACTGGCGACGGGCCGCAACCCGGCTGCCGTGAGGGAAAACGACTAGCACCGAGGGCCGCTCGGCTACACTGGAACCGATGCCGATGCTGGTGCGGCTGGCGCTGCGCAATCTACTTCGTCACGCCTGGCGTACCGCGGCGACCGTTCTGGGGGTGGCGATCGGAATCGCTGCCGTTCTGGCGACCTTGTCGGTGGGTGACAACGTCGAGGCCAACGTTGCCAGCACCCTGGCCGCCGCGGCCGGCACCGCCGACCTGCTGGTGACCCCCGGCGTGGAGGGGCGGGCGGTATTCGCCTACGCACAGGTGAGCGACGAGCTGGAAAGCGACCCGGTCGTGGAGCGGACTTACCCGGTCCTCAACACCCGAGCCGAGCCGATTCGAGATCGCCTGGACATCGACCGTTCGGTGATCCCGGGCCTCGACACCGGCTTCCAGATATCCGGCCGCATCACCAGCGCGGGTGTCGACCTGCCGGTGAGGACGGCCACTGGATCGCTTCCCCAAGCGGGCAGCCAGGGAGTGGCGATCGCCGAGAACTTCGCCGCCCAGCGCGGAATCGAGGTCGGGCAGACAGTGGGCTTCGCCGGGCAGCTGGGCAGCTTCGAGCTCCGCGTGACAGGCTTGCTCGACGACTCATACGGTTACGCCTCGACCAACGGTGGAAGGGTGGCCGTCATGGCGCTCGCGGACCTGCAGTCGGTGCTTCACCTCGAGGGACGCGCCAGCTTCCTCGAGTTGCACCTGGACGACGCTGCCGACGCGAGCGCGGCACGAACGCGGTTGGGCGACCGGCTGGGAGACGAGTACACCGTTACCTTCCCTGCCGCGAGCGGCAATATCGCAACCGGCATAGTCGACACCATCCAGTCGGGGCTGAGCATCCTGGCAGCCACGCTGCTGGCCCTCGGCGGTTTCATGGCCTACAACACCTTCATGGCCGCCGTGGTGGAGAGGCGTCGCGAGTACGCGCTCCTGCGAACGCTGTGCCTGACCAAGCAGCAGGTGCGGCGGCTGGCTCTCCTAGAGGCGGCGATAGTGAGCGTGCTCGGCGTCGTGGCCGGCCTCCTGCTGGGCATCGTACTGGCCTACACCATCACCCGAATCAACGCCTACAGTCTCGGCATCGAGTTCCGGACACTGGTGCTGCCACTCGAAAGCGTGCTCCCGGCGGCCGGCGTGGGCGTGCTGGTTGCGCTGCTGGCCGGGTCCCTGCCGGCCCGGACGGCGTCATCAACGCCGCCGTTGGCGGCGTTGCGCCAAGCGGAGGACACGGACGGCAGTTGGCTGCGGAGCCTGGCGGGTTGGCTGGCTGTCGCTGCCGGCGTAACCATGGCGTTGCTGCCCTGGAGCGGGGCCTGGGCGTTGGCCGCGGCAGGCATTGCGATGGCTCTGCTCTTCCTGGGATTCACCCTTGCCACGCCCACGCTGCTCGCGCCGGCGGTGCTTTTGCTCGGACCGGTGCTGACGAGGACGATGGGGCCTGCCGGCCGGCTGGGCGCGTCGTTCGCGCGCCGCAACGCTGCGCGAAACGGCGTAGCAATCGGTTCCGTGGTCGTCGGGATGGGACTCACCATCGGTGTTGGCGCAATGGTGGCCGGCATCAATCAGGCCATCGCGGACTGGGTAGATACGACCATCGTGGGCGACCTCTTCGTCACCTCACCGGTGAGCTTCCCCGCCGACTTCGAGACAGCGGTCCCCGAGGTCGTGCCCGGCGTCGACGCGGTATCGGGGGTAGGCATCCGGATCGTCCGTTTTCAGCCGGCCGGCGATGCCCGGGCTCGCAGCATCGCCCTGGTGTTGGTCGACCCCGCCCGTTTCGCGCCGGACTCAGGGTTCGGGCGTTTTCAGTACATCCCCGGACACGGCAACGACGAGGAGGGCTACCGCTCACTGACCGCCGGCGGTGAGGTGCTGATCGCCAACACCTTGCGCGACCGCTTCGATCTCGGACAGGGCGACCGGGTCGAGTTGCGCACCGACGAGGGCTTTCGCGAATTCGAGGTGGGTGGCGTGATCGTGGACTTTACCGGCGGTGGCGAGGCGGTGATAGCGTCGATCGAAGACTTGGAGCTGTTCGGCGGCGGAACCCCGGACCTGTACGTCATGACGGTCGATCCGGACGCCGACGTCGCCCTGGCACGCGACCGCCTGCTGGAGGCGTTTCCCGGGCTCTACCTCGACGTCACCCTCAACCGGGAGTACCGCGAAGCGATAATGGCGCTCACCCGGCGTTCGTTCGTTACCACCAACGCGCTGCTGGCACTGGCGATCTTCATCGCCGCTCTGGGAGTCGCCAACACGCTCGGCATGAACCTCTCGAACCGAAAGCACGAGCTCGCCGTCCTGCGCACCTTCGGTCTGACCCGCGCGGGAGTCGGCAGGGTGGTGATCGCCGAGGGCCTGGTGGTTCTGCTGGTGGGAACGATACTGGGAATCGCCTCAGGGCTGCTGCTGGCCCACGTGATCACTGCCGGCGCCGCCGCCATAACAGGTTTCGCCATCACTCCACGCTATCCGTGGCTCATAATCGTCGCAGCGCTCGTGGCATCTCCCCTGGTGGGGCTGCTGGCCTCGTACTTCCCTGCCCGCCGGGCATCCCGGCTGCCGCCGATCCTGGCGCTGGGCGCTTCGGAGTAACAAATGGAATCAGAAAATCGTTACGCCATCGAGGCGCGACGCCTCGGCAAGACCTATCGACTCGGCGAGCAGACCATAACCGCGCTCTCCGGCATAGACATGGCGGTGGAGCCCGGCTCGTTCGTGAGCGTGATGGGACCGTCCGGGAGCGGCAAGAGCACGCTGCTGCATCTGCTCGGCCTTCTGGACGTGCCCGACGAGGGCGAGGTCTACGTCGGCGGCGTAGCCACCAAGGGGCTCGATGACGACGAACTCACCAGGCTGCGCCGCGAGCGGCTGGGTTTCGTCTTCCAGACGTTCGAGCTGATACCGAACCTCGACGCGCGCGAGAACATACTGCTGCCGGCGGAAGTGGCGGGCCGACGCTCGGCCGGGGAGGCACGGTTGCGGGAACTGGCAGACGCCCTGGGCATCGCCGATCGGCTGGGCCACCGGCCCAAGCAGCTCTCGGGTGGTCAGCGCCAGCGAGTCTCACTTGCCCGGGCCCTGATCAACGACCCGGTCGTCGTCCTGGCCGACGAACCCACCGGCAACCTCGACAGCGAGACCGGCCAGGAGGTTCTGAACCTGCTGCGCGCCGGCGTCGATGACCGAGGCTGGACGGTAGTGATGGTCACCCACGACCCGAAGGCCGCCCTGAACGCCGATACTATCTTGTTCCTGCGAGACGGCCGGCTCTCCGGAGCGGTGGGCACCCGCGATCCCCACGCTCGGTCGGTGATCGAGACCTTCGTGGGCGTCTAACCCGCCCTCACTCTCCCTCAGAGCCTGTTGGTAAGCTGGCGGGAAATGCCTTCACGACTTGCCAAACTCGTCAGCCATCGTCCCCGTCTGGTATTGGCAGTCTGGGTGGTCGTGGTGCTGGCGTCGGTACCATTCGCGGCCCGAGTCGGCGAAGTCCTGACCGCGCAACCGAACGTACCCGAGTCGAGCGTCCCCGAACAGGTGCGGCGAATCCTCGCCGACGACTTCCGGCAGAGCAACGACTACAGCGTGATCCTGCTTAGCCGAAGCAGCGATTCCCGTTTGGGCGAACCGGCCTTCGATCGGGCCTACCTTCGAGCCGTCGCTGCCGTGGAAGGCATCCCGGGTGTCACCGGGGTTCGTGACTATCGGCGTTCACGTGGGCTGCAGCTGGTGGGCGACGACGGACGCTACCTGCTGTCTCTGGTCGGCATTCGCGCCGATACCGCGATCGAGGCGCAGGAAACGAGCGAGGCCATACGGACCGCTGTGGAACAGGAGCCGAGCCTGTCGTTCAGCCTGGCCGGTGGTCCGGCCTCGGTGAGGGAGCTCGAGGAGATAAGCGAGCGGGACACTCGCCGCGCTGAGCTCTACGGACTGCCGCTGTCGCTGGTGGTCCTGGTGTTCGCCTTCGGCGCGCTGGTGGCTTCTGGCCTGCCGCTGCTGGTGGCGCTGGTGTCGATAACGCTCTCGTTCGCGGCGTTATACGGCCTCGGCCAGTTCATGCAGTTCGCCGTTTTCACCCAGAGCATCGTGACGATGCTCGGCCTCGCGACCGGCATAGATTACGCCCTGCTGATGGTGAACCGTTTCCGGGAAGAACTGCGCAACGGACACGCTCCGAAAGCGGCCGCCGAACTTACCGCCCGGACTTCCGGCAAGGCCGTCACCTTCAGCGGAGTCACGGTACTGATCGCCCTGTCGGCGCTGCTGGTTCCGCCGCTGGCGTTCATCCGTTCGTTGGGCGTAGGCACGATAGTGGTGCTGGGGCTCAGCATCCTGGTGAGCACCACGGCGCTGCCGGCGCTGCTGGCACTGCTGGGACACCGAGTGAACGCGGTCAGGATCACGCGCCGCGAACCCGGCCTGCGCAGCCGTTCCTTCTGGCGACGGCGAGCGCTGCTAATCTTGCGCCACCCGTGGGCCTGGGCGCTGGCCGGTGCAGGGGCGCTGGTAGTCCTGAGCATCCCGGCACTGAGCATGCAGGTTGCCGATCCCGGCGCGCGCGGACTGAGCCCGGCTACCGACGCCCGCAAGGTCGTGGCGGCCCTGGAGGGTGTAGGGCTCGAGGGGTTGCTGAAGCCGATCGAGATACTGGTCGACTTCGGTGACGGCGGCTTCTACAATCCGTCGAGTCAGCGGCGTGTGTCCCGGCTTGGCCGCCTGCTGCAGGAGATCCCGGAGGTGGGCGCCGTCAACTCGGCGATGGCGGTGGAAAACCTGCCGACGCTGATGCTCTACCAGTACTACGCCACGCCGCAGGTTGCCCTCAACAGCGAACTGAGAGACCTGGTGACCACTACCGTCAGTGAGGGCGGCCGCTACGCCCTGGTCAGCGTGTTTCCGCTCGGCAATCTGGCTCCCCATCAGGTTGCTGCTTTGCGTGCCAGCGTGAGCGAGGCGATCGATCAGGTGGGAGTGAAGGCGCTGGTCGGTGGAGCCACCATCTTCGAAGCAGAGTGGACCAGGCTGCTCTACAAGTCGTTCCCGTACGCGGTGGCACTGGTCTACCTGGGAATTCTCGTGGTGTTGGGCCTGGCGTTTCGCTCGCTGCTGATTCCCCTGAAGTCGATTCTCCTCAACACTCTCACGGTGGCGACCGCCTACGGCGTGATCACGCTGATCTTCCAGGAAGGCTGGTTGGCGGGGCTGTTCGGGGTGCCGGGTGGCCTGGGATACGTGGACTCCAGCGCCCCGCTGTTCATCTTCGCGATCGTGTTCGGGTTGTCGATGGATTACGAGGTGTTCCTGGTCGCCCGAATCTACGAAGCGCACCGCCAGGGGCTTTCGGACCGCGACGCCGTGGTGGCCGCTATCAGCGCGACCGGCGGGGTGATCACCTCGGCGGCCGCGGTAATGCTGGTGGTGTTCTCCAGTTTCATCTTCTCCGAAGTCGTGCTCATAAAGACGCTTGGATTGGGGCTGGCGCTGGCGGTGCTGCTCGACGCCACCCTGGTGCGTCTGGCGCTGGTGCCCGCCATGATGTTCCTGGCGGGCCGCTGGAACTGGTGGCTGCCACGGCCGATGGCACGGCTGGCCGACCGCGTCGGCCTGAGCCACGACTGAACCGGCAACCCTCAGTTAGGGCAGCACGCCTCGTACCTCACCCAAGGGCCGACTGAGCGACGCGATCCCCGGAATCTCCAGCGCCAGCTCGCCGCTCAGCGCCAGCCGCAGGCCGCTCGTTCCACCTCGAAGGCGGGCCATCATGGCAGCGCCTACATCGGCAAGGCTCAGGTCGAAGCGCAGCAACGCCGTCGATGAGCTCGCGGCCGGCACCGGCACCCGTGGCAGTGAGGCCCGACCGACCGAACGGCCATCGACCTGGAGGGTCAACTGCGGCCCTCGCACGAAATAGCCGATCGGCAACGGGTTATCGAGGACAAGCCCCACGTCCACCTGGACGCCGAGTCCGCTGAAGCGAACCTCGCTGGCGGCGGGGTCCAGGCGAACCGTGGGAGGGCGCAAGCCGCCAGGCGCACGCAGGTCGCCCTGCGCCACGGTCAGCGACGGGAAGCGCTGGGGGGCGCCCAGCACATTGACTGTGGCAGTAGCGTCCATGCGATAGGCCACCGAATCGCCGGCGACCAACCGGGCAAGCTGGGACAGGAGCTGCGGCGCTCCCTGTACCGGTACCTCGATGTCGAGTCCGAGCCTGGAGGTGCCGCGGGAAGGGAGGACGAGGCCGCCCTCGAACGTGCTGCCGGCCACCCGTTGGCCGCCCAGGTAGAGGTCGCCGTCGAGACCGGCGAGCTCCATGGCGAACGGGTTCGAGTTGACTGCTTCCAGCTCCAGATGGATCAGTGCACTGCCCGAGCCGACGCCGGCCGGCTCCAGCCGCACGAGGGCAGTCTCCGACTCCACGACGCGAAAGGTAGGCGGAGCGATCACGGACGAGACACCGGGAGCGCAGGCGGCGAGCAGTAACGGCAGGACGAGCAGCAGGTAACGTTTCATAGAGAGGTTATATGCCTCCACCCGCCGCCGGCGCTGCGCAGTCCTGCACTGACGCCGGCCGAGTCGTCGCGAACGGTCGGACTGGCGTTGGGTCACGGGCCGAACCGGCGCGCCCGGCACGCGCTTTTCGATGGGTACAATCGGCCATGTCCGTCATCCTGAGCAAAGACGATGGAGCTGTCCGCGTCCTCACGCTCAACAGGCCCGAGGTACGAAATGCGCTCAGTCTGGAACTGAGACGGCGCCTGGCAGAGGCGCTCGACGAAGCGGCCGGCGACCGACGGGTGAGGGCGGTAGTTATGACCGGCAGTGGGAGCGCCTTTTGCGCCGGAATGGACCTCGACGAGCTCGGCTCCGTCCTGAATGGCAGTTTTGAAGAACATCTGGCGGACTCGCGTGAGCTGGGCGAGTTGTTCCTGCGGGTGTTCGCGTTTCCCAAACCACTGGTGGCGGCGGTAAACGGCCACGCAGTGGCGGGAGGGGCGGGGCTCGCCTCGCTATGCGACATCGTGGTGGTGAGCGAAGGCGCCAGGCTCGGTTACAGCGAGGTCCGAATCGGATTCGTTGCCGCCCTGGTGAGCGTGTTCCTGTCCCGGCTCGCCGGTGAGCGTGTCACCCGGGAGCTGCTGCTGGAGGCGCGGCTGATCGATGCTCGCGAGGCGGTCGCTCGCGGCCTGGCAAGCGAAGCGCTCCCGGCCGGCGAGGTGCTGGGGCGGGCCATGGAGCGGGCACGGTCCATGGCCGAAAACGCGCCGGAGGCAGTTTCGGAGACCAAACGGCTCCTCGTGAGAACGTCGGGGCTGCCGCTGACCGAGGCCCTCGAGTTGGCCGCCACCGTCAACGCACGCGCCCGTTCCAGCGAGGAGCTGCGCGAAGGGGTAGCGGCGTTCCTCGAGAAGCGCGCGCCGGCTTGGCAGGCGCACGGTGAACTTGACCAGCGGGATGACTAACAGTATCATGTGCACGATGTGTAACCTACACACGCACGACGTCCAATCGATCGTCCACCCATCGTGACGAAGCCTCGGGTCCTGCTCCTGTGCGGTGGCGAGTCTGGCGAGCACGAGGTCTCGCTGGCCTCGGCGCGCTCGGTCCTTCACGCTCTCGCCGGCAGCTTCGCGGTGACACCGCTGGTCATAGACAAGGGGGGCAAGCTGCTCTCCGGCGAAGCCTCCGAGCGGGCCCTTACCTCGGGTGCGGCCGAGACCGGAGCGGGAACCGGGGAGCTGGCGAGGCTGCCGACGATGGGTGACGATGGCGCGGGCTTCGATGTCGTCTTCCCTCTGCTGCACGGGCCTAACGGTGAAGACGGTACCGTCCAGGGGCTTCTTCGGCTGCTCGGCATTCCATTCGTGGGGTCAGGGGTCCTGAGCAGCGCGGTGGGCATGGACAAGCTGATGATGAAGAGCGTGTTCGCCGCTGCCGGGTTGCCACAGGTTCCCTATCGGGGGATAACCCGGGCCGCCTGGCGTGATGAGCGGCGCGAGGTTGTGGAGGGGATCGATCTTCCCTATCCGCTGTTCGTGAAGCCGGCGAACCTGGGCTCGAGCGTCGGCATCGGCCGGGCACGCGACCCGACGGAGCTGGAACAGGCAGTCGAGCAGGCGCTTCGATACGACCGTCGGGTGATCGTCGAGCAAGGCGTGGTGGCGGCCCGCGAACTGGAAGTCGGCGTTCTCGGCAACGATCGACCCGAGATCAGCCCGGTCGGCGAGATACGCTTCGACAGCGACTTCTACGACTACGGGGCCAAATACACCGAGGGCCGCTCACGCATGCTGATCCCGGCGGAGGTGCCGGCAGGCGTGGCGCGGCGCTGCCGCGATCTCGCGCGCCGCGCCTTCCTGGCGATCGACGCGGCCGGCCTGGCCCGCGTGGACTTCTTTTACCTGGAGGAAGAGGACACACTCCTGCTGAACGAGATCAACACGATGCCGGGGTTCACCTCGACCTCGATGTATCCAAAGCTGTGGGAAGCTGCCGGGGTGGACTACCGCGAGCTGGTTCGGCGGCTGGTGGACCTTGCGCTGGAGCGCAGGTGACCCGCCCTACTCCCGCCGGCATCGACCACAGGCTATAATTCGGCCAGATCGTCTTGGAGGTCGACGCCGCCAGCAAGGAACTGGAAAACAGGATAACGCCCACCCCGCCGGCCGGCGCGGTCGGTCAGCCGATCCGCAACCTCAACGCGGCGCGGGTGCTCATCCTCAATGCTTCATACGAACCGCTGCACGTCTGTTCGGTAAAGCGAGCGGTTTCGCTGCTCATGCATGATGCGGCGGAACGGGTCGAGGACGGCGGCCAGGTACTGCGTGCGCCCACCAGCGTCTTTCCGGTTCCCAGCGTCATCCGGCTGCGCCGTTACATTCGCAGGCCGCACCGTCAGAGAGTCGCGTTCAACCGCAAGAACGTCTTCCGACGGGACGACCACGCCTGCCAGTACTGCGGCATCCACTCGAACGATCTGACGCTGGATCACGTACTGCCCCGCAGCCGTGGCGGCCCGACCAGTTGGGTCAACGTGGTCGCCTGTTGCCGGAAGTGCAATGCCAAGAAGCGCGACCGTACTCCGGACGAGGCGAAGATGAACCTCAACCGCAAGCCGGTGGCGCCGCGCTTCATCTTCTCCGCCGCCTACGGCCTGTTGCCGAACATCGATCCGATCTGGGAAAAGT
This sequence comes from Trueperaceae bacterium, assembly GCA_040905465.1. Classification (GTDB taxonomy): domain Bacteria; phylum Deinococcota; class Deinococci; order Deinococcales; family Trueperaceae; genus DASVCN01. The sequence continues at coordinate 70,831 of JBBDRK010000056.1, read as the reverse complement.
ACCTCCCGCGCGGCTGAATTGCCGGCGGCTAACTTCGAAGCCTTGCCCCCGCGCCTGCACCACTGGAAGTACCGCCGGCGAGTCGAAAACTCGGCTAAACCCAGAGCCGTTTGCTTCGACCGCCCGAGAGTCGGGCAAGGGCCCAGCTGATCACGGTGAGCACCAGGGCGCCGAGGATGGCGCCGCCGAATCCGTGAACCTGGAGTGGCGTGATGGTGGCCACCAGCCACAGGGCTATGCCGTTGACAACCAGCAGGAACAGTCCCATGGTGGCGACAGTGAGCGGCAGGGTCAGGATTATCATCACCGGCCGCACGATGGTGTTCACGAGGCCGAGAACCAGGGCGGTCAGCAGGATCGGCCCGAGACCGGAGCGAGAGAAGCTGATTCCCAGCGCCAGTTCGGCTGTCACCCAGAGGGCCACGGCGTTGAGCGCTAAACGGAGCAACAGGTTCATCGGCGCGAGTATAGCGTGGGCGGAGTACCAGTTGCCATTCCAGTAGCGCCTTGCGCCCAGGAGCAGGTTTCCTCGAGCCCCTGAGACCACTGGGTAGGCTGGCGTACGACGATCGCAGAGATCCAGCAAAACGCAAGAGAGCTATGCGCGAAGCACCTTCAAGGACCGCAATCCCTATCAGCGGTTTCGCTGTCTCGTTTCGGAGGTGGACGAGCTCAGCAGGGAGCTTCTCAGGCTCCAGTGGAAGAACGACGACCACGCGGAGGCGCACCGCAACGCCGGCCACGAGATCTACGACCTGTGCGGAACCTGTGCGATTTCGCGAACTTGCTCGATATCGACCTCGAGAAGACGTTTACCGAGAAGGCGGAGCTTAGCAGACGTCGCGTCTGGGACAATCCAACCTAGCGACTACCGGCCGGCAGGACATCGCGGTCCAGGCTGTCGCCTAGGGCATCGCGTGCCACGTCGAGGTCGTAATCCGTCTGAAGGCCCAGCCAGAACTCCGCTGAAGTACCAAAGAATTTGGCTAATCGAAGTGCGGTGTCCGCGGTGATGCGACGCCTGCCCAAAACTATCTCGTTTATCCGGCGCGCTGGGACCCTCACACTCAGCGCAAGCTGGTTCTGGCTGATATTCATCGGTTTGAGGAACTCTTCCAAAAGAATCTCACCGGGATGAACGGGGTTCAGTCGATCCACTTCCTTCATCCCCCTCCTCCCTCGCGCCACTCGAAGCAAATCCGCCACCGCCTGTTAATGCGAATGCTGTGCTGTTCCGACCGTTCTCCCTTTAGTCGCTCCAACCGGTTGCCCGGCGGAAGTTCCATATCTGACAGTCTCTTCGCGTTATTGAGCATTCGCAACTTCCTGTACGCCAGCTGCTGAATCTCGTAGGGCAGTTTTCGAGACCGCTCCCGGTTGAAGACTCGCTCATTTCTGGCTCTCGAAAACTCCTGATCATGATAGACGCTATAACGCGCGGCGTCAAACGCGAAGGGATAAAGGCGCAAGTACCGGCCGGCACTTGCCCAGCCTTCGATGAGCAGCGGCGCAATCAGCGGCTTCCCTTGATCGGACGCATGACCTATAGGGCGTCTGCTGCTTGCGTTCCAGGCGAAATAACCCGACAATGGCCGAGCATGCCCAAACCCCGCATCATCGGCGGCACCGCCCACGCTCGCCCCATCGACACCCCTCGCCGCGGCACCAGGCCATCACCCAGCCGACTGCGTGAGGCGCTCTTCGACATTCTGGCGTTCCACGAACCCGGTCCGTTCCTCGACCTCTACAGCGGCTCCGGGGCGATCGGCCTGGAGGCTGCCAGCCGCGGCTGGCAAGCCACCTGCGTCGACCTAAGTCGCGAGGCGGCCGCAGTGATCGCCCGCAACGCACGGAACCTGGGGCTGCAGGTCGAGGTCGTGCGCGGCGACGCGCTCGCGTTCGCGGGAAATCGCGATGGTTTCGAAGTGGTCTTCGCCGCACCGCCCTATCCGCTCGACCTGGAGGAGATCTTCACTGCGATCCTCACGGCGGGCCCCGCCCGAAGCGGCGGGCTGTACGTCTTCCAGCATCCGAGCAACCTGGAACTTTCGATCCCCGGGCGGCTCAAGCGTTACGGCTCGAACTCCCTGACCATGGTCGACGCGGCCGCAACGGATCAAACCTCGGCAGGGGCTCCGGCGGTCGACTAGGGGCGCTCTCGGTGACCGCGCATGTGGCGCCGACGTCGACCCGCCGCTTTGCGGCGCCCTCGCGCACGGTGTGGCTCATTAGCGTGGGCAAACGCAAAGTGCGGTCAAGGGAAAGTGGACAGTGCGTGGTAGACTTACCAGATGTGTCTGGCGCGTGTCAGCGCCGCGATTGCAGCCCCAGGCGGCCCCGGTGCCGTCACAATGTACGGCGTGCCAGAAGCGCCAAAAGCGAATCTCGGTAAGATCATTCCGAGAAAGGTCGGGAATGTTCGGAACTCTCCAGAAACTGTTCGACAACAACGAGCGCGAGGTCCGGCGGATCCAGCGCGAGATAATCAAGGCGGTGAACGACCTCGAAGCCGAGACCGAACGACTCGACGACTTGGCCGCGGCGTTCATCAAACTGCGTGAAAGGCATCTCGAGGGCGGTGAACCACTTGCCGAACTGATGCCGGAAGCGTTCGCGCTGGTGCGCGAGTCGGCTAAGCGAAACCTCGGGATGCGCCACTACGATGTCCAGCTAGTAGGTGGCGCCGCACTGCACTACGGCAAGATGGCCGAAATGAAAACGGGTGAGGGCAAGACGCTGGTAGCCACGCTGGCGCTCGCACTCAACTCGATCCCCGACAAGGGCACCCACCTGGTCACCACCAACGACTACCTGGCCCGAACCGGGGCCGAGTGGATGGGACCGGTCTACCGCGGCCTGGGTCTCACCGTGGGGGTGATCGAGAACGGCCACAGCCCCGACCAGCGTCGCCAAGCCTACCGCGCCGACATCACCTACATCACCAACAGCGAGCTGGGTTTCGACTACCTGCGCGACAACATGGCGTTCAGGCCGGAGCAGCTGGTGTTGCGCGAGGCGACGCCGCTTCACTACGCCATCATCGACGAGGTCGACTCGATCCTCATCGACGAGGCGCGAACACCGCTTATCATCTCCGGACCCGCCGAGCTTGCGACCGACAAGTACTTCACGATGGCCGGCATCGCGCGCAAACTCGAACGAGGTGAGCCCGCGGAGGAGGAGAAGCAGCCGCCGACGGGCGACTACACGATCGACGAGAAGACCAAGGACGTGCACCTCACCGAACAGGGCATCGAGAAGGCCGAGAAGGCTCTCGGCATCGACGATATCTTCGGCACCCAGAACATGGAGTTCGGCCACATGCTCCGCCAGGCCCTGCGCGCCAAGGAGCACTACCACCTCGACAAGCAGTACGTGAAAGACGACGGCGGGCAGATCGTAATCGTCGACGAGTTCACCGGTCGTCTTATGCCCGGGCGGCGATTCGGCGAAGGTCTGCACCAGGCCATCGAGGCGAAAGAGGGCGTGAAGATCGAGCGCGAGAACCAGACGCTCGCGACCGTCACCTACCAGAACTTCTTCAAGCTCTACGACAAGATCGCCGGGATGACCGGTACCGCCAAGACCGAGGAGAAGGAGTTCCAGGAGATCTACGGCTCCGACGTGCTGGTGATCCCGACCAACAAGGACGTGATACGCCGCGACGCCGAGGACGTGGTGTACCGGACGCTGGACGGAAAGTACGACTCGGTAGTCGAGGAGATCGCCGAGGTTCACGCCACCGGCCAGCCGATCCTCGTCGGCACGGTGACCATCGAGGCCTCCGAGCGGTTGGGGCGGATGCTCAAGCGCAAGGGGATCGAGAACCAGGTCCTCAACGCCAAGCATCATCTCAAGGAAGCCGAGATCGTGGCGCAGGCGGGGCGCAGTTCTGCCGTCACCATCTCCACCAACATGGCCGGCCGCGGTACCGACATCGTGCTGGGTGGCAACCCCGAGATGCTGGCCCGCAAGCAGCTCGAGCGCGAGGGCTTCGAACGGTACGACTCCGACACGGAACTTCTGATCAAGTCGGTGATGCTCCACAAGATGGACGACGCCAGGGAGATCGCCCGGCGAATCGAGGGCCTGCCGACCGACATACTCGGCAAGCTCGAAAAGTTGCGCGATGACGCCGAACGAGACCACAACAAGGTCGTAGAGGCGGGCGGCCTGCACATAATCGGCACCGAGCGGCACGAGTCTCGGCGAATCGACAATCAGCTGCGTGGCCGCGCCGGGCGCCAGGGAGATCCCGGCTCGAGCCGCTTCTATGTGTCGTTCGAAGACGACCTGATGCGCATCTTCGCCTCGGGCAAGGTGCTGGCGATGATGGACCGGCTGGGCATGGACGACAGTCAGCCGATCGAGGCGCGCATGGTCACCGGGGCGATCGAGCGGGCACAGAAGCGCGTCGAGGACCGCAACTTCGGCATCCGCAAGCAGCTACTCGAGTACGACAACGTGATGAGCAAGCAGCGCGAGGTGATCTACGCGCAGCGCCGCGAGATCCTGCTGGGGAACGACATCTCCGAAGACGTACTCGACATGATGGCCGAGTACGCCGACTCCCAGGTCCAGAACTACCTGAACGTCGAGCTTGAGCCCGAGGAGCAGGATGTGCCGGCGATGCGCGCCGCGATCCTGGAGGCGGTGCCGGCGCTGGAGTCGTTCGATTTCGACGAGTTGCGCGGGCTGGACCCCGATGAGGCTATCCAGGTGCTGGTACCGCGAATCGAGGAGGCGTACAAGGCGCGCGAGGAGGAGTTGGGCAGCCAACTGCTGCGCGAACTGGAGCGCTTCATCGTGCTGCAGGTGGTGGACCAGCACTGGAAAGAGCAACTCCACAACATGGACGTGCTGCGCCAGGGCATCGGCCTGCGCGGCTACGGCCAGCGCAATCCGCTGCAGGAGTACGGTTTCGAGGCGTTCAACCTGTTCGAGGAGATGAAATCCAATATCCGGCTGAACGTGGCCAAGCTGCTGTTTCGCGTGCAGGTGCGGGCCGAGGGATCGCTCGATCGCGGTGACGGCAAGCGCGGTCGGCTGGTGTACTCGAATCCGGCGGAGGCGGCGGGCGACGCGCCCACCAACGTCTCCCCCGTTGCCGCCGCGGCTTCCCGCCCTGCAGCAGGGGCAGGACGCCCACCCATGAACCGTGCCCAGCGGCGCCGACAGGAGCGCAACAGCCGAAAGGCCAAGCGTTGAGCGAGGAGAGTGAGGCAGCGGCGGTCGCCGAATCCTTCGCAGGACGGATCGCCGAGCGATCTCAACGCCTGAACTCGAGGGTGTGCCTGGGAATCGATCCGCGGCCGGCATTGCATCCGCTCACCCACCCGGATCGCTTCTCAGGCGATCCGGCCAAGACTGCCCGGGGCGTCGTCCACTACTTCCAGGCGATCGTTTCGAGTACGTCTGAGCTGGTGGCCTGCTACAAGCTGCAAAGCGCCTTTTTCGAGGCCATGGGTATCCCCGGCATGATCGCCTTGGCACAACTGCTGGCCGACCTGCGCGATTCCGGAGTTCCGGTGATACTCGACGGCAAGCGCGGCGATATCGACAGCACGGCCGCTGCCTATGCCGAAGCCTACCTCGCCGACGGCGTATTCGCGGCCGACGCGCTCACCGTCAATGCGTACCTGGGACTCGACACCTTGCGACCCTTGATCGCGGCAGCCGCCCGCTCCGGGCGGGGGTTGCTGGTAGTGCTGAAGACGTCGAATCCCGGCTCTGCCGACCTGCAGGACCAACGCCTCGAGAACGGCAAACGGGTGTGGGAGCACCTGGCCGCTCAGCTGCACGATCTAGCGTCGGCATCGCTCGACCCTCACGGTCGTTCTCTGATCGGCGCCGTGGTTGGCGCCACCTTTCCGGAGGAGCTGGCGGAGATCCGGCGACTCATGCCACTCAGCCTGCTCCTGGTCCCCGGCTTCGGGGAGCAGGGTGGCGGGGCACCTGGGGCCGCGGCCGCGTTCGACGCCGGTGGCAGCGCCGTCGTCAGCGCTTCCCGGTCGCTGACCTACCTGACCGATCAGGACGATTTCGCGGAACGATCACAGCAAGCGGTCATCGCGATGCGTGACGAACTGAATGAAGCGGTCTCCGCTCGGACTGCAACTGGTTGATCCGACGCTACTCACGTGGCACTGTCCCCTGAACCATCAGCAGATCCAGCGGTTCCGATCGCACGACTCGTGATACAGTCGGCGCAAATCTGAACTGGAGGATCGCCGTGCGTATTACCAGGGTTCTATTTGCATTCGTCGTCGTAGGGTTCGTAGCAGGGTTCGCCCAGGAAAATCCCCCACCCCCGCTCCTGTTGACGGGGGACGCCGAGCGCGGCGCCGCAATCGCCAACGAGACCTGCGCAGCCTGCCACGGTGCAAACGGCAACTCGACCGTTCCCACCTTTCCGCGCCTCGCCGGTCAGGTCCAGCCGTATCTCGCGGTGCAGCTCTTCGTTCTCAAGGAGGGACGGCGCCCGAGCGCCATCATGAATCCGATCGCCTCTACCCTGAGCTATCAGGAGATCGCCGACCTCGCCGCCTACTTCTCGGGTCAGGATCCGGCCGGTGCGCCGTGGCCCGGGCAGGATCCGGCACTGGTCGAACGCGGAGGAGAGCTCTTCGCCGAGGGCGACGTCGAAGGAGGGCTGATCGCATGTGCAGTGTGCCACGGGCCCGCCGGCGACGGCGTGGCTTCCCTGGGCGTGCCTCGCATCACCGGTCAGGCCCCCGGCTACCTGAAAGGAATCCTTGCGGAGTTCGCGCAGGTTCCGGACTTCGGCGCGCCACTGCCCAACGCGATGCATGTCGTGGCCAGCGCCCTGAGCGCCGAGGACACGGACGCCGTCATCGCCTACCTGGCAAGCCAGCCGTGGGGTAATCCGTAAGCTCGCGCTCGACTCGATCGTCACATCAGCGAAACGGGGACCTGTCGGAACAGGCCCCCGTTTCGCTGTTCCCGCTACTGTGCGAAAGGCGTTCGCAGCATGCCCGGGATTCGGGTCGGCGGCAGGTTCGTTCGCAACCGAGGCATCAGCGCCATCAGCGAGCGGACGCCCAGGCGGCTGCCGTCGAAGGCGGCGGCGTAAGCGACCAGCTCGCTCACCTGCGGCGCCAGGAAGGAGAAATAGTCGTCCTCCTGCCCGTCCGGTACCAATAGCGGCCACGCCTGCAGCTCCGGCTCGCTGCCGACGACATACATGCGCGCATCGCCGTTTGTGAGGAACAGGTTGCGCGCGGTGTCTTCGGGGGCATAGACGTAATGCTCCAACCGCACCACGCAGTTGCCGAGCTCGTCGAGTAGCGGACGCAGCCCGCCGGCCAGATCCTGGTCGATTTTTGGTCGCATGATGATCAACCGCGGGTAGACAGTCCAGTTCCAGACTACGCCCAGGAATGCGATCTGCGATCTGTCCTCCTCGGACGACGCTATGAGAGCGAGTGGCCTGACGCTCTCACCGACCGCGCCGAGCGCGGAGGCGAGGTCGGTGACCAGTTGCTCGCGGCCGGGATCGGCCCTCACCTGTCTGGCGGACAGCCCGTACCAGCCGAGGAACCGCGAAAGCATGGCGCCCCAAGTCTCGGCCGAGAGCTCGTCGGCGCGCCAGCCGCTCGGCAGCAACCCGCGTTCCGCGAGATAACGCACGGCGTCGTAGCCGGCGTCACCGGGCTCCAACGGCACCTCCGCCGACCACACGAGCGCCGGCAGCGCCGGCTCGACCCAGTGAACCGCGGCCGCCAGAAGCTCGGCGGAAAGGACTCCCGGCGGCGTGTCGGCCGGAAGCAGGTTCACGTTTTCGCGCAATTCGGATTCGCAGCTCAGGGCGAATGCCCCCGGCAGCAGGATCGCGACGGCGATCAGAACGATTGAACGCATGACTCAGGTTAGCTCGCCAAAAGTGGAGCGCAATGAGGAGACGGTGATCCGCTCCGGCTTGCGCTCCACTTCAGCTGTAGAGCTTCCTGCCTATTCGAACGTCAAGGTGTACGCCGCGGTACCGGCGCCGGCAGCACGGCTCTCGCTCGACCGAACCTCCACCTTGAACCGCTGCAGAGGCTCATTGAAAGGTAGTACGTAGGTCTCACCCGGGCCAATGCTATCGTCGAAGCTTCCGTCCTCGGTGTAAATCCGGGCTACCAAGGCAACCGGATTGCCGCTTGTCGCCGCAACGAATGACACCTGTCCTACATCGCGGTCGGGTACATACCAGTCCTTGTCGCCCACCGTCTCGATAGTCCCGGAGTCGGTGAGGAAACCGTCCGTATCCGGCGTAACCGTTACGGCCTCGGACGAGGTCCCGTTATTGGGCTCCCCGGTGTCGAAGTAGTCGGTAGCAACGACATAGAGATCGAAATCGGTGTTTTCGAGAGCCCGCACCCGAATGTAGGCGCTGCCGGCGCTCGCAGGAGTTGGCACGACTACGCAGGGACCGCCGCAGCGAGGTGCGTTGTTGCCGATCCCGCTGGCGGCGAAGTCGTCACCGAGTCCCAAGCCGGCCAGACCTGGATCGTTAGGCAAGCCGAACCACGAGCTGGTGGTGCTCCTCAGTATCGCGGTCGCCGTGCTTCCCGACACGTTATAGGCGGTGACCTCTATCGCGCCACTGACCTGTCCCTCGCTACTCGGCACGGCTTCGAAGTAGACGACGTCATTATTCTGCGCCACGGTGGAGCTGATGTCTGCCCGATAGACTCTCGAGTCACCAGCAGCAAGGCTTACACCGGTTCTGACGGGATCGGATGTGAAGCTGCCTTGCACGGATACAGTCTCGACGGTCTCCCCTGGGAAGGGATCGTCGGTATCACCACCACCGCCACCACCGCCTGCGGAGATTGTGCATCCGGCCAGCAAGATCAAGGACGCGAAGACGACGATTGATGAAAGTCCACGATTCATTAGATGCAGTAGGCTCATTAGATGCAGTAGGCAAAGCCGATACCCCTGGCCTTAGGCATGGGTAAAAGCTTAGCCCCGGACGTTCGTCCGGCTCCTTTCTTGTATGGTGCGTTATGGCTGATGGTTGTGTGCTTACCGTCAAGTGCAAGTTGCAACCCGGCATGAATGACGTTGTTGCATTTCAGAAGACTGTTGACGTTTTCACGGACGCCTGTAACGACATCCTGGAGACGGCCAGGGAGACGAGCACCTGGCGACGCTCCGACCTGCATCACCTCGTCTACCACCCCATCAGAGAGCGTTACCGCCTCTCCGCCAACCTCGTTGTGCAGGCGATCCGCAGGGTGGCTAGGCGCAAGGGTACGTATACGGGCAGTTTCAAGCGGGGCTCGGTCGGTTACGACCGGCGCACCCTCAGCCTCAAAGGTGAGGTGGTGAGCCTCACGACCACGAGTGAGCGTATCAAAGTTCCCCTGTCTATCGGTAATTACCAACGGCATCTCCTCTCCAACGCCAAGAGCATCCAAGGCGGGCAACTGGTGAAGTCGCGGCGGGGCGACTGGTACCTTCACTTCTCCATCCGTACCGATGTACCCACAGTAGCTGATGGAGGGCGGGTTATCGGCGTCGATCTCGGGCAAAAGGTTCTGGCGACCACAAGTCACGGCCGCAAACACGGCGGTGGGCAGCTTAAACAGACTCGCCGCCAGTACCTGCAAAAACGTGCTGAAGTTCGCTCCAAGCTCGATACCGAACGCAGCGCCGGCGTCAAACGCCTGTGGGTAAGGCTCAGTGGTAAAGAGCGACGGAACGTCAGGCACGCCATGCACCTGGTCAGTCGCCAGCTCGTTAACAGCGTCGAGCCCGGTGACACGCTGGCCTTCGAGGACTTGACCGGCCTGCGGGCAAACACCAGGCGAAAGGGGAAGGCAGCCCGGCACCTGCACAACCTCTGGCCCTACTGGAAGCTGCGGCAGTTCGTGACCTACAAGGCCGCCTTGAAGGGCGTTAACCTCGTCTTCGTGGACGCCCGGAACACCTCCAAGACGTGTAATCGCTGCGGTTACTGTGACCGTGCCAACCGCAAGACCCAAGCGCTGTTCCGTTGCGTTAAGTGCGGTTTTCAAACCAACGCCGACCTTAACGCCAGCGCCAACATTGCCCAAAGAGCAGGCTCGCTGGGCACGGGCTGCCGTAAACCAGCCCTCAATTTGGATGTCAGTCAAGTCAACCATGATTTTCCTTCCAAAAGCCCCCGGCTTTAACCGTGGGTTGTTTACACACGGCCTCCTTTCGCCGAGGGTAGCCGGTCGATGACCGCGCAAAGTATGCGTTTCACCCCAATACGTTCATTGTTCACTAATGCTCGGGGCCGGCAATGCAGTCTGGAACGTGGCATAACCAGGCGGCCACCCGGTACCCCAGCCGCTAGCCGCGGGCGCGCCAGTCCGACTCGCCTCCCTCGATCGAAGCGAAACCCACCTCAGCATGTGCGTGCCCGCTTCCGCCGGCTTTAGCCGGAACTCCCGCAGGAACCCTGCGAGGCGGGCCTAGAGCTCCTTGGCCTCCGCCTGACTGAGGCGAACATCGAGCATAAAGTCGAGCCCCATATGCCAGTCGGGGTCGTCGAGATCGACGATGCCCGTGTCGTCCGGCGCTCCCCCGAGCCAAGTTTCGCCGTACCTGTTGCGATAGAGGCGGTAGCCGCCCCAACCTCGCGACTTGAAGCGCCTGGCCATGTTCCTCGCCGTCGTCGCGCGTTCACTTGGTAGCCGGAGTAGAAGGCTTCCTCGATCGTGGTGAACGGAGGACCATGTAGGCGTCGTGCTCGAAAAGTAGATTTTGATGGTCCTCCCCGTATGGAGCCGCGAGAGCACTCGGTTCGGGGGGCCGCCGAACGTCTCGAGCTGTACGGGGGCAACACTCTGATCCTGGGCGTGCTCTTCAGCGTAGCGTTCGGGTTCGCCATGGTGGGGAACCCGACTTCGCTTCCGATCAGTCGCTGGATGGGTCGCGTCACGCGCTGGTGGCCGGCCTGTTCGAGTTTCTACAAGTGCTGGCGATCGTGCTGCTGGCCACACGCCAGCCACTGGCCGGCGCCGGCGGGTTCTTCTGGCTGACCTATCTGGCGAGAGGAAGCGCAGTCTCCCCGCTGGCCACGCTTCTGAACCCAGAGGTGCCGGCACAGCGCCGCTCGACCATGCTCTCGCTGGAGTCCCTGGCCGGATTCGGCGGGGTTCATCGGAAGCCTGCCCGCAGCATGGGCGTTGGCCGGAACGATACTGACAGCGACCGTAGTGCGGCTCCTGATGATCGAACGGTTACGAAGCCGGCGGCCGTATTCCGTGCCGGCCGAGCGCGCGGCGACGGCGGATCACTCCAACGCCATGACAAAGGGGTACAGGTCGGGAGCGCCGGCGCGTACCTCCAGTTCCAGATCCGGGAACCTCTCACCTACCGTCTCCGCCAGCCTGTCCACCGCCTCCGGCTCTACCGAGGCGTTATGGAACAGGGTGGCGATCTCCCACTCTCCCGCATGCAGTTCCAACAGTTGCAGCAGGCAGTCGCCGGCGCTGCCGGCACTCACCTCGAGCCGGTCGTCCGCGAGACCGATGAACTCGCCCTCGCTCACCTCGACGTCTTCCACCGTCACCGTGCGGTTCGCTGTGGTCACCTCGAGCGTGAGGGAGTCGTCCGCAGCTTTCTGCATGGCGGGAACGAGCTCGCTGAGGGGGCTTCCCTCCTGGAATACGACTGCCGCGGCGAGTCCTGCGCCCATCGTCCGGGTGGGCAGAACCTCGATCTCCTTGTCGCCAACGATCTCGGCAACGCGCTGCGCAGCCATCTGGATGTTCTTGTTGTTCGGCAGGATCACCACTTGGCGGGCGCCGACGCTGCGCACAGCATCCGCTATGTCCTCCACGCTCGGGTTGTTGGTCTGGCCGCCGCCCACCACTCGCGCGCCGAGGCTGCGAAACGCCTTGGTGATGCCGTAACCGTCGCTCACGGCGACCATCGCACTGAGGGCCGGTTCCGCCTCATCCATGTCCACCGACGCCAGGATCTCGGAGTGCTGTTCACTCATGTCCTCGACCTTGGATCGCACCATCGTGCCGTACTGCGCCACCGTCGCCAGCAACCGCTCCGGCTCCTCGGTATGGATGTGCCCCTTCACGAAACCTTCGGCGCCCACGACGAGCAGCGAGTCGCCGAACGGCTCGACCATGACCTGGATCTCCCTGGTCGGCACGCGCACCTCGGAGAGCAGGAACTCGGTGCAGAAGCCGAACTCCTCCTCTTCGAACTGGTGCTGCGCACGCTTTTCCACCTTGGGCGGCGGCGGCAGGTCGCGCCCCTCGAAAAACGCCAGCAACCCCTCGAGCAGGTGTACGAAGCCGAGCCCGCCGGCGTCGACAACACCGGCCTGCTTGAGCAGCGGTAGCTGCTCCGGAGTCTTCTCCAACGCAACCTCGCTCGCCTCTTTCGCCAGGCGCAGAACGTCCAGCGGTGCGCCGCCCTTGCTCGCCGCCTCGGCTGCGCTCCGCACGACCGTCAGGATAGTGCCCTCGACCGGCTTCATCACCGCCGCATACGCGCTTTTCGATGCGCCTTGCAGTGCAATTCCGAGCGCCTCGCCGTCGAGCTCACGGTAGCTCTTCGCCACCTCGGCAAACCCCTTCAGGACCTGCGAGAGTATGACTCCGGAGTTGCCGCGGGCGCCCAGCAGCGATCCATAGGACAGCGCATGGGCCAGTTCCGCCATGCCCTGAGGGTTTTCGGTCTGGATCTGGCGACGCACCGACTGCATGGTGAGGTGCATGTTGGTTCCGGTGTCACCATCGGGTACCGGATAGACGTTGAGGGCGTTTACTTCTTCGACGAACACCCCGACCCAGTCCGTAGCGAACACGAACGCCCGGCAGAGTTGTCCTGCCGAGATCGCTCGCGGTTCCCGGACGGCGGTCTCAGCCACGGCTGACACCTGCGATATGGACCTTGACCTCGGTCACCTTCACACCGGCGAACGCCTGCGCCGCGTAACGAACGCGTTCCCGTACCGACGAAGCGACCACCGGGATGTTGACGCCGTAGGCGACCACGACATGGAGTTCGATCGAGGCCCGTGACTCATCGTCGTCACGGTCGACCTCGACTCCTTCGTCGGCACGCGATGCGCCCAGCATCCGGTTGAGTCCTTCTCGGATCGATGCCGGCGCCATTCCCACTACCCCCGGCACTTCGTGCGCCGCCAGTCCGATTATCGTTGCCAGCGCCGCGTCGGTGACCACCACCCGATCACGGGGCACCGGCGCTCCGGTGCCTGCCTTTGGTCGTTCGACCACTATCGCTCCTTCGTTACTCGGATTCGGAAGAGCTGCCCGTCGCCCGAGGCCGAATACGATGGACGCCATCTTCCGCGTTGCATGTCGCGAGCATGATACCGTTCCGCCCGGTTTCGCCGTGGCTCGGCTTGCGATTGGCCGGCAGGCTCCCCCGGCTCTTGTTCCCACGGCTCGAGGCTTCACGGTTCGAACTCCCACGGCTCGCGGCTTCTCGGCTCGAACCCTCACGTCTCTAACCCTCACGGCTCGAAGTCCCACGGCTCGACATCGAGCTGGGAGCGCGTCACGCCCAATCCTCTCGCCTCCACGAACCCGAGTGCCTTGCCCAGCATCCCCTGCAGCCAGACACGATCATGACTGAGCGAGCTCACTCCGATCAGCTCCCAGTCGTAGGCATCGAGTCCGGCGAGTCGCGCCACCGACACCGGGAAGCGAGACTTGAGCCTCTCGGTGACAGGGAGCACCAACGCTCGCTTCTCCTTGAGGCTGTGAGCCCATGGCGTCGACAGTTCGACGAGAAGAACACCGACGTACACGGGGCCGCCCGCGGTCACGTTACTCCATGCCAGCCAGGAAACCGATTCGCCGCAGCGAACGAATCAGGTCCATGACCGTCGTTTCCGAGTCGTCGTACTCCACGGTCGCTTGGCCATCTGCGTTCGCTTCTACCGACGCCACCCCCGTCACGAGAGCCAGGGTTCGCCTCACGCGTTCAGCGGCGGCAGGGGTGTCCATGCCGCGCACTCCCAACAGAATTCGAGTCATCGTCTCCCTTCGCCCCTCCCGAGGCCACGTTCAAGGCCCCGGCCACCGATGCCAGTCTCTCCCAGACCATACGTCAGGTCTGATCGTTCTCTCACTCGGCCGTCTTCGCATCGAGCCGGGACCGTGTGCCGAGAACCCGCCCGAAGAGCCGGCTGCCACGAGGAGCGTAGCCGCACGAGGCGAGCGCAGACTCGCAGGCACTGTCTGCGTCCGGCAACTCCACGAGCAGGTCGTATACGCCGGCATCGAAGGCGCTTTTGGTGACCGCCTCCAGCAGCGCCTCTCGTTCAACCTGGTCGGAGGCCACTACCCTTCGAACCAGCAACGTGGGCCGGCGCCCATCCCACACTGCCTGACCCAGCAGGAAACCGCGGACCTCGCCGCTCCTTTCGAGCACGAACGCGTGGCCACTACGGGCATAGAACGACAGCGACGAGTCGTCGACGATCTCCTCGCAACCGTTTCGGCGGGCGTAGTTCCCGTCGAGCGGTTGCAAGGCGTCGACGTCGTCCGTGCTCAGCGGCCGTACCAGCGGGGACACACCGGACATTATACGGAGCGTCCGACCAGCAGACCACGCAGCCACGCCTCGGAGACCTCGGCCTGCCAATCGCTGTAGCCCGCCTCGACGAAGTAGAGTCCGTGGGCGGGCACGTTCTGGCCCGCCCTGGCCCGGTCGCGCGCCGCGATGAGCAGGGAAACGTCGTCCGGACGCAACCTCCCCTGGCCGACCCAAATCAGCGTCCCGACGATGGTCCGAACCATGTTTCGCAGAAACCCCTCGGCGGCGATATGCAAACGCAGTTCGCCGGCCTCTTCGCGCAGCTCGCACAGATAGACGGTGCGCACGGTGCTTCGCGTCTCCTGCGTGGCAAGAGACGCGAAATCGTGACGACCGACGAACGCGGCGCAGGCGGCCTGCATGGCCGGAACGTCGAGGTGACGGTAGACCGCCAGCACGCGGTTGCGGTCGAGCGCCGTCCCCCGCGGTTCGTCACGGACGACTCGCAGCCGGAACAGGTAGCGCCGGTAGCGGCAATCGAACTGAGCCTGGAAATCGGGATCGGCGGTAGCGACCGAAAGAACGGCGACGTCGCGGGGCAGGTGAGCGTTGAGGGCAAGCCTCAGCTTCTCGTCCGGGATCTCGTTGTCGATATCGATGTGAGCGACCATCGCCACCGCATGAACGCCGGCGTCTGTTCGGCCGGCAGCGATCACCGGCCCGTAACGGCCCGGCAGCCTGGCGACCGCGTTCTCGACCACCGCCTGGACCGTCCGTTCGTTTGTACGGGCCTGCCGCTGCCAACCGAAAAAATCGGTGCCGTCGAACTCCAACGTCAATCGAATGCGCCGCAAGCTATCACCGTGCTGCCTTCCGGCCCGCCGCCCGCAGCATTGTAGCAGCGAACGCCGTTCTGGAGCGGGTATGCCAGGCCGTTGCCCGGCCGTCGTGAGCGTGCGAGCATGAGCGAATGGAAACGCGACTCTCGCAGGAGTTATTCGCACGCGCCAGTTCGGCCATTCCGGGTGGCGTCAACTCGCCCGTCAGGGGCTTCGGCGCCGTCGGCGGAACCCCGCGCTTCATCGACCGGGCACAGGGCAGCCACATCTGGGATGCCGACGGCAACGAGTACATCGACCTGGTGGGGTCGTGGGGCCCGATGATCCTCGGGCACGGCCACCCTTCGGTCGTCGCTGCTCTGCGAGCTGCGATCGAAAAGGGCGTTTCGTTCGGCGCGCCTACCAGCCTCGAGGTCGAGCTTGCCGAGCTGGTGCTGTCTTTATACCCGTCCTGCGAACGGCTGCGCTTCGTCAACTCCGGGACCGAAGCAACGATGAGCGCACTGCGACTGGCCCGCGGGGCAACCGGCCGCGACCTGCTGATGAAGTTCGCCGGCAACTATCACGGCCATGCCGACTCGTTGCTGGTGGCCGCGGGTTCGGGGGCGATGACCACCGGCGTACCCTCGTCGGCAGGTGTGCCGGCGGCAACCGCCGGCACCACCCTGGTGGCGAACTACAACGATCTCGAGTCGGTACGGGAACTGTTTCGGCAAAACCCTGATGGCATCGCGGCGGTCATCCTCGAACCGGTGGCGGGAAACATGGGAGTAGTGGCGCCCACCCCCGAGTTCATCTACGGCCTGCGCGAGCTGACGCGCGAGCACGGCACCCTGCTGGTAGTCGACGAGGTCATGACCGGCTTCAGGCTGGCGCCGGGCGGCGCCATCGAGCGCTTCGACCTCCAGCCCGACCTGGTCTGTTGGGGCAAGATCATCGGCGGTGGACTACCGGTCGGAGCTTACGGCGGGCCGGCGTCGCTGATGGACCAGATCTCACCCCTGGGTCCCGTGTACCAGGCCGGCACCCTTTCCGGAAATCCGCTGGCCATGGCCGCCGGCATAGCCACGCTGCGGGCGATCACCGAAACGGCCGACCTCTATCAGGTCCTCGAGACTCATGGTGAACGGCTGGAACGGCTCCTGCTCGAAGGGTGCCGGGCGGCGTCGGTACCGGCCGTGGTGAACCGGGTCGGATCCATGCTCACTCTCTTTTTCAACCCGGGACCGGTCATTGACCATGAAACAGCCGCGGCCAGCAACCAGGGTGCCTTCCGTCGCTTCTTCCACGGGCTGTTGGACAGGGGCGTTTACTGGCCGGCCAGCCAGTTCGAAGCGACGTTCCTGAGCTACGCGCATACGCCACAGGATATCGAGGCCATCGCTTCGGCGGCAGGCGAGGCGTTGCGGGAGAGCGCGGGCTGAGAGTGCTACCACCGTCGAACGACACGATTGCCGCAATCGCTACCGCCCCGGGGATCGGAGCGGTCGGGATAGTACGCGTGTCCGGCCCGGAGTGCTTCGACCTGGCCGATCGGGTGTTCGAGCCTGCCGCTGGGAGCCTGCCATCCGGGCTCCCAGCCGGGCGCGTGACGTTCGGGACGATACGAGACCAGGAGAGGTTGCTCGACGAGGCTCTCCTGCTCAACTTCCGCGCGCCCCACTCCTACACCGGGCAGGACGCTATCGAACTGCAGACCCACGGGGGACCGGCGGTCCTCCGTGAGGTGCTCGAGCTGTGTCTGCGAAGAGGTGCGCGGCTGGCCAAGCCGGGGGAGTTCACCCTGCGTGCCTACCTGTCGGGTCGAATCGACCTGGTCCAGGCCGAGAGCGTCCTGGGACTCGTCAATGCTCAGTCCGAGACAGCCCGCCGCCAGGCGGCATTCGGGCTGTCGCGCGCCCTCAGCGACCGCCTCGAGGGCATTCAGAGTCGAGTCACCGCTGTCTTCGGCAACCTGCAGGCCGTGTTCGACTACCCCGACGAGGGGGTTCCCGAGAGCGAGCGTCGCGAGCCGCTGGATCAGGCGCTCGCGGAGATCGACGGTCTGCTCGCCACGGCCAGGGCCGGAGAGATCGCCGTCCGGGGAGCCCGCCTGGCATTGGTGGGGAGACCGAACGCCGGCAAGTCGAGCCTGCTAAACGCC
This sequence comes from Trueperaceae bacterium, assembly GCA_040905465.1. Lineage (GTDB taxonomy): Bacteria > Deinococcota > Deinococci > Deinococcales > Trueperaceae > DASVCN01. The sequence goes on along the minus strand of JBBDRK010000056.1, from coordinate 53,338 downwards.
CTCCTGGGCTACGAGCGCTCGCTGGTGAGCGATACTCCCGGCACCACGCGCGACTACCTCGAGGCGCCCATGTCGGTGGCCGGCAT
>JBBDRK010000056.1:50892-53152 GCA_040905465.1 Trueperaceae bacterium | reverse complement strand
ATACTCCCGGCACCACGCGCGACTACCTCGAGGCGCCCATGTCGGTGGCCGGCATTCCGGTTACTGCCATAGACACGGCCGGCATTCGCGACACCGCAGACGCCATCGAGGCCTCCGGTGTGCATAGAGCCCGCGAGCTGGCCTCCCAGGCCGATCTGGCCCTGTGCCTGCTCGACTCCCACGCTCCCCTGGGAGGCGAGGAACTGGAACTCGCACGCTCGCTCGACCCCGATCGCACTCTCCTGGTTGCGTCGAAGAGCGATCTCACTCCCGCCTGGGCGGAAGCCGGTAACCTGCCGTTCCTGCGTGTGTCCGCCTTCACTGGAGAAGGGCTCGCCGAGCTGAAGGACTGTGTCCGTCAACGCCTGACGGGCGATGCTGGCTCTTCCGAGTTGTGGATTACCAGCGACCGGCACGCCCAAGCTTTGCGACTCGCGCGCGCTCACATAGAACGGGCGATCGACGCACCCGACGACCTGGCGGCATTGGACCTGGAGGAGGCGTTGCGAGCGCTGGCCGAGATAACGGGCCGGGCCGGGATAGCCGAAGAGGCGCTGGAGCACATCTTCGCCAATTTCTGTGTAGGTAAGTAACAGCGTAGGTAAGTAACAGCGTAGGTAAATAACTGCGTAGGTAAGTAACCGGGACGGGCCCCGAATCACTTGGCGGACAGGGTCCCCACCCACTCGACGCGCAGGGTACCGTCGGAGAGGGCGGCCTCGATCTCGGCGTCGCTGGCACCGCGCAACCGCGGTAGGTCGGCGAACAGCGAGGCGCCGCTGGCGAAGCCCACCCGAACCGTCACCGGGGCATCGTCCGATACCCGGCCAACGCGCCAAAGCAACTGCGAGGCCAGACCGTCTATGGTGTCTTCGGCCAGGCCGTGTTCGTCCAGCGCCGACAGGAGTGTCCTCTTTAGTTCGGCTTCACTCATCTGATACTCGACCGGTCGTATCCATTGCCGTAACCTCGGCCCCACAGTAACGTATCGCGGTGTCGACGGACGCACCGGCCGATGGCGGACAGGCCAGGCCCGATGTCGATGGGCTCATCGTGGTCGGCTCGTGCTAGCGTATGCCGATGCAGTCCAGCCGGAACGAAGAGGGGCTCGAGGCGAACGAGAAGCCGCGGGGGACCGGCCACGTATCACCTGTAAGAGAACCGCGAACCTTGCTGGCTGTCTACTGGCGTGGCCTGGCGATGGGAGCAGCCGACATAGTGCCCGGTGTCTCCGGCGGCACCATGGCCCTCATCCTGGGCATATACGAGCTCCTGATCGAGTCTCTGCGTGCGCTCGCCCGCCCGCCGTTCCTGGGGAACTTGTTCCGCGGCCACCTGAGAAGGGCACTGGCGGAGGCGAACGGCCTGTTCCTGCCGGCATTGACCGCCGGCATCGGAACCTCGGTCCTCGCCCTCTCGAGCTTGCTCAGCGGTTTGCTGGAGGCGCGGCCGGTCTTCGTGTACGCCTTCTTCTTCGGGCTGATCTTCGCGTCGGTGTTTCTCGTGGCACGGCGCGTTCGGCGGTTCTCGGCCGGCCGCTGGACCCTCCTGGCACTCGGAGCGATCGCCGCGTTCGCGCTGGTGGGCCTCACCCCGGCGCAAACGCCCGACGCTCCCTGGTTCCTGTTCCTCAGCGGTGCCCTGGCTGTTAGTGCGCTCCTGCTGCCGGGTATTTCGGGCGCATTCGTGCTGGTGCTGTTGGGCAAATATGCTTTCGTCCTCGGCGCCATCAGCCGTGGTGACATCGCTTCGCTGAGCGCTGTGATCGCCGGCGCCGTCGCCGGCATGCTGTCGCTGGCACAGGTCCTGAGCTGGCTGTTTCGCCGGTTCCACGACGCGACGCTCGCACTGCTCTGCGGGGTGATGTTGGGTTCCCTCAGAAAGGTGTGGCCGTGGCAGGCAGAGCAAGGCGGCGCCACCATCAACGTCGCTCCGCCTGAAGCTCTCTGGTCGACCGAGCACGGCCCTGGCTGGGCGCTGCTCTTGTCGATGCTGGGCGCGGTACTGGTTACGGTGCTCGACCGGGCGGGAAGCAACGCCGACTGAGACGCGGTCGACGGGGGCTGGCTTGCTTATATCGCCTGCTACATTCGAACCCGAGCCTCCTATTTAGCATGGAGACTGGCGCGAGTCGCGGCTCGCGCAGTTCACCTGGCTCGACTAACGTTGACCCGACAACCGCTGAACCGGCAACCGTGGATCCGACAACCGTTTCTCCGGCAACCGTCGAAAGGAGAGTTCGATGACACAACGTCAACCC
>JBBDRK010000056.1:21947-50792 GCA_040905465.1 Trueperaceae bacterium | reverse complement strand
CAACCGTTTCTCCGGCAACCGTCGAAAGGAGAGTTCGATGACACAACGTCAACCCTTGCTTGCTTGGCTGGCGACGGTCGTGCTGGTGCTGACCGCTGCATTCGTCCTGGACCGGGCGGGCACGCTCGCCGTGGCCCAGGAGGAACAGACGGGTCAGCAGGAAGAGTCCCGGGCGACCGGAGGCGACCTGCTCGAGTGGGAGCAAAACACTGTCGATATCGTCGAACGCTACGGCAACAGTGTGGTCTCGGTGAACGTGGAGATCTCCGGGCGGCGGGTCGACCCGTTCGAGGGCGTGCCGGATGAGCAGATACCTCCGTTCTTCCGACAACTTCCTCAGCAGCAGCAACCCCCTCAACAGGGCAGTGGCAGCGGGTTCGTGGTGGACGATGAGGGACGCATCATCACCAATTTCCATGTCGTGAGGGCCGCCCTGCAAGAAGGCTCGACCGACCTGCGCAGGGGCACCACCCTGACGGTAGTTTTCCCCACTCGACAGAACCAGGAGGCAGCGGCGCGCGTGGTGGGTGGCAACGCCCTCTACGACCTGGCCCTGCTGGAGCTCGAGGATCCCGACGAGCTTCCCGACGATGTCAACCCGATACCGATCGGCGACTCCGAGCGAGTACGCGTGGGCCAGAAGACGATCGCCATCGGCAATCCCTTCGGCTTCGAGTCGACCGTGACTACCGGAATCGTGTCGGCACTCGGTCGCAACCTGCCTCTGACCGACGCGGTGATCCCGCTCATCCAGACCGACGCCGCCATCAACCCTGGCAACTCGGGCGGACCCCTGCTCGACTCGCGCGGTGAGCTGATCGGGATCAACACGGCGATCTTCCCGTCGGTCAGTGCAACCGGGGAGCGCGGCTTCCTCGGCATCGGCTTCGCTGTTCCCAGCAACCTGCTACAGACCAACCTCGAGCAACTCGCAGCCGGCGGAATTGAGGACATCTCGACTCGTCCCAGGCTCGGAATAGGCATTTCCGACGTACGCAACTATCCCCAGGCAATAAGGGAACGATTGAACCTGCCCTCGAGCGGAGTCGCGATCACGGAGGTCGCCCCCGGTTCCGCTGCTGACGAAGCCGGCCTCCGAGGCAGCCAGTTCGCCATCGAGTTCAACGGCCAGCGGATACCGGCGCCGGGAGACGTGATAATCGCGGCCGACGGCGAGCCTATCGAGTCGCTCGGCCAGCTTCAGGGACTGGTTTTCGCGAAGGACGCCGGGGACGTAGTCGAATTGCGGATCGTTCGCAACGGTCGCGAAATGACGGTAGAGGTCGAGCTGAGCGTCGTTCCACAACAGCAGACTCCCGGGCAGGACGACCAGGAAGGCGAAAACGGGGACGGCAACGACTGAGATCGGCTGACGGCGCTGCAATCCGCCTGCAATCCGCCGGTGGTGGGCCAGACGGCCCGCCACCGGTCTTCCTCGCTTGCTCGGCAACGGGCGGCGACCGTGGCTCAACGGGTCCGAGACAGTCTCCCCTGCACCTGAAGTGCCGTCAGGCGGGTGCTAGAGTCCGGGCATGGAGACAGTGGAGCGGCACAAGCGGGTGGGGTTGGTCCTTTCGGGTGGCGGTGCCCGCGGCTTCGCTCACATCGGGGTTCTTCGCGTTCTGGAGGAGTCCGGCATCGAGGTCGATGTCGTGGCGGGCACCTCGATCGGCGCCATTCTGGCGGCGCTCTACGCCCACGGCTACGGCGCGGAGGACCTGCATCTGGTGGCCTCGGGCCTGAAGTGGCGCGACATAGTCGACCTGTCGTTGCAGGGCGGCCTGATCAAGGGAGAGAAGCTGGGCCAGTTCCTGTCCACCTACCTCCCGCCCCGGTTCGAGGACCTGGCCAGACCGCTGGCCGTAACGACGACAGACGTGGAGTCCGGCGAAGAGGTGATCCTCTTCGAGGGGGACCTCATTTCGGCCGTGCGGGCATCGAGCTGCTTCCCTGGAGCGTTCCAGCCCGTGGAGCTCAAGGACCGCACCCTGGCCGATGGTGGAATCATCAACAACCTGCCGGTCGAGGCGGCAGCTTTCCTGGGCGCCAGCTTCACCATCGCCAGCGACGCCACGCCCCCGCGGCGGTCGAGCTACAGCGACGGCCAGGAGGACGGCAACTGGTGGGAGCGGATGGTTGCGACGGTCCGACTCGAGCGCCGTTCGCCGATGGTGCAGATGTTGCTGCGCTCGTCCGACATCATGCAGAGTATCCTCACCGACATCCAGTACACTATGCATCCGGCCGATGTCCTGGTGAAGCTCGACATGCCGGAGATCCGGGTGGAGTCGTTCCGAGAATACGACCGAATCGTCGCGCTGGGCGAGGCAGCCGCGCGCAGGGCGTTCGGCGCGGCCGGCCTGCTCGGCGCACCCGCCGCGGAAGCGGGCGAGAGGCGTGCCACGGCCCACGACCTCGGCTCCTGAGCACAGGGAGTAGACTCTAGGTCATGGCGAAATCCGAAGCGAAAGCTCGCGCCGCTGGCGGCACAACGTTCAGCGAGCGCTTCTGGACGGAGGTGCGAGGCTACGCGGAAGCGCTCGTCATCGCCTTCCTGGTAGTCACATTCCTCTTCAACACAGTCGGCGTGGTGGGGTCGTCGATGCGTCCGAACCTCGATGGCGGCATGGGCAGCCGCAATTTGGTGCAGTCACTCCTGACCGGGGACCGGGTCTTCATCCCCAAGTACGACACCTGGCTCCGAAGGGCCGGAATACTCGGCGACTACCGCCGGGGCGAGGTGGTGGTGGTACGCGAGCCGGCCAACTCACCTACCGCCCAGGAGCGCGACCGGCGGCCGTTCTTCATAAAGCGGATCATAGGCGTACCCGGCGACCACCTGAGGATCGAGCGCGGCGAGGTGTTCGTCAACGGCCGCCGGATGGACCAGGGCTATATCACCGATAGCGGCGAGATCGCGCCCGACCCGGTCGACTTTCCGCTGATCGCCGCGGAGGACGGCGAGGTGACCGGCCTGGCGGTGAGTTTTCCGACCACTGTCCGCGGCACCCCGGTTCCGCAGCTCGCCAGCGGGCTCTTCCGGCCGGAGCCGGTGAGCATAGACGACCCGCGCGTGGATCTGTACTACGGGGCCACCATAGACGCCCTGGCGCCACTCTCGGAGGACACCCCCGAGGGCGAACCGTTCGTCCACGACATAATCATTCCCGACGACCACTACTTCGTGATGGGTGACAACCGACAGGGCTCCAAGGGCGGCAGTGAAGACTCTCGGTTCTTCGGACCGGTTCCCTCCATCACCGTCGCCGGGCGGGCGACGGCAGTCATCTGGCCGCCGCGCCGCGACGGCGAGTGGAACTGGCGTCGGCTGAGCCCCCCACCGGCTTTCGCCGACATCCCGCCTCCCCCGGAGATCTGAGCTCGAGTAGCCGTGCAAGGTGAGCAGGAGTAGGTGACCCGGCACGCATGACCGCACGCGATGACCAAAGGGCGTCGCGTGGGCTGTGGCGGACGCTGCTGGAGTCGCTCCTGGCGGCTGCCCTGCTGGTGACGTTCGTCGTCAGCGGGGTGGCCATCTCCGGCGATTCGATGGAGCCGACGCTTCACGACGGCGAGAGAGCGCTGGTGCCACGTTACGAGACCTGGTTGCACCGGCTCGACATCGGCGCGTTCGAGCGCGGGGACGTGGTCTACTTCCCCAATCCCGACCAGCGCCCAGGCGCCGTCTGCCCCTGGTTCTGCTCACATCTGATAAAGAGAATAGTGGCGGTCGGCGGTGAAACGGTGGCGATAGAACGCGGTCAACTGGTGGTCGACGGGAAAACGGTGGACGAGGGCTATCTGGCGGGCGGCTGGGCCGGTTCGTTCTCGATGAGCGAGATGCCGGTGCCGGACGGACACGTGTTCCTGCTCGGCGACAACCGGGGCCCATACGGCTCCTTCGACTCCCGGGTGTTCGGCCCCGTCCCGCGCCGGCGCCTCGAGGGCAGGGCGGCCTGGGTCGTCTGGCCGCTGTTCAAGCGCGACAGCGCTGGTGTCTGGCGCTGGAACCTCAGGCCGGTCGAACGCGATGGTCAGCCTTTGCCGACAGCCTGACGGCCATCGAGTTCGAGTGTGGCAGCACGCTCCTGCATCGCTTCGAGCACGAACCGCACGTGATCCCACAGCTCTAGGCCGAGCTCTTCGGCGCCGCGCTCGACATCCTCCCGCTTGACCCCGCGGGCGAACGCCTTGTCCTTGAACTTCTTCTTGAGGCTCTTCACCGTCTGCTCCGCGATGTTGCGATCGGGCCGCACCAGTACCGCGGCGCTGATCAGCCCGGTAAGTTCGTCACAGGCGAACAGCGTGCGGGCCAGCAACGACTCGCGCGGTACGCCGGTGTAGTCGGCATGACCCATGATCGCGTCCAGCATCTGCTCGGGATAACCGAGCGAGCGAAGATGAGCAACGCCGACGTAAGGGTGGCCCTGCTCGGTCGGCTCGGGGTGTCGCTCGTAGTCGAAGTCGTGCAACAGGGCCGTAGCCGCCCAGAGGTCCTCGTCTTCACCGAACCTCCTGGCGTAGCCTACAACCGCTGCTTCTACCGCCAGCATGTGCTTGCGCAGGCTCTCGGACTCGGTCCATTCGGTCATCAACCGGTACGCTTCGGCACGTCTGTTCATACGCAAGTCTAACGCCGGCCGACAGCTATACTCGGCCCGTGAGCCGCCTGGAGGCGATAACCACGACTGATCCGGCGCAACTGGCGGCGGAGATCGTCGCTGCGGCCCTGATCGAGGCGGTCAGCGAGCGCGGCCGATTCCTGATGGTCCTGGCTGGCGGGAGAACGCCCGAGCCGCTCTACCGGCGACTCTCCGACCGGTCTGATCTTCCCTGGGACCGGGTCCATCTCTTCTGGGGCGACGAGCGTTTCGTGCCGAGCGACCACGCCGCGAGCAACGCACGCTCGGTACGTGAAGCGCTCGTCGACCGAGTGCCGGTACCAGCGGAGCACGTTCATCCCTGGCCGATTATGGAGACGGCCAACGCCTCGGCGGCGGCCTACGCGGCGACCATCATCGGAACGGCGGGCGATCCGCCGAAGTTCGATCTGAGCCTCCTGGGGCTGGGTGCGGACTGCCACACCGCGAGTCTCTTTCCCGGCACCGGCGCTCACGCCTCGCCTGGCATCACGCTGGCGAGCCGGCCCGCCGCCGCCGTCGGCGAGCGTCTGAGCCTGACCGCCGGCGCGTTGAGCCGGAGCCTGATAACCGTGTTCCTGGTGACCGGTCCCGAGAAAAGAGGTGCCCTCGCCGGCCTGCTCGACGAGAGCGGCGACCCAGACACCTGCCCGGCGCGGGCGATCGGAGCGCGCGAGCGACTCATGTTGCTGACCGACCAGCCGCTGCCCGTCTGAGTTACGTCGGGTGCGCGGTCAGGCCCAGCGCACGGCGTGGGCGTCGAACGGGCTGGCCAGCAGGTCGTTGACCGGATAGGCCCGCACGCCGTACACCAACCTGCCGCTGATCGCCGGGCGGAACTTGGCGCGATATGAGTGGCCGCCATCGGGGAAGCTCTCGTGAAGCGACATCGGGACGCGGTGCAGCCCGACACGCAGGTCGTCCTCTTCGCAGCTGTAGACCACCTCGACGCAGATGTCGAGGCCGGCCAGCTCACCGGGGTGGAGGACCACCTCCACGTTCAACTCCTCGCCGGCCCGCCGTCGCAGGTCCGCCGTGGGTTTGGCACTCAGGTAGATTCCGTCCCAGCCTTCCGCCACCCGCTCACGCCAGGTCGCGAGACCGGCTGCCGCGGCACCGCCGTCCGCGGCCAGCCGCCTGCCGCGCTCGGACGCAGGATGGTAGTAGCGCGTTACGTAATCCTTGACCATTCGTTGGGCGTTGAAACGCGGCGTGATGCTGGCGATGGCGGCCCTCGAACGCTCCAGCCACTCCCGGGGAAGGCCCGCTTCGTCACGGCGATAGTAAAGCGGCACCACCTCGCGCTCGAGAAGGGAGTAGAGCGCGTCGGCGTCGACGGCATCCGCTTTGTTTTCGTCGTCGTGGCTGCGTTCCGTGCCGAATGCCCAGCCGTTGTCGCCGTTGTAACCCTCGGGCCACCAGCCGTCGAGGATGGAGAGGTTCAGGATGCCGTTCATCGCGGCCTTCTGGCCGCTCGTCCCGGACGCCTCCAGTGGGCGCCTGGGGTTGTTGAGCCAGACGTCCACTCCACGGGTAAGGGTGCGGCCCACCGCGATGTCGTAGTCCTCCACGAACAGGACCCGTCCCTTGAATCGTGAGTCGTGGGAGAGCCGGTGGATGCTGGCGATGAGTTCCTGCCCGGGCTTGTCTGCCGGGTGCGCCTTGCCCGAGAATACCAGTTGCACGGGCCGGTCCGGATCGTTCAGCAGGTTCGCCAACCGGTCGAGGTCACGAAATATCAACGTCGCCCGCTTATAGGTCGCGAAGCGGCGGGCGAAGCCGATTGTCAGGGCGGCCGGGTCGAACAATTCGTCGGCGTCGTGCAGCGCGCTCGCGCTCGCCTGCTGGCGGTCGAGCTGACGCTGCAGGCGCCGGCGCAGGAAGCGGACGCTCTCCTGCTTCAGCCCCTTGCGAACGTCCCACAGGCGCCCCAGGTCGAGCGTTTCGAACCGTTGCCAGAAGGCGACGTCGTCCAGCCGTTCCTCCCACTCGTGGCCGAGCGTCTGGCACACCAGCTCGCGTATCTCGGGCGCCATCCACGAGGCGGCATGAACGCCGTTGGTAACGTGCCCGATGGGAATCTCATCGGGTGGCACTTCGGCCCAGAGGTCGTTCCAGATCAACCGGCTGGTCTCGCCGTGAAGTTCGGCCACCCCGTTCCTGCCGGAGGTGAAGCGCAAGGCGAGAGCAGGCATGCTGAACACCGCACCCCAACCGTGATCGGCACGGCCCAGCTCGTGGAACTCGGAGGGCTGCAGTCCGAGTTCCTCTGCGAAGCCATCGAAGCAGCTATCGACGAGCTCGAAGGGGAATGCGTCGTTGCCGGCGGCAACCGGCGTATGGACCGTGAAGAGCGTGCTTCCGGCCACCAACTCACGAGCCTGCGCGAACGGCATGCCACTCGCCACCAACTCGCGGCAGCGTTCCAGCACCATGAACGCGCTGTGACCCTCGTTCATGTGCCAGGCGCTGGGCGCAATGCCCAGCTTCCTGAGCAGCCTCACCCCACCTATGCCGAGAATCATCTCCTGGGCGATCCGGGTGGTCTGGTCGCCGCCGTAGAGCCTCTTGAGCAGTGCGCGGTCGTCGGGGTGGTTATCCTCGACGTCGACGTCGAGCAGGTAAACGCTCACCGTGCCGATAACGGCCCGCCACGCCCGCAACACGACCTCGCGTCCGAACACCGCGACAGCGGCCCGCACCTCGTCGCCGTTCGCATCCAGCGCGGGAGAAAACGGCATTTCGTTCGGCTGCTTGCGTTCGTATACGGCTTGCTGTTCGCCGTTCTCGGCCACCCGTTGGTGAAAGTAACCCTCCGGGTACCACAGTCCCACGCCCACGAGCGGGACACCGAGCTCGGAAGCCGCCTTCGTGTGATCTCCGGCCAGCACCCCCAGACCACCGGAATAGAGCGGAATCGACTCATGCCAGCCGTATTCGGCGCAGAAGTAGGCGTATAGGTCGGCGTCCCCGTGCTTCCCCTCGAACCAGGCGGGACGGCGCTCCTCGGCCATGGCGGCAAGCGCCTGCTGGTAGGAGCGAACGAACTCGCCGTCGGCCGCTGCGGCGTCCAGCCGCTCCTGGGCAACTCTCTGCAGCAGCACCACCGGATTATGGCCGCATGCCTCCCAAAGATCGGGGTCGAGGCGACGGAATAGCGCCCTGGCCAGAGGCTTCCAGGACCATTTCAGGTTGGCGGCAAGCTCTTCGAGGCGTGCGATCTGCTCGGGAATATCGGGCAGTACGGTAAGGCGACCGAGTATGTTCATGGGTACTCCAGGAATGATGACAACGCGGCAGTTTACCACCCGCTCCACGGCGCTCCCGTTGAAGATTGGGCAGTTGCCGCCCCGGCTGCGCACTCATGGGGCAGACTGAGGCATGCACCTGCTTACCCGGACGCTCCTGTGCCTGGCATGCCTGATCTGTCTGCTGCCCCCGCTGCGCGGCCAGGCCGTCGAGTTCGCAGCCGCCTACCCTGCCGCCGAGCGAAACACTGCCCGTGTCGAGCTGCTGTTCGAGGAGGTGCCCAGCGGCAGCGGCACCGTCGGGTTACGGTTCGGGGCTGGTGAGGAGCTGCAGCTCGGGCTGCGGCTGCGCCAGGCCGACAGCCTGGCCTCGATCGGTAACCTGGTAACGGTTTTGGCCGCGGACGGCTCGACAGGCGGCCGCTACGGGGTTGCGCTCACCTCCCGCGCCGTCCTGGGGCCGGTCGCCCTGCGGTTGCGGGCCAGCGTAAGCGACGGCTTCGCGCCGCTCGCTCCCGTCGCCGAAGGGGCGTTTGCGGCCCTGCCGCTGCTGACCCCGGCGCCGGCGGAGGCGGCCGCGGATTCGGGCGCGGCCCTGCTGGGGCTCGAGGCCGGCGTCAGCTACCGCATCTCGCGCGACCTGATAGTAGACGTGGCTCCTGGCGCGTTCCTGCGCGGGGGGAGCCTGGGTGGGCGCCTCGACGGCGAGCTACGGTTCGTGCGCGCCATAGCCGGCAACGACCTCTCCTTGCTCCTGCACGCCTTCCGCGTGCCAGTCACGAGCGAGCTCTCAGGCGCTCTCGGTATCGGCTACACCGTCAACCGGCGGCGCGCGCCGGCGTGGTTCGCCGCCGCTCTTCTGGGCTGGGGTCCGGCCGGCCTGGCGCCGGGCGCCCGGCTGGCGGGGGCGGAACGGTTGGCGAACGGTCGCGTCGACCTGGAGCTGGCGGCGGAACCTTACCGGCTCGACGACTGGCCGTATCGGGTGGAGTTGGGCTACCGCCACGACCTGGTTCAGGGCGAGTTGCGCCTGAGCGGACGCGCCGGGCTGGAACCGGCGTCGGGGTGGCGGGCCGGCGCGCGGGTCGGATACCGCATTCCGTTCACCCCCTGATTGCGGCAGCGCCCTACAGGGGCGATATCTCGCCGGTCTCCAACTCCAGTTCGAACGCCCCGTGGGCGGGCAGCACGACGCGATAGCTGCGACGCTCGCGCCCGCGCCAGACTTCGACCTCGAGAAGTCCCGGGTCGGCCGCGTGAGCGAACGCTCCCGGTTGCAAGATCCCGTTTATCAGTACGGTGAACTGCCGGTCGACCTCCCAGAACAGCAACGGGTCGTGGCTCGGCTCGAGCTGCAGGTCGACCCGGCTGGTCCGGTAGTTCCTCACAGGAACAGAGATGATGGCCGGACGGAAGCCGTCACGCTCCAGCCTTACCGTCGGAACCCCGGGAGGCGCCGGTATGAACAGCGGAGTACGGCCCTGACGCACGTCACCAAGGTAGACCTCGGCCGAAGGAGAGCTCTCGACCAGGATAGATCCACCGTTGATCGGGGCCAGGTGAACGTGCTCGATGGTCGTGGACCGGGAACGGAGCTCGACCGTGCGTACCTCGGGCAGGAAACCCTCCTTGCGCAACTCGAGCTGGTACCGTCCGGGCGTGAGCATCACCACGTCGAGCGACGGGGTAGCGCCGACTCGCACTCCGTCGAGATACACCTCGGCCTCTGCCGGTTGGCTCGAGATGAACAAGCCGGCGTCGCCGGCCGGGAGGCTGAGCGCCTGCTGGGTGAACCTGACTATCACCCGCGCCAGGTTCTGAGCCGTCGCGCGTCCGTCGTCCTCACCGAGCGGGCGGCTGATCAGGTCCGTTACCCGGTCCTGCTCGGCGTCGACCACGATCATGTTCACCACGTACGGGCCTTGCGCACGAGCGTCCGTTACCAGCGCGATCTCGCCGGACACGGCGTAGCGGACGCCGTCGAGTTCGGCTATGAGCCGGGTGTACTCGGGGTCGAGGCTGCCGGCGATTCCCGGCGTGATCATCTCGGCGCGACTTACCGCCAGACCGGCGGCGGATACCGCCGATCGCAACTCCTCGGTGAAGTCGTCAATGAGCCGGGCGAACTCCTCGCTCCGATCGGGCGGCAACTCGCCACGACTGCCGAGTGTGGGGATGGCGATTTGTGCGACGGCCGCGCTCACGCTCAGGAACAGCAACAGGGCGATGAAGCGCGGCACCAACTTTGCCATTGCGTCCAGTATAGCCGCACCCGGCCGGTCGGACCGAAGGAGGCCGGGTGGTATCGTTGGCGGTGATGCGCTACCTGCTTCTGAGCGACATTCACGGCAACGCGGTCGCCCTGGAAGCGGTCCTGGATCATGCCCGCCAGCGCCGCTGGGAAAAGGTGCTGTTCCTCGGCGATCTGGTGGGCTACTACCCCCAACCCGAGCGCGTCACGAACATGCTGCGGGAGTTGGAGCCGGTGGCATGCCTGTTGGGAAACCACGACGAGTTGCTGTTGGCGATGGCGGCGGGCCACCCGGTGCCGGCGCAGCCCGGCGACATCGTCACCCGAGTGGTGGCTCGACACGTCGAAGCACTCTCGAGCGGGAGCATCGCGTTCCTCGGCACATTTCTGGAAAGCGCCTGCGCCGAGCGGTGGCAGGCGGTGCACGGCGCACTACGCCAGCGCTGGGAGTACATGGACACGCAGCAGAGCGCCCAGGCGAACTTCCCCTTGCTCGAACGTCCACTGTGCTTCGTCGGGCATACCCATGTTCCCAGGGTCTTCGCCTCCATTCAGACCGGGGACACCGAGTTGTGGCGCAACGTGAGTTTCAAACGAGAGCAAGCCGTTTACCGCATTCCGCCGCGGGCCAAGGTCATCTTCAACCCGGGCTCCGTCGGCCAGCCGCGCGACGGATCGCCGCTGGCCAGCTACGCCGTCTACGACGACGAACTGTCGCTGTTCGAACACTACCGGGTGGCCTATGACCTGACGGCGGTTCAGAGGTCGGTTCGCGAGGCAGGTTATCCGGAGATGCTGGCGAGCCGCCTCGCTGTCGGACGATGACGATCCTCGCTGTCCGCGGTCACGAGCAGGCATTGCGCAACCTGCGGGAGTCGAGCTCGTCTTCGCTGCTGCTGGTGGGCCCGGAGGGGGTCGGGAGGCGGCGCGCGGCGCGCTGGTTGGCCGCCGTACTGAACTGCCGGGCCGAAGCGGCCGAGCGACCCTGTGGAGGCTGCGACTCGTGCCTGCGCTTCGAGACCGGCCATCCCGACTACCGCGAGGTGGCGGCCCGAGCGACCACGTCGACCGGCCGCCGCGACCCCAAGCCGGAGATCCGCATCGGCCAGCTCGTGCCGCGGCCGGGCGAAGATGATCCGCTTTCGCGCTGGCTCGAGCAACGGCCCGCCTTCCGCCGCCGGGTAGGCGTGATCGACGGTGCCGACCGGCTTACCGCGGCCGCCGCCAACTCGTTCCTGAAGATCCTCGAGGAGCCACCGTCCTACGCCACTATCGTGCTCATAGCACCCAGCACTCGGGCGGTACTCCCGACGATCGCTTCGCGCTGCGCGGTGGTTCGCTTCGGAGCGGTCGATACCTCCGGGCTGGGGTTACCCGGGCACCCTGCCCACCGATTGGGCCGTCCCGGACCGCTGATGCAACCGGCGGTCGACTTCGCCGAGACGTTGGCCGAGGTAGACGCCTTCGCCCGCGCCTTAGGCGGAAGCCTGGAAGAGGCCATTACGGCAGCCGACGCCCTCGCGACCCACTGGCAAAACTCTCCCGCCGGCAATGCCGCGGCAATGACCGCGGCAATGACCACGGCCACGAAATCGGACTCGAGCTCCGGTGATGCCGGCAGCGCTTCCGGACTCACCGTTGCCGGCCGCGACATCGGAGAGTTGCTTCGCGAGCGGTTCGGAGAACTGCCCGGCTCGGCCCGGGTCCGGGCGGACGACCTCATCCTGTCCGCCGAGGAAGCGATAGCAGGCTACTCCCCGGCAACGCTGGTGCTACGGGTGCTGGCCCTCGAGCTGCGCGCCGCTCTTCGTACGGCCGAGCCGGGCGTTGCGTCAACTGGCGCCGGCGGCGCCTGAGCACGAGTCTTCAGTTGCCGCCGCGAATACGTTCGATCTCGTCTACCGGGTACTCCTCGATACCGCCTTCGTCTACCTTCAGCTCAACCGACCGTTTGAGCGGGTTGAGCTTCACCACCCGGCCGCAGTGACCGGTAGCGGTGTGGCAGGCCTTCACGCCCTTCTTGGGCATGCCCTTGAGCAGCTCACGGTACATGTCGTGCTCGTACTGCAAGCAGCACATCAGCCTTCCGCAAGGGCCGCTGATCTTCTCGGGATTGAGCGGCAGCTGTTGATCGCGAGCCATCCGAATGGACACCGCGTTGAAGCTCTGCAGCCAGGTCGACGAGCAGGAACCGCCGCCGCACGCCCCCAACGTCCCTAACACCCGTGCCTGGTCGCGCGGGCCGACGTTGTTGAACTCGATGCGGGCACCCGTGTGGGCCAGGAGCTCCTGGGCCATGAGGCGCAACGGCGCCTGCTCTTCGGTGCTGTAGGAAACGACGAGCAGGCTTTCGTCGATGGTGAACTCCAGGCTGACCACCTTAACGTCGGCGCCGTGCTGGCGCACCCGCGCCCGCAGTAGCCACTTGAGCTCCTCGGCCCGCTGGGTCAGCGACCGGTAACGCTCGACGTCGTCCGGAAGGGCGTTGCGTACGTAGTGTCCACCCGGGCGGGAGTGGTCCCTGACGTCGGTGCGCACGACGCCGACCTCGAGACCGCGGCGGGTGCTCACCACGCAACGCGTACCGACTTCCGGCGCCACGGGCGGCGCCTCCATGTAGTGGAGCTTTGGACCGTTGTCGAACTTCACGCCGATGCATTCAGGCATGGGGATCTCCTGTTGGGCTCGGGCCAGCCGGCCCGGAGCGGTTGCGAGACATCCCGGCATTGTACGCGAGAGCGGACACCGGCGCTGTAGTCCTGGCGGGAGCGGCTCAGCCGGCGCGGACGGCCGGCAGGTCGGCCTGCTCCACCGCCTTCAACACTGCCTCGCCGGTTGCCGCCGCTGCGCGCAGCGGCCGGAAGGTCATCCGGTGTACCTCGCATGGCCCGATCGCGTCCAGGGCGCTGAGATGCGCGGGCGCCCCATACCCCTTGTTCCGTTCGAACTCGTAGCCGGGATGGGTATCCGCCAGGCCGGCCATGAGCGCGTCTCTCTCTACCTTCGCCAGCACGCCGGCCGCGGCCGCCTGGAATGAGCGGCTGTCGGCACGCGCCACCGCCACCACCTCGGCGTCATCGTCGAGCCACAGGTAGTCGGTAACCAGGCCGGCCGGCGCGAGGCGCAGCCGCAACTGGACGAGCGCCCGGGCCGCCGCCAGGTGGGTTGCCCGCAGGACGTTGAACGCGTCTATCTCGGCCGGTTCGGCCATCCCGACCCCCCAGGCCAGCGCCTCCGCCCGGACCTGCCGCGCCAGCTCCTCGCGTCGTTCCGCCGGCAACGTCTTGGAGTCGCGGTACGGATGCCCTCCCACCGGCAGGATCACCGCCGCCGCTACGACCGGGCCGGCCAAGGCACCTCGCCCGGCCTCATCGACCCCGGCCACCGGCGAAAACCCGCGGGCCCACAGCTCGGCTTCGAGGCTCCAGTCGGGCCGCTCCGCGGCCGCCGCGATTTTCGCCCGGGCAGTTGCCGTCATCGCCTCAGACGACGCCGAGAGTGGCGTCGTCGGCAGGACCGGTGGAGACCGCCACGGGAATTGTGAACAGGAAAGTGCTCCCCCGGCCGACCTTCGACTCCACCCAGATGCTGCCGCCATGCTTCTCAACCGCGAGCTTGCAGAAGGTAAGGCCCATGCCGGTGTCGTAGCGGTCGTGGATGGTGTGGCGCGACTGCTCGAACGCGTTGAAGATCCGCTTGTGGTCCGCCTCCGGGATCCCCTCGCCGTCGTCCCGCACCGAGAGCACGAACGACTCGTCCTGACGCCAGGCTCGGAAGTCGACATAGCCGCCGGCTCGAGTGTGCTTGATAGCGTTGGCGAAGAGGTTGGTGAGAATCCGGCGCAGGAGGGCAGGATCGGCATACAGGATCTGGGCATCCTTGCGGACCAGCACGCTGAAGTGACGCTCACGCGGAGAACCGCTTGCGTCGCTCAGCGCCTTGCGGGCGAGCTCGGTGAGGTCGTCGATGCGGTCCGGCTGGTAGGGCATGTGGCCCTCCTTCATTCGCCGGACATCGAGGATGTTGGCTGCCAGATTCAGCAGGTGCTGCGCTTCGGTACGGGCGAGTCCGAGCAACTGAGCAACCGTGTCGCTCCGCTCGTCGGAGCGCACCATCTCGAGGGAGTGGTCGAGCAGACCCATGACGCTCGCTATCGGACTTTTGAGGTCGTGGACGAGCATGTGAGTGAGGTCGTCCTTGACCCGCTCGCTGTCCCGATAGGCTCGCTCGAACTCACGTAACCGTTCGAGCGTGGCACGAAGGGCGACGTCTGACTGCCGGCGACGCAACAGGCGCCGCAGGGTCGCAACCAGCACCGGTGGATGAGGCGGGCTCGTCAGATAGACGTCGGCGCCGGCATCGAGGGCCGTGGCCTGAACGCTCGGGTCGGCGGGACCGAGGTAGACGATTGGCATCTCGGCCAGCGGTTTGCGCCGGCGCAGCAACGTGATGAGGTCGAGTTGGGCTACCTGGCTAACCAGCTCGTGCTCCACCACCAGCGCTTCCGGAACGCTCCCGCGCGTGTGAAACAGCAACTCTTCGACGCTCACGAGCACCAGTGAGTCGAGCTGCAACTCGGAGACCACGCCGCTGACCGCCTGCCCCTGCTCAGCGTTCGCGGAGGCGAACAGGACATAGCGCTGACTGGCCTCGGGCATATAGAGCGGATGATACCAAAGGGCAAGGCGGCGGCGTCAGTACCGGCGGGGCAGGTAGCGCACAGCCGGCGGCTGCTAGCATACGGGGGTGACTCCCGGGCTCGAGTTGACCTTTCCTTGGGTGCTCGCGGCCCTGCCTCTGCTGCTTCTGCTACCGCGTGCCCGTGGCTGGCTCCTGCGCGTGCTGGGTCTGGCGCTGCTGGTCGTTGCGCTGGCGGGCCCCACGGTATCGGCGCCGGGCGGCCGGCTCGCAGTCCTGATAGATGTCTCCAACAGCGTTGGCGACCGGGCCGTCACCCTTGCCGAGGAGTTCGGCGGCGACTGGCGCCGCAACGCACAGACCTACTTCTTCGCCGGCGACACCGGCGAGGCACGCGACAGCACGTCGCAGACAGACCAGCTCCGGCCCGAGGTAACCGATCTGGCCCGCGCCCTGCAGGTTGCGGCCGCGGGTGGCGCCGAGAGGATACTGCTTCTGTCGGATGGCGCCGAGTCGAGCGGGAACGCCCTGCTGGCCCTGCCACCGGTGCCGGTCGACACTTACCGAGTGGCTCCCGAGCCCAATGCCAGAATCGCAGCCTTGCTGGTTCCCGAGCAGGCCACACCGGGCGAGACAGTGGAGGCAGTGGCGGTGCTGGAGAGCGACCGGGCGGCCATGGCCACGCTGTTCCTGTCGGTCAGCGGCAACGAGGCTGCGGCCGTGGAGATCGAACTGGCGGAAGGGCGGAGCGTGGTGCCGTTCCAGTTCGCCGTGCCGACAGACACCGACGCACACCTGAACGCCCGGCTGGAAGTCGACTACCAGCAGAGCCGGGCAGACGACAGCAGATCCGCCGAGATCTCCGTTTCCGAGGAGGAGCCGGTGCTGGTGATCGGCGATCCCGCGCTGGCCGGGATGCTGCGGTCTCAGGAGTTCGAGGTGATCGAAGGCGGGGCCGCCGAGGTGCAGGCGCCGCTGGCGTACTCGGCGGTGATCGTGCGCGAGCATGCCGCCAGCTTCACGCAGGGTCAGCTCGCCGAGCTGCGATCGTACGTGGAGAACGGCGGCGGATTGATGATGACCGGCGGCCCGGAGAGCTTCGGTTTCGGTGGCTGGTACCGGACACCTGTCGAGGAGGTCCTGCCGGTGGACACCGACCTCCGCACCGAGGTCGAAATTCCGTTGGTAGCGCTGGTCATCGTGCTCGACCGCTCGCAGTCGATGGCTACCGGCAACCCCAGCAAGATCGAACTGGCCAAGGAGGGCGCCCTGGGCGTGGTGGAGCTCGCCTATCAGGACGATCTGCTGGGAATGGTGACGTTCAGCGACGACTACGAGTGGACGTTCCGGCTGCGGCCGGCCACCGGACGCGGCAAGCGGGAAATGCTGTCCTCGATCTTGAGCCTGTCCACCGGCGGGGGCACGATCCTTGAGCCCGGTTACCGGGCGGCGCTCGACGCCTTGCGTGGCTCAGAGGCCGCTCTCAAGCATGTCATCATCCTGTCCGACGGCAAGCTCTATGACGGGCAGGGACCTTTCGGGCAGGCCGGGGCGCCGCCGGACTTTTCGCTGTTGGCTGCCGGTGCGGCAGCCGAGGGCATCACCACTTCGGCCATCGCCATCGGCCGCTCCGCCGACTTCGAGGTTCTGGAACGGATAGCCTCCGCCGGCAACGGCCGCTACCATAGCGCTCTCGACGTCTCGACGCTGCCCAACATCTTCACCAGCGAGGCACTCACCGCTACACGCTCGTTGCTTCGCGACGAGCCGACCGAACCGATTGCGCGAGCTCACCCCCTCTCGCCCTTCGACGGTCCGCTTCCCGCTATCGACGCGTATATCGCCAGCGCCCCCAAACCTACCGCCGAGCTGCTGTTGATCGGGCAACACGATGAGCCGGTGTTGGCGGTGCGCCGTCACGGACTGGGCCGCTCGGCCGCCTTCACCAGCGACCTCAACGGCTGGAGCGGAGCTCTCGGCCGTGGTCCGGAGCTTCCCACCATGCTCGGATCCGTGGTGCGTTGGCTGCAAGCCGAACCCGCCTCCTATGCCGCGTCGGTCGCCCGCGAAGGGAACGAGATACGGGTGACCGTCGACGCGGTCGAAGATGGGCAGTACGTCAACGGGGCCCGACTCGAAGCGCGCCTGAACGGCAACCGGGTGGGCCTCGAGCAGGTTGCACCCGGCCGCTACGAGGGGCAGCTGCCTGGCGATGTGGACGAGGGCAACGTGCTGGTAGTAGAGGCGAACGACGTCGTGGCCAGGGCGCCGCTCAGAACACCGCACCGCGAGTTCGACAGCGCCGGCGGACCGGAGTTGCTGAGTACGATAAGCGCGCGAACCGGCGGCGAGACGCTCGACTCACCCGAAACCTACTCGCCGTCTCTGCGAAGCGCCGGACGCCCGCTGTGGCCGGAGTTGCTGATGGCGGCCCTTGTCCTGTTCCTGGCCGAACTGCTGTTGCGCCGCTTCGCGCGGGAACGGCCGGCAGGGGCCGGCCGAGCGGAGCCGTCGGCCTCGCGGCAGCGGTAGCGCGGCTGCGGGAGCCCGACAGCAGCAGCTAGGCAGCACTAGCTCGAAAGCCACAGCTCAGTCGCCATCTTCGTCCGGACCGTCGTCCATTGCGCCCCCTGCCTCACCCCAGTCGGCCCGGTCGGCGCCATCGCCCTGCTGCTCGAAGCCTTCCCTGCTCACCGGCTCGTCAACCTCGACCTTCATCACCTCCCGAAGGAGGCTGGTGGCGTAGGATCCCTTGGGCAACACGAAGTCGAGGCGCACCGCGCCGTCCTCCTCGAGCACCTCGACGTCGCTCAACGCCAGACGCGAGAACCGGCGATCCCCCCGGCGGCCGGTAAAGTCCACCCAGCGCAGTCCCAGGCTTGCCAGGACCCCGGCCTCGATCTCCCCGGGCACTCCACCGCTTGGCAGAACCTTCTTGCCGTACAGCGGCACTGTTGCGCTGATCTCTAGCAGAGCCGCTCGCTCCGAGTCTTGCGGATCGCTTACCTGAAAGGTGCCCCCGGTCTCGTGTTTGCGCGCCCAGTCGCCCACCACTACCGTTTCGAACAGGCCCCGTTCGATCCGGAGCGCCACCACCCGGTTGAACACCAGCGACTGCAGAGCCGAGAGGAAGAATCTCTTGAGTCGGTGCCCGCCTGGCATCCTGTCCCCCTGCAGCACCCGCAGTCCGTCGACGGCGTTCCGGCCGAACCGGCCGAATCGCTGCGGCCCGAAGTAGTTGGGGAGCCCGCGGCGCTCCAACTCGCTCAGCACCGCTCGAGCTCGCGCCGCGGCGCCCGCTTCCGTATCCCGGATGCGGATGGTGAAGCGGTTGCCCTTGAGGTGACCGATCCCGAGCTTGTTGCGGTGGCGCGAACGTTCGACGATGTCCACTCCCGGCAGGCGCTCCAGGGCATCGAGCGCCTGCGAGCTGGCTTGCGGAACGCTCAACCACTGTTCGGTGACCGCGTACTTGTCCTTCAGACCGGCGACGCCGATCTCCTTCTCGCCGAGGCCTTGGCCCTGCAGCGCCAGCACCAGGTCGCGGGTCGTGAGCCCGCGCTTGCGCACCAGCGCGTAGGCGTGAGAGCCGCTGCCTTCGAGTTGGTAGGCGGGGATCTCGCGCACCTCGAAGTCCTCGGGCCGCACTCTGATGCGGCCGCCGGTTCCCGGCAGATCGGCGGTTATCGCCGGATAGTCGCACCAGCGGAACGTGAACGCCAGCGGGTCGCCGGTCACGATCGTGCCAGGCGCGTCATGAGTGCGCTCGCGTCGCTGCGCCGGCTGCACGACCGGGATCGGCGGGGACTCGGTCCTCGCTGGCCGGGCGCGTCACTCCTCCTCGGCGGGCCGGTGACCGTCGAGCCTTTCCTGCATCAGCTTGCTGGCGAGCTGGAAGCGGGCGGACAGGGTGGGTGCGTCGAGCAGCACCTGCCGGGAGGCGGCGGGGACACGAATGTTCGCGCAGATGAACGAAGCCTGGTACATCGGGTCGTCCGGAAGCGCGTCTTCGATCTGATCGGCGGCATCGAAGGCGAAAAAGGTCCCTGCATAGGCGCGGAAGGTGGCGATTGCGTCCCAGGCGACCAGCCGCTCCTGATTGGGGTCTTCGCGTTCGACCGGTGCAGGTTTGTCGTCGACGAAATAGAGCGGGCGCTCGTTGCCTTCCGGCTCGGCCACGCTCTCCTCCCGTACGACCTCCAGGTGGCAGCGCTCCTGACCGTGGGCGAGCACGTTGAAACTCCCGTCGGCGTTCTCCTGGACCGACACGAGGTCGACGAAGGTACCGTATCCGGGCAACGGTGGCCGGCGATCGCGGATCGCCTCGAGGTCCGGCGCCAACGTCACCACGAAGCGCTTCGGCTCGCTGTCGACAGTGGAGCGTACCAGCCGCTTGTAGCGTTCCTCGAAGACATGGAGCGGAACGGACATCCCGGGAAACACGACGGTCTCCGGCAATGGGAACAGGGGCAACTCTGACATCCTCGTAACGTATCAGGCCCATACCACTCAGAGTGCGCTCTGCAGCAGGTTTGCCGTCTGTGACATGTGAGATGAGAAAGGCGCCGCTGGTAGACGGCGCCTCGTTGGTGGCGGAGCCGACGGGATTTGAACCCGCGACCTTCTGCGTGACAGGCAGATATGCAAACCGCTACACTACGGCTCCACGCAGATAACGAGTCTATTCTCGGCGCCGAGTAGTGTCAACCCCACGTGCGACGCCGGCCGCTCAGCGGCTCAGCACGTCGACGCCGACGCCCAGGAGAACCAGAGAGGACACGTACAGGTTGGCGTTGAACGCCGCCAGGGCCGCTCCGGCGCCACGCCGGCGCACCAGCACGTTCGCCCGAATCAGGACCGTCCCGACGGCCACCAGCGCCAGCGCGTAGGGCCAGCCCAGCGGAGTAACCGAAAGCAGCAGGGTCAGAGCCAGCCACGCCAGCGCGTGCATGCCGCCGGAGATCGCCATCGCCATCTTCTCGCCGAAGCGCGCGGGAATGCTGTGGATCCCGTTGCCCCGGTCGAACTCCACGTCCAGGATTCCGTAGATCACGTCGAAACCGGCGACCCACAGGCCCACCCCGAGCCACAGGAGCACCGCCGCCAACGAGAAGGAGCCGGTAACCCCGATCCAGCCGCCGGCGGCGGCGGCGCCTATGGTAGCGCCGAGCCACAGATGGCACAACCAGGTGAAACGTTTGGTGTACGAGTAGAGCGCCAGGGCGAGCGCCGCCAGAGGCAGCAGGTTGCGGGTGAGTTCGTTCAGCGCCCAGCCGGCCAGCACCAGCAGCGCGAAGCCCAGCAGGGCGAGCGCGAGCGCGTCGCCGCGGCGGAGAACGCCACGCGGAAGTTCGCGGTCGGCGGTTCGAGCGTTGGCCGCGTCCAGCTCCGCGTCGATGAGCCGGTTCAGCGCCATGGCGGCCGTTCGGGCACCCACCATCGCCACCGTGATCCAGGCGAGGTCGTGCCAGCCGGGCCAGCCACCGGCGGCCAGCAGCATTCCGGCGTAGGCGAACGGCAACGCGAACAGGGTGTGCTCGAAGCGCACCAGATCGAGATAGGCGCGCAGGCGCGCGGGCCGCAGCAGTAACGTCTTCACGGCCCGGAGGATACCATCGGCGGCGGTATCGTCTCTCCCACGACCGTCGCCAGTAGTTTTCAGCGTTCTTCCGGCTCCACGCCGTTCCGGCGCAACAGGGCGCGCGCCTCGTCGAAGCCGTCACGTCCCATGAGCGCATAGGTGTAGGTCTTGCCGAGCTCCACGCCCGGCTGATCGTAGGTGTCGATGTCGGTGAGCTCGCCCATGACCGCGGTCTGCCACATCAGGAACTGCAACAGCTCACCCAGACTGGCCGCGTTCAGCTCCGGGAGGGCCAGCGTGTAGTTTGGCCGGTCGTTCTGCGCCAGCGCGAACGCGGTGGCGGCCTGCTCGGCGTTGATGAGCCGGTTGAAGCTCTGGCCGGCAAGATAGTCGAGCTCGTCCAGACCGGGCTCGGCGTCGGGTATGGCGGTTTCGACGTCGAACCGCTCCAGGCGTACGAAGGCCACGAGCTTGTTGTTCGGCCCCTCGTTGAAGAGCTGCACCTGCGAATGCTGATCGGTGGCGCCCAACGCCGCCAGAGGAGTGCTGCCCTCGTGGACCCTGCTTCCGCTCCGGCTTTCGGCCTTGCCCAGGGACTCGGCCCACAACTGCACGAACCAGCCGCCGAGATTGCGCAGTCGGCTGCTGTAGGGCATCAGCACGCTTATCGGTTTTCCCCGACGGTACGCCAGGAACTGCGCGAGGGTCGCCTGGAGAATCGGATTCTCGGCCAGAGGCAGCCGGGCGGTTTCGTTGGCCCGCGCGGCGCCCTCGAGCAGGGCGTGTATGTCGAGCCCGGCCAGGGCAACCGGCAACAGGCCGACCGCTGAAAGCACGCTGAAACGGCCGCCCACCGACGGCGGCACGGTGAACGTTCGGTATCCTCGGCGGTCGGCCAACGGCCGCAGGATCCCGCTCTGGGGATCGGTGGTAGCAACGATCCAGTCTGCGGAGGACTCGGCGACCGCCTGCTCGAGCCACTGCCTGAACGCCAGGTATGCGGCCATGGTTTCGGCGGTGGTGCCCGACTTGCTGATGACGTTGACCAGGGTCCGCCGCGGGTCGAGTACCTCCATCAACCCGGCGATTGCGTCCGGATCGACGTTGTCAACGAAGTGGACGCGCAGACCGGAACCACTCTCCTGGATCCCCCGATACGGGTGCTGGAGGGCGCTGACCACCGTCATCGCGCCCAGGCTCGAGCCACCTATGCCCAGCACCACCAGGTCGGTCGGAGAGTCTGCCCCGCCGTTGAGCAGCGCCCGCGCATACTCGCTGATCGCCTCCGGGCCATGGCGGTCGTAGGGCGAGTCGAGCCAGCCCAGCATCTCTTCCGGACGGGACCGTCGCTCCCACAGGCCCGCCACTGCCTGCTCGAGCCGCGGCGCCCAGGCGCGGAACTCCCGCTCCAGCTCGAGGCCGTGCGTCACGCCCAGGCGTTCGGCGCTGACATTACTCAGGTCGATTCGAATCATGCCCGCAGTGTAGCCGTTGGTCAGTGCTGTCGGGCGGCTTCCTTCAGCGCGTGCGTCGAGAATCCGAACTGCGGTGCGCTCAGCGCTCCCGCCCCGGAAAGCACGGCTCTTGCCAACTCAGCCAGGTTGCTGCCGCCTACCTCGACCGGCATCCGCAGCTCACGCCGCAGATCGTCCATCGTCCGGTCGTCGAGCAGGAGCTCGGTGCCGTACTTCAGCACGTTGGGGGATACCAGCAGCAGGTCGGCTTCGCCCGGTTTTATCTGCGAAAGGAAGTCGCGTCCGGCCAGGAGACCGGCGACGGAGGTCATCGCGCCGAAGGTCCGGTTGCGCAGGCTGCGCACCTCGAGTTCGAGCCCGCCGACCGCTCGCAAAGGCTCCACGGCCGACTCGAGCACCGGAGCGAACAGGCGTCCGGTCGCCAGTAGAACACGGCGCGGCCGATCGAGGGCCACCGGCAGCTCCGGCAACTGCTCGGACAGGAAGTCCCTGACCATCCCGACCCCGTTCTCCAGCATCGCGTAGCCTTCGTACTCCTCGGCGGCGGGAAGCGGTTCGCCGGCGGCCAGGTAGAACTCGTCGCTGAGGAACACGAACCGGGTTCCCCGCTCGGCCAGCAGTCGCTTCTGAACCGCTCGCACCCGCCTGATCACGTCGCTTGCCTCGGCGGAGGTGAAGCCGCGTACCTCGGGCAGGTTCCGCCGGTGTTCGGTAAGGCCTACCGGCACGACCGCGGCGGCCTGCACGTTAGGCTGCGCCGCCAGGTACTCGAGCGTGCGGGTAAGGTGTTCGCCGTCGTTGCGGCCGGGAAGCACCACCAGCTGGGTGTAGAGGTCGATCGACCGCAGCCGCTCGATCATGCCCCGAATGCTGGTGCTGCGCTCGTCACTGACCTTCAGACGCCACCACTTCATCATCTCGCGGCGCAACTGCTCGTCGGCCGCGTGTACCGAGACGTAAAGCGGGCTCAACTCCTCGTCCAGGATGCGCTCTACGTCGTTTTCGCTCAGGTTCGTCAGGGTGACGAACGATCCGTACAGGAAACTGGTGCGGAAGTCGTCGTCCATCATGTAGAGGCTGCGGCGCATGCCCTTCGGCATCTGATGCACATAGCAGAACTCGCACTTGTTGGCGCACAGGCGGATGCCGTCGAAGATGACTTCGTCGAACTCCAGGCCCGGGTCCTCCCAGTTGGCCCGGAAGGTCAACCGCTCGCCATGAGGCGTGCGCACCAGCACCTCCACTTCGCCGCGTTCCAGTTCGCGGCGATAGGCCAGGATATCGGGGATCTCACGCCCGTTGACCGCGAGCAGTTCCCAACCGCCAGCCACGCCGGCGCGTTCCGCCGGCGAGCGCGCGGAAACCGCGGTGATCTTGGCTACTGGTGGGGCTGGCTTCGGCAACGGGCTCATGAACGGGCCATGCTAGCAGACGCCGGGGCCGCCGGGCCGACGCCGGGCCACATGGCCCGAAGAGTCTAGAGCGCCTCGCCGTTGCCGCCACGCACCGGCGGCGCACGGACCTCGCGCAGGACGAAGCCGTGTATCGGCGGCACCGAGTCGAACGCCACCCAGGCATCGGCGACGGCTTCCTCGGGTATCGGCTCGACCACCCCGACGATCAACGGCGCGCCAGCGTCGATCACCAGGAACGGGTCGTCTCGCCGCAAGATCCGACCGCACACGCGCGCCTGGCCGATACCGCCGACCTCCAGCACCGTCTGGCGGCCGTCGTGCAGCTCCACCCGCTGGGCGGTCGGATTGATGATCACCCGGGCATCGCCGGGAGGAGCGAGGTACGGCCCGGTCCGCTCCAGCATCTGCAAGATGGCGCCTCCGGCCTCGGCCTCGAGCAGCGGAAGTCCCTCGGTACGCGAAAAAATCCGTACCGAGGCGGCGTGCTCTCGCCACCTGCTGATAAAGCCATCCGCCGATTCCTCGAACACGATTCGATTCTAACTCGGCGCTCACACTCCCCTCGTCACCGGCGTGAGCACCGTGCCGGCGCCGGCTACCCGGGCTCCAAAAGGTCGTGATACACTCGTGGGCGTGAGGCAATCGCCCATAAGTTCACGTGTGACGGCACTCCGTTTGGCAACAACCGAACGGAGTTTACTTTTGTCGCCATCACGTTGGGAGGTCCGATGCTAGATAGGCTCAGCGACGTTCAGAACTGTGACTTGGAGCTGGACAACCTGCAGGAGGAGAAGGGTCGCACTCCCCCGGAGCTGATCGAAACGCGCAAGCGCCGCGACGAACTGCAGGAGCGGCTCACCAAACGAAACAGGGAGCGTGAAGACCTGCGCAAGCGCTTGTCTCAGAACGAGCTGGAGCTCAATACGCTGGACGAGCGGCGCAAAGCAGCCGCCACCGCGGGCCTGCGGGCGGACAGCGCCAAGGAGGCGTCGCAGTACCAGAACCAGGAGCTACAGTTCGCTACCCGGGTACAGGAGTTGGAAGAAGACACGATGCCGCTGATGGGTGAGCTCGAGACCCTGGATGAAGACATCGCCACGCTGCAGGGCGAAGTCGACGAGCTGGAGCCGGTGCTGGCGGAACTGACCGCTACCGAAAACGCCCGGATCGAGGCTCTCGAGAGCCGAATCGACGACATGTCGGGCGAGCGGGACGCCCTTGCCAAGGACATCGACCGGCAACTGCTTCGGCAATACGAGCAGGTGCGCAAGGCGCGACGCGGGCTGGGCCTCGTTCCGCTGGTGAGCAATCAGCAGTGCGGCGGTTGCAACGTCAAGCTGCCCATTCATGTGGTTCAGAAGGCCCGGAAAGGCGCCGGAGTGACTCGCTGCCCCTCGTGCGGCCGTATCCTCTGGGCGAAAGACTGATTAGCGAAAAGTAGGCGCGGCGCCGTTGGAGCGTCGCGGCGGCGGCGGACACCGATTTCAGCCAACGGCGCCAGGCACCGACCGGCTTCAGACAATGATTTCAGTTGACTCCGATGCAAAGCCGGCAAGCAACGCCGCCCGGCACGCTCGGCGTTGCCGGTTGCGGCCGCGCCGAGGGCGCGAGACGCCGGCGCTCAGCGCAGGTGGCCGAGCGGGTCCAGCGCCCTGCCGCTTTCGTGCAGTTCGAAGTGAAGGTGCGGGCCGGTCGAGATGCCGGTCGAGCCTACCAGGGCGATCGGCTGACCCTGACGCACGTACTGCCCCACCCGTACCAGGATATTGCTGCCGTGCCCGTACCAGGTTTCGGCGCCGCCACCGTGGCGAATCTTGACGAGATAGCCGTAACCCTGTGTCGACCAGCCGGCATACGAAACCGTGCCGGTCCTGGCCGCGGTGATCGTCGATCCGTACGGCGCAGCGACGTCTACTCCCCGGTGGAAGCTGGACGTGCCCATGCCCAGATTGCGCCGACCGAAGTACGACGTTATGCGGCCCTGAAGCGGCCACAGATAGCGGTTCTCCAGTTCGCGCACCTGGCTCAGCCGCTCGAGCGCGGCGGCCGGCTCCACGCCGGGGAGAAAAAGCAACATCCCCGGCTGGATGTCGGCCGGGGATGTGAGCCGGTTGGCACGCGCGACTTCGACCGGGTTTGCGCCGTAGTCGAGCAGCAGGGCTCCGAGCTCCTCCTCGCGCTCGAGAGTGACCACGAGCCCGTTCCGGGGTGCGATGAGCAGTTCCAGGCCGGCCGGCAGTCGATCGAGTGAGGACAGATCGGGATTGGCGCCCACGATCGACTCGATGGTCACGTCGTAGCGGCGCATGACGTCGGTCAGGGTCTCACCGGCCTGCAGCACGTGTTGGCGGAAACCCGGAGGCGGCTCGGGCGCGAGTTCGGCAACACCGCCGACGGCGGCGACGTACGGCACCCTGAGGACCTGGCCGGGGTAGATGGTGGCCGACTCCAGCTCGTTGAACTGCATCAGCGCAGTCACCGGCAGGTTGTAGCGGTTCGCGATAGCCCCGATGCTATCGCCCTCTCGAACGGTTCTCAATGCGTATCCATCGGCAAATGCGACAGGTGCAGCAAGAAGCAAACTGAAAAAGTAAAGATGAAGACGCTTCATTCCGTCACCCTTCCACAGGTATCTCCCCCATGGGACCGTTACGACCCCGTGCGTTCCCGCAACGCACAGCCGGTTACGGCCTGGACGAATGTAACATGACGCGCCAGGGCCGGTGGGTGAAAAGTTACGCGTAAGGGAGTGCGACCCACAGCCACTAATTCGATTTTGACCAGCCGGAGGACCCGGCCTGTCTCAGCCGGGTTTCATCCTTATCTCAAGCGGTTCTCACCCGCTCCGGTCGGGAGAGCTGCTCGCGCAGGTACTCGACCACCTCGCCGGTGCTGGCGCCCGGCGTGAAGATACGACCGACGCCGAGCTCGCGCAACTCCGGGAGATCCTGATCCGGGACGATCCCACCGCCGAACACCAGGATGTCCTGCGCGCCCTGCTCGGTCAGTCCCTGGACTATCTCCCGGAAGTAGTGCATGTGGGCCCCCGACAGTACCGACAGGCCGATGGCGTCCACGTCCTCCTGCACCGCAGCGCTCACTATCATCTCGCTGGTCTGCCGCAGGCCGGTGTAGACGACCTCCATCCCAGCATCGCGCAACGCCCGGGCGATGACCTTGGCGCCGCGGTCGTGGCCGTCGAGACCAGGTTTTGCTATCAGAACGCGGATCGCGCGCTCGGTCATGCTTCCTCCTCGTTCCGGGCCGCCGGGAGTCGCTCCCGCGGCCGCTGCGGCACACGACGAGAGCGCGGACCGCCGAAAGGACCCTCGGGCCTCAGATCAGCACCGGTTCCTCGTAGACGCCGTACACCTGGCGCAGAACGTCCATCTGCTCGCCCAGCGTGCAATAAGCGTGCGCCGCCTCGAGAAATGCCGGCATGGTATTCGCGCCCTCGACCGCCGCCACCCGCAGCCTCTCCAGAGCGTTCTCCACCCGAACCGGGTCGCGTTCGCTGCGCACTCGGGCGAGGCGGGCCGCCTGCAGGCGCTCGACCTCCGGATCGATCGGCTCGATAGGCACCTCCGGGTAGGCACCCGCGAAACGGTTCACTCCCACCGTGATGCGCTCGCCGCTGTCTGCCTGGCGCTGCTGATCGTAGGCCGCGTCGCCTATCTCCCGCGCGTAGAATCCGGCCTCGATCGCCTTCTCCACCCCGCCCAGATCGTCGATCTGCTCGAAGTAGGCCAATGTCTGACGCTCCATCTCGTTGGTGAGGCTTTCCAGGTAGTACGAACCTGCCAGCGGGTCGACGGTACTGGCGACCCCGGTCTCGTAGGCGATCACCTGCTGCGTCCTGAGCGCCAGTGTGGCCGCCTCCTCGCTCGGCAATGCCAGCGCCTCGTCGAAGGCGTCGGTATGGAGGCTGTTCGTTCCGCCCAGCACCCCCGCAAGCGCCTGAATGGCGACGCGCGCGACGTTCACCAACGGCTGTTGGGCCGTGAGCGAGACGCCGGCGGTTTGAGCATGAGTTCGGAGCATCCACGACCGTGGGTTGCGGGCACCGTATACCTCGCGCATCTGCCTCGCCCAGATGCGGCGTGCGGCCCGCAGCTTGGCGATCTCCTCGAAGAAGTCGTTGTGGAGGTTGAAGAAGAACGAGATGCGGGGAGCGAACTCGTCGACGTCGAGACCGCGCTCCACTGCCTTGCGAACATAGTGGATGCCGTCGGCCAGCGTGAACGCCAGCTCCTGCACGGCTGTCGACCCGGCCTCGCGGATGTGGTACCCCGAGACCGAGACGAAGTTCCACTTGGGCACGTTGGCCGGGCCCCACTCGAAGGTGTCGACCACCAGCTTCACCGACGGCGCCGGCGGGTAGATGTACTCCTTCTGGGCGATGAACTCCTTGAGAATGTCGTTCTGGATCGTACCGCCGAGCTTCACCAGTGGCACGCCCTTGTTTTCGGCCATCGCCAGGTACATCGCCCAGATGGCGTTGGCCGGCGAGTTGATGGTCATCGAAGTGGTGACTACGGAGGGGTCGATGCCCTCGAACAGCGCTTCCATGTCGGCCAGGTGGGACACCGCGACGCCGCAACGACCCACCTCGCCTTTCGAGAACGGGTGGTCGCTGTCGTAGCCCATGAGCGTAGGCAGGTCGAACGCGGTCGAGAGGCCGGTCTGACCGGCGTCCAGCAGTCGTCGGAATCGGCGGTTGGTCTGCTCGGCGGCGCCCATGCCCGCGAACATTCGCATGGTCCACAGCTTGCCGCGGTACATCGACGCCTGAACGCCCCTGGTGTAGGGATAGCTTCCCGGATAGCCCAATTCGGAATCGGGGTCGAAGTCTGCGAGGTCCTCGTGGGTATAGACCGGGTCCGCTTCGATGTCCGAGAGCGTTCGGAACGGGTAGTCCCGCTCCGCGGATCGCTCGGTCGCCTCGGCATACTCCTCTTCCAGCCAGCGCCGCTTTTCCTTCATACCGGCATTATAGCCGCCTGAGTCGCTACTTCCGGTGTGTACCCACCCTCAATCGGCGGAGCGGATAACTCCTTCGCCTAAGCCACCGGCAATCGAATCCGGCGCGCCGGTACGCCGGCAGCCTCGACCGGGGAGTCGAGGTCCAGGTCGGAACGCAGCACCGCCAGAGCCAGCACTCCCGACTCGGGGTGCCGGGCGACGGTTCCGAGCCGCCCTACCAACCGTCCGTCGCGCCGTACCTCGCGTTCCCCCGGTTCGGGCTCACGCTCGAGGCGCAGCGCACCCAACTCGCGCCGGAGCTTGCCGCGCGCCTCGATGCGGGCCATTATCTCCTGACCCAGGTAACAGCCTTTGCGGTACGACACCAGCGGCTCGAGCCCTGCCTCCTGCGGCAGCACGCCCTCCCCCGCTTCGCCGGCGGCGGAAGCCAATCCGGCGCAGACGCGCCCCAGCCGCAATGCCGCCATCCCGCCGGCAACCGCTCCCGCCGCCGTGAGAGCCGCCGTGAGAGCTGTCGTAAGGTCGGATGACGGTTCCGCCGCCTGTGTTGCCGACTGATCCGCCGTCCCGGACGCGGCTTCGGACCCGGCCCCGGACGCCGCCTCGGACGCCGC
>JBBDRK010000056.1:13127-21847 GCA_040905465.1 Trueperaceae bacterium | reverse complement strand
CCGCCGTCCCGGACGCGGCTTCGGACCCGGCCCCGGACGCCGCCTCGGACGCCGCCTCGGACCCGGCCTCGGACCCGGCCCCGGACGCCGCCTCGGACGCCGCCTCGGACGCCGCCTCGGACCCGGCCTCGGACCCGGCCTCGGAGGCGGCATCGTACCCGGCCTCGGACCCGGCCTCGACCGACCCACCCTCCAGGGAGCCGCCCAGGAACAGGTCGAACCCGCCGTGGGCGGTCCGCCGGGAGCGAAGAATGGTGACCTCCCCTCCGGCCAGCTCGCGAACGCCGAAGGCATCCTCGCCGGGAAGGTCCGAGCCGAAGGCTCTGGCGGCGACCTCCTCGGCCGCCGGTCCCTGCAGGGTGAACCCGAACCGCCGTTCAGGCGGCCGGGTCAACTCGACCTGGTCGAAGATGATGTGCTGCCGCAGGCTGCGCTCCACCAGCTCGAGGGCCCCTCCCTCGACCACCAGTTCCACCCGGTCCTCGCCTCGCAGTACTCGCATGTCGGCCAGCGCATGGCCCTTGTGGTTGAGCAGCAACGATCGGTTGTGCGAACCAGCCTGGAGACCGCGGACATCGTTCGACACCTGGCCGTGCAGGAAGTCGATGCGGTCGGCTCCGGTGAGCCGGAGCCAACCCTGGTCCTCCAGTGCAACCAGCAGGGCGCCACTTCGCAGCGCGGCGAACTCGGCCTCGCTAGGCTCCGTCCCGACAATCTCTGGCCCGCCTATCTCACCCGTGGCCAACTCGGTGCCCGTAATATCGGCAGCGGCAGTCCCGGCCTCGCTAATCTCGCCAGCGGCCGCCGTTTCGGCGTCGTCCGCGGCCGGGCTCCCGGCGGTTTCGGTCTTCGGCGAACCTTCCATGTGCCCGGTTTACCACGGCATGGTCCGGGCCAGCGTAGGGCGCCGAACTGCCGCAAGCAGTCGGCTCCCCGGGCTCGAACAGGAACGTCAGTTATCGAAATCTATCAGGGTGAACTCGAAGGCGTTCACCACCCGTACGCCCTCGGGGCTCACGTACTCTCGCGGGGCGTTCGCACCGCTCAGGTGAACGTGGCCGTGTATGTGCAGGCGTGGCCGCCAGCGGCGATGAAAGCGGTTGAATGCGGGAACTCCCCGGTGCGGGTAGTCGGCACCCTCGTGCGGTCCGCGCGGAGCGGCGTGAGTGAGAAGGATGTCCACGGCACGCTTCTTCGTAAGCCGATTCCAGGCCAGCCGCGGCGCCAGCGCGGCGCAGTGCAGCTCCATCTCGAACTCGCTGTACTGCTGGGCGCCGGGCCGGTAGCGGGCGCTGCCCTCGATCCCCGCAATCAGCACTCCGCCCACCTCGACCACCCGCCGGTGCACGTTCTGGCAGCCTCCCGGCAGCGAGATCGTGTCGCTGGCCGGGTCGCGAACGTAACCGTTGCCGTGATTGCCGAGCACGTAGGTCGGCCGCACCTGTAACTTGGTGGCCATGTACTCCAGAACGTGACCGGGCATGTCACCCGCCGAAACGACGATGTCGAAGCTTGGCAGATTGTCGGGGAATCTCTCCGAGTAAACGACCGGCGATACCGCGTCCGCCACCGCCAGAATGCGCATCGTCAGCAGCGGCCGCGCCGGTTCACGCAGCCGTCTGCCTGCCGGTCATCCACTCGAGACCCGACCAGATCAGGCCTTCGATATCGCCGTCGAGTACGTTGTCGGGGTCGTGCCGCATGTCTCCGGTGCGATGGTCTTTCACGTACTGCTTGTCCAGGACGTAGGAGCGAATCTGCGATCCCCACTCGATCGCCTTCTGCTCGCCTCTCGCCTTCATCTGCTCTTCGAGGCGGCGGCGCTCCTCCCGCTCCCACAACCGGCTGCGCAGCACGGTCATCGCCTTCTCGCGGTTCTTGATCTGCGACTTGCCGTCCTGGCAGGTCACCACGATCTCGTCGGGCGTGCCGCCGCGGTAGACCACCCGAACCGCCGAGTCGGTGGTATTTACCGACTGGCCACCGGGTCCGGAGGACCGATAGACGTCGACACGCACGTCGCCGGGATCAATGTCCACCTCGATCTCGTCGTCAATTTCGGGCATCACCTCGATCGCGGCGAAGCTGGTGTGCCGGCGGTTCTGGGAGTCGAACGGGCTCACCCGCACCAGCCGGTGCACCCCGCCCTCCACCGACAGCATGCCGAAGGCGCGCTCGCCGCGGATGATCAGCTGGGCGTAATCGATCCCTCCGGGCGCGGCGTCGTTGGGCACCAGGTCAAGAAGTTCGACCTTGAAGCCGCGGCGTTCGGCGAAGCGCCGGTACATTCGCAACAGCATGCCGGCCCAGTCGGACGATTCGGTACCGCCCGCGCCCGGCTTGATGGTGAGAATGGCTGCCCGGTCGACGTGCTCGCCCTGGAAGAGGGTCTCGCGGTAGAGCTCGTCGAGAGACCGCTCCACCCGCACCCTCTCCTCTTCGAGCTCGTCGGCCTCGTCGGCGCCGGCGATCTCGCCGAGCTCGGTGAGGCCCTCGAAGTCGCTCTGCAGCCGCTGGAAGCTGTCCAGCACACGGCGCAGGCGGGACTCCTCCTGGGAGATCTGGCGTGCCCGCTCCGGGTCGCTCCACAGGCCGGGATCGTTGAGTTGCGGTTCCAGCTCGTCTAGCCGAGCCTGCTTCCCCGCGACATCAAAGATACCCCCGGAGAGTCTCGATTCGCTTCCTCATCTGTTCCATCGTCTTACCTCCATTGCGTCACTGTAACGCACGCCGAGCGGCCGGCGAGGACGCCTGGCAGGCATGAGCGTAACTGTCGCCCATGGTAACGTGAGGCCAAGCTCGCGGCACGCTCCTGCTGCCACTCGGCCGGCAGTTCCGGCCGTCATATCCGCCCATACCTGTCCGCCCCTCCGGAGGGCCTCTTGTGGTTTCTTGACACCTTTCGACTGTTGGACCTGGTCGACATACTCATCATCGCGGTGTTCCTCTATCAGGCCTACCAGTTGCTGATAGGGTCTCGTGCCTGGAACGTGCTTCGTGGCCTGGCGGCGATCATCGGACTGTGGTTCCTGGCGAGCCAGATCGGGCTGGAAGCGACCAAGTGGATGTTCGATCGCATTGCACCGGTCGGCTTCATCGCGCTGGTAGTGGTGTTTCAGCCGGAGCTGCGGGGTGCGCTGGAGCGCGTCGGTCGCGGCAGGCTCACGCGCACGGCGAGCGGCGACCCGGTACAGGAAATCATGGCGGCGGTACGCGAACTGGCAAGCCAGCGCAGGGGCGCGTTGATCGCCATCGAGCAACGAACTCCCCTCAAGGAGTACGGTCGTAACGGCACCGAGCTGAACGCCCCGGTCACCACCGTACTGCTGCACACCATCTTCGCCTCCCACGGGCCGCTCCACGACGGCGGAGTGATAGTGCGCGAGGAAGTGCTGGCGTTTGCAGGAGCGATCTTCCCCCTCTCCGAGCGCCACGAGGGCTGGAGCGCCAAGCACGGCACCCGGCATCGTGCCGCGCTCGGACTGTCGGAAGTGACAGACGCCCTGGTCATGGTGGTCAGCGAGGAGCGTGGCACGGTGAGTCTGGCGCGCGACGGCATACTGCGCAGCGATATCGCCCCGGCCGACGTGCTCAAGGCGCTGCGCGAGGCGTACGGCGGATGAAGCAGGTACACCGCATGCTCAACGTGCTGCTGCACGCCTGGCCGCAGAAGCTCGGGGCGATCGTGCTGGCAAGCCTGATCTGGCTGTTCGTGAACGTAAACGACACCTCGATCACCCAGCGTTCGTTGTTCGTTCCCATCACCGTCGAAGGGTTGGCCTCCGATAACGTGGCTACCGGTCTTCCCGATTACGTCGAGGTAACCGTTGCCGGCCCCAGCGGTCAGGTCGACCGATTACGGCCGGACAACTTCGAGGCGATCCTCGACCTTACCGACCAGAGCGGAGCGTTTGAGGTTCCCATACGGGTTCTCTCGCCCCAGGGCGTGGACCTGCGCCGGGTGAATCCCGGTGACGTGATAGGCACCGTCGAAGCGGTAACCGAGAAACAGGTGCCGGTGGCTGCGGTGATCATCGGTGTCGCGCCGCCGGACATGGCGGTCAGCGCCAGTGTCGAGCCCGAGCAGGTGACGGTGCGTGCGCGCGCCTCCACGCTCGCACAGGTCGTCCGGGCATTAGCGCCGGTGCGCCCCTCGCCCGGCGGCCGGGCCACTGCCCCTTACGCTGTCGGCGCCGATGGCCGGCCAGTCGGCGGGGTGCAGATAGAGCCTGAAGAGGTGCAAGTAGTCGTCGAGGAGGAGTCGGTCCTGGTCACCAGGCGCCTTCCGGTAGAGCTTGAAACACCGGCGGTCAGCGGCTTCTCCGTAACTGCTCGAATGGAGGAAGCGGAGGTCTCGCTGATCGGTCCGGAGTCGGCGCTCGGAGCGCTGGAACGGGTGCCGGGAACCGTTTCTCTGCCGACTGAAGAGCCGGAGGCCGGTGGGTATACTCTGCCAGTGACGCTCGAACTGCCCGAAGGGGTGCGGGCGGTAGGCACACCCACAGCGACAGTTCGATTGTCGCGTCCGCCCATTCGCGATTAGCGCTCGGGCCCGGAGGTCAATTTGCTCAAGCCAATCCGCTACTACGGCGACCCCGTGCTGCGCCGACCGTCTCGTTCGGTGACGCGCTTCGACGCAGAGCTGGTGCAACTGGCGGCCGACATGATCGAAACGATGCACGACGATAACGGAGTGGGACTGGCCGCACCGCAGGTGGGAGTGCCGCTGAGGCTGTTCGTAGCCGGCGAGTACCGCCTGGACGATGAAGGCGAAAGCGAGCACGTTGCCGACTATGTGATGGTGAACCCCGAGATCGTCGAGCGACACGGCAGCCAGAAGGTTCAGGAAGGCTGCCTGTCGATCCCCGGCATCTATGCCGATGAGCTCGAACGGGACCTGTGCGTGACGGTCCGCTATCTCGATCTAACCGGCAGCGAACGAAGCGTGGAGGCCGAGGGGCACTTCGCCCAGGTGATCCAACACGAGTACGACCACCTCGAGGGCGTGCTCTTCTTCGACCGCCTGCCGGAAGAGCAGCGCCGGCACTTCCTGGAGGAGCACCGGGCGGAGCTGGCGCGACTGCAGCGTCTGGCGAAGGCGCGGCTCAAAGAGTTGCGGGGCGCCCGCCCGGAGAAGAGTCGTAGCTGAAGTGCGAGTTGCTTTCTTCGGCTCGCCCGATTTCGCGCTCCCCTCCCTGCTCGCCCTGAACGAGCGGTTCGACGTGGCGCTGGTGGTGAGTCAGCCCGATAAAGCCGCCGGTCGTGGACTGAAAACCAGGCCGCCGGCAGTCGCGCGCGTGGCGGCCGGACTCGGGCTCCCGCTGGCACAGCCGGCGAGGCTCAGGAACAACTCCGAGTTCGCGGAGAGGCTCGCCGGGCTCCAGCCGGACGTCGCGGTAACTGTCGCCTACGGCAAGCTACTCCCGCAAGCGCTTCTCGATCTCCCCCGCTGCGGTTTCCTGAACGTGCACGCCAGCCTGTTGCCGAAGTACCGCGGCGCTGGGCCCGTGCAGTGGGCGCTGATCAACGGCGAGCGCGTCACCGGCGTCACCATCATGCGCACCGAGGCGGGCCTGGATACCGGGCCCGCCTGCCTCGTTCGCGCGACCGAGATCGCGGATGACGAACGTGCGCCTGAGCTGTTCGGCCGGCTCGCCCAGCTGGGGGCACGTACGATAGTCGAAGCGTTGGAGAAGCTCTCCGGCGGTCGGTTGGAGTGTCGCCCTCAGGATGACGCCGAGGCGACATTCGCCCCGCAGCTGCGGCGTGAGGACGGCGATCTGGACTGGAACCAGCCGGCGGCCGCAAGCTACGACCGCTTCCGCGGTGTGGCCGGCTGGCCCGGCACCCGTTTCGAGTTCGCCGCAGGCGAAGTGCGGGTGTTCGACATGCGCCCGGTCGACGGCGCCGGCCAACCCGGCGAGGTGATCGGACTATCTGAGGCCGGCGTGGTAGTTGCCACCGGCGAGGGAGCGCTCGAGCTGCTCGAGCTGCAACCGGCAGGGAAACGAAGGATGAGCGCCAGGGCTTGGGCCAACGGTTACCGGGTACGAATGGGAGCAACTCTTGCGTAAGGTAGCGATCGTCGGCCGACCGAACGTCGGCAAGTCGGCACTCTTCAACCGCCTGATTGGACGCCGCGAGGCGATCGTAGCGGACGAACCGGGCGTGACCCGCGACGTCAAGAGCGTGCTGCTCGACCGCGAGGAGTCCGGGAAACTGCTGCTTCTGGACACCGGAGGGCTGTGGTCCGGCGACCGCTGGGAGACGGCGATCCGCGACAAGGTCGAGGCCGCCCTGGCCGACGTGGACCTGGTTCTGTTCTGTGTGGACGGGAGAGTGGGGCCGACAGCCGGCGACCGGCAAGTAGCGGACTGGCTGCGCAGCAGCGGCAAGCACGTGCTGCTGGTGGCTACCAAGCTCGACGACCCGCGTCACGAGGAAACCGCCGAATTCTTCGAGCTCTACGGGCTGGGCTTCGGCGACCCGTTCGCCACGTCGGCCGAGCACACCCGCGGGACCTGGGAGCTGCTCGAGGAGATAGGCCGGCGCCTTCCCGACGAGGACGACCGGACCGACGAGCAGGCGGTGCGGGTGGCCATCATCGGTCGACCGAACGTCGGCAAGTCGAGCTTGCTCAACGCTATCGTGGGCGACGAGCGGACTATAGTGGCGGACCTGCCGGGAACTACTCGCGATGCGGTCGACGTCGCCTTCGATTTTGGGGGCCGGCCGTTCGTGCTGGTCGACACCGCCGGCATCCGCCGCAAGCCGGACAAGGACCTGGAGTTCTACGCCAAGCTGCGCTCGGAAGGCGCCCTGGTGTCGGCAGACGTGGCGGTACTGGTGGTCGACCCGTTCGAGTTGGGCGACCACGAACTCAGGCTCGCCAATCTCGCCCTCGAAGGCGGCAAGCCGGTGGTGGTGGCGGTGAACAAGTGGGACCTGGTCTCCGATGAGAAGCTCGTCGAGTTCGAGAAGAACATCGACGCCGAGCTGGGCCACATCGCTTTCGCGCCCAAGGTCTACACCAGCGCGATCAACGACTACGGGCTGCACGAGCTGCTGGCCACCGTGATACGCCTGTACGACACCGCTCGCCGGCGGATCGGCACCGGCGCGATGAACAGTTGGGTAGACGTGTGGATGCAGCGGCAGGCGCCTCCCAACTTTCACGGGAAACCGCTCAAGATCTTCTACGCCACCCAGGCCGACATCGCCCCACCCACGTTCGTTTTCAGCGTAAACAGCGAGAAGTTCATGACGCGGCCCTACGAGCAGTATCTGCGCAATCGAATCCGCGAGGACATGGCCTTTTCGGAGGTGCCGTTCCGGATGATCTTCAAGTCGCGCTCGAAGGACGGCGGCAAGCGGGTACGGCTCTAGCCGGCTACTGCGGAGCCGTCTCGACCTCGAGACTCACTTTCGTATTCCCGCGTTTCGTCTCGCCGTCGACGCTCAGCACCCGCAGGCGGCCGAGGCCCTCGGCGTAGATCTCGTCCCCGGTCTCGGCGCTGCTCGACTTGCCGGCGGGCCGGCCGTTCACGCTTACCTTGCCGCCGGCCACCCCTTTTGCGAAGTACGACCGCGACACTCGAAAGCCCTTGGCGCCGATAACGTCCACGCGCAAAGACGGGACCACTGCGCTCACCCGGCGCACGCTGCCTGCGGCGGCAAGCTCGACCGGCACGACGCGCGGCGTCAGCCGGTGGCTTTCCAGCGTGACCGCCTCGGTCAATCGCCGGTCGACCGGCTCGGTGGTCACCAGCGACACGCCCTCCCGATGCACCCTGACGTCACCCAGCAACTCGGCGGGAGCTCCGCCAGATCGCAACGCAGCGCGAGCGGAGTCGGCGTCGGCCGGAGCATCGAGAAACAGCGCCACGAGCGGTGTGCTCGCCTCCGGAACATGGGTCGGAAACGCCGTCACCACCCGCCGCCTGGCGCCCGGAAACCCGCCCCAAGCGTTGGCCGGGATCCCCTGCTCGTGCAACGCCTGCACCAGCCGGGCGCTGCTGTCGGGTTCGAGAAAGCCGGTGTGGGCAACCCGTCCTCCCAGAGCAGCCGTGCTCAGCCGTTCGAGCTCGCCGACGATCTCCCGATCCTGTCCTGTTATGCCGTCGTTGGCCATGGCTCAGGCAGATTACCACCCTGGCAGCGGCCGGAACGGGCAGTTTCGGTACCCGCACGATTGTTCGCGGCCCCGGCATGAGGGACAATGTAGGAGATGAAGCGGATCACCATTCTCGGTTCCACAGGCTCGATCGGCACCCAGGCGCTCGACGTGGCTCGCTGGCGCGGTTACCGGATCGCCGGTTTGGTGGCGGCCAGCAACTGGCGGCTCCTGCTGGAACAGGTCCACGAGTTCCGCCCGGAGCTGGTTGCCTGTTCCGAGGCTGCGGCAGCCGAGCTGCGGCCCCACCTGCCCGCGGGCACTCGCCTTCTGAGTGGAAACGCCGGCGTGCTGGAGGTTGCCGCCTTGACGGCAGACTCTGTCGTGGCTGCGATACCGGGGATGGCCGGGCTCGCTCCCACCGCTCATGCCCTGGCCAGTGGGCGGCACGTCGCCTTGGCCAACAAGGAGGCGATGGTCGTGGCGGGCCCGCTGATGCGCGAGTTGGCGGACCGCTCGGGCGCACGAATCACTCCGCTGGACTCCGAGCATTCGGCGCTCTACCAGTGCCTGCGCGGCGAGAACGAGGGTGACGTCTCGGGTCTCG
>JBBDRK010000056.1:0-13027 GCA_040905465.1 Trueperaceae bacterium | reverse complement strand
TCGGCGCTCTACCAGTGCCTGCGCGGCGAGAACGAGGGTGACGTCTCGGGTCTCGTTCTCACCGCCTCCGGGGGCCCCTTCCGCGAGCAGCCGGCGGACCTGTCACGGGTGACGCCGCAGCAGGCGCTCGCCCATCCCAACTGGTCGATGGGACCCAAGGTGACGATCGACTCGGCGACCCTCTTCAACAAGGGTCTCGAGGTGCTGGAGGCGCACTTTCTGTTCTCGCTGCCGCTTGCCGACATCGAAGTGGTGATCCATCCGCAGTCGCTGATTCACGGGCTGGTGCGCTTCCGTGACGGCTCCCTCAAGGCACAGATCGGGCCTCACGACATGCGCCTCCCGATCCAGTACGGCATCGAAACGCCGGCGCGCCCGGCCACGCCTCTCGACCCGCTCCCCCTCCATGGCGAGTGGCAGCTCCTGCCACCGGACGGTGGCCGGTTCCCCTGCCTCGAGCTGGCCTATGCGGCCGGGCGCAAGGGCGGGCTGGCGCCGGCTTACGTCAATGCGGCCGACGAGGTGGCGGTTGACGCCTTCCTCGGCGGAAGGATGCCGTTCACTGCCATCGCGGAGGTGATCGAGGAGGTCCTCGGCCGGGTGCCGTCTACCGCTCTCGCCTGGGACGTTCTCGATCAGGCCGACAGCGAGGCGCGCCTGCTGGCGGAGCACGCCTGCCGCAGGCTGGCGAGCGACACCGCCGCATGAGCACGACCTTCGGCCGCGCGAGGAGCGCGCGTAATCGGCGGGCGACGAGGCGCCCGGCTCTTTCATAGCCATGTTCGGCGGCGCCATTCGCCTTCCGGTAAAGCTGCTGGGAATCCCGGTTCGGCTCGACACCTCGTTCCTGCTGGTGCTCCCGCTGTTCGCCTGGCTGATTGCGAATCAGCTCCCCGGCTACCTGATGCTGCTGCGCCGGGCCGGTTTCGAGCTCGACGGGGCGCCCCTGCTGGAGGGCGTCACGCCCTACCTGCTCGGCCTCGGCGCCGCGCTCGGGCTGTTCGCCGGCGTCCTGATTCACGAGCTCGGTCACGCCGTGGTGGCCCGGCTCTACGACGTCGAGGTCAAGGAGATCACGCTCTGGTTCCTCGGCGGCGTCGCCCAGTTCGAGGAACTTCCCCGGCAGCGGGGCGCCGAGGCGTTGGTCGGCATCGCCGGGCCGATTACCAGCCTGCTGCTGGCAGGGCTGAGTTGGCTCGCCTGGCAAGGGCTCGACCTGAGCGCCGGCTGGCTCTTCATCTTCTCCTACCTGACGCTTACCAACTTCGCCCTGGCGGTGTTCAACATGCTGCCTGCGCTGCCGCTCGACGGCGGCCGGATTCTTCGCTCGCTGCTGGCACTGGCGATGCCTTACTTGCAGGCCACTCGGATCGCCGCCAACGTCAGCCGGGTGGTAGCGCTCCTTCTCGGCATCTACGGGTTCCTGACGTTCCAGCTTCTCCTGGTGGTAGTGGCGTTCTTCGTGTACAACGCCGTGCACGCCGAAACGCGCTACGCGGCCATGACCGCCGCCCTCCAGGGGAAGTCGGTGGCCGACTTCATGACGCAGGACGTAATCAGCGTGACCAGCGACATGCGCATCGGTCAGTTCCTGCGTCTCGCGCAGTTCCGGCGCCACGTCGGCTATCCGGTAGTGGGCGTGGACGGCAGCCTGCTCGGCTTCGCCCGGCTCGACGACGCGCGAGCGCTGGACGAGCAGGACACGCTGGAACGTATCATCCGGCCGGCCGAAACCATCGCAGCGGACCGCGACGCCATGGACGCCGTGAAGAAGCTGGCCTCGGGAGAGTTGGGCCGGCTGATGGTACTGGACCACCGCGGCCGGCTCGTCGGCGTGCTCAGCAAGACCGACGTAGTTCGCGAACTGCAGGGTCAGGGTGAACCGGTCAATGGCTGACCCGCCTCGTGCCGTGCAACAGCCGACTACTGTCGGACGTGTCTTCTGGCATACTTGGGCGATGGAGTCATGCTGACAGCCCTGATATTCCTGCTGATAATCATGGTTTCGGTGATGGTGCACGAGCTCGCCCATTACCTCAACGCACGCAGCGTCGGCGTGCCGGTGCGCGTCTTCAGCATCGGCATGGGGCCGGTGGTGTGGCGGCGCAACTGGGCCGGCACCGAGTGGCGGGTTTCGCTCTTGCCGCTGGGCGGCTACGTGCACCTCCCCGGCATGGCGCCGAAGGTGGACGACGAAGGTAACCTGCAACACCCCGATGAA
Organism: Trueperaceae bacterium; assembly: GCA_040905465.1. GTDB lineage: Bacteria > Deinococcota > Deinococci > Deinococcales > Trueperaceae > DASVCN01. The sequence continues at coordinate 10,806 of JBBDRK010000056.1, read as the reverse complement.
GGGATGGCCACCAAGACCCTGCCGCAGAAGCTGTGGGTGCTGATAGGCGGGGTCATCGCCAACTTCGCGCTTGGCACCTTGCTCGTTGCCGCCGCCCTGATGCTCGAGCCGGGCTACCGGGCGGTCACCTCGGGAGCGGTGGTCGAAGCCGGGTCGCGCATCGAGGGAGTCGTCGGCCGCTCGCCCGCCGAGGCGGCCGGACTGCAGCCGGGTGACCGGATCGAGCATCTCAACGGCATCGATGATCCCAGCCGTGAGCAGGTGGTGACCACCGTGCGCTCGGCCGACCACCTGTCGCTGGTGGTGGAGCGAGCGGGCGCCCTTCACACCTTCGAACTGCCCTGGCCGCCGGCGGACGCCGGATCGCCGCCGCAACTGGGGATACGTCTGGCGCCGGTGGAGCTTATGGACGCTTCCGTCGGGTTCCCGCAGGCGCTGTCGGAGTCGCTCTCGTTCAGTGTCCGGGCCGTGCCGCAGATGGTGGTGGGGTTCGTTCGCGGATTCGGCTCGGCCCTCTCCGGCCAGCAGAACGACGAGGTGGCGGGACCGGTGGGGATGGTGAGCGCGGTCAATCAGGCGGCGAGCATCGGCGTGGCGCCGCTGCTGCTGCTCGCGGCTCTGATCAACCTGTCGCTGGCGGTGTTCAACCTCCTGCCCGTGCCCGGCCTCGACGGCGGCCGGATGCTCCTGGCCACGGTCGTCGCACTCCGCAGGCGTCCGTTCCGCCCGGGGCAAGAGGAGACCATCCACTTCATCGGCATCATGGCGGTTCTCGCGCTCATCGTACTGATCACCTTCAATGAACTCGGCGGAATCATCCGCGGATAGTGGCGCCGCTCTCGCGAGCCGCGCCACTGGCACCGTAACGGGTACCTGCACCGTCCTGATCCCTGCCTTCAACGAGGCCGATACCATCGGCAGCGTGGTGCAGGTCGCCCGTCTGGCCGGTCTGGGCCGGGTTCTGGTGGTCGACGACGGCTCGCAGGACGATACCGCAGAAGTTGCGCGCCGCGCCGGCGGCGAGGTGATCGAACTGCGCCGCAATCTCGGCAAGGGCGGCGCGGTCGCGGCCGGGCTCGCCCTGACCGACAGCGACGTCATCGTGTTGGTGGACGCCGACCTGGTGGGCCTGACATCCGCTCACATCAGGTCGTTGGCGGAACCGGTGGTGTCGGGTTCCGCCAACATGACCCGCGGAGTGTTCACCGGCGGCCGCTGGCGAACCACTGCCGCACAGCGGCTGACGCCTCAACTGAGCGGCCAGCGGGCGACACGGCGGGAATTGCTTCTACGAGTGCCGCAACTCGCCCGAACCCGCTACGGCATCGAGGTGGCCATCACCAACACCGCGCGCCGGGAAGGCTGGCGCTGCCGCGACGTTCGCCTCGAGGGCGTGTCGCAGGTTATGAAAGAGGAGAAGCGCGGGGTCCTGGCGGGGCTCGCTGTGCGCCTGCGCATGTACCGCGACATCCTGGCTACCCTGCTATACAGGCGCAAGTGACGTCTTCGCGCCGCTAACAGGTCTTTGCGATCCTCGCCTCGATGGCCCGAGCGTGCGCTTCCAGTCCCTCGGCCCGTGCCATTCTGGCTGCGGCAGGACCCACTGCCGACAGCAGTTCTTCGCCGATCCCGACTACCGGGATCAGCTTCTGGAAGTCCGAGACGTTCACGAACGAGGAGAAGCGGGCGGTGCCACCGGTCGGCATCACATGGCTCGGTCCCGCCAGGTAATCGCCTAGCGCCTCCATGCTGCTGTGACCCAGGAACAGGCCCCCGGCGTTCCGCACCAGCGGCAGCAGCTCCATCGGCCGGTCCACCAGCAGGCACAGGTGCTCGGGCGCATAGGCGTTGGCTACCTCCACGCCGTCGTCGAGCCCCTCTACCACCACCAGGTAGCCCCGGTCGGTGAGCGACGCTCGCGCGGCAGCGGCCGTGGGCAGGTCGGCGAGGGATCGCTCGAGCGCATCCGGCACGGCCGCGGCCAGGCTCCTGCTGGTGGTAACCAGCACCGGCTGCGAGCCGGCGTGCTCGGCCTGAGCCAGCAGATCGGCAACCACGTGCTCGAGCTGAGCCCCTTCGTCGGCGAGCACCATCGTCTCCGTGGGACCGGGCAGCGACTCGATGCCGACCAGCCCGTACACCGCCTGCTTGGCCAGGACCACGAACCTGTTCCCGGGTCCGACGATCTTGTCCACCCGCTGCACGGTCTCGGTTCCGTAGGCGAGGGCGGCGATTGCCTGGGCGCCGCCGATCCGATACACGGTGCTTACCCCGGCTGCGCGGGCCGCAACCAGGATCGCCGGCGCCACGGTTCCGTCCCTGCGGGGCGGCGTGACGGCCACGACCTCGTCGACGCCGGCAACCCGGGCGGGCACGGCGGTCATCAGCAGTGAGCTGAACAGGGGCGCGGTTCCGCCGGGAACGTAACATCCGACGCGCTCCAACGGCCGCACCAGCTGACCTAGCAGCGACCCATCCTCCTCTTCCAGGAAGCCCGGCGAAGGCTGCTTGCGGTAGAACGAGGTGATGCGGTCCGCCGCCAGGGCGATGGCATCGCCCAGCGCCTCGCCCACCTCGTCGGCAGCACGGTCGAACGACTCGGCCGGCACCCGGAAGTGTTCCAGCCGCACCCCGTCGTAACGTTCACTGAACTCCCTGACCGCCTCGTCGCCGCGCCGCCTTACTGCGTCCAACACCTCGCGAACTACGCCGGCGTCGTCGCCATCATCGGAAGCGAAACCGCGCCGGTGAAAAAGGGCTATCGCCTCGTCCTTGCCATGGATCACACGCATGACGGCAATCATACCCGCGGGCGCCGTCGATGCCAGCGCGGTACCAGCGGTAAGAACGACCCGGTGTTCGAGTGGCGAGGGTGAAAGCGGCCAAGCCGCTACAGTCCGGCGTAATCGGTGCTACTGATTGCCGAAACCGCGCTCGCGGGCCCAGATGACAGCCTCGGCACGCGAATGCACGTCGAGCTTGCTGTAGATTCTGGCAACGTAGTTGCGCACGGTGGCGTAGGAGAGGCCCAGGTCCTTGGCGATCTGGTTGTTCTTCATCCCCTTGGCGATCATCTCGATCACCTGTCGTTCGCGGTCGGTCAGGTCGGTCGCCTTGATCGACGGCGTACTCGGCGACGAGACCTGCGACATCTTCTCGAGTACCGATTGCGCGAACCAGGTGGCGTCGTCGATGACCTCACGAATCGCCTGTTTCAGGTGCTGCTCGGTCTGCCGTCGCTGCGAGATGTTGCGGGCAATGCCGCACACGCCCATCGGATGCCCCTCGCCATCTTTCAGCCGGGCACCGGTGAACTCGTAGGGAACGTACTTGCCCGAGTCGACCAGCAGCTGAGCTTCCATGGTGGCAGCGCCGTCTTCGTGAACCCGGGTGAACCACGCGTCCATCGCCTCACGGTCGTCCTGGTGGACCAACACCGTCAGCCGCCTGTTCTCGACCTCATCCTCGTCGAGACCGGTCATCGTGCACAGCTCGCGGTTCCAGCGAACGAGCCGACGGTCGGTGTCTACCACGAAGAACAGATCCTTGAGGGTATTGAGGGCGGCTTCCAGGAGATTGGTCTGGGCGACGAGTTCGCGGGTGCGCTCGTCGACCCGTAGCTCCAGGTTCTCGTTGAGCTCGCGGAGCGCCTGCTCGCTGCGGCGCAATGCAGCTTCGGCCTCACTCCTGGCCCGCGAGGACTCCGCCTCCCGCAGCGCCCGGCGTACTGCCTGACTGAGGCGGTAGAGCTTGTCCTTGTTGACGTAATCGACGGCCCCGCCCTGCAGCAGCTGCACCGCCGCCTCCTCGCCGATCGCGCCGGACACGATGATGCAGGGGGTGTCGAGGGAATGATCGCTGAGGAGCTCCAGGACTTCGTGGGAACTGAATCCGGGGAGCGCGTGATCGCTCAGTACAACGTCCCATTCGCGGTTCTTCAGGGCCTCGAGCGTCGCGTCACGTGTCTCCACCCGACACGAGTCGATGGTGAACCCGTTTCGCTGCAACTCGAGCTGGTTGAGTTCGGCGTCGTCACGCGAGTCCTCGACCAGAAGTACGCGTAACTCCAGGGCTTCTTCTGCCTGCCGCTGTTCTATGTCTGGGACTGCCATGGAACCTCGTTCAGGATGAGCCAGTAGATCCCCAGTTGCCGTACGGCCTCGGTGAACTCGGTGAACGAGACCGGCTTCTGAACGTAAGAGTTGGCCCCGCTGACATAGCTCTCCAGCACATCCCGGTCCTGCTTCGAGGTCGTCAGCATCACGATGGGGAGAAGCCGGGTGCGGTCATTGCTGCGCACCTGCTTCAACACCTCGAGCCCGGAAAGCTTCGGCAGATTGATGTCGAGCAAGATGAGTTGCGGCTTGTGATCGGGATTTCGCTCTTTGAAGTCGCCTCGGCAGAAAAGGAAGTCCAAAGCCTCGGCGCCGTCTCGAACAATGACGACCTCGTTGGCCAGATTGTGCATCCGAAGCGCACGCAGGGTGAGATCGATGTCGTCCTGGTTGTCCTCGACGAGGAGAATGAAAGTAGTATCTCGCGTCAAGATCTGCCTCTTTCCGAAGGCACGGATGGGGGCTCGGGCGCCGTGCCGCCTGAACGGTCGTTCTTGATCCGCAAGTTAGATGACGTACGCAAGCTCCCACCGACGCCCCCCTCCGTGCGATTGCAAGCCATTGTAACCCCATCATGCCGGATGACGGACCGCTGATTACTCACGTGATCGAAGCCGTAGGGACAATCTTCAGTCCCGCAAGAAAAGCGGGATCGCCCGAAAGGACGATCCCGCTCGTGCTCCAGTCGAAACCGGCTCAGGCTCCCCGCGCAACCTCGACCAGACTGCGGAACGCAGCCGGCTCACGGACGGCCAGGTCGGCAAGGACCTTGCGGTCGAGTTCGACCCCGGAGCTCCGCAGCCCACTCACGAAACGCGAGTAGCTCAGGCCCTCCTGGCGCGCGGCAGCGTTGATACGCGCGATCCACAGTCGCCGGAAGAAGTGCTTCTTGTCGCGCCGGTCACGATAAGAGTAGTCGGCGGCATTGAGCAGCGTCTGCTGTGCGATGCGGAAGCTCTTGGACCGGAGGCCCCAGAAACCCTTGGCACGCTTGAGTATCTTCTTGTGCTTGGCACGCCGGACGGTGCCAGTCTTGGCTCTTGGCATGGCAGTCCCCTAATCGTACGGCAGCAGCGCCTTGATGCGCTCTGCGTCCGGCTTGGCGATGACCATGTCAGTGCGGCCCTTACGGATCTGCTTACCTGACTTCTTGTAGTTCAGGTGACGTTTTCCGGAGCGCATCGCCGTGACCTTACCTCGCCCAGTGATCTTTACACGGGCTTTGGTGCCCTTGTGGGTCTTCAGTTTCGGCATCTCAACTTCTCCTAGTGCTGGCTATTGCGTGGTGCGAGCGTCGCTCGCTGTCTGGCAGAGTAGTCGCGTAAGAAGCTGTGGTTCCGATCAGTCTCTGACGGGGCGGAGGGTCATGTTCATGTCCATGCCCGCGATAGTCGGCATCTGGTCGACGGCTGCGAGCTCCGATACGTCACGCGCAACGCGGTCCAGAATCTCCTGACCCAACTCGGGATGGGTTCTTTCCCGTCCGCGGAACATGATCACTACCCGTACCTTGTGCCCCCCGTTGAGGAAGCGGCGGATGTGGTTAACCTTGGTCTCGTAGTCGTGCTCTTCGATCTTCACGCGAAACTTGATGGCCTTCATTTCCTGCTGACGAGAGCGCTTCCGGGCTTCCTTCTCCTCCTGCTGCAACTCGTAGCGGTACTTTCCGTAGTCCATCAGCTTGGCGACCGGCGGTTGCGCGGCCTCTCCGACCAAGACCAGATCCAACTCCTCGTCGCGGGCCCTGCGGATGGCATCTCGGGTGTCGACGATCCCTTGCTGTTGACCGTCCGACCCGATGAGCCGAACCTGCCGGGCCCTGATCTGATCATTCACCTTCATCTCTCTCGCTATGGACTCCACCTCCAAGAACAGGCGCCCTTCTGGGCGCACAGCGCTCAAGTCTAGCAGATAAGAGTTGGGGCATCAACGCGTCGGCGACGTTGCGCGCCGCCTCCGGCCCGGTACCCTTCGGGCATGAGGCCGAGCGCGGACAGGGCTACCGCAAGCAGCACGCAAGGCAGGATATCCGAACTGCTGCTCGAATCCCGCACGATCGCGGTCCTCGGGGCCAGCAATCGCACCGGACGACCCGCCTACTACGTCCCGAAATACCTCGCGCGAAGCGGTTACGACGTGTTCCCGGTGAATCCACGCCATCTCGGCGAGACGCTCTGGGGGCACCCGTTCGCTGCCACCCTGGGCGAACTCGAGGCCGCCACGGACATCGTCAACGTCTTCCGCAGGCCCGCCGATATCCCAGAGCACCTGGACGACATCCTCGCCATGCGGCCACTGCCTCGCGCTGTCTGGTTCCAGTTGGGGATCCGCAACGACGAGGCTGCCGCCAGACTCCGCCAGGCCGGTCTCGAGGTGATACAGGATCGCTGCATCCTCATCGAGCATCGTGCGCTCGACTGAACCCACAACCGACCGGAGCCCCGTTGCGGTGTGGGCGCGGCAGTTCTTTAGACTATGTACATGGCACCTTCGATGTCGCCCCTGACCCTCGGCTACAGCCCCTGCCCCAACGACTGTTTCCTGTTTTTCGGCCTGAGCCACAGCCTGGTCGAGGCCGAACGGTTCGAAGTGCGCCTTGCCGACGTGGAGGAGCTCAACCAGCTTGCCCTTCACGGCGTCCTCGACGTCACCAAGATCTCCTATCACGCCTATGCTCACGTGGCCGACCGTTACGTCATGCTCCCCTCGGGCGGCGCACTCGGAAAGGGCGTCGGGCCGCTCATCGTCAGCAGCGAACCGCTGGCGGACCTGCGCGGGCGATCGGTCGCGGTTCCCGGCGGGCTCACCACAGCCAGACTGCTGCTGGGACTCTCACAACCCGACGACATCGAATATCGCGAACTCCGCTACGACCTGATAATGCCGGCGGTAGCAGCAGGCGAGGTCGACGCCGGCCTCATCATTCACGAGAGTCGCTTCACCTACCAGGAGCACGGCTTGCTGAAGCACCTCGACCTCGGTGAGTGGTGGGAACGGACTACCGGCAAGCTGCTGCCGCTGGGCGGAATAGCGGCGCGGCGCTCGCTCGGCGCCGAGAGACTGACGCTGCTGGACTCGGCGATTCGCGCCAGCCTCGACTTCGCCTATTGTCATCCGGATCAGGTGGAGCCGTATGTTGCCGCGCACGCCCAGGAGATGAGCGCGGCAGTCAGGCAGCAGCACATCGACTTGTACGTAAACGGTTATAGCCGCGATCTCGGTCGCGAGGGCAGGGAGGCGGTAGCCGAGCTATTTGGGCGGGCCGAGCGACGCGGGCTGATACCGCGACCGGCCGCTGCCCTCTTCGCTTGTCGGCCGGAGCTCCGGTGACGGTACTGTTCGCCTTGGCTCGGGCCGTCGCGTGAAGGAGGGTTGGCTCGGCCGGGCCTGGCGTGCCTCGGCCCATCCCGGAGATTTCTTCGCCACCCTTCCCGACGATGCCCGGCTCGGCGCAGCCGCCCGGCCGGCACTGCTGTCACTGACAGTTGGCGCGTCGGTAATGGCGTTCGCTATCGGACGGGCGACCGCAAGCGACGCCTGGCTGCCGATTCTGTTGTTCGTGGTTCCCGGAATGATCCTCTACGGCGCTACGCTCTGGCTCGTCGGCGGAATGACGCTCGCCCGCGCGGCCGCGCTCGACCTGCGCGGCTGGGAGATCGCCGGCTGGGCCTGGGTGCCTACCGGGTTCCTGGCGCTGTCTCTGCTGCCGGTCGCGGCGGTCTTCCCCGTCACCAGCCTGGTGGTCGGCACACTGGGGTTGCCCGTCTGGCATCTGGCGGTAGTAGCGGCCGGACTGAAGACCTTTTCCGGCCGCCGTCCCGGAAGGGCCTTGCTGTTCTACGCCCTGGTGGTACTGGCCGTACCGATAACGGCTATGGCGATCAGCCTCCTGGCTATTCTGGCCACCGGCACCGGTGGCTGACCGGCGGAGCGCGCCCCGAACGACGCCTCGGGTTACTGTTGTGTGGATGAGGACGTACCAAGTAGGCGAGGAAGTGCGGTTCGACGGCGAAGTCTATGTGGTTTCGGCTCGTAGCCGCCAAGCGCCGTTTCGCTACCGACTCCTGGCATCGAAACCGGACGGCACTCGCTTCGTCTGGGCTGACGAACGGGAACTGTCCGCAATGGAATCCTACTTGCGGGCGTTCGACGACACCAGGCGCTACTGAGGCGGGCGCCGGGGACGGTTGGTGACGCCAGGCGGTGCCTTCAAGAGGTGCCGTCAAGCGCTGCCGTCAAGCGCCGTTCTCTCCGGCTGTCACAGCGCTCAGTGCAGCGCCCAGCGACCGACCGTCCACCGCCGATTGCTCGTAGGTTTGAGGCCCGCCGGCGCAGGCTCCAGCCGCATACAACCCGCCGAAGCGAGTCAGGTCGTAGCCGCCACCTGTCTGCTCGCCGCGCGAAATCGACCTGAACATCACCCGGTAAGGAGGTCCCTCGGCCGCTTCGCTCATATCCAAAGTGGCGGAATCGAATGAGACGCCACGCTCCCGGAGGTCGTCGAACAGTTCGTCGTAGGCCATCTCTCCCAGCCGGCCGGCTACCTCGCGCAGGCTGCCCTGCTCCAGCCGGGCACCCAGGAACGAACCGACGCACAGCGCCGTCAGCCGAGCGCGCCGCCCCACCCCCTCCCAGGTGAGAACGCCGGTTACCCGTCCGCGCGCCTCGCTCAACTCGGTGACGTTGGATTGCAGCAGGTGAATTCCGGACTGGGCCTCGAGGGCGTACTTCGCTGCCCGGTGCAGTTCCCAGCGTTCGACCGGTTTACCGGTCGGCGCCAACGCCGCCACCAACTCGGCCATCAGCGTACCGGGCTGCGGCTCCAGGGCGGCGCGAGCGTGCGCAAGCATGTAAACCGTGTCGAGGCTGGTCGTAACCAGCAGCACGTCCCGGCCCTCCCTGGCTGCAGTCATGGCGGCTTCGCTGCCGGCTATCCCGGCTCCGACGATCGCGATGTCGTAGAGGTGTTCGCGCCCGGGAAAGGTGCGCACCTCTACTCCTGGGCTTCGCGGAAGCCCAGGTACGGCTGGCGGCGGCCGGCGGCGCGGAGCAGCAGGTGCCGGCCGTCGCGCGTCCGTTGATAGATGAGGACCCCCTTGCCACCTTCGAGCAACTCGGTGTCGCTCGGGCCGTCGACCATCACCCGGAGATGCAGCGGAATGTAAGACCTCACGCGGCCGAGCTCATAGCGCCGCTTGCCGCCGCTGCGGTAGCCGAAGAAGATATCCGCCGGATCACCGTCGCGGTAGAGGATGGTCAGGGCCTGCGCCTCCCCGCAACGGTAGAGGGCGGCCGCTTCCCAGGTGACCATCCGCGCTTCGTCCTCGCTGACGAACTCGACAGTCGGTGGCGTGGTATCGCCGTAGAATGCCGCCGGAAACCGCTTAGGCTGCACGTAGTAGCCGCCCGGCCCTACCCGTAGCCGGATGGCTTCGTTGTCGTACGCCTTGCCTTTGATGAGGCTCTTGAAGTGTGAAATCGCCAGGCCGAAACGCTTGTCGTGCTCGTTGGCGAACTCGTCCCAGTCAGGATCCACGAGCGCGACGTCGGTGTTTATTTCGAATCCTTGCAGGTCGCTGCTGATCATGATCTCTTCTCTCCTACCAGGATCGCGGACACCCCGTGACTCTGCAGGCGGTACCGGACGCCTGTGAAGCCGATCTCGCGAACGAGAGCGGCGAGTTCGGGGGGCCGGGGAAAAGCCAGTACCGAGGTGGGCAGGTATTCATAAGCGCTGCGGCTGCCGGAAATCCAGCCGCCTACGCGGGGAAGGACGTGCCGGAAGTAGAGGCGAAAGAGCAGGCCGAGGGCGTCTTCCGGCGGCGGCGGGAACTCCAGGACCACCAGTCGGCCGCCGGGCTCGAGCACTCGCCGCAGTTCGGTGAGGCCCGCTTCCAGGTCGGCAAGATTGCGCAGGCCGTAGGCGATGGTGACGGCTCCGAAAGTACCGTCGGCGAACGGGAGAGCCAACACGTCGGCCTCGAGGAGTTCGACGTCGAGTCCGCTCTCGCCCGCTTTGCGATCGGCGATCTCCAGCATGGGAGCGGCGAAGTCGGCCCCGACCACCCGCGTCGCGGGTCGCTTGCGCTTCATCAGGAGAGCAAGCTCGCCGGTGCCGGTTGCCGCGTCGAGCACCGATTCGGGGCCCTGTTCGAGGGCAAGCCTGGCCGCCTCGCGGCGCCAGCTACGATCGACGCCGAAGGAGAGGACGCTGTTGAGCAGGTCGTAGCGGCCGGCGATCGCGGAGAACATCCCGCGAACCCGCTCCGCCCTGCCGCCCGAGGATTCTTCCCCGGCACCGTGCTCGGGCCGGATCGGGCCCGGCTCGGAATTGCCGGGAGTCACAGGCACCAGCGACGCACGCAGGCTGGCGCCGGCGCTCCATCGCGGCTCGGCCGGAAGAGCTCGCGCCTCTGCCCCATGTTCGATTACGCTGTCCTCGCCAGTAGCTGGTGCTTCTGGAGGAACTCGTCGAGCTTGGAACGGCTGAATCGGGAGAGGCTGGTGGCCTCGCCGTCGTACTCCAGGGTCGGAACGCTACGCCTGCCGTCGTTGACCTGCATTACGTAAGCGGCCGCCTGGGGATCGTTTTCGATGTCGATCTCCTCGAAAGGAATACCGAATTTTGACAGGTAATTCTTGGTGATCTGGCAGTCACCGCACCACCGGGTCGTGTAGACCTTGATCTGCA
>JBBDRK010000055.1:0-4322 GCA_040905465.1 Trueperaceae bacterium | reverse complement strand
CACCTCTTCCACGGTCTCCCGAGCCGTTCTGAACGGACAGCATTTCGAAGCGCTATCCTGGTGCCATGATCAGGATCGGATCGGTGGTCTGGGGAGTGCAAGACGTCCCAAAGGCGATCGAGTTCTGGTGTGCTGCCCTCGATTACCGCCCCCGCGAGGAGCCGTCAGACGATTGGGCGGTCCTCGTCCCACGCTACGGTTCCGCCGCGCAACTGGCGATCAAGCTGGTTTCGTCCGACGTCGACACGCACCAGCGTCACCATCTCGACCTGTACGCCTCCGATCAACGAGCTGAGGTCGAACGACTCATCGAACTCGGCGCGAGAAGGGTGGAGTGGCGCTACGAACCGCGAGCGGATTACGTCGTTCTTGCCGATCCAGACGGAAACCGCTTCTGCGTGGTTCAGAAGTCCGAGTGATCGCTACGGGTCCAGCGACGAGCCAGGTCCGCCGTCGAGGAACTCGAGGCGGTTGCCGAACGGATCGCGTGAGTAGAAACGCTTGCGCCCTGGGAGATTGTCGTCCCAGGTAACGGGAAAGCCGCCTGCGGCCAGCCGCTCAGCAAGTGCGGCCAGGTCAGCAGAGCCGAATCCGGGATGCGCTTTGGCTGCTGAGATGAAGCTCTCCTCAACCCCCAGGTGTAGCTGCTGCTTCTCCAACTCGAACCAGACGCCGCCACGACCGGCGAGCGGCGTCGGTTTCGGTATCTCCCGCAGTCCCAGCACCCCACCGTAGAAGCGCCTCGCCTCCTCTTCGCCGCCCGTCGGCATCGCAAGCTGAACATGGTCGAGAGTAAGCATGGGTCCGAGGTTACCAGGGTCGCCAGGGGCCGGGTAGTCGTCACTCATCCGGTATGGCGGTGGGTGACAGTCTACAGAAGCACCGTCGGCGAGCTCGAGTTGCAGGTGCCAGCCAAGTCGGCAACGGAAGGTGACGCACCGGTACCTACGGTACCGACTCCGCAGGTGGTCTCCGATTGACGGCCTTCGAGTTTGGAGCTGATACTGGTCTGGGATAGTTGGCCACGTCCTCGCTACAACCACTCCGGCTGGGACGAGGACAGCGAGTCCTTCGGCTTCTGCAACTAAGATTGGGGCGTGACGCTGGAAATGTTCAGGAAGCGGAGCAAGTCCCCCTAGGATGACTTTTTCGCAGATGGACGACGACCTGATCGGCTTCGAAGCGGACGGTGCAGCGCCCTTACCGGTCACCGGTGACCAAGGTCATGTCGATCGAGACGGCGCTCGAATCTGGTATGCGGCGTACGGGTCCGGCCCGCCGGTGCTCCTGTTGCACGGTGGCCTTGGCCACAGCGGCAACTGGGGTGATCAAGTCCCGGCGCTGGTCGAGGGTGGTTATCGGGCCGTTCTGGTGGACAGCCGTGGCCACGGCCGCAGCACCCGAGACGCGCAGCCGTTTTCCTACGAGCTGATGGCGGCCGACGTTGCGGCTGTGCTGGACATGTTGCGCATCGAAAAAGCGGTTCTGGTGGGCTGGAGCGACGGCGCCTGCACGGCACTGGTTCTTGCTTCGAATGCCCCCACCCGGGTTGCGGGCGTCTTCTTCTTTGCCTGCAATATGGACCCGAGCGGCGCGAAAGAGATTACCGAGTTCACGCCTATTCTCAGACGCTGCATAGCGCGGCACTCGCGAGACTACGAGCGGCTATCCACCACGCCGGACCGCTTCGAGGAATTTTCTGAGGCGGTCGGTCTGATGCAGAAGTCGCAACCCAACTATTCTGCCCGCGAACTAGCTCGGATCAGCGTGCCCGTCGCCATCGTTCATGGCGAGCACGACGAATTCATCAGGCGCGAACACGCCGAATATCTGGCTCGGACCATTCCCGACGCCGAACTCGTCGAACTGCCCGGCGTGAGTCACTTCGCACCTCTGCAGAGGCCAGCGCAATTCAACCTGGCCATGCTTTCATTTGTCCGCCGAGCTCTGGCCCGTGGAAACTGAAGCGCCCCCCGAGCGAAAAGATATCGCCCCACTTGCATCTCGGACATCTGTCTAATACGATAGGACAAAGGACGGAGGCGGCATGGCACTCGAAACGTACCGGTACGAAGCGTCCGCACATCGACCCAGCAGCTGGGAGGTCGCACTCGGCGTTCACGGCGGCGTTATCGATTTGATGGAACAAGCCCAGCGGGGCTTGCCGGCTGGCGCCTTCGACCGGTTCGGTCGTCTCATCGACGTGCCGCGAGAGGAACTTGCGGCCGCCATCCATACGACGACAAGGACGATTTCACGCAGGCGCGAGGCGAAGAAGCCCCTGGACCGCACGTCGAGCGAGCGTCTCGTGCGGCTGGCGCTGCTCTACAGGCGCGCGAGCGAGGTGTTCGGCGACGAGGCGCTTGCCAGACAGTGGATGCAGACGCCGCGAGCAACCTTCGGCGGCCGGACGCCATTTCAACTCGCTTCCAGTGAAATCGGTGCACAGGAAGTCGAGGACGTGCTCCTCCGGGTGGAGCACGGCGTCTTCTACTGAGGTTGCAGGCCTGGCGGTTGGTGGGGAAGAGGTGGGCGCAGGCGGCTTTCACCGGGGAAGGCGCGCGCATCGCTGGCGGACGCTGGAACTCGAAGGGAACGTCGATCGTCTACCTCGCGAGTTCCCTGGCGCTCGCGGCCCTCGAGCTGCTGGCGCACGTCGATCACCAGCGGGCTCTGGCGGAGCATGTCGCCATTCCTGTCGACTTCGACGAATCGCTGGTGGAAAAGCTGCACGATGAGAGCCTTCCCATCGACTTTCCAGAGGTAGGCACCCTCTGGGCAACCCAACAGATAGGCGACGCCTGGGCCCGGGGGCAGTCGAGCGTAATGCTCAGGGTCCCGAGCGCTGTCGTTCCCGTCGAGTTCAACTACCTCTACAGTCCGGGCCATCCTCAAGCAGAGGGAGTTGTCATCGGCTCGCCGATCCCGTTCCGGTTCGACCGACGATTGCTGGACGACGAGAGTCGCCAATCGTAGAAGCGCGCTGTAGCTCTCCTGCCGAGACGTAATTACCTGGCCGTCATCATGACCAACCTTCGTCTGCCGTTGGCCCGTAGATGCTCGGTAACGGCACGTCGAGCAGGCGCAGGTAGACACTCAGCTGGCCGCGGTGGTGGATGAGGTGATTGAGGTGCTGGCGAACGACGACACCGCGCGGCGTCGTCGCAAGTAGTTTGTCGCCAACCTTGAGAGACCAGTCGACATCGAGGGCACTGCCGGTGACCGATTCGAGATCGGAACGGGCCTGGCTGACGTGCTGGTCGAAGACGCGCAACAGCTGCCCGGTCGTCTCGATCGAGTAGCCCGTGCCCTCCGCCAGATCCAGTTCAGTCGTCGTCAACGACTTCGAGATCCAGCTGGGCATCCACGAAAGCAACTGAGTGAGATGAGCCAGAGGGAACGATTTCTCATGAGGCCTCCACTCGCCCTTTTCGCTGGGCACTCGCTCCACTAACCGGCGGGTGGTGGCCATCTCCTCGTCGAACTCTGATATGGGGATCGCTGTGTTCATTACTCGGCTCCATTCTCAATGGCTGCGACTTACTGGATTCGAGCATACCTATGGTTTCCCCTGACCACGCCACATCGGTCCCGTCAGTGGCGGACGGCAATCAACCGCAGTTCTGGCTTACAGCAAGAGTATCGAGGAGCTACATCAGGCGTTCGATGCCGGTGATGCTGCCGTCCGCGAAGCCGTTGTGAGCGCTATTAAAGAGGGCCGTAAGTTCGAGGGAGCCTACGAGGCTCACTCGGCCCACCTGGCGCAGCACACGATCGTACACGACTTCCATCAGCGCGGCCAGATCATTGATCCTTCTGCGACAAGTGGGCCGGTCGTCGGAGGCGCGTGAGTAGCTCGAGGAAGATAGTTGGCCGATCTGGCGAGAATAGCCGTGTCTAATCCTCTTCGAACCCGATCTCCCAGTCGCGCACTTCGTTGGTGCCGTCCGCGGCCGCCATATAGATCTCGGTGCTAGACATGCTCGCATGCCGCAGGTGATCGCGCACCTTCCGCAGGTCGTGAGTCTGCCGGGCGTAGGTGACGCCGGCGTGGTGGCGGAGCCCGTGAACTCCCTTTGTGAACGGCGGGACCTCGATGCCCTGCTGAGCGTACGAGTCGATCCAGAGGCGCTCGACCCGCTTGTACAGGTGCGAGCGCGATCGGGTCTCGAGGACGAAGCCGCTCGCTTGTCCAGTGGGGAAGAGGCCCTGCCGCAACGTCCGCAGGTTCCGCAGGAGCTCCTCGCTCATCGTCACGCCGGCCGTAGTCCCACCCTTGCCGAAGCGTACGGTGAGCCTGCCGCTGTGGAGGTCCACGTCCT
>JBBDRK010000054.1:95807-104732 GCA_040905465.1 Trueperaceae bacterium | reverse complement strand
GTACTTCGGCGAGGAGGACCAGCTCAACGTCCTGCTCAACTTCTACCTCTGCAACTATCTCTTCCTGTCGCTGGCTACCGGCGAGGCCAGCCCGCTCGAGCACGTCCTGGAAGCCCTGCCGCTTGCCCTCCCCTACGACCAGTACGGGAACTTCCTGCGCAACCACGACGAGCTCGACCTCGAGCGGCTGAGCGAGGAGGACCGGCAGCGGGTATACCGGGAGTTCGGCCCCGAAGATCACATGCGCGCCTTCGGCCGCGGCATCCGCCGGCGCCTGGCTCCGATGCTCGGCGGCGACGAGCGTCGGATCAAGCTCGCCCACAGCCTGCTGTTCACCATGCCCGGCACCCCCGTGGTCCGCTACGGCGACGAGATCGGCATGGGAGACGACCTCTCGTTGCAGGGACGCGACAGCGTTCGTACCGTTATGCAGTGGAACGATCGTGACGACGCCGGCTTTTCCCCCGCCGATCGTGACCGTTGGACCCGCACCGTGATCGATTCCGGTCCGTTCGGAGTCGAGCAGGTGAACGTCGCGGAACAGCGCCGCGACTCCGAGTCGCTGCTGCACTGGTTCTCGCGCGCTATCCGCATCCGCTCGGAGCTGCCGGAGTTCGGTCACGGCGAGCCGAAGGTTCTCGCCAGCGGCGATCCC
This sequence comes from Trueperaceae bacterium, assembly GCA_040905465.1. Lineage (GTDB taxonomy): Bacteria > Deinococcota > Deinococci > Deinococcales > Trueperaceae > DASVCN01. The sequence goes on along the minus strand of JBBDRK010000054.1, from coordinate 104,077 downwards.
GCCGTGTTCGCGCACTGCTGCAAGCTGGAGAATTCACTGTCGTTCGCCGTCCATAACCTGACCGGCGAGGAACGCACCGCCCGGCTCGAGCTGTCAGACGAAGAGCTGGACGCGGCCCTGGAGATGTTCTCAGACAACAGCTACGAACGCCTGGTGCCCGCGAAGAAAGAGTTGACGCTGGCGCCTTACGGCTTCCGCTGGTTCCGGATCCAGAAGCCCCTGCTCGGTTGATACCCAGGCGGAACTCTTGCGCGCGCGAATGCGGCGAGCACCATGGGCGACCTTACCGCGGCTTTATATTCGTGCCGCGCCGTCGCTCAGATGAGTGAGCGACGGCGCGGGCGCAGCCGCTGCGCCAGAGCGAGGATCAGGCTCAAGACCACCAGCGACACCCCCGCAATGAGGATCGCCAGGTGGTTGCGTACCACCAGCGACAGCGCGTCTCCCGGAAGGCTGGCCGTTACGAATGCGGCGAGTTGCACCAGGTAGCCGAAGACTCCCTGGGCGGCCAGATTGCCCGGCACCGCCGCACTCCCCGACGCAGGGGCCAACTGCGCCAGCTTCGTGAACAGCAGCGCCCCGCCGGCGGCGGCTACCGCTATGGCCAGGCCCGGGTTGGCGAGCCGCCCCCAGCCTCGGCTCAGCAGCGCCAGAGCGACCAACAGCAATGCGGCGAGAGTTCCCAGGAGCCAGGTGTTGCGCAGGTAGTCGCGGTGGGCGCGAGCCGATAGTGCATCGATCAGCGGGGCCGCCTGTAGTAGCCGGCCCCGCTGCGAAGGTTCGGTCAACACATCGGAAACGGCCGCCGACCCGCCCCGATACGCGCTGCGCGCCAACCGATCCAGCACCAGGGAGTTCGCCTCATCCGGACTCAAGCCGGCAAGCTCCTCGCCTTGCAGCAATGGAAGCGATTCAATCGAGCCCGATGATTCGAGCGACTGCAGCGCTTCACGGGCAAGCTCCAGCCGCTCCGACAGCATCTCCTCGCGAAACAGCAGCACCGTCTCGAAGAGCTCCCTCAAGCGAACCTCTATCGGACCTGAGGCAGCCTCTTCGAGTCGCAGCAGCAGATTCCGGTTGCTCACCAACTCGCGCGCCGCCGGCAGGCCATCCTCCACGAGCACGTCCGCCAGCGCCGTCACCACCCTCTCGCCGATTTCGCGTGAAGACAGGGGTTCGATCTCTCCCGCGGGCAGTCGCACGAACACGCCGACGATCGGCTGGACCGGTTCGCCCGGACTCTGTTGCGCCTGTAGCCGCCAGTTGGCCAGCCGGCTGCCGTTGTCGAGCCCGGCAGGCATCATCTCCGTCACCAGGGTGGCCCGGACCAGAGATGTGCCGGGGCCGGAGACCACGCGGCCGAAGCGGGCCGCGAACTCGGCTTCGGCGAGACGCTCGCCGGTAGCGGCCGCCCCGTCCTGCAGAACCCTCGTGCTCAATTCGTCGGCAATCCTCGTCGCGGCGACTTCGGCCGACAGGCCGCCGAGCTCGTCCGACTCGGCGTATACCTCCGTGCCCGGCAGCAGTTCGAGCCGGTCGCCGGGCGTGAATCCCAAGCCTGTACGAACCTCGGCCATCGTGCCGTCGCTGCCAGGAGGCAGCAGGGTCAGGCGGAGCACCCCCTCGAGGAGCGGCATCGCCCGCTCTCTGATCGTCAGCTGGCTGAAGCTGAGGAGCGGAATGACCGCCGCCAGCACAATAACCAGCAAGACGCCGCTGAACCATTTGGCATCGATTCGCCACCCCGGCGGCTCTCTAACTATCATCGGCCTCAACTCTCCGCTCCATCGCTCGCAACCTTCCGCACCCGAAAGGTACCGTACGCGCCGGCGGCGATTGTAACCAGTGCCGGTTAAAGGTCGCTGAAGCGCCGCCGGAACGAGCCGGCGAGTCGAGCCGACGGCAGCGATGGTGCCAGCCGACCCGCCCTGACCGGAGGGGCTAGGATACCCGGATGGAACTGCTCCTGGTGCCGCTGATCGGGCCCTTTCACCTGAGGAGTCCGAGCTACAACGGCGTCAGCGTCCGCGACGCGTTGGCGGCCTGGGAGCCGGACGCGCTGGCCACCAGCGCCCTGGCGCGAGGCGAGATGGCCGAGCCACGCTGGCAGGACACCCCCGAGATCGCGCTGCCGCTCGCGGTGGCGCCGTGGGCAGGACGGCGAGGCCTGCCACTGCGCGAGTTCGGCGAGCCGAGCCCCGAACCGGGCTCCGAGGACGACTTCCGGCGCTACGTGGAACCGTTTCCAGAGCTGCGGGCGCGCCTGGCCAAGGTCGAGGCGGCGTTGCGGCCGGTCGAGGCGCTCCTGGAAGAGGGACTCACCGCCGAACGCATCACCGGGGCACTGCTGCCGGAGATTCGCGCTCACCAGGTGGCACGCGAGGCCGAGTTCGGCGACGGTCCCGCCACCGACTGGCTGCGGCAACGAATGGAGACGGTGGCGGGCCGTGTCTTCGACCTCGCCGGCGAAGCGGACGACCTGCGTCTCGCCGTGCTGGCGCCGGTCGACCATCTGCCGTTCCTCGAGGATGCGCTCCGGGCCGGCGGCCTCGAGTCGGCCAGGCTGCCGGCGATTGCCCGCTCCCCGGAGGCGCTGGAACGCTCGGTCCTCGACTACGCCTTCAGGGTCGACGTGCCGGAACCGGCAAGCCTGCTCGAGCGGCTGCGCGAGATGGCCGGCAGCGAGGCGCGCTATCACGAGGCCAACTTGCTGTTGGCCGGCGGGCATGGCTACGAGGCGCTCGAATTGCTGGAGAAGACCAGTCGTGGCGACTTCAGTTCCCCCTACTTCCTCCCCGGCTACCTGCTCGCGAGGCTGGGGCAGTTGCGCGACCTGGCCGACCGGCGCGACGACGCCCTGCGCGCCTACCGCGGTGCGCTGGCGCTCGACTTTGCCCCGGCAGAAGCGCGTGAGGCGGCACGGGCCGGCCTCGAGCGGCCCTTTTCGCCGTGAGGCGTGCGTAGCGATTCGTGCCCACCGAGCCCTCTCCCTCGGCCGCGGGAACGCGAGGCGCCGGGCACCCGGCCCGGAACGCGGCGCCGCGTCCGACGACGCCGTCCGGTCCGCCCAGCACGGTCCGCTACCCTGACAGGCGATATACTCGCGGCAACCGATGCGTGAGCTCCTGTACAACGCAGCCAAGCACTACAAGAAGGGCAAGGCGCTGGCCGAGCGCGGCGACGCGCGCGGCGCCATGGTGGCCTTCGAACAGGCGCTTCGTGACCTGCACGCCGTGAAACCGCAGCGCATGCGCGACGTGCTGCTGGCCCAGGTCTACCTGTCGCGCTATCAGATCGCCAGGCTCAGCGATCCCGACGGCGCCGCCGGGGATCTGCGACGGGGCTACTCCTATGCCCGCACCACCCACGAACCCTCGGTCCGACGACTCGCGGAGGAGTTGTGGGTCGAGAGCCTGACGGTCGACGGCAAGCGCACGGCGGCGGCGCAGGACACCGGCTGAATCACGGCCCGCGTCGGACCGGGAACCGGCGGGGAACACTCCGCCGTGCCCGCCTGCGGTTACCATGTCGCCATGCTTGAAACTGCCCTCGCCCACGAGCAAGAGTACCTGTCGGATCTCGTGTCGCTCGTACGGTTCGAATCGCCCACCCACGACAAGGCCGCCTGCGATCTTCTCGCCGATCATCTGGAGGGGCTGCTGAGCGGCGAAGGCTGGCAGGTAGCGCGTCATCCGCGCGAGCAGGCCGGAGAGATACTCGAGGCTTCGATCGAAGGCGGCGGCGGCCCGAGAACGCTTATCCTCACCCACTACGACACGGTCTGGCCCATCGGTACCCTCGATCGCATGCCCTGGCGACACGAGGGCGACCTGGTATACGGCCCGGGAACCTGCGACATGAAAGCCGGCATCGTCAGCGCCATCCTTGCGATCAGGGTGCTCCGCGAGCAGGGTGTGGAGCCCCGCGGCGACGTCACCATGCTCCTCACCTCGGACGAGGAGTCCGGCAGCCACCACTCTCGCGCCCTGATCGAGTCGCTCGCACGTGAGCACGACCGGGTCCTGGTGCTGGAGACCGGGAGAGACGACGGCGCCGTCAAGATCGGCCGCAAGGGGGTCGGGAGCTACACGGTCGGTTTCAGGGGCCGCAGCGCCCACGCCGGCAACAATCCGAAAGAGGGCGCCAGCGCGCTACGTGAGTTGGCGCACTTCCTGCTCTTCGTGGAGGAGCTCGCCGACGAGGCGGCGCAGACCACGGTGAACCTCACCGTGGCGTCCGGCGGAACCGTGGTCAATGTGATCGCCGAGGAGGCCCGGGCCAAGGTAGACGTGCGGGCGTTGCGGGCCGGCGAGGACGAGAGGATCGACGCGGCAATACGCGGCTACCGCCCCCGCGACTCCAGGGTCGAGGTCGTGGTCGAAGGGGGATTGAACCGCCCCCCGCTGGAGCCGACCCCGGCGAACACGGCGTTGTGGCGGGAAGCGCAGGAGCGGTTGAACGACCTGGGCCTCACCCTCGAGGGCGCGATCGTGGGTGGAGGATCCGACGGCAATTTCACGTCGGCGCTCGGCGTCCCGACACTCGACGGTCTCGGCTCGGCCGGCGCCGGTGCGCACGCCCGCCATGAGCACATCCGGCTTCGCGAGACTCTGGAACGAGTAGCGTTGCTGGCGGCACTCCTGGCGGGAAAGCCGAACCCGGGGTGAACGGAAGCCGGCTCGCCGTCGCCGCTGCAGCAGGCGCGCTCATGTCCGCGGCGCTGCCGCCCTCCGGACTCTGGCCTCTGCTGCTGGCGCTGGTCCCTCTCTTCGCGCTGGTGGCGGGCAGCCGCTTGCCGCGCGAGGCTTTCTGGCTGGGCTTCTCCTTCGGACTGGCCTTCTTCACCCTCTACGTCCTGTGGCTGCCGTCGTCGTTCGCCAGCCCCACCTTCTTCGGCCCCTCGTTCTGGCTGCTCTACCCGCCGCTGCTGATCATCCTCGCCTCGTTCTGGGGCCTGGTGACCGTGGCGGCGAGGCTCCTGGGTGGAGGAGGGTGGCGCACCTTGGCGCTGCTTCCGCCGTTGTGGATCCTCATGGAGTGGGCGAGAACCCAGGGCTACTTCGCGTTTCCCTGGGGCACGCTGGGTTACGCCTGGCTCGACACCCCGGTCGCCCAGTTGGCCGATACGATTGGGGTGTGGGGACTGAGCCTGCTCGCCGCGTCGGTGGCAGCGCTGCTGGTGGCGCCGTTCGTTTCGCCTCGTCCCGCCTCGGCGCAAGGGGCGGCGTTCGCCGGGGGCGGTGCTTTCGGCCCAGGCGGCGACGCGATCTGGCGCCGGGGACTGCCGCTGGTCGTCGCTCTCGCGCTCGTCGGCACGGCGTGGCTGGCCGGAACCTACAAGCTGGCACGGCAACTGCCCGCCCCGGACAAGAACGTCCTGCTGGTTCAGGGCAACCTCGATCCGTTCGGGCGGCTGATGGGCTCCGAGAGTGAGGTGCGCATCCAGGCCGGGCTGACCGCGGACGGCGTCGAGGCGCTGCCTGCGCCCCCCGATCTGGTGATCTGGCCCGAGGGTGCGGTGATGAGCGGGTTCGAAGGCGAGCGTGGCCGCGAGGCCCTCTCCCAGATCCAGGCCAGCGCTCCCGACAGCCTGTTCCTGGTCGGCGCACGCGTGAACGACGAGCACGGCTCCTACAACAGCGCCTACACCATCGCCGGGGGACGCTCGTTCGATCGCTACGACAAGCACTACCTGGTGCCGTTCGGCGAGCGCTTCCCGCTGGCCGACGCCGCGGCACCCCTGTACCGGGCGGTGTTCGGGCTGTTCGGCCTGGCGCCCCTGACCAGCACCAGCCAGGGAACCGAGCTGGCGCCGCTCGACAGCCCCATCGGCCGCATCGCCGCCTACATCTGCTACGAATCGGTGTTTCCGCAGGTACAGCGCAGCATGGTCGGTTCCGGGGCCGACCTGCTTGTCAACATAACCAACGACGCCTGGTTCTCGCACGGCGATGGAGCGGCGCAGCATTACGAGATGGGCCGCATGCGTGCGATCGAAACGCGCCGCTACCTGCTGCGGGCGGGAAACGACGGCGTCACAGGCGTCGTCGACCCGTTCGGCCGGACCCTCGCCCAGATCCCCCGCGGTATCTCCGGTGTGATGAGCGCGCCTTTCGCCCTGTCCGACGAGCTTACCCCCTGGGTCCGCTACGGCGACTGGCTGCTGCCACTGCTTTTCGTGTGGATCGCCGCCCTAATGGTGGGACGGCTCTCGGCCCGTTGACGCGGGGGACCGGTATGCTTACGCCATGAACGTCTTCATTGTCGGCGGCGGCGAGATCGGATCGCGGATCGCCGAGGCGCTGTACCGAGAGCACAACGTCACCGTCATCGAGGCCGACGAGGACAAGTCCAGCGGTTTCGACACCATGGACGTACAGTTCATCCGCGGAAACGGCACCGACCCCGACGACCTCCGCGACGCCGGTGTCGAGAAGGCCGACGCGTTCGTGGCCTGTACCGACAACGACGACGTGAACGTGCTCGCCTGCCTGGCGGCCAAGGGCCTGGGCGCCCGGGAGACCCTGGCGTTCGTTACCCGGCAGCGCTACATCGACGCGTTCAAGGGGCGCAGCGCGGTGCAGTCGGTTGCCCTTGCCATCGACCGGGTGCTGTGGCCGCAGCGGACGCTCGCCCACCAGATCGCCGACATCGTGCGGGTTCCGCGGGCGGTCGACAGCGCGGTGTTCGCCGGTGGCCTCATCAAGATGCTCGAGTACCGGCTCGAGGAGGGTGATCCCTTTGTCGGCGAGGCCCTGACCGAGACCGATCTGCCGCCCAGCGTGCTGGTGGTCGGCTCGATACGCGGAGAGTCTTTCATCGTGCCGTCCGGAAATACCGTGTTGTGCCCGGGCGACAAGGTGGTATTCATGGGCACTTCCGACAGCATGAGGCGGCTGGAAGCGAGGTTCGCCCGCCGCAAGCGGCGCACCAGCGTCGTGATCGTGGGTGGTGGCAACGTCGGCTTCATGGTGGCGCAGCAGTTGCAGGACGAGCGGGCGCATATAACAGTGATCGAGCAGGACGAGAGCCGCTGTGAGAAGCTCGCCCATTGGTTGCAGAAGGTCACCGTGCTGAAAGGCGACGGGTCCGACCTGGAGTTGCTCGAGCAGGAACGGATCGAAGATGCCGACGTGGTGGTTGCGGTTACCGACGACGACGGCAAGAACCTCCTGGTATCGCTGCTGGCCAAACAGTTGGGCGTACCCAAGGTGATAACCCGAGTCGGCCGGGCGCGCAATCGCCGGCTGTTCGAGCGCGTGGGCATCGACGTTCCCCTGACGCCGCGAAGCGCCGCCGTCCAGGAGGTCCTGAACTGGTTGCACGTCGACCAGGTCGATCACCTGGCATCGATCGAGGACCGCGCCGAGGTGATGGAGATCGTCTATCCGTCGGACGCCAGATCGGGCAAGGTCCGCGAGTTGGGAGCCCCCAGCCACTCGCTCATCGGCGCGATCCGGCGCGACGGCAAGGTGGTCATCCCTCACGGGGACACCCAGATTCGGACCGGAGACCACCTTTACATCGTCACCACGCCGGACAACGTGGAAGCGGTGGAGAACTGGATCGGGCACAAACGGCTTTCGGCCGTCTGAGCCACAGAACATGCGCGGTCGATACGCCCCCTACGTCCTCGGTTCCGGTCTGGTTGCCCTCGCAGCCACGATGCTCCTGTTCGTCCTCTACGCCCTGATCGTGCGGGAACCGCTGGTCGGCTTCCTGTCGACGGCGGCCGCGGCGGCTGTGACCGGCGTACCGTTGCGCCGCTTCGGTTCGGCGAAGAGCGAGCCTACCAGGCGCGAAGCGTTGCTGGCGGTGCTGCTCATGTGGATCGTCATTCCGCTTTTCGGAGCCATCCCCTTCCTGCTGTCCGGTTTCTTTTCGCCGCTCGATGCCCTGTTCGAGTCGATGAGCGGCTTCACCACCACGGGCGCAACGGTCCTTCGCGACTTCGACAGTTTTCCCGACACCATGTTCATGTGGCGCTCGTTCAGTCAGTGGGTCGGCGGCATCGGCATCATCGTCATCTTCATTTCGGTGTTTCCCCAACTCGCCATCGCCGGCCGCCAGCTCTTCTTCACCGAGGCGCCCGGGCCTACCGAGGAGCGGCTGACTCCGCGCCTGCGCAATACCGCCAACACGCTGCTCGTCGTTTACGCCGGATTGACTCTGGCCTGCGGGCTGGCCTATCTGTTGGCGGGCATGAACCTCTTCGATTCGATCGCCCACGCTTTCACCACCCTGGCCGCCGGCGGCTTCAGCCCCAAGCC
>JBBDRK010000054.1:12696-95707 GCA_040905465.1 Trueperaceae bacterium | reverse complement strand
AGCTCTGAGGAGGAATCGTGCCGGAGCACATCGAATCCGTACTGCAAGAGGAGCGACGCTTCCCGCCGCCCGAAAGCTTTCGAGAACGAGCCGGACTGAACAGCGCCGAGGAGTACCAGCGGCTATACCGAAGGTCGCTTGAAGATCCCGATGGATTCTGGGGCGACGCCGCCAGCGAACTCCACTGGTTCCGGCGCTGGGACCGCGTTCAGGAGTGGGAAGAGCCGTTCGTGAAGTGGTTCTCCGGCGGCACCACCAACCTCTCTTACAACTGCCTCGACCATCAGGTAGCGCAGGGCCGGGGCAACAAGGTGGCGTTCTTCTGGGAGGGCGAGCCCGGCGACAAGCGCATCATCACCTACGCCCAGATGCTGCGCGAGGTGTCGAAGCTGGCAAACGCTCTCAAGGCGAAAGGGATCGGCAAAGGGGACCGGGTCGCGATCTACATGCCGATGATCCCCGAGGCGGCGGCCGCCATGCTGGCCTGCGCCCGCATCGGCGCCACCCACTCGGTGGTGTTCGGCGGCTTCAGCTCGACCGCGCTTGCCGATCGGATCGACGACGCCCAGGCAAAAGCCGTCATCACCGCCGACGGAGGTTTCCGGCGCGGCGCCGTGCTGCCCCTCAAGCCCGCCGTGGACGAAGCGCTCGAGCGCTGCCCCAGCGTCGAAACAGTGGTTGTGGTGCGGCGCGCGCAGAACGAGATAGCCATGGAGTCCGGGCGCGATCACTGGTATCACGACCTGATGGAGGGCGCATCCGAGGAGTGCCCCGCCGAGCCGCTGGACGCCGAGCACCCGCTCTACATCCTCTACACCTCAGGCTCGACCGGCAAGCCCAAGGGCGTGCTCCACACGACCGGCGGCTACCAGACGAGCGTCTACCTGACCAGCAAGTACGTCTTCGACCTCCACGACAACGACGTCTTCTGGTGTACCGCGGACGTCGGCTGGGTGACCGGTCACTCCTACATCGTCTACGGCCCGATGTCGAACGGAGCGACTCAGGTGATGTACGAAGGAGCGCCCACCCATCCCGCGCCGGACCGGTTCTGGGAGCTGGTCGAGCGTTACCGGGTGTCGGTGTTCTACACCGCCCCGACCGCGATTCGCGCATTCATCAAGCTGGGCGACGAGCACCCCGCCAAGCACGACATGTCGTCGCTGCGGCTGCTGGGAACGGTCGGCGAGCCGATCAATCCGGAGGCGTGGATGTGGTACCGGCGCGTAATCGGCGGTGACCGCTGTCCGGTAGTCGACACCTGGTGGCAGACCGAGACAGGCGGGATCATGATCACGACCCTGCCCGGAGTACACGACGCCAAGCCGGGGTCGGCCGGCGTGCCGTTCTTCGGGGTCGAGCCGGCGGTGGTCGACGGCGAGGGCCGCGAGCTGCCGGCCAACGAGGGCGGCTATCTGGTGATGAAGCGTCCCTGGCCGAGCATGCTCCGCACCGTCTACGGCGACGACGAGCGCTACCGTTCGCAGTACTGGAGCGAGGTGCCGCACGTCTACTTCGCCGGCGACGGCGCCCGTCGTGACGCCGACGGCTACTTCTGGATCATGGGCCGGGTGGACGACGTGGTGAACGTCTCAGGGCACCGTCTGGGCACCATGGAGGTCGAATCGGCGCTGGTTTCGCACGAAGCCGTGGCGGAGGCCGCGGTGGTGGGTCGGCCGCATGAGATCAAGGGCCAGGGAATCGTCGCGTTCGTGACGCTCGAAGGCAAGCGTTCCGGCTCGGACGAGCTGGCTGCGGAGCTGCGCGAGCACGTGACCCGGGAAATCGGCGCCATCGCCCGTCCCGACGAGATCCGCTTCGCCGACGCCTTGCCCAAGACCCGCAGCGGCAAGATCATGCGGCGGCTGCTGCGCGGCATCGCGGCCGGCGAACAGGAGAGCGGCGACACTTCGACCCTCGAGGACCGCGGGGTGGTCGAGCAGCTGATGAAGGCGCATTGATGGCTTTCGCCGCTCCCGCCGAAGGAGACGAAAATGAATGCGAGGTTGACCAAAAGACTCGTGCGCGAAGGTGAATATGTCGCCGAGGTGGATGTCGACCTCGTTGAGGCTGGCGACGGCTGGACGCCGTATCTCTCGTTGGAGGAGGACGCCTACAGGCTTGACGATGTACGGGACGCATTGCGGGCGGGCGACGTCAATCGCGCCTCTCAACTCGCCAAGCGCGTCTACCATCTGACGCCCATACAACATTGAAGAGTCATAAAACGTGGGACTACCAGCATCACGAGTCGTCGGACCCGCTGAGTCGGCCGCTCAGCGACGAACTCGGACCGACCGGAAGCCCGGAAATGTGCCAGCAAGTGCTAAATCTAGGTCGATTCACTTGCAGTGGGCCCGGCCGGACGCGCGCTGCAAAGGCACCAGCAGGCACTGAAGGTAACCCTCGACCATAATCCGATCCTGAGGGCACGGGAGCAGGATCGTTATTGAGGTACTACGACACTAATGTCCTGATGTCGCTCCTCGTTCCCGATCTGCAGAAGCTCGATCTGAACGTGACCCTTTTGCGGCCAGCAGCTTGAGGGGTGGCCGTTGGATATTCCCGTAAACCTGTCTTAAGACGCAGCCGACCATTCCGACCGCGCCCGCGCATCCCGCGATCTACTTAGATGCGGCCTTCGTGTCGAACCATCCGGAAGTTCCGGATAGTTCCCTCCCGCCTCCGACGAACTACCGAGTAATCCCCGGTAGTTGCCGATTCTTCCAACTCGTTGTCACAACAGATGTTCCTGATGTGCAGGCCGATGTTGTCCGCCGAGGTGCCGAAGGGCTCTTCAACCCACTCGCGCTGGTCGTTATCAGGGTGAGAGGCGCTGATTGTTGCAGTTTTCGCAACAACTGGCTTTGGCCGCAGCCGGTGCTCTAGAAGTCAATGCGATATCAGCCGCTAGTGGTGCCTCGCCGGCCCCTGAGGCGAAGCGGCATCTCGCTGATGAGCATCGCGAGTATGACCAGGGCGCCGCCCAGCCAGCCGAGCGCGCCCAGCCGTTCACCCAGCAGGAAGAAGGCGAAGGTCGCAGCGAAAACCGGCTCCAGCAGGAAGATGAGCGCCGCCAGGGGCGCCGGCACCGCCCTTTGCGCCATCGTCTGCAGCACCGCCACCAGCGCGGTGGCGAAGAGCGCCAGGTAGGCGATGGCCGCGAAAGTCTCGGCCGGGACTTCGGGCAGCTGGCCCACGTGCGGCAGCGCCCACACCCAGGCAAGGAGCACCATCGGCCAATGCTGTGCGCCCGCCAGCGACAGCACCGGAAGGTCGCGGGCGACATGACCCAGGTACACGATGTAGAAGGCGTAGGCGAGGGCGGTACCCATCAGCCATAGGTCACCAGCCCCGATCGCTCCTGCGCCCCCCAGACTCATCATGCCCAGTCCCGCCAGGGCGACAGCCGCCGCCAGAAAGGCGCGCGGCGCCACCCGGTCGCGCAGCCAGATCGCGCTCAACAGCGGCGTGAGGATAACCGAGAGACCGGTGATGAAGGCGGCCTTCGAAGCGCTGGTCAAGTCCAGCCCGATCGTCTGGGTGGTGAACCCGGCGAACCCCAGCAGGCCGAGGACCATTGCCGGTCCGAGCGAGCGCCGTTCGAACCTGACCCAACCGAGCAGCAGGGCGGCCAGCGTGAAGCGCAGGGCCAGGAGGAGCGGAACCGAGATGGTGTCGAGGGCGTCCTTGATGATGGCGAAGGTCGTGCCCCAGATGACCGTGATCAGGACGAGTACGAGAATACCGACGCCACGGGACATGAACGACATTCTCTCACGCGGACGACGCCCCACGCCTGCCCGAGGCGAACGCGGGGCGGTCAGGGCGCGAGGGCGAGTAGAATCAGGGGATGAAGGAGAGCATGAGGATCGGCTACGGCGAAGACTCGCACCGTCTGGTCGCCGGCAGGCCACTGCTGGTAGGAGGAGTCGCAATCGAGGGCAGCCCGGTGGGCAGCGAAGCCCACTCGGACGGAGACGTCCTCCTGCACGCCCTCGCCGACGCGTTGCTTTCGGCGTTCGCGCTCGGCGACATCGGGCGGATCTTTCCGCCCGACGACCCCAAGCACCGGGACATCGCCGGCCAGGAGATCGTGCGGACGGTGCTTGCTCGGGTCAGGCGAGTGGCAGGCCGATTGACCGTCCACAACGTTGCGGCTGTCGTGACCCTCGACGAACCGAAGCTGGGCCCGAAGCGCGAGGGGATCGAGCGGCGCATCGGCAGCCTGCTGGCACTCGAGCCGGGCCGGGTCGGGGTGACGTTCAAGACCAGCGAAGGAGCCGCGCCCGGCCTCATCCAGGCGCGCGTGACGGTTCTCCTCAACACCGACTAGGGATCTGTCGACCGACCGCCCCGGCCGTACATTTCGGTCCAGGGCAGACAAATCTCCTCTGCTCGCTGTTTCATGCGTATTCGACGACGCAAGTCATGGCGGGAGCGACTCGAGCGCCAAAGGTCCGGGCGGCCCCAAACTCAGCGAGCCGCCCGTGTTGGATGATGCCGGCCCTCAGAAGCGGAAGTTCACGCCCATTCCCACGGTGGGATAGAACTGATCGTACTGGTAGACGGTGCCCGTCGGCGGAGCGTTGAGGTAGTAGTCGGCCATGCCCTCGACGAACAGTCCCATCGCACTGTTGAGGGCGAATTCGACCCCCAGCAGCCCGCTCAAGAACAGTCCGTCATTGGCTTCCGGCGCCGACATCAGGTTGATCTGATATCCGGCGCCCGCGCCGAGGTAGGTGCCGAGCCGTTGTCCCGCGCCCAGCCGCATTGTGAGGTGTCCGGCGGTGGAAAAGGTGCCGAGATCGATCGGGCTCTGCCGGCCGTAATCGAATGTGCCACGAAGGCCGAACGGTCCGATCAGCCGGTCGATTCCCACTATGAACCGCGCCGGAATCCGGTCGTTGAGCTCGCTCAAGGCGCCCAGGCCCAGGTAGAAGCGGCCGGTGTCGACGCCGGGCGGTCGAATCGGCTCCGGTTCGGCGACCGGCTCCTCGATGTCGACCTCGGGTTCGGGTTCCTCGGGTGCCGGCGGCGCCTCCGCGGCCGGCCCGGGCGGACCGGCGGGGCCTTCGGGTCCCGCCGGACCCGCGGGTCCTGGAGGTCCTGCGGGGCCTTCAGGACCCCGTTCACCCTGGGGACCGGCCGGACCCGGAGGTCCGGCGGGCCCCGCTGGCCCTTGCAGCGTTCCATCCTCGACCTGAGCCCGCAACTCCTCCAGCTCGGCGGTAAGCGCCTCCACCTGCGCACGCAGGCGCTCAACCTCCGGTGCCTGGTCGCCGGCCTGCCCCCGTTCGCGCTCGAGGGTCGATACCCTCCGGCCGAGATCCGCGAACCGCGCGTCCAACTCGTCGACGGCGTTCTGGAGCGCCACGAGGTCGTCTTCACTGAGGGCAAGCGCCGCCGCCTCGTCCTCGCTCAGGACGTCGAGCAACCGGTCGACCACAAGGGCCGCCTGGTAGCGGGTAAAGGCTTCGTTCCCGCGGAACGTTCCATCGGGAAACCCGGTGATGATGCCGAGATCGACGATCCGTTGCACCGCATCGGCGGCCCAGTGGTCGCCGGGCACGTCGCTCAACCGCGGCGTCTGCTGGGCCGATACCGTCCCGAGCAGCAGGATCACGATGATCGTTGCTGACAATTTCTTCATGTCACCCCCAAAGAGAATCGGTGCTTTCGGCAGTGGCCGAAAGCGTAGTCCAATCCTGTCTCACGGTAACGGGCTACGGGCCCATCACCGTGAGGTAAAACATGGTGGGTGGCATCACTGCGGAGCCAGCCGCCCCGATCCTGCGGCGTCAGGCCTCCTGCAGCACCACGAACAGCATGCCGTCGACTACGTCGGTGTCGAACAGCCGCAACTTCTTCACCGCCGGCATGGTCGGCCTGCCGCTGCGCAGGTCGAACGTCGCGCCGTGGTGTTGGCACTTGATCTTCCCGTCCAGCAGCTCACCGTCGTGAAGTGGGAATTTGGCATGGGTGCAGCGGTCGGGAACTGCAAAGTACTCGCCGGCTTGACGGATGACAGCCAGAGCCTGGCCCTCTACCGTGACGGGAGTAACGCTGCCCTCCGGGAAGTTCTCGGCCAGGCCGACTTCTACGCGTGTTTCCGTCACGGAGTTCAGAGCTTCTCCTTGACGCCGGGAACACCCAGCTTGGCCTGTACGATCCGCTCGACATACTCGGCGACCTTCGGGAGCGTCACCCGACTCATAACTTCGTAGAGGAAGCCGGTCACCAGCACATGCTCCGCCAACTCCGGCGGCAGCCCCCGGCTCATCAGGTAGAACCGCTGGTCCTCGGGAACCGGACCGGTCGTCGAGCCGTGCGAGCAGCGCACATCGTTGGCCGCTATCTCCAACTGCGGGATCGAAACCGCCTGCGACTCAGCATCGAGCAGCAGGTTCCGATTGGTCTGGTACGCGTCGGTCTTCTGCGCCCCTTCGTCGACGCGGATGACGCCCGAGTAGACCGCCGTGGACGCGTCGCGCAAGGCGCCCTTGAACAACAGGTCGCTCCTTGCGTGATCGGCCGCGTGGTGCTGCAGCGTGTACTGGTTGTAGTGCTGGCCCTTGTCGGCGAAGTAGAGGCCGAGCATCTCGCTGTCGGCGCCCGGACCCTCCAGGCGGCTCTCCACCTCGGCGCGAGCGGCATCGGCGCCCAGGCTCACGCTCAGGCTCTCCAGCCGGCTGTCGCGACCCAGATGCGCGCGCAGGCGGTTCATGTGGGTGACTTCGCGGCTCCAGTTCTGCAGCGAGACGTAACGCAGTCTGGCGCCGTCCTTTAGAAAGATCTCGGTTGCCGCGTTGTAGAACAGTCGCTCGTCCAGCGGCTCGCTGGTGTACTCGTCGAGGTAGGTGACGCTGGCATTGACATCGACCACCACCAAAGTGCGGCCGTTGGCGAGCCCCCCACCGTCGGCGGTAGTGAAGGCGCCGAACGGCAGTTCCACCTCGACATTGCGGGGGACGTACACGAAGGTGCCGTTCTCCCAGAAGGCCGAGTTGAGCGCCGTAAACTTGCTCTGCTGGGCGTTCACGGCACCGTACAGGTGTTCGCGCACGAGATCTTCGTGCTCGCTCAGGGCGGTGCGCAAGTCGGTGAAGATGACGCCCTGCTCGCTCACATGCGTGTCGCGGTGGACCACCTCGCCGCCGCTGTGCACCAGTACGCCCTCGGCATCGGAATCGGTCATCCGCATGCGGATGCGCTCCGATACGTCCCGCTGGCGAGGTGGCCCGGCGGGCTCGAGCCCCGCCAGCGAGAAGCGCTCCAGATCGGTGTAGCGCCAGGCTTCGTCGCGCATCGTCGGGAACGGAGTGTTTTCGAAGGAGCGCAGCGCAGCGCGACGCTCCTCGGCCAGCCAGTCCGGCTCGCCGTGTCTTGCGATGAGGGCTTCGAGCAGTTCGCTCGAAAGGCCGCTCGCCGCTGCTTGATTCGCTGTGATTGTCGTCATGGAATACAGGGTTGCCCGGGGGCCTAGCCTACGCTCCCTTCCATTTCCAGCTCGATCAGCCGGTTGAGCTCCACCGCATACTCGAGCGGCAGCTCCTTGGCCACGGGCTCGAGGAAGCCACGCACGATCAGCGCCATCGCCTCGTCCTGCGGAAGGCCACGCGACATCAGGTAGAAGACCTGTTCGTCGTTGAGCTTGCTGACCGTTGCCTCGTGTCCAATGTGCGCGGTCTTCTCGTTGATCTCGATGTACGGGTAGGTGTCGGTCTTGGCCGTATCGTCGAGCAGCAAGGCGTCGCACTCGACGTTGGAGCGCGCATACTCGGCGCCCTCGTGAATCTGCACCAGCCCGCGATAGCTGGAGCGGCCGCTGCCCTTGGATATCGACTTCGACACGATCGAAGACGTGGTGCGCGGAGCCGCATGGATCATCTTGGCCCCGGCATCCTGGTGCTGGCCATTGCCGGCGAAAGCGATAGACAGCACCTCGCCGTGCGCGCCCTCGCCGACCAGGTAACAGCTCGGGTATTTCATGGTGACCTTCGATCCCAGGTTGCCGTCGAGCCAACCCATCGAGGCACCTTCATGCACCATCGCGCGCTGCGTCACCAGGTTGTAGACGTTGTGCGACCAGTTCTGAATGGTCGAGTAGCGAACCTGCGCGTTGTCCTGGCAGACGATCTCGATGACACCCGAGTGGAACGAGTCGGAGTTGTAGGTGGGCGCGGTGCATCCCTCGATGTAATGGAACTTGGAGCCGGGAGCACCAACGATCAGGGTCCGCTCGAACTGCCCCATGCTCTGGGCGTTGATGAGGAAGTAGGCCTGAAGTGGGACCTCGATCTCGACGCCTTCCGGCACGTATACGAACGACCCGCCCGACCAGACCGCCGAGTTGACCGCCGCGAAGTAGTTGTCCTCGGGCGGCACCACCGTGGCGAAGTACTCCTTGAACAGTTCGGGGTGCTTCTGCAGCCCGGTGTCGGAGTCGAGGAAGATGACGCCCTTGTCCTCCCACTCCTTCTTGAGGTTGTGGTAGACCATCTCAGACTCGTACTGGGCGCCCACGCCCGCCAGCGCCTTCTGCTCGGCCTCGGGTATGCCGAGGCGCCGGTAGGTTTCGCGGACCTCTTCGGGCACGTCGTCCCAGCTGTTGGTGCCCTTGCGGTCCTGCGGCCGAATGTAGAAGTAGATCTGCTCGAAGTCGAGCGTCTTGAGATCCGGGCCCCACTTGGGCCGGCCCTTCTTCTCGGCGATCTCGAACGCGCGCAGGCGGAAGTCGAGCATCCACTGCGGCTCGCTCTTGTAGTAGCTGATCTTTTCGATTACCCGCTTGTTCAGGCCCTTTTCGGACTTGAAGAAGTACTTCTCGGGAAGCTGAAAGTCGTACTGCTTCTCATGCTCCATACCCTGGAGCTTGCTGGTGTCCGGGTGTTCAATCGGCATGTCGGCCATGCGAGTCTCCTCTCGTCGTACGCGTATGCGGGTGGCGGATCGAGCGGCGGGCGCCGGTCATCCTAGACGCCGACCTGCTCGCGCACCCAGTCGTACCCCTTGACGTCGAGTTCCATCGCCAGTTCCTTGTCACCGGTCTGGACGATGCGCCCTCCGACCATCACATGCACCATGTCGGGCACGATGTAGTTGAGCAAACGCTGATAGTGGGTGATGACGAGGGCGCCGAAGTCGGGGCCACGAGCGGCGTTCACCCCTTCGGACACCGTCTTCAGGGCGTCGACGTCCAGCCCCGAGTCGGTTTCGTCCAGGATCGCATAACGAGGTTCCAGGACCAGCAACTGGAGGATCTCGGAACGCTTCTTCTCGCCACCGGAAAAGCCTTCGTGCAAGTTGCGCTCGATGATCGACTCATCCCAGTTTAGCGCCTGGACCGCCTTCTGAAGCTTTTCGTAGAACTCCATCACGCCGATCTCGTCGTCCTCGTCACGGCGTGCATTCAGGGCCAGGCGCAGGAAGTTGGCGATCGACACGCCCGGCACCTCTACCGGATACTGGAAGGCCAGGTACAATCCCGCCCGCGCTCGCTCGTCGGGTTCCATCTCCAACACGCTGGCGCCGTCGACGAAGATATCGCCGGCCGTTACCTCATAGCTCGGATCCCCGGCGATGATCTTTGCCAACGTGGACTTGCCCGAACCGTTGGGGCCCATCAGGGCGTGCACCTGGCCCTTGGGAACGGTCAGGTCGAGTCCGTGCAGAATCTGTTCACCGCCCGTTATGCGGGCTTGGAGATCTTGTATTACCAGGCTGTTCTCACTCATTCGCTACCTCTGTCGATATTGGGCTCGTCGCCAAATCAGCTCTGTTCAGTTGATCGCGTTCCGGACTGGCCGAAACGTACGTTTCTAGGAGCAATTCCGAGTTTCAGTATACACGGCCTTGACCCGACAGTCGAGTTTCGCACTCGACGTTCGGGCGACGCCAAGCGGCACGGCCGGTCCTCGATGCGTCGGCCGAACGGGACGGACGACGCCACGGTCAATCGTCGCGCTTGCGCTTGAACCAGCCCAGCAGGCCGCCGAACTGGCGCTTGCCGTCGTCGTTGCCCTCTTCGTTTTCGTCGGTCGTGGACTTCACCTTGCGGCTCGCCCTGCCGGTGAGCTGCTCCTGGCGCTCGGCCGGCTCCGGGATCTCGGCAGCCGCCATGAACGCCTCGCGGAACTCGCGTACGCCGGCGTAGCGCTTCCCCGCATCGCGGGCCATGGCAGTGGCGATCACCTTTGCTTCGGCGCGCGACAGCTCCTGGCGGTGATGGGTGAGGGCACGGGGGAATCCCGATGTGTGCGCCATCATCAGGTCCTCGTACGACTCGCCGGAGAAGGGCCGGATACCGGCCACTACCTCGTAGGCGAGTATGCCGAGGCTGTAGATATCGCTCCGCACGGTGGACGAGCTGCCTTCGAATATCTCCGGTGCCATGTAGAAAGCCGTGCCTACCCGCTCTCCACTATCGTCGCCGAGGTGCATTCCGGTGCCGAAGTCGCCCAGCTTGGCGGTACCATCGCCGGTGAGGAACACGTTCGCGGGCTTTACGTCGCGGTGAAGGACCTGTCGGGAATGACTGTGCTCGAGCCCTCTCGCCACCGCGACGATCAGTTGGCGTGCCTGGGACAGCGGAAGTCTGCCCTCGCGAGCGAGCAGATCGCCGAGCGTGCCGCCGGAGCAGTATTCCAGCGCCAGGAAGGAGCCGGCTCCGGTAGGAACTCCCTGGAGCGCGGCGACCACGTTGGGATGACGCAGCCCCAGAGTTATCTGCACCTCGTTCTCGAAGAGCCGCCGTAAGACAGGCTGTTCGGCCAACTCCTCGCGGGGGACCTTTAGTGCTACCTTGCCGTACTCACGATGCTCCGCCAGGAAGACGTGTGCCGTCTGACCGGAGCCCAACTCGCTCAGCACGGTATAGCCGGCGGGCGCGCGTTCGGGGCGTTCAGCCACGGGCACGAGCCGATTCGGTCATGGGGCGGCGTGTCGGCAAACTACAGCTCTACCGTTCGGCCAGGCTCCATTATCAGGCACTCGCCGGCGTCGACCGCCTCGACCGCGCGCCTGAATTCGTGCGGATCCTGTCGAATCACTTCGAAAGTATCGTAGTGGATCGGCACTACCCGGCTTGCCGAGAGCAACGCGGCAGCCTGGGCGGCATCTTGCGGATCCATGGTGAAGTTGCCGCCGATCGGGAGGAATGCCAGGTCGAGGCCTCCGGCGCCGATCAGCTCCATATCGCCGAAGAGCGCCGTGTCGCCGGCGTGGTAGATGCGTTTGCCGCCGGCCTCTATCACCATGCCGCTAGGCATACCCCCGTATGTGCCGTCGCCGAAGGAACTCGAATGCCAGGCGGGGGTGAGCTTCACGCGTCCGAAGGGGAACTCGTGAGATCCGCCGATGTTCATGCCGAAGACGTTCAACCCCTGCTTGGCGAGGTGATTGCATATCTCCACCGTCGCCACCACCGTGGAGCCCGAGCGGCGTGCGATCGACTCGGTGTCTCCGACATGGTCGCCATGAGCGTGTGACAGCAGGATGTAGTCGGCCGTCAATTCCTCGGCCGAGGCCGAGGCCCTGTCGTTCCCTGTGAGGAAAGGGTCGATGAGCAGGCGATGCCCGGAGGTCTCTATCAGCACCGCCGAGTGTCCGAGATAAGTGAGTCTCAAGCCGCCTCCTCCCTCAGCAAGGGGCCCGCGAGGGGATCGCGAGTTCGTTCAGCTTACCATGGCCGGGACGGCGTCCCCAGCGCGGTTCGGCGGGCGACGGGTCAGATGCCGCGACCCATCACCAGCCACAGATAGTAGAGGACGGCCAGCCCGATCGGCGCTCCGGCGAGCCCAAAGGCCGGCAGGTCCAGGCGCGCCAGGTACAGCAACCATGACGCGAGACTGAGCACGACGACCACGGGGAATACCCAGAAGGCCACGAGCGCAAGTCCGTCGAGCCCCAAAAGGGTTACCTGGCCGCCGTTGCCGGTCCAGAGGTGGATCGCCCCGATCAGCCAGAAGAACAGGATGCCGAACGAACCAAGATTGGCCAGTAACAGGCCGTAGAAACCGAGTACACGGTTCGATTCGCGTTCGGATTGGTCGGAGGTTCCGAGTTCTGCGGTAGTCATCGTTCTCCTCGTCAGTGCGCCTGGCTCGCAATCGGCCCTGTCGGTCGGCGTCGCTGGCGGCCTGTGCCGCCGCGCGAGCCGGCGCCACCTATGTTGTAACGCGTCGCGCCCACCCGCGCAAAGCAGCGGGAGGCCGAACGCGACTGCTGGAGGCTCAACCGGCCTGCCGGTCGCCGGCAACGGCGGCCTCGACCCCGCCGCTGAAGCCCTTCCAGGTACGGTACGCCGCTCGCCGCCCGGAGTCCCAGAGCTTGTAGGCGTATGCCGCAACCGGATGGGTCCAGGTTCCGCTCACCGTTCCAGCGCGCAACGCCTCCAGCAGCGCCCCGGGCCCGTCTATATCCCGCTCGGGTGTTTCGACCCACGAGGTGCCGAGCGCCGATACGATGTGAGCATCGGTGCCCGAAGATGCCGGGAGGTCCCGCTCGGCGGCCCATTGCGACGCCTGAGTGTTGCGCCTCGGATGGGAAACGCGCGCGTTGAACACCTCGACGATGTCTATGTCGTCCGCGATTCGCTCGCGCGCGGCCGGTGACAGCCGGTGGGCTTTGAGTGGATCGAAGCCGTGGGGCAGGAGCACCAACCCGCCCTGCTCGCGGATGCGCGACACGACCTCCTCTGGGGAAAGCCCTGTCGGAATCTTCTCCTCAAGGAACAGCCCGATGATCTCCCCCTCGCGCGTGGTCACCTCCTCCCCCACGATTATCCGGGGATCACCGGGGGCCGTGGCCATTCGCTTCAACTCGACCGCACCGCGAATCTCGTCGTGATCGGTTACTGCCTGGACCGCGATACTCTGTTGCCGACATCGCGTGATCACCGCGTCGAACGGTGAGGCGCAATCGTGGGAAGCTTCCGTGTGACAGTGCAGGTCGATTCTCATGTTCTCGAGGAAAGGGTAACTTTCTCGGGCCGGCCTTACCATGGCACAGGTACCAGTCGCACGATTGGAGCGAACATGAGTGAACGCCACGACAGCGAAGGCCGCCAGAGAACCGACGCGCGAGCAGAGGGCCAGCGAGCCAGCGGCGAGCGCACGGTAGTCGAAGAGTTCAGGGTGCGAAGTGAGGACGCTATCGCCAAGATCAAGGAGCTGGTGCGCGAAGGGAACGTGCGCCGCATCACCATCAAGAACGAAGAAGGCAAGACGCTCATCGAGGTGCCGCTGACGGTCGGCGTGATCGGCACACTGCTGTTGCCCGCCTGGGCGGCCGTCGGGGCGATCGCTGCCCTGGTTGCCAACCTTACCCTGGCAGTCGAACGGCGCGACACGCGCGACGACGGTCCCGGCGGCACCGGTCCTGCCGGAAACGAGACTGGCGGCAACGAGCCGGACCCGTCGCCTGCTGGCGAGGACGAGATGAGAGGGAACGACCGCCCGGCGTGAGCCGACCGACCCCGACAGGGGTCCCAGAGTGACGCCCTGAACGCCCGCAAACAGGAAGCTCCTGATATACTCGCGTGTTTGGGGCGAGGCGAGCTCGGACACATGATCGGGCACTATCAGCGGCTTGCCTCGCCCGCCCAGCGCGAAGGAGGCGTCTCCCGTTGCAGGACCTTGTTATTCGCGGCGCGCGCGAGCACAACCTCAAAGACATCACTCTCCAACTGCCGCGCAACAAGTTCATAGTCTTTACCGGCGTGTCGGGTTCGGGCAAATCGACGCTGGCCTTCGACACCATCTATGCGGAGGGGCAGCGGCGCTACGTCGAGAGCCTTTCGGCCTACGCCCGCCAGTTCCTGGGGGTGATGGACAAGCCGGACGTCGATGGCATCGACGGCCTGTCGCCGGCGATTTCGATCGATCAGAAGACCACCTCGCACAATCCCCGGTCGACGGTAGGAACCGTGACCGAGATACACGACTATCTGCGCCTGTTGTTCTCGCGCGCCGGCACCCCGCACTGTCCGGTCTGCGGACGGCCCATCGAACGCCAGTCGGCCAGCGAGATCGTGGTGCAGTTGCTTTCGCGCTTCGCCGACGTGCGGGCGATGCTACTCGCGCCGGTCGTGCGCGGACGCAAGGGCGAGTACCGCAAGCTATTCGCCGACCTCAAGAAAGAGGGCTTCGCTCGGATCCGGCTCGACGGAAACGTGCTCACCCTCGATGAAGCGCTGACAGGCAACATCGAGCGTTACGAGAAGCACGACATCGATCTGGTGGTCGACCGCGTCGTGCTGCGCGAGGACGACCGGGCTCGAATCGCCGAGTCGGTCGAGCTGGCACTGTTGAATGGTGACGGCCTGATGCGGGCGTGGATGCCCGACGACGGTATCGACGAGCTGTTCAGCGAGAGGTTCGCCTGCCCCGAACACGGCACCTTCCTCGAGGAGCTGGAACCGCGGGTGTTCTCGTTCAACTCGCCCTACGGCGCCTGCCCGCGCTGCAGCGGACTCGGCTACCTGCAGCAGTTCGACCCCAACCTGATAGTGCCCGACGACTCGCTCTCGGTAGCCGAGGGGGCGATCGCCCCGTGGAGCGGCGGCCGTAGTGACGGCAACAAGGTGTTCTACTGGGACCGACTCAACGCCCTGGCCGACACCATCGGTTTCGAACTGTCCACACCCTGGCGAGACCTGCCGGATCACGTCAGGACCGCGATCCTCGAGGGCAGCAGCGAGCCCGTCGACGTGATCTACAAGCGCGGTGGGCGGGAGACGATGCGCTTCAAGGCTGAGTTCGAAGGAGTTATCGCCAACCTCGACCGGCGCCTGAAGGAAGCGGCAAGCGAGTACGCTCGTGAGCGCCTCGAGGAGTTCATGTCGCTGGTCGCCTGTCCGCACTGCTTTGGGAGCCGCTACAAGCCCGAGGTCCTGGCGGTACGAGTGGGCGAGCACAACATCGCCGAGCTCTCGGGAATGACCGTGCTCGATGCACACGCGTTCTTCGGCTCACTGGAGCTTCCCGGTCCGGCCGGTCAGGTTGCCCGGCCGATCCTCCGCGAGGTGAACGCCCGGCTGGGATTCCTGGAAGATGTCGGGCTCGACTACCTGTCGCTCGACCGTAGCGCCAATACCCTCTCCGGCGGCGAGGCCCAGCGGATTCGGCTGGCCACCCAGGTCGGATCCGGGCTCACCGGTGTGCTGTACGTGCTGGATGAGCCCTCGATCGGCCTGCACCCGCGCGACAATGCCCGGCTCCTGCGCACGCTGCTCAACCTGCGCGACCTGGGAAACACGCTCATCGTCGTCGAGCACGACGAGGACACCATGCTGGCCTCGGACTATATCGTCGACCTCGGGCCCGGCGCCGGTATACACGGTGGCGAAGTGGTGGCGGCGGGAACGCCGGCCGAGCTCACCCGCCACCCGGCGTCGCTCACCGCCGCATACCTGCGAGGCGAGCTGAAGATCGAGGTGCCGAAACGGCGCCGCGAGGGCAGCGGCAAGAAGCTGATGGTAAAGGGCGCTCGCGAGCACAACCTCCGCAATATCGACGTCGAGATCCCGTTGGGCACTATGACCTGCATCACCGGACCTTCTGGGTCGGGCAAATCGACGCTCGTTCACGGCATCCTCCACGCCAGCCTTGCCAAGCAGCTCTACCGCGCCAAGGCGCAACCGGGAGCGCACGACCGAATTCTCGGCAGCGAGCACATCGACAAGGTAATCGAGATCGACCAGAGTCCGATCGGCCGCACGCCGCGCTCCAACCCCGCCACCTACACCGGCATATTCACCGACATCCGCGACCTGTTCGCGCGCGCTCCGGAGTCACGCAAGCGCGGCTACAAGGCGGGGCGCTTCTCCTTCAATGTCAAGGGCGGCCGCTGCGAGGCGTGCCGGGGCGACGGTACCGTGAAAGTCGAGATGTACTTCCTGCCTGACGTCTACGTGCCGTGCGAGGTCTGCAAGGGCGCGCGCTACAACCGCGAGACGCTGGAGGTGAAGATACGCGGCAAGTCGATCTCGAACGTCCTCGAGATGACCGTCGACGAGGGGCTGGACTTCTTCGAGAACATCCCCAACGTCGCTCGCAAGCTGCAGTTGATGAAAGACGTGGGCCTCTCCTACATCAAGGTCGGTCAACCCTCCCCCACCCTCTCGGGAGGCGAGGCGCAGCGGGTGAAGCTGGCCTCGGAGCTCGGCCGACGCTCTACCGGCAAGACTCTCTACATTCTCGACGAGCCCACCACCGGTCTGCACTTCGACGACACCAGGAAGCTCCTGGACGTGTTGCAACGGCTCGTCGACGGCGGCAATACCCTTGCCGTGATCGAGCACAACATCGATGTGATCAAGACCGCCGACTGGATCATCGACCTGGGCCCCGATGGCGGCGCTCGCGGCGGCGCGATAGTGGTCACCGGGACACCCGAGAGCGTAGCGCAGGACAGGGACTCGGCAACCGGCGAGTTCCTCCGCCACGTCCCGGAGATCAATGAGAGGAACCGGGTCAAGGATGTCGCCTGAGCCGTCGTTCAGACCATCGCCAGTCGGTCAGAATCCTCCGACGCCTTCATGAGGTCCGTGCCCGGGGGAGCTTCGGTTAGGATACTGGCGTGATCCGAACAGCCCCGGCGCCTCAGCGCCTCGTCATCGGCGCCTTCCTGTTCCTGGCCGCGGTGGCGTGCGCAGTCGCGCCGCTTCCGCTCGCCTTTCGCAGTACCGGTGTCCTGTTCTTCTCCTACCTGTCCTTCTCCATCGGCGGCCCGCCCGCCGCCCAGTTGACGGCTCTGCTGGCACCGCCCCTGGGGCTGATAAGCGGCGACCCGGACTGGTTGGTGATGCTGCCCATCGTGCTCGCATCCAACATGCTGGCGATGATCGGTCTCGAGTACGCCTGGCGCTACCCGGCACTCCTGGTCTCCCCGCTGCTGCACGCGATTCCCCAACTGTTCGTGGTCAGCGCAAGCAAACAGGAGCTGTTCGCGGTCGAGCTTCCCTGGGAACCGCGGGCGACTGTGTGGATCGCGTTGCACGCGCTGACCGCGCTGGCCGGCGCGCTGGTGGTGGTGTACCTCGACCGCCGCCGCGAGCGGGAAACAGCGCAAGCCTGAAACCGTGACTGCCCTGCGCGACATCCACCGCAGCGTTCCGTGGGTGTTCGCGGGCAGATTGGTACGGCGTTTTCGCGCCTCTTACCTCACCATGCTGGCCGCGGCACTGGCCTACTACGCGGCGTTCTCGCTCGGACCACTCCTGCTCCTCCTCGGTGGTTGGCTGGGCGTGCTGCTGCAGACCAGGCCGGACCTCGCCGGCCGGTACCGGCTGGTACTCGCCGACCTGGTGAGTCAGGTCATGCCGTTGCAGGAGAACAGCTCCGAAGTGGTGGTGCGGAGCTTCGAGACGATCGTTGCCCAGCTCTCCGAGGGGGCGCTGTTGCGGAGCGTGTTGTCGCTGGTTGTGCTGGTGTGGGCGGCCAGCGGGTTCTTCACCTCGTTGCAACTTGCGCTCGAGGTCATCTTCGACGTGAGCGAAACACGGAGCTTCGTGCGCCGCCGCCTGGTGGCCCTGCTGCTGGTGATCGTGGTCGCGCTGGTCATCGGCGTGGAGATTGTCGGCGGTGCCCTGCTGTCGTCGTTGTCGCAGGTTTCGGAGATCATCGGCTCGCGGATGCCGATGCCGGACGTCGAACTGCCGGCGCTGATTCCCGGCTGGTTGAGCTACTGGTTCAACCGTGCCTCGGCTCTGGTGCTGCGGCTGGCGCTGGCCGCGCTGGCATTCACCCTGGCGTTTCGCTTCCTGCCGCGCCGCTCGAGCTCCTGGGTGGGGGCGGTCGTAGGCGGAGTTTTCAGCTCGATCAGCATCGCCCTCACTCGGTCGCTGTTGGTGTTGACGTTCGACACCGATCGGTTCAACGTCATCTACGGGGTTATCACCAGCGTGGTGGTGACCTTGCTGTGGCTCTATCTGGCGCTGCTGATGTTCCTGGTGGGCGCTCTGCTGACCGCCGAGATCAGCGCCTGGCGCCGCGACCCGCCAACCCTCCAGACCGAATCCGGCTGAGCGGCGCCGGTCGAGCGGGGCAAGCCGTCCGGATCCGGTGGTCGACCCCGCCGGCGGGGCGACAGCTGCTACGACCGACGTAGAATAGCCGTCATGGAAACGATCACCCGCCTGATGCAGCGCGCCTGGTTCTTCTGGTTCGGACGCACGGCGTTCCTGATCTACGCCAGGCTGGCGTACGGCCTCGATATCGAGGGGGCGGAGCTGGTCCCGCGCGAAGGCGGGCTGGTGGTCGCCAGCAACCACTTCTCGACTCTCGATCCGCCGGTGATGGGGGTGGCGGTGCCGCGCGAGATCAACTACATGGCCAAGAAAGAGCTCTTCGAAAACCGCTACATGCGGGCGCTGGCGCTCGGACTGCGGGCGTTCCCGGTAGACCGGTCGCGCAGCGACCTGGGCGCCATCAAGTACTCCCTCAAGCGGCTGCGCGAGGGCGTGGCGATCGGTATTTTCATTCAGGGCACGCGCAACGCCGGAGACGTAGCCGCGCTGGACGGGGCCGCGTTCCTTGCCCTGCGGGCCGGCGTACCGCTGCAGCCCGCCGCGATCTGGCGCGAGGGAAAGCGCTATCACGTTCGTTTCGGAACCCCGATCAGGCCGGAGGGCCGGGATCGCAACGACATCAAGGCGCTAACAGGCGAGGTCATGGACCGGGTGAACGAACTCCTGCCCGCCGACCGGGAGCTGGCGAGCACGCCCGAACGGCAACGGCAGTAAGGAGCCGCCCGCCAACTTGCCCACCACCGGCAGGCGTGATAAAGTGTCGGCCAAGTCACAATCAAGGAGGCGGAGATGGCGAAACAGCGGACCGTTTCGAAGGCCGAGCTTGTCGACATGGTGGCGGGAGAGACGGGCATCAGGAAGAAGGATGTCAAGGAGGTCGTTGACAGCGTCCTGGGCAAGATCAGCAGTCATCTCGACGACCAGTGCAAGATCCAGCTCACCGGCTTCGGCACTTTCGAGGTTCGTGAACGTCGGGCCCGAAGCGGCGTGAAGCCGGGTACCCGGACCAAGATCGCCATCCCTGCCAGCAAGTACCCCGCCTTCAAACCGGGTAAGAGCCTCAAGGAGCGGGTCCGAGGTTGACAATCGTGATTGCGCCGGTCCACCGGCCGGTATCGACCGAGGCAGCGTGGTCTGACACCAAGCCGAGACGCGGCTATCTGAAAGCCCGGCTCCATGAGGGGAGCCCATGCATCTGCTAGGCTGCTCACGTAGCCATGGGACTCCTCGACGTAATCGGACCGGTGATGATCGGACCGTCGAGTTCGCACACCGCCGGCGCGTGCCGATTGGCGTTGCTGGCTCGGCGCATGCTGGATTCGGCGCCTTTGACCGCGCGTCTCACCCTCCACGGTTCATTCGCCAAGACGGCCAAGGGGCACGGCACCGACCGGGCCCTGCTGGCGGGCCTTCTGGGGATGTTCCCAGCCGATCCGCGAATCCCCGATGCCACGCAACTCGCCCGTGACGCCGGCATCGGCTTCGAATTCGACAGCCGCGACCTCGGCGACGTGCATCCCAACAGCGTTCGAATCGAACTGACGAGCGCGGCCGAACGGCTCAGCATGGCCGGGTCGAGCCTCGGCGGCGGCCTCGTGCGCGTGTTCGAAGTCAACGGCTTCGAGATCGACTTCTCCGGCAACTGCTTCGCCCTGCTCGTTCAGCACGACGACCGGCCCGGGGTTATCGCGCGGGTCGCGCGGGTGATCGCCGACGACGAAGGCAACATCGGCAGGCTCCACTCCGCCCGGAGGAAGCGTGGGGGTCAGGCGATGATGTCGGTCGAGATCGACAAGCACCTGTCGCAATACGTGCTCGATTACCTGAGCCGGCTGCCCTACGTAGGCTGGGTGAGGATGTTGCCGGAGGTAATGAGTGGCGAAGGGGGCGCACGTGAGCAACGATAAAGACGAACTGAATCTGAACCAACTGGCGGCATTCACCGGGGCGGCATCGGCGGCTGTCCTCTCCGAGGAAGCCGGGGACGACGAGGCGGCCCGGGAAGCGCTGCTGGCGAGCATGCGCAACCGGTTGAGCGAGATGCGGGGTTCGGTAGCCCGCGGACTGAGCAGCGACAAACCGAGCCGGACGGGCATGGTCGGCTGGAACGCCAAACGGCTGTGGGAGGCCGATGATCTGCTGGCGTCCCCGTTGCTGAAGCGCGTGCAGGCTTACGCAATGGCCGTCAACGAGGAGAACGCCCGCATGGGGCGTATCGTCGCCGCGCCCACGGCCGGCAGCGCCGGGACGCTTCCTGGCGCCCTCCTGGGAGTGGCGGATCACCTTGGTTACGACGACGAGCAACTTCTGGGACCGTTGGTTCTGGCGGCCGGCATCGGGCAGATCATCGGCCGCAAAATGTTCATCGCCGGTTCGACCGGCGGCTGCCAGGCGGAGATCGGCTCGTCGGCCGCCATGGCCGCTGCAGCCGTCTGCGAGCTTCTCGGCGGCAACGCCCACCAGTCGGTACACGCCGCCGCCCAGACCCTCATGAACAGCATCGGCCTGGTGTGCGATCCGGTCGGCGGCTATGTCGAGGTTCCGTGCGTGAGCCGCAACGCCTTTTTCAGCGTCCATGCGGTGGCGTCGGCACAACTGGCGATCGCCGGCGTCGAATCGCCCATCCCGCCCGACGAAGTCGTGCAGGCGATGGCCTCGGTCGGCCGGCTGCTGCCTCCCGAGTTACGGGAAACCGGTGAGGGCGGGCTGGCCGATACTCCGACGGGACGCAGGATCGCCCTCGAAATGGCGGACTGAAGGTGCCGCGCGATGACGACTGAACGGCCGACGGTAGCCATCATCGGCGCCGGATTCGCCGGCCTCTACGCCGCCAAGATGCTGCGCGACGCGCCGGTGCGCGTGTTGCTGATCGACCAGCACAACTACCACACTTTCCAGCCGCTGCTCTATCAGGTGGCCACCGCCCAGCTCGAGCCCGAGGAGATAGCCCGCACCGTCCGCGGAATATTCCGCCGCCAGGCGAACTTCGAGTTCCGCCAGGCGACGGTTACCGGCGTCGACTGGCAGACCGACGAGCTCAGACTGCGCAGCGGCGGGAACGTTCGCTTCGACTACCTGATAGTCGGGGTCGGAGCGGTCTATAACGACTTCGGCATTCCCGGCGTACGGCGCCATGGCTACTTCCTCAAGAGCCTCAGCGAGGCCGTCAACATCCGCTCGCACATCCTCCGCCAGTTCGAGCGGGCGGCCGCGGACCCGGCGCTGATCGACGACGGTGCGCTCAACTTCGTCATCGTCGGTGGCGGCCCCACGGGTGTGGAGATGGCCGGCGCGCTGGTCGAGCTGTTCCGGCGGGTGCTGCCGCGCGACTACCCACGGCTCGATGTGGGTCGCGCTCGGGTG
The DNA here is from genome assembly GCA_040905465.1 of Trueperaceae bacterium. GTDB lineage: Bacteria > Deinococcota > Deinococci > Deinococcales > Trueperaceae > DASVCN01. The sequence goes on along the minus strand of JBBDRK010000054.1, from coordinate 74,313 downwards.
ATCCTGCTGGAGATGACCGACCGCCTGCTCATTCCCTACGCGCCGCGCCTGCAACGCTATACCGCCGACACCCTGCAGCGCCGCGGCGTGGAAGTACGGCTCGACACGGCCGTCGCGGAAGTCCGCGCCGGCAGCGCGGTGCTCGCCGACGGCGAGGTCATCCCCACCCGAACGCTCATCTGGGCCGCCGGGGTGCGGGGCCATCCGCTGGTGGATTCGCTCGACGTGGAACTCACCCGCGGCGGGCGGGTGGCCGTTAACGGAAACCTTTCGTTGCCACGGCGGAACCACGTCTTCGTGGCCGGCGACGCCTCGGGCGCCACCGATGCCGACGGATCCCCCTATCCCCAGGTGGCCCAGGTGGCGATCCAACAAGGCAAGCATGCGGCGCGCGAGGTGCTGCGCCGAGTCAACGGCGAAGAGAGCCGGGAGTTCCGTTACGACGACCCGGGATCGATGGCGATCATCGGCCGGGACGCCGGCGTGGCCCAACTCTCGCGGAGGTTCGGCAACCTGCGGCTGACCGGTTTCCTCGGCTGGCTGGGATGGTTGTTCATCCACCTGATCTATTTGCCGGGCCACCAGAACCGTTTCAACGCTCTGGTCAACTGGACCTACAGCTACCTGACGTTCGACCGACACGCGCGGCTTATCGCCGAGATGGTGCCGTCGCCGGCCGAGATAGTAAACCGGACCCAGCGGCTGGTGGACGATGCGGACATGGTAGAGCGGCGCGACGACGACGTGCGGCCGGTGGGGACGACCGAGTCGGACTGATCCTCGCCGCTCAGCCGGGCGGTCGCTCCCGTACCGGTGTGAACACGTTGTAGGTGTGCGTGACCGACGCCCCTGCCGGGACGTAGGCACCGTGGGGCCGGCCCCCCTCGATCAGCAGCGCCTCGCCGGGCTGCAGTCGCTCCTCCCCCTCCTCGAAAACGAACACCAGCTCGCCGGCGAGCACCACCGTGAGCTGCTCCGATTCGTGAGCGTGCATCGGGAAGGTCGAGCCCGGCTGGTAGCGGTAGTCGATCAGCTCGAGTCGCTCCCCAGTCAGCCGGCGCCGCTCGATCGCTGCGTTCGGGTTCTCCACCGGCAACTGCTCGAGCACACTCTTTTTCGGTGTCATGTCGTCGGCTCCTCGCAACCGGTTTCCTTGCCGGCGGTCACGCCGCTGCCTCGCCGGCAATCCGCTCCCGTGCCCGGGCCAGCGCCTCCACCAGCTCGTTCACCTGCCGATCGCGATGGCGGATGTCGGCGAGCATACTGTAGGCGGGCACGGACCGCATGTCAAGAAATCGCTGGAGACGGCGGCGGTGACGGCAGTGTGTGAGCCCGCCTGGTGCCCGAACGAAATCGGCCGCCCGCGCCGCCGGTATAGTGACCCGCATGACCGATCAGCAGACCGAATACTTACGAACCGCCGTCCTCGCCGCCCAGGAAGCCGCGCGCATCCACCGTTTCTACGTCGGTGGCGAGCTGGACGTGACTACCAAGTCGAACGACACCGATCTGGTGACGAAAGTCGACAGGTTGTGCGAACAGCGCATCCGGGAGATCGTCGAGGAGCGTCATCCGGGACACGCGGTGCTGGGCGAGGAGATGGGCGGGCCGGGCAGCGAGGCCGAGTATCGCTGGATCGTCGACCCGCTCGACGGCACCGTCAACTATGCGCACGGCTTCCCGTTCTACTGCGTGTCGATCGCTCTCGAGATCGCCGGAAAGATCGAGGTGGGAGTGGTGCTCGACAGCGTTCACCACGAGATGTTCAGCGCGGTCAGGGGAGCCGGAGCCTTCCTCGACGGGGCGCCCATAAGAGTTTCGAGCGAGCCCGACCCCGGCCGTGCGCTACTGTCTACCGGATTCTCCTACGACCGCGACAAGCTGATGGACAACGCCCGGGTCCTGATGCGAGTTCTCCCGAGGGTACGGGCGATCAGGCGGCCGGGCGCGGCCGCCCTCGACCTTTGTTTCGTCGCCTGCGGCCGCCTGGACGGCTTCTGGGAACTCACCCTCAATCCCTGGGACGTGGCAGCCGGGGTGCTGATCATCGCGGAAGCAGGTGGTCGCGTGAGCGGCGGCGACGGCGGGGGTTACGACCTCGGCGACCCCGTTCTCATCGCCACCAACGGCAGGCTGCACGACCCGCTCGTCGAGTTGCTGGAGCTGCAGGAGACGCCGGCCTAAACCGCTCCGGAGTGCTCGTTGTCGAAGAGCTCGGTGGATATGTAGCGCGCCCCAGTGTCGGCCGCCATCGTCACCACCACCTTGCCGGGGCCCAGCTCGCGCGCGACGTCCAGAGCGGCGAACACTGTTGCTCCGGACGACATGCCGACGAATATCCCCTCCTCGGCGGCGAGACGCCGGGCCAACGGGAAGGCGTCCTCCTCGTAGACCATGCGGCAGCCGTCGAGCAGGTCGAGGTCGAGGTTTCCCGGAATGAAGCCGGGGCCCATCCCCTGGAACTTGTGCTGCCCTTTCTCGAATCCGTTGATCACGGCGCTACGCGCCGGCTCCACCGCCACGACCCTGGTGTCGGGCTTCATCTCCTTGAGATAGCGGCCGATACCGCTGATCGAGCCACCCGTTCCCGAAGCCCATACGAAGGCGTCGACCCGTCCTTGCATCTGCGCCCACAGCTCCGGACCTGTTACCCGCTGGTGATAGGCGGGATTCGCAGGATTCTCGAACTGATTGGGCATCCATCCGCCCAACTCCTCGGCGAGCTCCTGGGCCCGTGGAATCGCCCCCTGCATGCGCAGTTCGCCGGGAGTGAACTCGAGCTCGGCTCCAAAGGCACGGAGCGTCCGGACCCGTTCCTCGCTCATGGTGTCAGGGAGCACGATCAGGCAACGGTAGCCGCGAACGGCCGATAGGAAAGCCAGGCCGATGCCGGTATTCCCAGAGGTCGGTTCCACGATGGTCTGGCCCGAACCCGGTCGCAGCACGCCCCGCTCCTCGGCGTCGTCGATCAAGCCCAGTGCGGTTCGGTCCTTTATGCTGCCGGCGGGGTTGTGGCCCTCGAGCTTGATCCACACCTCGGCCATGCCCGGCTCGATTACACGCACGAGGCGTACCACGGGCGTATTGCCAATCAGGCTGTCCAGCATTCGTGGCCTTGTTCGGGTCTCCATGACACAGTCTATCGGTGGCCTCCACGCAGCGGTGTCGGCGAAGCTCGAGCTACCATTGCGCCATGGCGGAACGGGATCTGTGGGAGTTCTTCCAGGAGGTGCGGGACGCCGTCGGCGAGGGGAACCGCGGCTCCGGCGCGCAGCCGTACCGATCGGGCACATTCATGGTGACGGCGCGCGCGGGAGAGGTGGAACTGACGGTCAAAGACGTCACCGAGGAGGACGCTATCCTCATCGCCGGCGAACTTGCACAGCGGGGCGTACGCGCCGTCGTCAGCGGCTCCCTGGTCTGCCCGAGCTGTAGCGAGCGCGTGCCCGACCAGGGTTACTGCGTGCGCTGCCGAGCGCCGTTGACCGGTTGAGCGAGCGGGGCCCCGCGGTGCCGATCGTCCTTACCCTCAGTTTGGCTGGGGCCTCGGTAACGAGATTGCAAAGCCCCCAGAGAACCGCCAAGCGCAATAGCAGCGCGTCTCGCCGCAAGAGGCGGCGTTCGACTGGTAGATTCGAACCATGAACGACAAGAAGCTCATGCGGTCACGAACCGACAGGATGATCGGCGGGGTGTGCGGCGGGCTGGCGCACTATCTCGGAATCGATTCGACGCTCGTGCGGGTAGTGTTCGCGGTAGCGCTCTTCTTCGGCGGCACCGGCGCGCTGCTGTACCTGGTCTTGTGGCTGGTCATGCCCGTGTCACCGGAGTACTGACCGCGCCGCGAGGAGAGCTCAACGGGCATCGATTACCTGCTTACGCACAGTCAACCGGTCGATCAGATCGGTGCGCAGCTGCACGCCGAGACCCGCGCCCTCTGGAATCTTCTGTACCCCGTCGACGGCGTCCAAAACCGGCTCCACGATGTCCTCTTCCCAGTAACGACTGGCCGACGCGGTATCTCCGGGCAGGGAGAAACCCTCCAGCGAGCTCAGGTGGAGGTTGTGGGCCCTGCCGACTCCCAGTTCGAGCATTCCGCCACACCACACCGGAGCGCCGAACGACAACGCCACGTCGTGGACCCTGCGCGACATCAGGTGGCCCCGAACGCGACCGAGCTTGACGTTGATGACCCGGCCCGCGCCGAGCTCGAGCCCCTTGCGGGCGTCCTCCGGTGAGTGGATCGACTCATCCAGGCACAGCGGGGTGGCCAGCATCGCCTGCAGCGAGGCGTGGTCGATCAGGTCGTCGTGCGAGAGAGGCTGCTCGATGTAGTCGAGCCCCAGCTCGTCGAGCTCCTGGAAGACGCGCGCGTCGGTCAGGCGGTAGGCGCTGTTGGCATCGACTGTCAGCGGCATGTCGGGGAGCGCCTGGCGCACCGCCCGCAGCGGTTCCACATCCCACCCCGGCTTGATCTTGAACTTCAACCTACGATAGCCCTGTTCGGCATGCGTACGCGCGGAATCCACGGTGGCTTCGACGCTCTCCTGGATTCCGATCGACGCTCCGACGGGGTGCTCGGTTCGACGGCCGCCGAGCATCTCCCACAGCGGCAGCCCGGCCGCCTTGGCCTGCAGGTCCCAGAAAGCGGTCTCCAGCGTTGCCACGGCCATGTTGTGTCCGCGGATCGGCTGCAGCTCGTGCAGGAGTTGGGCGGGGGTCCGGAAGTCGCGACCCAGCACTCTCGGCAGCAAGTAGCGCTCCAGCGCAAGCCAACCGGTGTCGCCGGTTTCGTAGCTGTAGCCCGGCCAGCCGCCGCTGGTCAGCTCGCCGTAACCCTCCAACCCATCGCCGTAGGCGGTAAGCAGCACCTTCCGCAACTCCTGCTCCACACCGAAACTGGTCTCGAACCGGAAGCGCAGGCGCACCGCCAGCTCCCGGAGTTCCACGCGTTCGATCTTCATATAGCCTCCTTGACACTCCCCTTTGCTAAAGCGGGGGGATTCTTGCTTCAACCGCAACCGCCTCGACACAGCGAGGGCTGACGTCGCGTCCACAAGCGTTTAGGGAGTCTGTCTGTCCGGCAGCCTCCATCATCCTTAAACCTTCAGTTCGGATGTTCTGAGCCTGCGTTTGAGTCTCTGTCGTAATGAGCGCCGCAAGTGCAGGTGCACACTCTGTCGGCTAGCGTCAGGGTGTTTAGCGTGCCGCACTTTTGGCAAAGCTTGGTGCTCGGATACCAACGGTGTATCACTGCCAGGTGCCTGCCGTTCCAAACCGACTTGTACTCAAGCTGCCTGCGGAACTCAGCGAGGCCAGCGTCCAGCACGCTTTTGGCAAGCTTGGTTTTCGCCATGCCACTAAACGAGAGGTCTTCGATGCACAGCCCGTCACGACTCCGAACCAGCGAGGTAGTCAACTTATGGAGAAAGTCCGCACGTTGGTTCCTGATTTTCAGGTGTACTCGAGCGACGGTCAAGCGGGCTTTGTCACGGTTTTTGCTTCCCTTCTGGCGACGTGACAGGCGTCGCTGGGCTTTCGCTAAGCGGCGCTCTGACTGCCGGTAGTGCTTGGGCGGGGCGATGCGCTCGCCTGTGCTCAGCACCGCGAAATCTCTTAAGCCGAGGTCGATACCGACAACGTTGTTAGGTTCGGCAGGTTGCAGCGGTACCTCGGGCATCTCGAACTCAGCCGTGAGGGTCACGTACCAACGTCGCGTGGCATCTCGCTTGAACGTTGCACTCTTGGTCGGGCAGTCTACCGGCTGAGACTGACGTGCTTTCACCCAACCGACTTTCGGGACATACACTTTGCCAGCCTCGACCTTGACCCGCTGCGGGATGCGAAACGAGGGTATCTCACGACGCTTGGACTTAAAGCGCGGGAAGCGGCCGCGCTTGTCGAAAAAGTTTTGAAAAGCCCGATCAACATCCCTCAGGGCTTGCTGTAGAAGCTGCGAATCCACACCCTTAAGCCACTCGCTATCAGGCTGCTTCTTAAGAGCGGTCAGCTCAGCCGAAAGCACCTTCGCCGAAAGACCCTCACCGTGTTCGGCGTAGTGGTCTTTGCGCCGTGCCAGGGCCCAATTGAACACGAACCGCTTGGCGCCCGCCATGCTGTACATCTGCTCAGCCTGAGCCGGGGTTGGGTCAACCCGGAAGCGGTAGACCTTGCGGTGCGTCGTCATGCTCGGGTGCTCTGCTGCTGAATGTAACGCTCAATGGTGGATGCTGAGACTTTGCCCGCCGTGCTCGCAAAGTAGCTCGTTGTCCACATGCTCGGCATCCGTTTAAGGTGCGCAAACTCTTGCCTAATAATGCGAGAGGTATAACCTTTGAGCCGAAACACAATCTGCGCTACCGCTAAAGACGGCGGCGCGTTCACGAACAGGTGGAGATGGTCGGGTTGAATCGCCAGGTGTTCAATCTCCACGCCAAGCTCTGCGGCTTTCTCTCTCAGCAGCATTTCAAGTCGTTCGGCGACAGCGCCAGCAAGCACCTTGCGGCGTCTACGGGGTACCCAGATCAGGTGGTAGCGCAATTCAGCAACCGCCCCCTTATGGCGTTTGTAGCCGTCACCCATAGACTACACGATAGCACACTCTCTCGCCGGTGTAGACACACTGCCCTAGCGGCAGCACTCAAATCATCCCCCTAAAGGGAGAGGCTTTCCTGAGTGATTTGCTGTAACCGCCACAGCATATCCGCTCCGAACGCGCCCGCCGCCCGGCCGCAGATTTCAGGCGCCGGCACTCCTGCCGACATTGACGCCCGCCGCCGGGTGAGGCACGGGCAGGCCGCTTGGAGTAGAGCGCGGCGCCTAGTTCGGGAGCGCCCGTTCAGAAGTCGGACGGAAAGTCCAGCCGCTCCCGTTCGGAGCCGCCTTCATCCGGCGATTCGGCGACAGGCTCGGGCTCCGGTTGCAACGGCGTCGCCGCCGCTTGCTCACCCGGGTCGCGCTGCCGGCGCCGCCACTCTTCGCGCTGGCGCCGCTGGATTCGGGAGCTTGCCAGGCGCCTCGCTACGTCGAGCCGCTGGCCCAGCGGCTCGACCTTGAAGCGACCTTCCCACGGCTCCCAGGTGAGCGCGGCTCGCAGCCGGAACCCGCGGTTGCGCGTCTGGGGAGTGTAGAAGTAGAGGTCCAGGAAACCGCTGTCTCCGTGCAACTCCTCGACCGGAACGCGCACGTCTACCGAGCGGGAGCGCGGCACCAGCACGCTCAGTTCGACTGTCTCCGGCGTGGGCATCAGGTCGCTGCGCAGGGCGACCTCGAGAAGCTGCACGACCCCATCGCCCAGGTTGCTGACGTGCATCGACAGCTCGGTGACGCTGCTGTCCTCGAACGAGCGCACCTCCCCGCGCGACACCAGCAGTTCCGGTTTCGCTTCGTTTCGTGCCGTTCGGCTTCCGCCCGGCAACAGGAAAAGCAGCAGCACCATCAGCACCAGGAGCACTAAGAGAACGACCAGCCACACGCCGGCGTCTCCGGCGAGTCCATCCAGCCAGTCACGCACCGACATCCAAGTCGAGAGAATCGATGACCACATCATTTCAAGCACTCGGCGCATACCTCCAGCTTACCCGTCCGTGCGCTAAAGTGGCGTTGTGGACGAGCTCGAGCGGCAGGTGACGGACGACGGAAGCGCCACCTTGTTCAGTACCGGGTTCAATCAGACGTTCCATTCCCGGCACGGTGCCGTGGCCGAATCCTTGCACGTGTTCCTGGCCGGCAGCGGCGCCGATCGGCGGCTACGCTCCGGCCTTGCTACCAAGGTCCTGGAGGTGGGCTTCGGCACTGGACTGAACTTCCTGCTCAGTGCCCAAACAGCCCTCGCCGGTAACGCCCGCCTCGCCTACGTGGCGCTCGAGCGTGACCTGTTGCCGGCGACACTGGTGTCGCAACTCGGTTACGGCGAGTATGCGGCCGCGCCGTTGGAGGACTATCTGCGGTTCCGGGAACGGCTCGGCCCGCCTCCTTCGGAGGGACTCTACCGCGGCGAGATCACCGGCGCCCTGCTCGAACTGCGGCTCGGCGACGCCTCGGCGATCGAACTGGAGGAAGACGCATTCGACGCCATCTACCATGACGCCTTCAGTCCCGACGCCAACCCCGAGCTGTGGAGCCTGGAGTTCCTGGCGAGGCTTGCCGCAGCGCTGGCACCGGGAGGCACCCTCGCCACCTATACCGTGAAGGGCGAGGTGAGGCGCCGGCTGCAGGCGGCCGGACTGCAGGTGAGCAAGGTTAGCGGCCCTGCCGGCGGCAAGCGGGAGATGCTCATTGCGCTCAGGACGACCGGGTAATGAGTGGGACCCGATGCTCAGGCCCAGGGCAGCAGCGGCCGCCACCAGGGGATGCCGTAGAGGATCAGCAGCATGGCCAAACCGAAACCGATCGACGCCCGCACGAAGCTCCGCCTGTCGTCGGTGGCGCGACGGGCAGTGGAGAGTCCGACCTGAGCGGCGACAGCCGCCAGGATCATCACCGCCAGATGCTCCACCAGGAAGAACCGGGTGACGTCATCACCCATCGCCCCGCCGAAATCGCTGAAACCACCGCGGACGATCGGGCTGACCAGGTAGAGCAGCACGCCCAGGAGTATCTGCAGGTGAAGGCTGCCGGCGAAGATCGCCCCGGCTCTCCGCTCGGATGCGGTCCACTGCGCCCGACTGAAAAGCCCGCGCAGCGCGGCGATCAGTGCCCAGACCCCACCCAGCAGCACTACCCAGCGCAGGAGGTTGTGAAGGCCCTTGAGGAATTCGTACACGACGTCAGCTCCCTCCCTCGGCTCGAGGCCGCGACCATGATACCGCCCGACCGGGAGGTACCGCGCGAGACCGGCGCCGTGAGGCCGGCACGGTGAGCCCGCACCGTTGGAGCCCGTGCCATGAATCCTGCACCGTGAGGGCGGCGCCGCGAGACCGGCGCCGTGGAGCCGGCACCATGAGACTGGCACGTGAGCGTGGCACGTGAGACCGGCACTTGAAGCTGGCACCGTGAGGCGGTCGGCGACTGCGCCCCGACCGGTTTCTGTACTTGTGATCGGGGCCGGCATCGCCGGCTGCTGCCTGGCGTATGCCCTGGCGCGACGCGGCGTAGCTGCCGTGCTGGTCGATCGCGGCCGCGTCGGCCGCCTGGGGGCTTCGGCAGTCGGCGCTGCGCTCCTCAACCCTTACCGCGGCCGCAGCGGAAAGCCGGGACCCTACGACCTGGAGGGGCTTGCGTCGTTCTGGCGGCTAGCCGATGAGCTGCGAGCCGGCGGAGCACAGCCTGGCGCGCGGCGCAGCGGAGTCCTGCGGATAGCCTCGAACGCCCGCCAGGCACGCGCCTGGCAGGAGCTGCCCGGGATGGAGCGTCAGTCGGAACTCCCGGAGGCGTACCGGGCGCCAGCGGGAGCCTTCCTGGTGAAAGACGGCGGCTGGGTCGACACCTCGCGGCTCCTGTCAGCCCTGGTTTCGGCGGTGCGCGCGACGGGCGCCGAGGTAATCGAGGAGTGCGAGATCGAGCGGCTCGAGCGGCTCTATGGCACCTGGCGCGCCCACACCGAACGGGGAGCGATCGCTGCCCGGAGCGTGGCTCTGTGCCTGGGGGCCGGCTCCGTTCCAGGGGCCCGGGTTCCGCAGCTCGATCGAATCGCCGGCGACCAGATCACGCTGGCGTCGGACACTCCCCTCCCCTACCCCGTTGCCGGTTCGGTATACCTGGCATCGACCGGAAACCGGGTTTTACTGGGTGGAAATCATCGGGATCCAGGCATCAGCGATCCGCACGCTCCCGAGCTGCTCCGAGCATCGGCGGCGCGCATGATTCCACCCTTGGCCGAAGCGCCGATCGTTGACGTTTGGACCGGCGTGCGAGCAAAACGCCCGAACAACCTGCCGATGGTCGAAGAGCTGGAGTCGGACCTGTGGTTTCTGGGGGCGTTCGGTGGACGCGGCTTCCTGACTGCCCCGCTGTTGGCGAGCCGCCTCGCCGATACGCTCGCCGGCCGCGAGCGGCGGGCTCACGAGTGAGCGGACGCGCCGGCCCGGCGGTAGCGGCGAGACCGGGCCGCGAGCGCAGCCTCGATGCGGGAGGGAGCTCGAGCCGCAGTCGAACCTAACCGGTCGGCTCCAGCCTCGACGGCGGAGCGAAGCCGTGACAGCTCAACACCGGCTGTCGCGGGTATTTGGGCAGATCCGGATGGCGACAGAGAAGAAACACGCTGCCACGAGCGGAGCGCACCAGTTGGGCGTGAAGACAGCCGGCACAGATGCCGCCACGTGCGGCGCGCGCCAGGCCGGCCTGCTCGGAGGCGTCGCGGGGGTCGCTCAGGCTTCGGCCTTTAGGTGAAACAGGTCATCCGCCAGGGCCTCCAACATCTCACGCGTGAACACCCTCTTGCCCTCGGCGAGCGCACTGCCGTCGGCGGACAGCTTCATCTTTCGGTATGAATGCGACTGGAACGGATGCAGTCCCACCTCCTTGAAAACTGTGTGGCGCGGGCTGGCGTTGACCATCAGGACCGGTGTCCCGTCGAGTTGCGAGAGGCTCGCCGACATGACCGTGGTCGGCAGGTCGTAGGGGCGTTCCATCCGGTAGATGTAGTCGGGAAAGTCGGCTTCCTTTTCGAACATCACCACTTCACGGGCCTCGGCGTACTTCCGCATCCAGTCCAGCATCTCGGCCCAGGCACGGTAGAACGCTCTGTCCTTGTCTGTCATGTTCCCAGTGTATCGCAGCGGCCCGGCAAGCCCGCTCAATACTCCACCCGCAATTCGGTCAGGTAGCGGAACACGTTCTTGGGCAGATAGCGAAACTCCTGCTGGGCGAGTCGCAGGTCGGGAAAGCGGCGAAGCAGGGTCCGCAGGGCGACCGAGAGCTCGAGGCGCGCCAGCGGCGCGCCGATGCAGTAGTGCAGCCCCATTCCAAACGCCAGGTGCGGGTTCGGATCGCGTCCGACGTCGAAGCGTTCCGGGGACTCGAAGACCCTCTCGTCGTGGTTGGCGCTGGCATAGTAAAGGCACAGTTTCGTCCCTTTGGGCCATTGGTGACTCTGGTATTCCATATCCTCGAGCGCGAACCTCTCGAAGAACTGCAGCGGCGTATCGAAGCGCATCATCTCTTCCACCGCGGTCGCGACCAGTTCCCGGTCTTCGCGCAGACGGTCGAGTTCCGCCGGGTGCGAGAGCAGGGCCTTCATGCCGTTTCCGATAACGTTTACGACTGCCTCATGACCGGCGTCCAGGAACAGGATGCAGTTCGCGACGATCTCCGACTCGCTCAGGCGGTCGGGATCCTGGTCGTGCACCTCCACCATCCTGGTCACCAGATCGTCGGCCGGCTCGAGCCTCTTCCGTGGAACGAGCCACCTCAGGTAGTCGCTGAACTCTCCGGCCGCACGCACCGCCTCGCGCTCGTCTGCGGCCGTGCGCTCGGGCTCGAACATTCCGATGATCGCCTTGGACCATGGCAGCAGGCGGTGGCGGTCGGGTTCGGGGATACCGAGCAGTTCGGCGATTACGGTGACCGGCAGCGGCTCGGCGAACACCTGGATGAGGTCTGCTCGCCGCTCCGGCACGACCGCCAGACGGTCCGCCAGTGTTTCGCACAAGGCCTCGATCCGCGCCTGCAGCGCACGCACGTGCCTGGGGGTGAAGGCGGAGTGGACCACCGAGCGGATGCGGGTGTGATCGGGCGGCTCGATCTCCAGCAGCGATCCTTCCTGGATCGCCCGGAACGGGCCGTGCTCGGGGTCCTGCGACGGCAACTCCTCCGGCGCCAGCAGGTGGTGGATCACCCTGCCGAGCCGGCGGTCACGCAGGAGCGCGTCTATGTCGGCGTGGCGGGTGAGAATCCACTTTCGCCACGGTTCGTGGTAGAAGATCGGCGTCTCGCGTCTCAGTCGGGCGTAGGTCGGATATGGGTTCTCGAGGAAGTCGCCGGCGCTCGGGCGGAAAGAGGTCGCGCCGGTTGCGTCGCTCATGCGGTTCTCGCTTTCAGTCTCGCTTTCAGGACGCAGTCGAGGGCCGAGAGGTCGGTCACGGTTTGGGCGCCGGCACGGCCAGCGGCGTCGGCACCGCCAGCGGAGGCTTCGGCGCACGGGCCGCCGGCGGCAAGCTCAGCGCCCGCCCGGCCGACGGCGCCGGCACCGGCCCACTCGTCGCCCGACTCGCTCACCAATATCGCGGCCATGCCGAAAGCGAGGGCCCCGGCTATGTCGCTTTCGAGATCGTCACCGATCATCACGGTGTCGGCCGGCGAGGTTGCGAGGCCGCTGCAGGCGAGGTCGAAGATGCGCGGATGCGGCTTGCGCACCGCCACATCCGGGTCACCGGAAATCAGCACCACCGTGAAGTACCGCTCGATCCCCAGTGCGGCAAGCGCGGCACGCTGCATGTCGTCGGGTCCGTTGCTAATCAGCGCCATCGGGACGCGCAGCCGGTCGAGCCGGGCCAGGAGCGCCTCGGCGCCCTCCCTGAGCGCCATCGCGTTCGCGTAATCGAGCACGGTCCGCTCCACCACTGGACCCAGATCGTCGGGAACCCGCAGCTCGAGCCCTTCGAGCGCGATCCTCAACGCCGAGCGCAACGTGAGCGGCCCTTCACGCCGCAACTCCGTCGACACCCGCCGTCTGAAGGTCGTGAAGTCGCAGGCAAGCAGCCCCAGATCGGTACGCAACCCGTCGAGCAGTTCGTCGAAATCACCCGCGAATCGGGCCAGGGTTCCGTCGAGGTCGAAGCAGAGCGCAGCATACATGCGTCACTCTACGTTAGGGCGGTCGCCCCGGCGCTGAATGTGAGAGGGCCGGAAGACCGGCCCTCTCACCTCATTCAGGTAGCGGCAGGTAGCCGTTACACGCACTTTCTCGAGTCGCACACCCTTGCCGGGGGGACCAATGCGAGCCCTACGGGGCGGTCACGGCGTTGGCGTCCAGGGTGACCGCGGTCTGCGCCAGCAGCCTGCCGCTTGCCGTTGCGCCGGTGTCGAGTACGACCTGCGTCTTGCTCAGGACGATCCCGTTGAAGGCCGCCGTCGTTCCGAGCGTCGCCTGGCCTGCGACCTGCCAGAATATGTTCTCCGGCAGGGCTCCGCCCGCCAGGGTCACCTGGACGCCGCTCGCGACCGTGAGGTCTTCCGCAATCTGAAAGATCCAGACGTCGTTCGAGCCGCCGTTCAGTGTGACGTCGCTATTGACCGAAACCCCGGTGCCCCACTTGTAGAGTCCCGGAGTGAGGGTCATGCCGCTGATGTCGCCGGCACCGACCTCGGTGAAGTCTGGCGAGGTTCTCCCTGCGGCGTCGGTGTAGGCGGTTTCCATGTCACCGATGGCGCTTGTCATCTTGGCCGGTGTAGGGGTCGCCATGTCGGCGGCGTAGATCTTCCCGGTGACGATGGCAGACGTCGCGAATTCGTTCGAGGCGTCAAGTGTCTCGGAAAAGCCGGTGATGTAGCTCTGCGCGGCAGGGCTCAGTCCGACATCTCCGACGATAGCCGTGGTTCCGGTGGTCGAGATCGCCGTCTTCGCCAGGATCACGAAGTCGCCAGCCGTGCCGAGGAATACCGGCTCGCCGACAGCGGCCACCAGATCGGTGGTAAATGTCCACGCGAAGGCGTTGCTCAGGGCGTTGCCCGCGGCATCCTCGATGCCGGTCGCCAGAGTAGCAGTGTAAAGTGTGTCGGCCTCGAGCCCGCTGGCGGGCGTAAAGACGGCCGTCGTGATGCTGGTGTCGTGGCTGACCGTGCCCGCAACCGCCGTCGTGCCCGGTCCCGTCAAGGTGAAAGTGACCGACGTGAGCGTAGTGGCGTCCAGCTTTTCATCGAAGGTGGCAACGACCTGGCTGTTGGTTGCCACCCCGGAACTGCCTCCAACCGGACTCGTCGAAGCTACCGCTGGAGCGCTGACGTCCGTGTTCGTTCCATCGGTGTCCGTTCCGCTGACGCCGCAGCCGACCAGAACCAATACTAATAGTATGGGCCATACGGGGCTTAAGAAGTAGTTAGACAAAAGTGCATATCGATTCATGTGTTCCCCTAAACTGTCCTCGGGTTTGCTATATCATTGTCCGGAACATCTGAATATACCTCAAAGTTTTGGTGAAAACGGTTTCTGTAAGACATTCACGCCCGAGATGCAAGCGACCGGCCGGCCAAATGCAGCCGCTCACTTCGCCTGGGACTATGATGTCGGACCTCTGCCGGAGTTGGTTCGGGGACAGCCGGCCGTCCGGGAAACAGGCGGTATGATGACCCGCCGTGTCCGAAGCTATCCCCGATCATCCCCTACTCGAGAAACTGAACGACCAGCAGCGCGCCGCGGTGCTGCATTTCGAAGGCCCGGCGCTGGTCGTGGCCGGCGCCGGTTCCGGCAAGACGCGCACCATTGTGCAGCGCGTCGCTTATCTGATGGAAGAGCGCGGCGTGCTGCCGCAGCAGATCCTGGCGGTAACCTTCACCAACAAGGCCGCGGGCGAACTCCGCGAGCGGGTGGTCGAGCTGATAGGTCCCAGCGCCCGTGACCTGTGGGTAGCCACCTTTCACTCGGCCTGCCTGCGGGTGCTGCGCACCTACGGCGAACTGATCGGATTGCGGAACGGTTTCGCCATCTACGACGACACCGACCAGCTCGAGGTGCTCAAGGAGATCCTGGCGAGCGTGCAGGGCATGGCGGACGCCAACCCGAGGGTGTTGCGTTCGCTGATCGATCGCGCGAAGTCGAACCTGCTGAGCCCGGAAGGGCTGGAAAGCGAGGGCGAGCGCCTGTTCGGCAGCATGGTGGCCGGAATGCAACTCAACCTCGTTTCCGAGGCGTACGGCCGCTACCAGTCGCGCCTGCGCCAGGCCAACGCCGTCGACTTCAACGACATACTCGGTCGCACCGTCGAGCTCTTCGAGACCCGCCCAGAGGTGCTGGATCTCGTTCGGCAACGCGCCCTGTTCGTGCACGTCGACGAATACCAGGACACCAACGCGGTTCAGTACAAGCTGACCTCGCAGCTCGCCGGGGCGGCCGACCGGAACCTGATGGTGGTGGGGGATCCCGACCAGTCGGTCTACTCGTTTCGGGGTGCGGACATACGCAATATCCTCGACTTCCAGAAGGACTATCCCGAAGCCACCGTCTACCAACTGGAGCTCAACTACCGCTCGATCGGCTCGGTGCTCGAGCTGGCCAACGCCCTCATCCTCCACAATCAGGGGCGACTGGAAAAGGATCTGAAGCCGGTCAAGGGCGCCGGCGAGAAGGTACGGATCTACCGCGCCACCGACCACCGCAGCGAGTCCGACTTCGTGGCCCGCACGGTGGAGCGGTTGATGGCCGAACGGAAGCTGAGCCCGAACGATTTCGCCGTGCTCTACCGCACCAACTCGCAGTCCCGCGTGCTCGAGGAGGCGATGCGGCGCGCGTCGATTCCCGCCAAGATCGTCGGTGGAGTAGGGTTCTACGAGCGGCGTGAGGTCAAGGACATCCTCTCCTATGCCAGGGCGGCGCTCAACGCGTCTGACGACATCGCCTGGAAGCGGATCCTCAACCGACCCAAGCGCGGCATCGGCAAGACCAGCGAGGAGAAGCTGACATCCTGGGCCGCCGGCAACACGATGCGGTTCGTCGACGCGCTGCGCAAAGTAGACGAAATCCTGCCCGGCACTCCGGCGGTCAGGCGCATCGACGAATTCATGGAGCTGATGACCGACCTGACCGAGGCGGCCGACACCTTGGGCGCCGCCCAGTTCCTCAAGGCGGTGATGGACCAGAGCGGCTACATGCAGGCTCTCAAGGACGAGGGTTCGTTCGACTCCCAAGGGCGGCTGGAGAACCTGGAAGAGCTGCTCAACGCGGTGATCGAGTGGCAGGAGGAGGATGGCGGCGGCTCAATCGGCCAGTTCCTCGACGAAGCATCGCTGATGGCCAGCCTGGACGACCGGGCGGTAAAGGCGGTGAACGACGACGTACCGGACGAAGCTGTGACGCTCATGACCCTCCACAACGCCAAGGGCCTGGAGTTCCCGGTAGTGTTCCTGGTGGGTCTCGAGGAGAACCTCATTCCGCACCGGTCCTCGACGGCCAGCCTCCACGAACTCGAAGAGGAGCGTCGGCTTCTCTACGTGGGCATCACGCGGGCCCAGGAGGAGCTGTTCCTGGTGCACTGCGAGTCGCGAATGTCGTTCGGTCGTACCGACATGGCGCGCCCCAGCCGCTTCCTCCAGGACGTGCCAAAGGGGATGCTGTGCGAGATCGACCTGCTGGGCCAGGAGCTGAACGAGGTGGCCCAGCTCAGCAAGTTCTCGCGGCAGCTTTGGCAACCGCCCAGCCTGGCGGGCACCGAAGGCGGAGTAGCCGAAAACGGTGTCAGATCGAGCGAGATCAGCTTCCGCGGTGGCGAGAAGGTGAGCCATCCGAAGTTCGGCAGCGGTACTGTCGTAGGGGTCTCGGGTGAAGGGGTCCGGGCGGAGATTACCGTTATTTTCGACAAGGCGGGACCCAAGCGGCTGTTGGTGCGCTATGCCAATCTCAGCCTGGCGTAATGTCGTGTCTGCGACGCATTTTCGCCCGCCACGCAGGCGGCCGGTAGGGCCGTTGGTAGCGCCGGCAACAATGTTATAGTGCTGCGTTGACAACCACCTGCCGTCGTGTTCCAACAATGCAACTCGCGCATCCCAAGCGCCGATCTTAGGAGGCCCGAACAGTGAAAGCCAAAGCCATTGTGGTGACGTCAGGCAAAGGAGGAGTCGGCAAGACGACCACCACCGCCAACGTAGGTGCCGCTCTCGCCAACCTGGGCGAGAAGGTAGTGGTCATCGACACCGACGTCGGTCTGCGCAACCTCGATGTGGTCATGGGCCTCGAAGGGCGCGTAGTCTACGATCTCATCGATGTCTTCGAGGGTCGTTGCAAGCTCAAGCAGGCGCTCATCCGCGACAAGCGCACACCCAACCTCCACCTTCTGGCTGCTTCTCAGACCCGCGACAAGAGCGCGCTGTCGGTCGAGCTGATGCAGGACACTGTCAAGCGCCTCCTCGAGGAGGAGGAATTCGACCGGATCCTGATCGATTCTCCCGCCGGCATCGAATCGGGCTTCCAGACGGCCGCCGGAGCAGCCGAAGGCGCGCTGGTGGTGGTGAACCCGGAGGTGTCGAGCGTGCGCGATGCAGACCGGATCATCGGCCTGCTCGAGGCGCGGGAGATTACCGAGGTACGGCTGGTGGTGAACCGGCTGCGCCCCGAAATGGTGAAGCGCGGAGACATGCTCGAGGTCGATGATGTCCTGGAGATACTCGGTGTAAAGCTGATCGGGATAGTCCCCGAAGATGAACGCGTCCTGGTATCGACCAACATCGGCAGTCCAGCCAGTCTCGACGAGAGCTCCAAGAACGGCGCCGGCAACGCCTTTCGCCAGATCGCCCGCCGGTTGAACGGCGAGGAGATTCCGTTCGCGGCAATGGAGCAGAACGCCGGTCTCTTCTCCGGCCTTCGCCGGCTCTTCGGAGGCTCATGATGTTCCGACTGTTCGGTCGCCGCAAGAGCAAGGACGAGCTCAAGGAACGGCTGAAGCTGGTGCTGTCCTACGACCGAGCCAATCTCAGCCCGGGGCGGATAGAGGATCTCAAGAACGAGCTGCTCGAAGTGATCGGCCGTTACTTCCCGGCAAGCGAAACCGATTACGACGTGAAGGTGGAGCAGCAGGGCGACCGAATGGTCTTCGTCGCCAACCTGCCGCTGAGCAACGCCGAAGCGTCCTGAGCGGGTGCGGCTGCCCATCTGTGGGCCTGCCTGCCGCCTTTCGAACGCGCCGAACCCCGAGCGGACCAGGTGATAGACTTACGTCCAAATCTGGCGGGCTTGGGGAGGCAGCGGGCCTTCTCGGAAGGAGCGACATGAACATCTACGAGCTGATCGGTCGCAACCTCGAGATCACCGACGCGATGCGCACATACGCCGAGGACAAGCTCAGCAAGCTGGAGCGCTTCTCGGACCAGATTATGGACGCCCGCGTGGTGATGTCGTACGGAGGTGACGGGGTCGAGGATCCTGCTCGCGTCGAGGTGCAGGTTCGCGTCCCGAACGGCTTGATCAGGGCCGAGGAGCGGGGCCTGGACAGCTACGCGGCGGTCGACAAGGTCATCGACAAGCTCGAGCGCCAGCTCAAGCGCTTCAAGGGCAAGTTCCAGGCCAAGCGCAGCGAGGAGCCGCCGTTACCGCCGCTGCCCGAACCGGAACCGGACGGGCCGGCTATCGTACGGGTCAAACGCCATGTGCTGCGACCGATGGCGCCCGAGGACGCCGCCGTGCAGATGGAGGCCCTCGGCCACAGCTTCTTCATGTTTCGCAACCTCGAGACGGAGGAGATCAACGTGATCTACCTTCGGCACGACGGCAACTACGGGCTGCTCGAGCCCGCCACCTGAGACACAGAACCCGGTAGCCCGCTCCTGTTCGTCGAGTCCCAGGGGATCGGCGCCTCGCAGTAACGGCCGGCGGCAGGAGGCCGGGGCAGCCGGCGCATCCACTTCAGTCACCATCGAGCGGAACCTGTTCGTGTTCCAGGCGCGCCTTTACGACAGTGGCGGGCGGGATCGTTCCGCGAACCAACGCGCCGTTGTAGATCACGCTGCGCGGACCGACGATCGTGCCCGGCGAGAGCACCGCGTTGCAGCCGATGGATACGTCGTCGCCCACGGCGGCGCCCAACTTGCGCAGCCCGGTCTCCTGGCCGTCCATGCGAATTGCGTCGCCGAACGTCTTGAAGTTAGCTATCTTCACGCCGGCGCCGAGGTTCACGGCATGCCCCAGGACGCTGTCGCCGACGTAGTTGAAGTGTGGTGCCCGGGCGCCGGGCAATAGGACCGAGCGCTTCACCTCGCTGGCGTGCCCCACTCTGGCCCCGGCCATGAGCACTACCGGGCCGCGTACGAACGCAGCGTGGCCCACGAACGCGCCCGGTCCGATCCAGGCCGGGCCGTCGATCAATGCGTACGGCCCTATCTCGGCGTCCTCGGCCACGTACGCCGCTCCGTTCACTATCGCTGTCGGGTGGACGTTGCCGCGAAGCTCGTGACCGATGCTCGGGCCGAACCTGTCGAGTCGCTCGAGCACCTGCCAGACGTACTCTACCTGCAAGAGTTCGGCGAGCTCGGACGGAATGCCGCCTAGCCGGAACAGTTCCCGCGGATCGGTCATGACACCGATTGTAACGCCGGTCGCACCCTGGCCGAATTAAGCCCGCCGCCTGGGAATCGACACCGTCTGCCAGCGCTCGCCCAGACGCAGCTTTGCCAGGTAGACGATCTGACCGACGTGCTGGGCGTAGTGGCCGAGCTGGCCCAGTAGGGCCTCGGTAACCGTGTGCTCGCGGCCTACCACCGTCACCGTGCGCTGCAACTGCTCGGGCGTCAACGTCGCCAGCGTGTCGAAGAGCCGCTCCCAGCCCTCCTCCCAAACTGCCAGGACCTGCTCGGCAGAGCCGAGATCGTCGATGAACTCGCCGTCGCGGTTGCGGTCGGGCTTTTCGCCATCGCTGGTGAGAAAGTCCGTCCAGCGCGAGCGCATGTTGCCGGCCACGTGCTTGACTATGATCGCGATACTGTTCGACTCGCTGTCGGGCGTCCAATGAAAGTCAGCGCTGTCGAGCTGCTCGAGCGCCCGTTCCGCCAGCCTCTTCTGGGCTGTGAGAGTCTTGTGGATGGCCATCAGTACGTGCTCTCCGGTTTCCATGGTGCAAGCGTAACGCAGCGGTGGCGCCAGACCGAGAAGATGGTCGCAGGTATGAGGGCTACAATCTCTGGAAGTGACCTATCACGTGATATTTAACCCGGTAGCCGGCAAAGGCCGGGTCAGAGACGCGCTCGCCCGGGTGCGCTCACGCTTCGAAGCGGCGGGACGGCAAGCGCACGAATTCATCACCGCTGCACCGGGCGACGCCACGCGGTACACCGAGTCCCTGCCCGAGGACACCACCGTCATTGCGCTCGGCGGCGATGGGACGGTACAGGAGGTGGCAGCTGCCTGCACCGCTACCGGCCGAACGCTGGGGGTACTTCCGGCCGGATCGGGTGACGACTTCGCCCACGCCCTGGGAATCGCCAGGTACGACCTGGAGGCCGCCGTTGACCGTGTCCTGTTCGGCCGCGCCCGGCTCGTGGACACCGGGCTGGCCAACGGCATGCGGTTCGTCAACGCCGCCGGTACCGGTTTCGACGCCGAAGTCGCGGTGGCCGCGTTGCGGGCGCCCTGGCCGCTGCGCGAGCGAAACGCCTATCTGTACGGCATATTCCGCGCGCTGGCGCGTCTGGCGAGTGTGCCGGCGGAGATAACCGTCGACGGGGCGCTGGTGCACACCGGACCGACGTTGCTGGTATCCGCCCAGAACGGCCCGCGCAGCGGCGGTTCGTTTCCGTTGGCCCCCGAAGCCTGCCTCGACGACGGCCTGCTCGACATCGTGATCGCCGGGGATTTCGGCCGCCTGGGTGCACTCGGAATACTTCCGCGGGTACTGGCCGGCACCCATCTGAACCGGCCGGGCGTGCGGCTTTTGCGCGGCCGGGAACTTTCGATCATCTGGAGCGTGCCACGGCCCGCCCACCTGGAGGGCGAGCTGCAGCCTCCGGCCGACCGGATCGACGTCGAGCTGCAACCGGCGTCGCTACGGGTGATCGCCTAGCGCTGCCCAGTGCGGCCGGACCCGCAACCGACAGCGTATGCCGCAGCCGGCAAGACGCTTGCCACGCCAAGAGGGCGTCCGGCCGGGCGCCCTCACAGAAGAGCGAGCCCCGCTTTCGCGGGGCTCGCAACTGCTTCGTTTACCGGTTGACTTCTTAGAAGTCGACCGCGTAAGCGATCGAGAAGACCTGGCCGGAGCTCGGGTCGGCAGCGCCGCCCTCGTCCGCAACGTACACGCCGTAGGCCACTTCGAGGTCGAAGTAGGTCCAGGCGAGCTCGTAGCCGCTGACGGACTGGTCACCGGTACCGGCGGTGTCGCTGCCGGAGATGTCAGTGGCACCTTCGCCACCGAGATCGCCAGCGCCGACGTTGGTGCCGTTCCAGGAGCCGTACTTGGCGGTCAGGCTGCTGTTGTCGAACAGGAACTCGTTGAGGACGAGTCCGACGCTCCACTGCATTTCAGTGGCGGTGAAGTCGGCAGCGCCGCTGCCGGCGTCAGAGTAGCTGGCCGTACGGTAGTTCACGGCAGCTTCCAGGCTCGGGGAGAAGAACACTCCCAGAGGTGCGGTGGACAGGCCGGTGCCGACCTTCATCTCGGTGCTGTCGACCGAGGTGACGTCGACGTCGCTGTCCGTGCTGGTCTCGTACGAAACGTACGGGGTGAGGTTGAGGATGGTGATGGACAGATCCATGTCGGCGGCAGCCAGCAGCTCGCTGCGGCTGAAGTCGGCTTCGAGCTGGCTGTAGGCCACCTCGAGGTTCAGGCCGCTGATGAGCGCGTTTTCGCCGGCGCCGTCGTGAACGAGCCCAACACCGAAGCCGGTGTCATAGCCGTTGTCGTCGCGCTCGACCGAAGCGCCGACAACCATTGCTTCGGAAGCGTCGACCGGGCTGGCCGTGGAGTCGACGGCAGAACCGTTGACCGAGGCCTGGTGGTAGAAGCCGGTGAGGGCAAAGCCTGCGAACAGGTCGGCGCTCACGTCCACGCCGAAGGCGCTGACGGTAGCGGACGGGCTGCCCGTGCGGTACGAGTCGAAGTAGGCATCGACATCGAGGATGAAGAGGCCGAGGCCCGCGGCAACCATGAAGCCGGCCTGATCGTAATCGTAGGTCGGGTCGTTGCCGTCGACGAGGCCGTAGGGGCCCCAGGCGCCAGGGACGTCACGGTAGTTGGCGCTGAGCTCGTTGAGCAACGGCAGAGCGGTTGCGTCAACGTCGAGCTCGACGAACAGCACGTTCTTGGTGGCCGGGGTGGCCCCTTCGATAGTGCCGGTCGCGTACTCGAAGCCCAGGTCGAAGATGCTCAGGCTGACGGAGCCGTCGACGCCGTAGACGGTGGTGTCCACGTTGTTGTTGAGGACGTCGTCCTTGTCTTCGGCATTCTCGGCGGCCTGTGCGTACGAGGCGCCGAGGGTGAAGCCTTCGAACGGGCTCATAGTCAGGCGAACGCCGGACTTGAAGAAGTCGAGCTCGCCGTCGGTGTCGGTGTCCTGACCGGTGTGAGCGGCGGTCAGCGTCGGGTCGAGGAACGCCAGGAAGTCAGGCGTGCCGATCGAAACGACGAAGCCGGGCTGCTCGTCCAGGCCGAAGACGTACGGAGTGAACTCGACGGACACTTCCTCACCGTAGGTGAAGGTGAGCGGATCGCCGCCGATGGGGTCGAAGGTAACGGTGAACTCGTCGACGTGGAAGACATAACCGTCGAACAGGTTACCGTCGGTGCCGGTAAGGCCCACGGCCTTCTTGAGGTCGATGCTGACCGCGGCGCTGAACTGGTTCAAGGCGCTGGGCGAGCCGGCGGCGTCGAACAGGTTGCCGAAGTCGGCGCTCAGGTCGAGTGTCGCTTCGACGGGCTGATCTTCGCCGGTGATGTCGGCGCGATCCTGTGCCCTTTCACCGACCTCGTCGGTGTTGTCGTCTCCGTCAACGTCCACGGCGCCGCTGCTGAACACCGAAGCGCCCATGTCACGGTCGTTGTTGAGACCGTAGGCACGGTCGACGTCGAACGCTTCGCCGATGATCCGCTCTACGCGGTAGTCGACGCTGATCGATCCGGAGAGGCCCAGCGGGTTCTCTTCGAGCGCGGTGACGCGCTCTTCGAGCGAGTCGATGCGAGCGGTTTCCGCTTCCAGGGCCGAGACACGGTCACGCAGGGCGACCTGATCACGACGGAGGAGGATAACGAACTCGCGAATGTTGGCGATGTCCGCCTCGTTGCGAGACACGCGGTCGGTCAGACCAGCGGGCACGCCCGGGGCGCCGGGGGCGGCGGGACGACCGGCAGCCTGCTCCAGGGAGCTGATGCGGTCGCCGAGTCCCTGGACAACAGAGTTCAGGGCGGAGATGGCGTCGGCGTTCTGCCGGGCGCGAGCAGCCGCGGCGTTGGCCGCGTCGCTTGCGTCGTTGGCGAGCGCCTCGGCCGCTTCGGCCTGTGCCTGGGCGGTGTCGACGGCTACCCGCTGCGAAGCGAGCTGGTTGAGCAGGTCGCGCACAACGTCGGGATCGGTATCACCGAGATCACCGAGCATGCTCTCGAGTTCGTCGAGGCGGCTGGTGTTGCCGGAGACGTCGTCTGACAGCGAGGCGACCGAGCTCTCCACCGAGGAGAGACGGACTCCCTGGGCGGCAACGTCGGAAGCGAGTTCCTGCAACGCGTTGCGCAAAGAAGCCTGGTCCTCTTCGGACAGGGCCATGCGGGCGTCGAGGTCTTCGTTGATGACGTCGAGCAGTCGGGAGACCACCAGCGCGGACTGATAGCGGGTGAACGCCTCATTACCACGGAAGGTCCCGTCGGGGAAGCCGATGATGATTCCTAGCTCGGTGATCTCGGCAACGGCGTCGGCGGCCCAGTGGTTATCCGGAATGTCCGGAAACTGAGCGTAGGCACCGCTGGCGATCAAAGCAGCCAGGAGCGTAATCAGAAGTTTTTTCATTCTTGGTGTACCCCTTGAACTTGATGAAGTTGTGCTCGTTGCGGCGGGGTTGACATGGGACGGTGGCAAATGGAGTTTCCGTGTTTCCTCCGAAAGCCTCGGTCCGTGAACCGTTCCCGCCGGAATATGCGTTCTCTCGAAGCCGGTTCAAGTGGTGCACCTCCTTCCGGTGCGACCCCGATCTCACGCAAATCCAGGGAAAGTATCACATAGGGGGATGCCTCTGTCAATGTGGTGAGGCCCCAATGAGGCCGATTACAACGGGTTTTGCGCGTGAATTTTACCTCTTCTCGAGGTGTTTCTCATCACACTTTCATGAGAGTGGCCGGGCAAAGGAAGCTGAACTCCTATCGGCATCTCATGCGATCCGGAAGTTTCAGACCGGGGCGCGCGGGGTACAATCTCTCATGGCCAGAAACAGCTCACCTGCCGCGGACGCCATGCTGGACAGCCCGATTCGAGTGCTGGATCACGGCTTCGTCCGGTTGGTGGACTACCTGGGAAACGACGCCCGAATAGTCCAGGCGGCGCGGGTCTCCTACGGCGAGGGCACCAAGACCGTGCGCGAAGACGCCGCGCTGATCGACTTCCTGCTCCGAAACCGCCACACGTCTCCGTTCGAAATGGTGGAGCTGACCCTGCACATAAAGGCTCCGATCTTCGTCGCCAGGCAAGCGATGCGACACCGCACCGCGAGCGCGAACGAGGTCAGCGGCAGATATTCCGTCCTGCCCGACGAGTTCTACCTTCCGACCCCCGAGCAGGTGCGGGCACAGGGCAAGCGCAGTCGCCAGGTTGGCGAGGGACCGGTGGAACCGGCGGCGGCACAGTACGCCAGCGAAGCTTTCGACACCGCCCTGCGCCGGAGCTACCAGACCTACAACGAGTTGCTGGAAGCCGGCGTGGCCCGCGAGATGGCGCGCGAGGTCCTTCCGGTGGGCCTGTATACCGAGTTCTACTGGAAGCAGGACCTGCACAACCTGTTCCACTTCCTGCGGCTGCGGATGGACTGGCACGCGCAGTTCGAAATAAGGGCGTACGGAGACGCGATCGCCCGATGCGTGCAGGCGGTGGCTCCCATGGCTTACCAAGCCTTCGAGGAGCACATCTTGCAGGGTCGATCGCTGGCGCGCGGCGAGCTCGACCTGGTCCGCGAAGCGATCGACATGGACAAGCTCCTGGCCGGACTGGCGGCGAGCGGAATGCGCCGCAGCCGCCAGCGCGAATTCATGGACAAGCTCGGACTCGAGCTGCCGCCTGCCAAGGAGGACGCTAACAGGGACGCGGAACCGGGCACCGGAGCCGGCCGACCCGAGGAACGGTCCTGACGGCACGATTGCTTCGGCCGCCGACCGGCGCCGGAGCCGCGTGCGCTACCGAATAGCCGCCGTCGGCAAATTGCGCCGGGGATTCTACCAGCAGGCCTGTCAGCACTATCTCGACCGGTTGCAGGTGTTCGGACGCACCGAGATGGTCGAGGTGAAAGAGGGCCGGGGCGGCGCTCCCCACCAGGTGCCACAGGCGGAAGCGGCGTCACTGCTGGCGCTGAGCGAAGGGCGGGTCGCGGCCCTGGATGAACGGGGCAGGGGCTTTCGCAGCCGGGAGCTCGCTGGCCGGCTCGACGAGCTCGAGCTTGCCGGCGTCAGCATGCTGACGCTGCTCGTGGGTGGGGCGGGAGGCCTGGCCGATGTGGTCAGGGATCGCGCCGACGAGCTCTGGAGCCTCTCGCCGCTGACGCTTCCCCACGAACTGGCGCGCCTGGTGCTGCTCGAGCAGCTCTATCGCGCGGAGACGATCCGCGCCGGCCATCCGTATCACCGCGACTGACCCGGCCTGCTGCCGGCAATTCGGCTGCAGGAACCGCGGCCCGCTCAGCCTGGGTCGCCGTTCAGGGCAGCATAGAGGCTCAGAACGTCGCTCAACAGGAACTCGACCGTGTCGAGCGCGGGTTCGGCCGAGGTAGCAGCCAGCAGGATGCTGCTCTCCCCCACCGTTATCGCCGGCGGCGGATCCAGCCTGGTGACCGCGCGCTCGAGAACGCGCCGGACTGCCGGCGTAAGCAGCCCGCGCAGGCGTTCGCCTTCGCGCGCAACCACCGTCACCCGCTGATTGAACTCTTCGGCGCCTTCGACCGCGATCACCTCGCCGCCGGTGGCGCTGGCCTGAAGTGAAGCGATGACATTGTGCAGCTTGCGTGATGCTCGCCAGGAGACCGGCGAGATAGGGCTCGCCGCCACCAGCAGGCAGGCGATCACCACGACCTGTTCACGTGAGCGGGAGTGCGGGGAGCGGCGGTACCAGAAGGCGTAGGCTTGCAGATCGCCGGCCCGATCCAGCCGATGGACGGCTCCGAGTACCACGTCGCCGGGCAAGTCCAGCATTTCGGTGACCACGGCAGTGCCGTCCTCGGCAGCTACCAGTCCGAGCCGGCTGGTGACGTTCTTCCAGGCCCTCTCGAGCGGATCACGGCGACGCCACCAGCGCAGAAACATGCGGCCAGCTTACCCGGCGCACGCCGTTCAGGGGACACGGGAGCGCGTGTTCAGATGTTGAAGCCGAACATCTTCATCTGCTTCTTGCCGTCATCGGTCATCTTCTGGGGCGACCAGGGCGGCGACCAGACGAACTCGACATTCACCCGCCGGACACCTTCTACCTTCATCGCCGCCAACTCGGTGTCTGCCTCGATCATGTCCTGGACAGGGCAGCCCATGCTCGTGAGGGTCATGTCGATATCTACCGCTCCGTCCTCTTCGATGCGCACGTCGTAGATCAGGCCCAGATCCACCACGTTCACCGGGATCTCCGGATCCTTGACGACCTTGAGGGCCTCCAGTATCTGCTCGCGCAGAACGTCCTTGTCCAGCGTCTCGTTCATATCGTAAAGGTATCAGAATCCGCGGCCGGGGCCGGTAGCGGACGGTGGCGCTTCGAGCGACCCGGTTGGCGCTCAGTCCTTCTCGACCGGTGACGAGGCGGCAGCGGCACGGCCATCGACTATCCGGAACGGAAACGACGCATGCCCCAACTTGTCCTCCGCGCGCACCCGGTGCGGATCGGTCTGGTCTCCACCGAAGAGCTGGACCACCAGCACGTACTCGCCAGGGGGCGCACGCCCACGAGTCTGGAACCGCAGGACCGTCTCCAGCCCTTCGGACAGTTCGGAGGCGTCAAACACCCGCCGAAAGATCGCAGGCTCCTCCGACGCGCCCGAGAACACCCTATGCGCCGCTTGCGGGTAGTTCCGCTCGCGACTGTTCTCCACGATGTTCAGGAACAGCACGCCCCGGTCGAACCTAAGGCCGGGATCGTCGAGACGAAAGTTGAGGTGCACGATGCCGCTATCGCCGGCTCCGAGCTCTCTCGGCACCTCGCCGGAGGCCGCCAGCAGAGACTGTGCGAAGGCGACCTGAACAACGACCAGCAGAAACGACAGGACCAAGGTCAGCCGACCGCTCAGCCCGTTTCCGGCACCTCGTCGCGATCCGGGCCCTGCAGCCGGCCCTCCAACTCGCCGATGTCGGCCGCCAGCTCGTTGCGCACCATCACCACCCGCTCCTGGAGCGTCTCCATTCGCGAGTTCAGCCTCTCCTCCAGCTCGAGCAGGCTCTCGCGCAAATTGGCCTCCACGCGCCCGCTGTCGTTCTCCAGCTGTTGCCGAATCAGGTCGGTGCGATCTACCAGAACGCCCTCCAGCGAGGCGATCTCCGCCGACTGCTGGCGGTCGAGTCGCACCCGCAACTCCTCGATGAGCCGCTCCTGATGGGTTACCTGACGCAACTGACCGGCACGCTCCCAAAGCGCCGCCAAAAAGAAGAGCAGACTCAGGCCCACGGCGAACGCCAGCAGCGAGATTCCCAGTGGCACTTCCACCGTCGCGACCAGTAGGTTGACGGGAGTGGCCGCGAACAGCACCTGCCAGTTCACCGCCGCGAAGATCAGGCCCACGACCACCACGAAGGTTATCAAGACACCTTTTAGTCTCATCGCCGCCACTGTAGCAGCAGTGTGGCGCTGCGAAACGTGAGCCGCGCCGGCCGAGGCCGCTACCAGTCGCCATAACGGTCCCTGTGGGCAACGTAGGCGAGCGCCAGCGCCATCATCGTCGATACCAGGCTGGTGCCGCCATACGACACCAGCGGCAGCGTTATCCCGGTGACCGGGGCAAGCCCCAGCGTTACGCCCACGTTCACGATTACCTGGAAGCCGATGAGCACCAGAACGCCGATGATGATGAACTGGTCCCGCTCGAATGGGCACTCCGCCGCCATCGCCACCAACCGCCAGAAGAGCAGGCCGTAGAGCAGCAACAGAGCCACCGCTGACAGGAAGCCCCCCTCCTCGGCGAGCACAGGGAAGATGAAGTCGGTATGCCGGTAGGGGATGAAGCCGAGCTGCGACTGGGTTCCCTGCTTGTAACCCTTGCCGAGCAGGCCGCCCGAACCAACCGCGATCGTCGACTGGATGACCTGATATCCGCTTCCCTGGGGGTCTGCCGCCGGGTTCAGGAACGACACCAGGCGGGCCCTTTGGTGTGGTTTGAGGTTCGGCAACGCCACCGTGGGAACGGCTACCGCGAACAGGGCGACGAACAGAACCAGGTGCCTCCAGGGAATTCCCCTGACCAGGAGCAGCCCGCCGCCAATGGCCGCCAGCACCAGCCCGCTGCCGAGGTCGGGCTCGGCCAGGACAAGGCCGACCGGCAACAGCATCAGCAGTACCGGACGAACATAAGCTCCGAAACCGCGAATCGGCCGGTCGTGGAGGGTGACCGCCAGCGCCATGATGAGCGCTATCTTCGACAACTCCGATGGTTGGAACCCCGGCAACGGACCCAGGTCGAGCCATGATCGCGCGCCGTTTACCTCGGTCCCGATGACCCGGGTCAACAACAGCAGGAAGATGGTGAGCCAGTACAGCGGAAACGCGAACCTGAGCACCCGCCGGCGACCCGCCCACAGCACCAGGACGCAGCCGCCGACCGACACCGCCAAGAACAGCAACTGACGCATGAACTCGTTGGACGGCGCGGCCGTACTGAGCGTCAGCAGTCCCGCAGCAATTAGGAAGGCTATGACTATCGGCAGGCTGAGATCGCTACGGACCACAGGGGGGCTCCTCCGCTCATCAGCCTAGCAACCATGGAAGGAGGCGGTAGTGAATCGACGTACGCTAGTCCGGAGTCAATTTCCTCTCAACCAGCCGGTCGCGCCCCGCGACCAGGCGATCCACTCCAGCAGCAGCAGGGCGGCCGCGGCCAGCGCCAGCCACAGAGCCAGCCCGCGGTTGGCACTCACCGTCTCTGAGCTGTCACCGGTCCGCTCGGCGGCCCGGGCGGGCGCCGCTTCCGGTGAGGGCAGGCGCGTTTCGCCTGCCGACAGCAGGCTGGCTGCGACCATCCCTGCGTTCGTGCCGTCGTCCGTACCGTCTGGCAGCCGGTAGACGCCGGGCGCCAGGATTCGCCCCACCGTCCGTCCTTCGGCGTCTACCGCCTGGCCTACGGTCGCGCCCAACGGAACGGTAGAGAGGCCCCGGAACTCATTCATCGCGTTGGCCATGAACGCCGGGAATGCCGGTCGCAGGACCAGGTCGGTCTGGCTCGGATGAAATGAGGCCCGTATCACGGTGCCGTCGTCGTTTCGCCTTCGGCTCAGGACCGGGGTGAGGTTGGCGGCCCGGGCCAAGGTTTCCCAGCCCGGTTCGTCCTCGCTCGGCGCTTCGGGCGATATACCCACCACGACGTCCCGCAGGTCGACGAAGCGCAGCAGGCTGTCGCTCTGATCCCAGTCGCGGATCGCCAGGTAGCGGGGCTCCTCGGCCGCCGCCCGGAAGACCAGCACGTTGCCGGGGGGAAGCTCGTCGTCGGCGACTCCGAACAGGACCCGCGCGTCGGCCGTCACCTCCCCGGCGTTGACCGTGACCCGATACTCGATGCCCGACAGCGACTGCAGGGCCCGGGTGACCGACGCCGACTCCTCGCCCACGGCTACCGTCAACCGTCGCTGCCCCGCATATGCAACATCGTCGAGCGCCAGGGCGTCCTGTGGCGGCACCTGCAGTCGCGCGGCGATGAATCCGTCGGCTTCGGCTACCGGAAAGGTCACTCCCGACTGTCCCATCGCCGGCACCAGCAGCGTAGTGCGGGCGAGTACGCTGCCGTCCCGCACCAGCTCGACCGGTATCTCCTGAGGGCGCGGGTCGTTCGAGGTGACCGCAACGTAGGCCTGGCCGAGGCTGCTGTCGAACGTGGTGATCCCGTAGTTCACGGCTCTTGCGCCCACCGGATGGTAGAAGAAGCCGCGCGCAGGCGGCGACGGACCGTCGCTGATCAGGTGCACCTCCCCTTCGGGCACGAGGGCGTGGGCCAATGCGAGCGCCCTGACCAGGTCGGCGTCCCGATCGCCTGCCTCGAACGCCTGCAAGGCGCGCCGCAGGTCGATCCGTTCTGCCGTGAGCGGAACACTCACGCCCGCCTCCAGCCCCGCGCGCACCAGAGCGACCCGGCCGCTGCCGGCCATGAGTTCCTCAGCCACGCTTCGGGCCTCGTCGAGACGGGTTCCGGCGGGGGCGCGGGCGGTCATGCTGGCCGAAGCGTCGATCACCACCACCCGGTCCGGGCGGCCCTCGAACGACACGAGCGGCCGTGCCAGGGCCAGGGCCGCCAAGGCCGCGAAGAGCAGCTGCAGGAGCAGCAGCCAGGTAGGTGACGTGCGCCGGCGGTCATCGGCCGCCTCGCGCGCCTTGCGCCACAGGAACAGGGCAGAGACCAGGTGCGGGCGCCTGCGGGTGCGCAGGAAGTGAAGAACGACCACCAACGGCAGCGCCAGCAGCGCCCACAGGAACTGGGGGGCGAGGAAGCCGACGCTCATTCGCCCGTCCAATGACGGAGCCGTTGTCTCACACCGGCAAGTCTACGCGTGAAGCCCGGTGCGCTCACACCTGGAATACGCCTAGCTTGAACTCCTCGCTATCGGGGTTCCGAGCACATGCTTCGAGCGCCCGGATCAGCCGCCGGCGCGTCTCCAGAGGCAAGATCACCTCGTCGACCCAGAGTCGCGCGGCGGCGTAACGAACGTCGAGCGCTTCGTCGTAGTCGCTGCGGATTCGCCGATAGAGCTGTTCGAGGGTGTGGTCATCGGGCTTCTCGCCGCGCCGGCGCAGTTGCGCTGCCTGTATGTCGAGTATGGTCTTGGCCGCCTGTTGGCCACCCATGACCGCATAGCGTGCGCTGGGCCAGGCGAACAGGAATCGCGGAGCGTAGGCGCGCCCGCTCATCGCGTAGTGGCCGGCACCGTAGGAACCGCCCACTATCAACGAGATGCGCGGCACTACCGAGTTGCTGACCGCGTTGACGAGCTTGGCGCCGCGCCTGATGATCCCTTGCTCCTCACTGTCGCGGCCGACCATGAACCCGCTTACGTCGTGGATGAAGAGCAGCGGCACGCCGCCCTGATTGCAGTTGAGGATGAACCTGGCCGCCTTGTCCGCTGCGTCGGCATAAATGACGCCACCCACCTCGAGACGACCGCGCGTCTTCACCGCACGGCGCTGATTCGCCACTATCCCCACCGGAAAACCGCCCAGCCGGGCGTGACCGCACACCAGCGTCTTGCCGTAGCGTGCCTTGTACTCGTCGAACTGCGAGCCGTCGACCAGGCGAGCTATCAGCTCGCGCATCTCGTAGGGGCGGCTGCCGCCCTGTGCCGGCACGATGCCGGTCAGGTCCTTCTCCGGTTCGGCGGGTGCGGTGGCGGGCCGGCGCTGCCTTGCCCAGGGCGCTTCGCCGCCGACGGCGTAGTTACCGGCCAGACGGCGGATGCGTCGCAACGCGGCCCGGTCGTCGGGCTCGTGGTAGTCGACCGTACCGGAGATCTCCGCGTGCATGGCCGCTCCTCCGAGCGACTCGCTGTCGACCTCCTGGCCGATGGCCGCTTTCACCAGCGCCGGACCGGCGAGGTAGAGACCCGATCCCTCCGTCATGAGCAGCGTGTCGCTCATGACCGGCAGATAGGCTCCGCCGGCGACGCAGTTGCCCATTATCGCCGCTATCTGCGGCACGCCCCGGGCGCTCAGGCGGGCGTTCAGGTAGAACACCCGACCGAAGTCGTCCTGGTCCGGAAAGATCTCATCCTGCATCGGCAGGTAGACGCCAGCCGAATCGACCAGATACACGAGCGGCAGCCGGTTCTCCATGGCGATGGTCTGTGCCCGGATAACCTTCTTGGCGGTAATGGGGAAGAAGGCGCCGGCCTTGACGGTGGCGTCGTTGGCGACTACTAGCCAGTCGCGGTCCAGAATCGGGCCTATCCCGGTGATCACCCCGCCAGAGGGTGCTCCTCCCTCCTCCGGGTACATCCGCCAACCGGCGAACGTCATGAGCTCATCGAACTCCGCGCCTTCGTCCAGCAACAGGGCAATGCGTTCGCGGGCTGTCAGGCGGCCCCGCTCGTGTTGCCTCGCCACCGCGCGCTCGCCCCCACCGGCACGCAACGCCTGCCGGTCGGCCTCGACCTGTCGCGCAAGTCCCAGCCACGCCTCGTGGCTTTCACGAAACGGCTGATCGCGGCGCTCCTCCAGGGTCACACCGCTGTTCAGCCGGCCCTCTCGAGCCGGCATCAGCGCACCCTGGCGGCGAGCACCACCAGTAGACCTCCACCGGCATTCTCCAGGATGTGGGGCAAGCCGGCTGGCACCGCCACGACCTTGCCCTTGCCCAGCCTTTCGCGGTCGCCTCCCTGATGGATCAGCGCCTCGCCCTCGAGCACCTGATATAGCGAGCTCGAGTCGTGAACGCTCTCCTCGTCTCGTTGACCGGCTTCGAAGCACAACAGGGAGACGTCCAGGTCATCGGTCTGCAACAGTTCGTTCTTGCGGATGCCCTCGAGCGAGAACTTGCGAGCGTCGTTGATGACTGCCGTTTTCATGCCGACTACCTCCGCCGCCAGGCGCTGAAGGGTGGTTCGTACGTGCCGCCTCGTACGCCTGGAACGCTCCAGATCGCTTCTTCGGCGCGCCTCGCCGGTGTTGTGGATAACTTACCCTCTTGACAACAGTATGAGGTTTCTGTTAGAACATCGACTTCGGTGAAAACCGGAGTTATTGCGTCCTGGACGGCATCCTTTATGTGAGCATTGTGCAGCACGCGCGTCTTGGTGTTTTCCACAGCCTCGACGTTACCTGTGGATAAGTGTGGAAAAGTGAGAGATCCTTCTCGGGCACGCGTGTTACGCGGGCAGGCCCCGCTTCCGCTCCCGAACTTGGCAACAGTGGAAGCGCTCATCGGCTCGTCGACTTGCGCGAGCCTGGGCGCGCCGCCTGAACGAACTTCCGCAGGAGATCGTGGTCCTTCACCCCCTGACTCGACTCCACCCCGGAACTCACGTCGACACCGTACGGATCCAGGGCCTCGATGCCTGCCGCCACGTTTCCCGGGTGCAGGCCGCCCGCCAGGACCAGGCGGGAGAACCCGCGCAGCTCGCTCGCCAGCCTCCAGTCGAAGGACTCGCCGCTGCCCGGTACCAAGCCGTCCAGCAACACCGCGTCGGCCTCGATCGCCTCGACCCGAGTCCGGCCGAGGCCTGGATGAAACGACAGCGCGCGGATCACCGGGAGGCTCGCGCGAACCCGCGCCAGGTAGGCGTCATCCTCGTCACCGTGCAGTTGGACAGCATCCAACCGGAGTTCGGCGGCAGCGTCGAGCACGCGCTCGAGTGGGGCGTTGCGGAAGACTCCCACGGTCCTGACCGACGGGCCGACCGCGCCCGCGATCTCCCGGGCACGGTCGGTGTCGATGTAGCGCGCAGATTCCGACA
The DNA here is from genome assembly GCA_040905465.1 of Trueperaceae bacterium. Classification (GTDB taxonomy): domain Bacteria; phylum Deinococcota; class Deinococci; order Deinococcales; family Trueperaceae; genus DASVCN01. Next base: position 40,933 of record JBBDRK010000054.1, on the reverse strand, counting down.
CGAACATGAGCCCGATCGCGTCGGCTCCGGCCCGTTCGGCCGCCTCGGCGTCGCGAGGGCTGGTGATGCCACATATCTTCACGAGCACGGTACTCATTATAGGTCGCCCTACTCGCCGAACCGGTCGAGCAGCCACGACTGCACCGCCTGGCCGTCCGCTATCTCTGCCAGTGGCCTCTCTCGCAGGAGCTCGGCGAAAGCCCTGCCCACCAGGTTGGTCGCCGTATCCGCCTTGCTGTCCGGCGACGTCGACCGCAGGTCGCCGCCGCGCAGGCGCGCGGCGAGGTCCACCAGGGCGTTCGGCGCAGTGTAGGCGGCGGCGGCATTGAGCGCGAAGTGACGGAACCTCCCCTCGCCGGCCCGGAACCGGTGAGCGAAACCGTTCAGGTCGTCCCGACCTTCTCGCAGCGCGTCACCAGCCAGCACCGAGGGGGTGGACATCACCACGGCCTTCTCCAGCCGGAAATCCTGATCGACGAACAGGTCCACCAGGTCGTCGAGAATCAGGCGGACGGCGGTCTCGGAGGAGGCGGAAACGCCGGCGGCACGGGTGTCGACCACCCGCTGCACGGTCCGGGCGAAACGCTCGAGCCCGACCACCCCGCTCGCTTCCAATTCCCCCCAGTAATCTAGGTACGAGTTGCGGACGGCACGCAGTTCGCTCACCCGGACTCCCTCCAGCCCGCCGGCTCTTTGAGCGTGAACGTACGAGAACTGTGCGTACGAGATCACGGCGGCACAGAAAATGAGTGACGCACCTATCGTTTGGCGTAGAAGGCGCGCGCCTGTGCCCGGCACCGTTCAGCCAATTCCCGTCAGGTGCTCGATGCGATTGCGACTCTTGCTGCCGTGCACCAGTACGGCGTCGATTCGCACCGGCAGGTCATCACGTCCGAACCGCTTCGCCAGGTACATGCGGGCGGCCCGCCGCACGAGCGCAAGCTTGCGTGGAGCGAGCGACTCGCCGGCCGAACCGTAATCGGCGCGGTTGCGCTGCCGAACCTCCACGAATACCAGGGTGCGGTCGTGCAGCATCACCAGGTCGATCTCGCCTCCACGAACCACGTAGTTTTCCTCGAGGACCGTGTAACCGAGCGCCGCGAGATGATCTCGCGCGAGTTCCTCGGCCCAGTGGCGCAAGGTTCAGCGGGCGACGACCTCTAGCCGCTGCGCGTCGGCCCAGAGGCCCTCTAGGTCGTAGAAGTCGCGTGCATCAGGACTCATGATATGGGCGACCACATGGCCATAGTCGAGCAGTATCCACCGGTTGGACGGTCCCTCGACGCCACGCGGGCGCACGCCGTTGTCCTTGAGCTTGCCCCGCACGCTGTCTTCCAAGGCCTTCAACTGCGGAACCGACTCACCGGTAGCGAGAATGAAGTAGTCGAGCGTCTCCGAAACCTCGCGCAGGTCCATCACCACGATGTCCTTGGCAAGCCGGTCGTCGAGAGCATCGACTATGAGTTGGACTTCTTCAGGAACGGCCGTGCTGTCTTTCAAATCTACTCCCTTTGCGTCTCAGCCAGTGCGGCTGCACCGTTGCGACCCGGAATCGCGGCGGCGTCGTGCCCCAGAACGAACTCGAGGTCGGCCTGCTGCCTGCCTACTATCGGCAGGCTGTCCATCTGCACCTTGCCGGCGCTCAGGAGCGCGGAATAGAAGTCGGCGTCGCGCCAGTGGCGTCCGGTGGCGAGCAGCCGCGACGGCCCGGGGTCGGTCGAAGCGCTTCGCGTGATCACGCGCTCCTCCGGAACTCCGAGCGTGATCAGCCTCTCCCTGTACCACGTCTCCAGCCCCTCCTCGCCACTGCGATTGGTGATCAGCAGGGTCGCCGCCGGCGGCTCCACCAAGGCGCGTGGAGTGCCACCCAGCGTAGAGGCCAGGAACTGCTCGACCGCTTCGGGCCGGTATTCCAGAACCTGACTTCCGTCCTCGAGAACGATCTCCTCGGTAGGCAGCGTTGCCGTGCGGGCGATCCTTAGCCGGGCGAGCCGCGGTAGTATCTGGCGGACCAACGCCGGACTGGCGTTGGTCTCGACATCCTTGAAGAAGCTGTCCACCAGCGCCGGCACGGTACCCACAGCTCGAACGTTCAGCTCCTTCACGCGGGCCAGCAGGGCGTACGCCAGGCGCTTCACGTTATCGATCCTGTCGTAGTCGGCACGGCGGGTGTTGCGGTAACGAACGAACTTGGCGGCATCGGAGCCACTGAGGTGCGTCGGCCCTTCATCGAAATCGATCACCAACCCCGCCGCATTGTCGCGGTAATACATGTCGTAGGGGATGTTGACCTCGACACCACCGACGGCGTCGACCAGGTCCTCGAAGATATCGATATTGATGATCGCGTAGTAATCGATGGGCACGCCGACGATCTCCTCGACGCTGCGCTTGAGCCCTTCCGCCCGCTGGTAGCCGTACATGGAGTTGATGCGCGCCTTCCACTGCGGAAGCCAGACGTCGCGAGGGATCGCGATCAGGCTGAGATCGTCGCCGGCGATGTTCACATAGAGGATGGTGTCGGTTCTGCCGCCGAGACGGAACGTCCCGGCATGTTCCCGCACGCATGTATCGCCGTCCCACTCACACGGACTGGCGTAGCTGTCGATATCGTAGTCACGACCGGCCACTACGAAACTGGCATGGAAGTCTTCACCCGCCGGGTTGACCAGCGCCTGCTGCTCGGGCGTCAGCGTCACGCGCTCTACGTCACGCGTAAGCCAGAACCCGCACAGGCCGATGATAGCGAGCACAAGGCCCGCGAGTTGCGCCCATCGCGAGTTGTCAGGCGTTATGAATCTCTTCATACACCTTCAGCGTCTCGGGATGCACGGCCTTGCCGTTGCTCTGCAGGTAGAGGACCTTCGTCTCGACAGCCAGTCGATAGGCAACCGCCAGGTCGCAGATGGCCATCTCTCGGATGTCTTCGTTGACTCCACGACCCGGCTCGGAGACATCGGCGACATACACAGCCATGCCGACTCGGTCGTCGGGCGCGACACCGAATACATGGCCACTTATCGCACCCAGAACCCTGTGATCGTGCACGCCCCACTGCTCTGCCAGAGCCCGTCCTGCCCGGCCGTGGACGGCCAGCGGATGACGACTCTCGAGGTCGTTGCGAGGCGGCGCCAGCCGAAACAGTTCCTCGGCCGGCAGGTCACGCGCGGCGTCGTGAAGCACTGCACCCAACAGCGTGCAGTGCCTTTCTCCATCGTCGAAACCGTTGCCGGCGGCAATCGACTGGGCCAAGCCAGCCACTCTGAGAATATGTTGGAAGCGAGCTGGCGTGACCATCCGCTCTACTCGCGTCCGGAAGTGTGCCACACCGGACCGATCGAATGGAGTGCTGACTGCGAAGAAGGCTTCCTGCAAGTGATCCTCTCCCACTACTGGCTGATCGAGATAGCGGCCGAACGTTCCGACGAGGTGGTCGGCGTCTGGCCCGGTCGATCGTCCCCAATCCCGCGATCGCGCTCAATCGACCGTGGAGACGAACACGAGATAGCGACACGACACCCCAGTATCGAGGTACGCCCCTCCACTATCTAATCACGTTCACGGCACGATACGGGCTAACCGTATCACCGGGCCGCCTCCGCCCGGGCGCCTTCACCTGGATGCCTTCACCCGGGCGCACCCGATAGAACGATAGCACTGAGCCTCGTAGCCAGGGGAGGCCCGCTAGGCAGCTACCCAACCGCCTGCCGATATCCCGTTAGGCGTCTTCGTCACCGGCGGATCCGTAACCGTCGCCCGAGGACTCCGGCTCATCGGCTTCGTCGACCTCCGTAACACTGTTCCCGCTCTGTTCGGCTCGATGCTCTCGTCCACGAGCCTTGTCGGCACGTGCTTCCGAGGCACGCGTCTCGTCCGCAGCCGCCTCGTCGAAATACTCGAACACCGCACCGCCTATGTGGACCTCTTCGCCGTCCTGGGCACCGGCCCTGGCCAGCAGGCGGTTGACCCCCATCGACTTGAAGTGGTGCTGCAGATAGGCGACAGCTTCGCTGTTGCCGGGGTCGAAACGGGCGACCACGTTTTCTAGCTCCTCGCCGGTCACCCGCCAGCCGGTGCCCGCCATGTCCCGCTGAACCTGGATCGGCTCGGCACGTACGGTAGACACCTTCTGGTCTCTGGCAACGATCACGGGTCGCTCGGGCAGCAGAGCGAACAGGGCGTCCCGCAGAGTATCGAGTCCGTCGCTCCGTTCGGCCGACGTGGTCACTACCGGCATACCGGACTGCGCAACCTGCTTCTCGATCTCGCCGATCTCGGTCGACTCGGCCAGATCCGTCTTGTTGAGCACGACGAGCGCGGGAAGCTCCAGCAACACCGGATCGTACTCCCGGATCTCGTGCCGCAGCGCCTCCAGTTGCTCGCGCGGCTCCTCGGCGATGTCCAGGACGAAAACGAGAAGTCTGGTTCGGGATATGTGACGCAGGAACTCGAGACCGAGTCCCTTGCCCTTGTGAGCATCTTCGATGATGCCCGGTATGTCTGCCAGAGTGAGCCGGTCAGACTTGCTTTCGACCACTCCCAGGTTCGGGGAGAGGGTAGTAAACGGATACGAGGCGATAGCCGGCCTGGCGTTCGACAGGGCAGCCAGCAGGCTCGACTTACCGGCGTTGGGATAACCGACCAGCCCGGCATCGGCAATGGTCCGCAACTCCAGATGCAGTCGCCGCCTCTCGCCGGGCGTCCCATACTCATGGAAGCGCGGCGCCTGCCTTCGTGACGAGGCGAAAGACGCATTACCGCGGCCGCCCAAGCCGCCCCGCGCGACCAGCGCCCGTTCCCCCACCTCCACTAGGTCGGCCACCGTCTCTCCGCTGTCGCGGTCGAGCACGGTAGTGCCAACCGGCACCGGCAGAGTCAGGTCTTTGCCGCTGGTGCCGGCCTTGTTCCTGCCCTCGCCCTGCATACCCGTCTCGGCCCTGTAGGAGCTGCGCCCCAACAGCCGGTCGAGCGACGTGACATCTTCGACCGCTTCCAGGTACACGCTCCCGCCGTCGCCCCCGTGACCGCCGTCCGGGCCGCCTTTGGGCATGTATTTCAGGCGCAGGAAAGAGAGGCCACCGTCGCCGCCCTTTCCACCCTGAACAACTATATCGAGCGTATCCCTGAATGCCACTTTGCTCCTCGACGAACGAACGCGGCCCCGGAGAGCCGCGTGTCCTGACGTGTCCCGATGTGTAGCGAGAGGCAGCAACAGGGTGTCCCTGCTGTGCGCAACCCGCGCGTACGCTGAAACCTCAGTCGGCGGCCAGCGCCTCCGAATCGGTACCTATGATGTTCACGAATCGCCCCTTGGCACCGTGATTACGGAAACTGACAACGCCGTCGCGGAGTGCGAACAACGTGAAGTCCTTGCCGACCCCGACGTTTCTGCCCGGGTGGAAGCGGGTACCGCGTTGGCGCACGATGATGCTGCCGGCGGTCACGACCTGCCCGTCGAAACGTTTTACGCCCAGACGCTTGGACTCACTGTCGCGCCCGTTCTTTGAACTACCTACGCCCTTTTTGTGTGCCATGGCGGTCTCCTCGCTATCGCTCGGCGCCTAGCCCTCGAGCCCGGTTATCCGGACTTCAGTATAGGGCTGGCGGTGGCCGGTCTTGCGCCGGTAATTGGCCTTCGCCTTGAACTTGTAGATGTGCAGCTTGGCACCGCGACCGTGCGAGAGCACTTCGGCCTTGACCACGGCTCCGTCGACCAAGGGCGTACCGACGCGAACGCTGTCGCCACCGGTCATCAGAACCGGCAGTTCGACTGTTTCACCCGGCTCGGCCGCCAGGCCTTCCAGCCTGAGGACCTCGCCCTCGCTCACGCGGTACTGCTTGCCGCCAGACTTGATTATTGCGAACATGCTCTGCTACCTCCACGAACCGTGCCGGTCCATTCTGAATCGCACGAACTTGGCCCCACTCCGTCCACCCATGCTCGGATCATGCGCCGTACTTTGTGGAGCGCCATTGGCCGTGCGCTCCTATCGGCCATTGAACTGCAAGCTGAGCAGTCCGGCTCGGTCGGCGCGCTGCCGCCAGAAAGAAGATTATAGCTCACGCGAGGGGGTGACGCAAGCAGGTGTAGACGTTCAGGACGTTCGGCCAATAGCGCGGCCTCGGTGCCGATGAGCGAACATGAACGGCGGATGCAAGCAGGGATACCGCCGGGAAGCGGCTTACCGGGAGGACCGAGGCACGCATGCAGTCGGCCCTCATCATCCTCTCCGCATTGACACAAGTTGGCGCCCTAAGCTGATCTCCAGCCGGGGGCGCAACGCCGGTGCTGCTATGCCAGTCAGGCCGGTTCTGACCGGGTTTGACGGCGGCAAGCGAAGGGGTGAGCGATCACGAGCCACGAACTCGACAGTGTCGTAAACGACGGTGCCGAAAGCGACGGTGCCGACATCTATGGTGCCGAAAGCGACGGTACGGAAACCGCCGACACTGCAGTACGCTACCCACCGCGGTTGGGGGAGTGCAAACTGGGGCTGCTCGACGGTTTGGGTGGCCTGACGCTGGTCCGAGACGCATCCGGCGCAATAGTGCGTGGTCGTGGCGCGTGGCGGCCTCACACGGGGAGCCTCGGTTACGACGATCTGCGAGAGCTCTTCCGGCCCGGCGCGGCGCTTACCTACCAGGGACCTGCCTGCGACGAGACGGCCGAGGCCCGGCGTTGGGACGAAGTGAGCCTGGAGGTGGAAATTACCGCGGTCGAGCGTTGCGGCGCGAATACCGAGGAGGTCCGGCCGAGCGAGAGCCTGATTCGGCTCGAGGTTCGAGCGAGCGACGAGCAAGCGGACCTGCCCGAATGACCCTGTCCCCCAGCCTACGCCGGAGCACCCTCTCAGTGCGTCCCGGCCGGTTCGTTGGCAACCCTCAGTTCGATCCGGCCGCCGCTGATCCGCGTCTCGAATGCCGCTTGCGGAGCGGTAGCCGGGCCGTGCTTCAACGAGCCGTCACGCATGTCGAAGACAGAGTCGTGCCACGGGCACTGAACGAAGCATCCCCGAACCTCACCCTCCTCCAGCGGGCCCGCTGCATGGCTGCACACAGCGCCGATCGCGTAGACCCGCCGGCTGTCTCGGTAAAGCATTACCGCCTTGCCATCGACCTCCACCCGTCTGGACCCGCCGACTTCGAGTGCACCCGCCTCCAGCACGCCCGTCCACTGGCGAGGGCCGTCGAAACGCTCGCCGTGGTCGACTCCGACGCGGTCGCGATACACGAGGTGACCACCCAGCCATGCCGAGAACATGGTCGCCCCGAGAGCGACGGCGGACAACGCCAGGCCGCTCCCGCGACGCCCCTTCCTCCGCTGATAGAGCGAGAGGGCGTAAAGACCGAGCGACGTGCCGTTGAGGACGGCGTGCACTGTCGCCGTGCGGGCGGCGGGTTTGGGAACGGTCGAGTAGTCGGTAATTCCGGCCAGGGCGGTCGGAATGGCGGAAGCGGTACCGATGGCGGTGAGCCGGTCACCGAACTGCTGCGTGCGGCGATCCCCTGTCACGGCCCCGACCCCGTCGAACACGGCGCCGAACGTCCAGGCGCCGATGGTGATGTCGGTGAGTACCGGATGCAGCGGGTGACCCAACCAGGTCCCGTGCAGCAGATCAGCCGTTCGGCGCGACCGCTCTCCGCCGCGCAGCACCATCTGGTGTAACGCCCGGCCGGCGGCGATGAGAGAGTCCCCGCTTCGATCGAGCACCTTCTCGCCGACGCGAGGGGCCTCCTGGATTGCGCTTGCGACGCCGGACCTGCGGTGCCTCACCATGTCGGCGGGAACTCGTCCCGCCTCGTGGAGGTCGCTGTCCGGTCTGTTGCCGTCTGTTCTGTTGCTGTCTAGTCGATAGCTGTCTGGCCGGGTCATCTCTGCCTCCCCATCGGCTCAGGCTAGCCTCGGTAAAGCGAGACGACCGTAGGCGAGTACCGTGTACCCGTGCCCGCGCCGGCGGGCCGAGAACCTCAGCCGGCCAACGCGGGAACGACCCGTATTCCGAGAGCGTCGAGCGTGGACGCGACCAGGCCGCGGTCCAGCGGCTTGTTCAAGCAGGCGACCGGCTTCGATCCGGTAACCTCACGACAAACCCGTTCGCGCTCCTCGCGACCGGCGGTGAGCATCACGACCGGCAGGTTCCGAGTCTGCTCCAACGAGCGGATCTCGGCGAGCAACTCGAGACCGGAGAGCCTTATGAACTTCAGCCCCAGCAGCAGAGCTGCCGGCAGTTCGTTCGTCTCCCGCAGGTAAGACAGCGCTACCGCGCTATCGGTTATGACGTGCACCCGCAGATGTGGCTCGAGCCTTCTCAACTCCCGCAGCATCAGGTAGACGTCGTCGGGATTCTCATCGATCAGCAGCAGGAACGGTTCCCCCACCCCAACTCCTCCCCGGGCCCGGGCTGCGAGACCCTCCTCGGTCCCCGCGAGCCCCTGTGATGCAATTCCGCTGTGCCCACGCTCGACACCGTAAGGAATGACACTATGTTCATGATAGAAGCATGTGGTAGGAGTGCGGAGTGACACCTGACTCAGCCGGCGGTACCCCTTCGGCACACTATTTCCCAGAGGTGGACAGCTGCTTCACCCGGTTGTAACCGTGTTGGAGATAGTCCGATAATGCAACCGCAGCGAACAAAGTCGCTACGAAGCGGGTACCCCGAGGTGCCAATACCAGCCCGTAACCGAGTCCGGCGGCGGTCCATGGCGCGAAGCACCACGGGCAGGTGAGCAATTCGCCGGTGGCGCGCTGGAAGCCCCGGCCACGTGGCCGTTCCTTGACCTCACCGCCGCCAGTCGAGCCTTCATAGCTGGTAAACGGGGCCCGAAGCGGGCTCGTCACCCAATCTCTGGTGACGATGCGGGTGAGCTTGTGGGTGGCCACGCCGAGCAAAAGCACGTCCTGGGTCGAGAAACGTTCGGGCAGTGGCCGGTCGAGCCTACGGCTGGCCGCCAGGAAGCCGAGGAAGCCTGCCCCGAATGCCGCCAGGAAGCCGGCATAGGAACCGAGCGGTGCCGGTTGCTCGGAGTAACCCGCCGTCACCGGTCGGTTACTCGACTGGTCGTGCTGGACCTGGTGTTCGATCATTTTGGTGCGCCCCCTTCATTGCGAGACTAACCAGGGGGCGCAACGGAGAATAGAGCGGGGCGCGACCTAAGTCACTCGGCAGCTTCGGCGGGGCTCTTCAGTACGTGGTGGTACAACAACGACGCCGCCACCGACCCGGTCACCGGGGCCAGCCAGTAGATCCAGGACTGGGCGAGATACTCTCCACCGGCGAAGAGCGCCGGACCGAAGTGTCGGGCCGGGTTCATCGCGGCACCGGTCAGCGGTCCTCCCATGAGAATGTCGAGCGTGACCGTGAGCCCGATAAAGAGGCCACCGACCAGCGGCTCGGCCCGAACCGCTGCCGTGCCGAAGATCACGAACATCAGCAGGAACGTGAGCACTCCTTCGACCACCAGCACCTGACCGGCACCGAGGTCGGGCCCCGGCGCAGGAGTGCCGATCGCAATCGGTACCACCAGGTCTGGCAGGACCGCCAGCAGCAGCCCGGCTGCGGCAAGCGCTCCTAACAGCTGCGCGCTAACGTAGGCGACCGCCCGGCCTGCACCGATGCGGCCGGTGGCCAGCAGGCCAATGGTAACGGCAGGGTTGAGGTGCCCACCCGAAATGGCGGCCGTGGCCGCTACCATCACGGCGATGGCCAGACCATGGGCGAACGCGACTCCCAGGAGTCCTGCGTCGTTCGCTATCGCCCCTACTCCGACGAAAACAAGCGTGAAGGTGCCGACTGCCTCGGCGATCATCGCCCTGAAGTACATGTTCCCTCCTAGCCTGTGGCGATTGTAACCAGGTAGCCGATTGGGTGATCTTGGACGACGAGCAGCGATGATCGCCAGGAGTGCCCGAGCCGGACGCCGATCGGGCGGGTGCGCTACCCGGGGCCTCCCGCTTGCCGGACGTGCACCCCTGCGGTTACGTTCCGATGGTGAAGTAGAAGGTGGCTCCATCGTCCACGACGCTCTCGGCCCAGATTCGGCCACCGTGACGGCGCAGCACCCGTTGAGCCGTAGCCAGTCCAATACCCGTTCCCTCGAACTTCTGGGGTGAATGGAGCCGTTGGAACGGGGCGAACAGCTTGTCGACGTAGCTCATATCGAAGCCGGTACCGTTGTCGCGCACGAAGTAGACCGTACTGCCATTCTCGTTGGTGGCCCCGACCTCGATACGCGGCTGCTGGGCCAGGGCGGTGAACTTCCAGGCGTTGCCGATGATGTTCTCGAGCGCGATTCGTAGCAGCCGGTAGTCTCCGCGCGCGTGCAGCTCCGGAGCTATCTCGACGGTTACATCACGGTCCGGTTGCTCGGCCCGAAGGCCGGCCACGATCTCGGCTGCGAGCGCGCCGAGATCTACCTGTTCCTCGTTCAGTTCCCCTTGCGACAGGCGCGAGAGGTTGAGCAGGTCGTCTATGAGTTCCCCCATGCGGCGCGCCCCGCCGCGTATCCGATCGAGATACTGCACGGCTTCGTCGTCCAACCGGCCCGCATAATCCTCCAGCAGGGCCTGGCTGAAGCCGTCTATGCCGCGCAGCGGCGCGCGCAAGTCGTGCGAGACGCTGTAGGCGAAGGTCTCCAGCTCACCCAGGGCGTCGCTGAGTTCGCTGGTGCGCTGTTCAACCCGCCGTTCGAGCTCCTGGTTCAGTTCCCGCACCTCGGCGAACAGCCGGGCGTGCGCCACGGCCACAGCAGCGCGCCCCGCAAGCTCCTCGAAGAACAGCACATCCTCCTGCGTGTAACGCTTGCCCGACTCGGCCGTAACCAGGCTGAGTGCTCCCAACGTTCTACCCCGCAGGTTCAGCGGGACTACCACCAGCGAGGAAAACCCCAATTCGCGGAGTCTTCTCAGGTGCTCCCCGTCCTGGGCTACCCCCTGCAGGTCGGCATCGCTGATATCGGGCAGGTACTGGGTGACGCCACTGGCCAGCGTCGCGGCCGTTCCGGGCCGGTCCGGTTGCGACGGGTACCGCCGTTGAATCTCGTGAGCAGCCTCGACTTTCGAGGAATCCTGGTGCGTTACCGACAGGCGCTGCGCGTTGCCGTCGGCATCCAGGATATCTACCGCGCACCAGTCGGCCCAGCGGGGAACCATCAGCCCGCCGAGGCGACTCAACGTCTCGGCGAAGTCGAGAGACGACCCGAGCAGGTGACTCGCTTCCGCCAGGAAGGCGAGCTTGGCACCCGAAGATTCGGCCGCCGCTCGCGCCGATCGTTCCCTTTCGAGAAGGCTTTCCCGCTCTCGGGCGGCCTCCATGCGGTCGGTTATCTCGTACATCGCTCCGACTTGCTGCCCGCGCCCGTCCTCGCCTGGAAAGGTGCGATAGCGGGCGGCGACCCATGCCACGCCGCCGTCGCGTCTGAGCAGGCGGTAGGTCATCTCGCTTGTCTCGACCGACTCGTCGGGTGACGCACTCATCTCTGCCAGTACCGGGCGATCCTCCGGATGGACAAGCTCGATGAAGAGTTCGAGTGAGGGAACTACGTCACGAGGGACTCCCAGGAGATCCTTCATTGAATCGGACCAGACGAGCTCGCCGGTTTCCAGGTCCCAACTCCAGGTACCGATACCCACCGCCTCGGACGTTATGCTCAGCCGCTCCTCACTGCGGTCGCGCGCGACTTCCGCCTGTTTTCGCTCCTCGATTTCGCGCTCCAATACTGCCACCAGTCGCGCCAGCTCGCTCTGACGGCGCAACGCAGCCTGGTGGGCGTTCCGGAGTTCCACCCCGAACCGTTCCAGCACCAACGACAACAAGCCGACGATCAGGACGAACACTATGACAACTGTGGCCGGCGAGCCGACGTCGGGGTCGGTAGCGACGAGACCGCTGCCGGCGCGCTCCAGCAGGTGGACTCCCACGACGATGCCGACGCTCGCCAACGCAGTGCCGACGAGGGCCAGGCGCCCGACCAGCAGCCCCGCAAAGGCAATGGGTACGGTATAGGCGAAGAGGAAGGTGGTACTCGCGGAGATGCCCGCCTCCGCCGTTTCCAGAGCCAGCAGGGCGAGCGTGCCGAAGACGACCAGGCCCACGGCCTGACCGAGGCGCCTGACGCGCACTCGCGCAAGCGCGAGGAGCACCAGTATCGACATCCCGACCAGCAGCAGGCCGGTTCCACTTCTACTGAGGCCGTCCGTCCCGAGTAGCGCGAGGTTCAATCCGATGATGAGCAGCAGGACGGCCAGCAACGCCAGCAGCAGAACCCGTACCATACGCAGGTGCCGTTCGAATAGCGCATCTTCGCTTCCGGGCCGGCTGACCGCCGTCTCTTCCTGCAAATCGTGCATCGGCACTCCCGTCATCTGGCGATCGCTCGCGCCGGTAAGACCGCTGAAGGATACGCCGACGACAACGCCGGCGCCCACGCGCTCCTACCTCTGCCGCGCCAGCCGACACCGCCCGGCTCTACCGGCACGCATCGAGGCCACTCTACCCCGCGTAAAGCGGGTTCAGATTGAGTCCTGTTCAGGCAAGGCCTTCCATCTCGTACTCGCGCAGGAAGCCCTCGAATAGCCGGCGATGCCCTTGCTCGTCGCGCAGGATGCCGATGACCATATCGTTGGTGACCGGGTCGATCCGGTCGGTCTCGTCGACGATGCGCGTGTACAGTTCGATCGCTCGGGTCTCGGCCTCGATCACCCCTCTGATCACGTGCACGACGTCGGTCTGCTTGGCGGGCGGCTGGAGGCTCTGCTGGCTCGCCTGGAACTCGTGCGAGCCCGGGACCACGCCGTAGAGCTCCTTGATTCGCCGGCCGAACTGCTGGGCGTGTTGCAGCTCCTCGCCGATGTCCTGCTCGAGCGCCTCGATTATCTCCTGCGCCCGCACCCCGTCGGGATTGATCGAGTTGGTCACGTAGTTCATCACCGTTTCCAGTTCCGCGAAGTAGGCCCGTTTCAACAGTTCCACGATCTTCTCGCGCTTCTTGCCTTCGTTGCTGCCCAGTATCCCTTCGCTCGTCGCGTGCGTGTTCATCTCACACCTCTCCCTTCACGATGTTTCGAGCGCCGGCCGGAGTCGGCCGCTTGATCTCCCTCCGGCGCGATCTCCTCGAGGCTCTGCTTGAGGACCTGCATCAGGTCGATCGTCTGGTCGCCCTCCTCGGGTTCGAGCTCCTCCGGCGCCGCTACCACGTCGTCGCCGCTCTCGAGCTTGCGCTGCACCAGCTCCAGCATCCTGTCTGCCTGGCGGTCGGCCAGTTCGGACCGGTCGAGCTCCTCGTCGGCGAGCGCGTCGATCTCCCGTTCTAACTCTTCGACCCGCGCGGCCTCCACCTCCTCCAGCGCGGGCAGCCCTACCTGCTCGGGCGAACGCAACTCGTCGTGGAATCTCAGCGTCTCCGCCCGAAGAATCCCCTTCTCGGCGATGATCGCCACCAGGTACTCCTTGCCGCGCATCACGAAAGTGGCCACGCCCGCGCGCCCGCTCTCCTCCATCGCCCGAGCCAGGAGCCGGTACGCCTTCGATGCCCCCTTGTCGGGCGCCAGGAAGTAGGCCCGCTCGAAGTAAACCGGGTCGATCCCGCTGAGGGCGACGAAGCGTCGCAGGTCTATCTCCTGCGACTTCTCCGGAGCCAGGGCGTCGAGTTCGTCGTCGCTCACCACCACGAACTCGTCCTTTGCGACTTCATAGCCGCGGACGATCTCGTCGTTCGACAGGGGCTTCTCCTCGGCCGGGCAGAGGTAACGGCGGCTGAGGGGCGTGCCGTCGTCGTCGACCAGGCGCAGCGAAACCCGTTTGCCGCGATTCGCCACGAACAGGCTCACCGGCAGGCTCACCAGTCCGAACGCTATGGTTCCCGACCAGAACGGCCGCAAGCGGGGTCGTTCCGATTTCTTCGCTTCAGGCACGGATCCGCTCCTTCTCGAGGCTGGCCCGCAGGGCACCGGAGAGGTCCTCGTAGCGCGGGGTCTTGCGGCGCCGCCTGGTTTCGACCTCGCCGCCTTTGGCCTTGGTCTCGATCAGCTCCAGCACCCGGGCTCGGTACTCGTCCCGGTACTCCTCCGGCTCGAACGACGCCTCCAGCATCTCCATGAGCTGCCGGGCCATACCCAGCTCCTTGTCGTCGAGCTTGGCTCCGGCCGGCGCCTCCAGTGCGTCGACCGGTACAACCTGCTGCTCATTGCGCAAGGCGATCAGCATCGGGTAGCCGCGGTGCAGGCGCAACGCCCCGACATACTCCTTGTTGCGCATGGTCCAGCGCGCCAGGCCCTCGCGGCCGGCACGCTCCAGCGCCGTCACGAGCGCGAAGTACGGCTCGCTGGGACCGTCGGGGCCGAGATAATAGGGGCGCAGATACCAGCGGTGATCGATCGCTTCCGGTGGCAGGAAACTCAAGATATCGATGTCGCGCGAGGCTTCTGGTTCGACCGATTCGAGCTCCTCCGGCTCGAGTATCACCAGGTCGCCGTCGTCGGTCACGAAGCCGCGCAGGGCATCGGCGTACGGCACCTCCTGGTCGGTTTCGGGGTTGATCATCTGCTGCTTCACCGGCACATGGTCGGTCTCGTGCAGCATCCGGAAGTGCACGCTCCGGTCCTCCAGCGCCGAGTAGAGCTTCACAGGCACGGCCGCCCCGCCGAAGCGGATCACCCCTTTCCACATCGCCCGCGCCGCCATCAGCCGGACTCGGCGGTGTGGCAGCCTTCGCACACGACTACCCGCCGCTCCAGCACGGCGACGCTACAGCTCGGGCACAGCGGCCGGTCGCACTCGCTGCAGTGGTACAGCACCTCGTAGTGAACTCTTCGCAGGCAGAGTTCGCACTCCTCGACCCCCGGCTCGAGCCACCAGGGCGAACCGTTTGCAGCTACAGATTCGGTCGTCAAGTCACTCACCTCCCCTTCCTTTGATCACGCCATCTTCCCTACTTCGGGCCGACCCGGGCGAGCATCTTCTTGGTGAGCGGTCGACGCGCCTCATCGAACTCCGCCCACGGATCGGATCTCAGCGCCGCCAGGCGCCGCCTCAGGTTGCTTATGTCGTAGCGATCCGCCCGCATCGCTCCGCCAAGCTCGTCCCAGCGCACCGGCACCGCCACCGGCGCGCCTTCGCGCGAGCGGGTGGAGTAGGAGGCGATCGCTGTGGCACCGCGGCCGTTGCGCAGGTAGTCGAGGAAGATCTTTCCGCGGCGCTTGGCTTTGGACATATTGGTGGTGATCCGGCGGCGGTCGTCGCTCTCGTGCGCCTTGGCCACGGCATGGGCGAACTCCTTGGCCTCGTCCCACCTCGGTCCCCGCTCCAGCGGCACCACCAGGTGCAGCCCCTTGCCTCCAGTGGTGCGCGGGAAGCTCTCCAGGCCCAGCTCGGCCAGCCGATCACGCAGCTCGCGCACTGCGCGCAGCATCTCCGACCAGGGAACGTCGGGCGCCGGGTCGAGGTCGAAAACAAGAATGTCGGGTCGCTCGACATCATCCACTCGGCTACCCCACACGTGCAACTCGAGGACACCGGCCTGAACCAGAGAAACGATGTCGGCCAGGGTGCGCGCGTAGAGGTACGGAGCCGGCCCGTCGGACTCCTCGATCTCGACCCTTGCCGTGTCCTTGGCCAGCGCCTCGTCCGGGTGTTTCTGGAAGAAGCACTGCTTCTCGCGACCTTGCGGGCAACGCACTAGCGAGAGCGGCCGGTTAGCCAGGTGGGGCAGGATCCACTCGGCGATGTCCTCGTAGTACTGGGCCAGCGCCAGCTTGGTGACACCCTGCTCGGGGTAGAGCACCCTGTCGGGGCTGCTCAGCCGCACCCCGGCCACCTGGGCCTCACCCTTCCTGGGTCGTCGTTCCGAGCGCTCGCCTACGGGTTTGCCGCTCTCGACACCCTCGTCGCGTTTGGAGTTGCCGGAACCGGCTTTCGTCCGCTTGCTTACCGACATCGCCGCTGGCATCCTTATCTCCTCCGGCTCCCGGTCCTCGCGCAACCCCCGAAAACTGGGGTGCCGCAAGGCGCCGTCGCGCGTCCACTCTGTGAACTCAACCTCCGCCACCAATACCGGCCGAACCCAGTGCACCCCCCGGCCGGACGGCGCCGAATCGAAGGGCGCCTCTGCTACCTCCAGCTCTCTGAGCCTGCCGTGCAGCTCCCGCAGATGGCGGTCACTGAAGCCGGTGCCGACCTTGCCGGCATAGACCAGTTTTCCGCTTTCGTCATAGCCGCCCAGCAGCAGGGCGCCGAAACCTGCGCGCGAGCCAGAGGGGTCGCTGAAACCGCCGATCAGCAGCTCCTCCTGCCGGGTGCACTTGACCTTGACCCAGTCCTTGCCCCGGCCCGGGCGATAGGGTGCGTCGCGCCGCTTGCTGATGATCCCCTCCAGGCCGAGTCCGCACGCCTGCTCGAAGAAGGCCGGTCCCTTTCCCACCTGGTGATCGGTGACGCGAACTGTTCCACTGCCGCCCAGACTGGCTCCCGCCAGTAGCCCGGCCAAGGCGCGCTTGCGTTCCAACAACGGAGTGGCGGTGAGGTCGTAGCCGCCCAGGTACAGCAGGTCGAACGCCTGATACACGAGGTGACCGGTGCGTCCTTCGCTGAGAGCCTCCTGCAGCCTTCGGAAGCTGCTGCTGCCGTCGGCGGAAAAGGCGACCACTTCGCCGTCGACGAGAGCGCTGTCGGCAGGCAGCCTGGCGAGCACCGGCGCGAGTTTGGCGAACCGGTCGGTCCAGTCCTTGCCGTTGCGACTCAGCAACCTGGCGGTTAGCTCGTCACCTTCGCGCTCGAGCCGCGCCAGGATGCGGTAGCCGTCGAACTTGATCTCGTGGAGCCAGTCATCGCCGACGGGAGCTTCGTCCACCAGGCTCGCGAGCTGCGGCTGGGGGTCCGCGGCCAACCCCCTCTTGCGAGAACCCGCTAGTCGCCCGGCATCCGGAGCCTGCGGGCGCGACGGGGACTGCGATCCCTTGGCGGTCCAGATCGCGTCTCGGTCGCTAGCTATCTCCCGCATGGTGCGGCCGGTGATGACACTCGCGTCGACCGTATCGGCCGCGTCGGTAGCGTCGTTCGCGCCGCTCTCGTCGCTCCGCTTGATGAGCAGCCAGTTCTTGCCGTCGTCGCTCCGTTCGCCGCTCATCCGCACGAGCGTCCAGGCACCGGTCAGCTTGTGCCCTTCGAGCTCGAAGTCGAGCCGGTCGTCGCTCGGCTTCTTGCGGGGCCGCCAATGACCGCGGTCCCAGAGCATGACCGTCCCGCCGCCGTACTCGTCTTCGGGAATCACACCCTCGAACTCGCCGTACTCGAGCGGATGATCCTCGACCTCTACCGCCAGGCGCTTCTCGCCGGGATCGAGACTGGGCCCCTTCGGCACGGCCCAACTGCGCAGCACGCCGTCTTGCTCGAGCCGCAGGTCGAAGTGCAGCCGCTGTGTCGCGTGCTTGTGCACCACGAAGAGTCCGCCGCCCTCTCCGGGCGAGGCGGAAACCTGCCCGGCCGGCTCCGGCGTGCGCCGGAAGTCCCGTTTCTTGCGGTACTCGTCGAGCGGTGCCATGGGGTCCCAACCTCCCACCCCACTGTCACCCCGTCACCGCCGGCACACCAGCGCCTGATTCGCATTCTGACGCGAAGTCCGTCGACCCTGCTTAGCGACCGTACGGCTATCGGCCCGCCGGCGAGAACAGCGCCCACGAGATCGCCAGCAGCAGCACCATCACGAGCAGCCAGCCCACCGGGAACGACGACCCTTTCCGCCGCGCTTCCCCTTGCGACTGCTGCGCCAGCATCCGCTGCCGGTTGTACCGGCGCAGGCGTTCGCTACGTGGCAACGGCCGCTCGGTAACCGTCGGTGCGCTGCCGGCGTAGGTGACGTACCCGGGCGACCCCGGCGTCAGATCAGCGCCGAGCGCGTACGAGTTGGACTCGCGGACCTCGAACTCCCGCCCCGTAGCTTCGGATTTCCACACCTGCAGGCGTTCACCGGCAACTCGTCGCTCGCTCGACCGGACGAAGCTGACGAGGGTATTCTCCGCGGCCTCGTTCTCAGGCATCCGCTTCATCCGTCAACCGTCCGCGGGTCGAGGATCGCTGCAATGCTCGGACACAAGCGCGGTATCGTGGCCGGCTTCACCGGCGGTCTCGGGGAGCTCGAGTTCGAGCGTGGTGTGGGTGATGGCGAACTCCTCTCGCAAGCGTTGCCTGATCTCCCCCTTGATCTTCTCCATCCGTGTCACCTGTTCGCTCCCGATCACCACATGCGCTTCCAGCGCGCACCTGTTCTCGTCGAGCAACCAGACGTGCAGGTGGTGGGCGTCCTGCACGCCTTCGATGACCGTCATCGCCGAAACGACCTCGTTCAGGTCGAGTCCTGCCGGCGTGCTCTCCATCAGTACCCGCAACGTCTCCGGCAGCATCCGCGCCACCTGCCAGAAAATGTAGCCGACGATCAGGAGTGACAGGAACCCGTCCAACCAGTTCCAGCCAAGCGTGAGAATCGCGATCCCGCCGCTCAACACCGCCAGCGACGCCAGTGCGTCGCTGAGGTTGTGCGCGAACGCGGCCCGCACATTGACGCTTCCGCGCCGCATCGTGAAAAGCAGCAGCACTGTGATCGCGTCGACCAGCAGCGCAACACCGGCCAGCCCGATCATGATCCATCCGTCCACCTCCCTGGGTTCGAAGAGTCGCAGTAGCGACTCGTAGGCCAGGAAGAGCCCAACCACCGCCAGCGCGACGAGGTTGATGGTGGCGCCGACAACTTGCGCTCGGCGGTAACCGAACGTACGCGTTCGGTCGGGGCTGCGGCGGCTGATGCGGCGCGCTGCATAAACGATCACCAGGGCCATGGCGTCGTTGAGATTGTGCAGGGCGTCGGCCATCAGCGCCACCGACCCAGCGATGAACCCGCCCACGGCCTGGGCGACGGTCAGCAGCAGGTTCAGGGCTACCGTGCCCAGGATTCGCCCGTCGCTGGCCCCGGCTACCTGATTATCGTGAAGATTATCGTGAAGATTATCGTGACTGTGTCCGTGTGGCTTCATCGACCTCCCGGGAACACGGAGCGAAGCCCCTCACGAACCGTGGCCGGCCGCAGGTGATCGAGGCACGCCTAACGACCGTTTCGTTCCATCACGGCTGTGCAACCGGTGATTCCAGCACGGCGGCGGGGCTGGGGCGCGCCGTTCGCGGAGCGTCCTGGCGGAGCAGGCGTGCCGAGTTGCCCATGATGCCGAGGTCGGGAAGCGACTGCAGCGCCGCCGCGAAGATGGGCGGCAGGAATCCGAGAGCGGCGAGTGAAATGCCTATGAGGTTGTAGACCGCGGTAAAACCGATGTTCAGCCGCACAACGCCCATCGTCCGCCTGGCGATGGAAAAGAGCTCCGGCAGGCGACTCCAATCGTCGCTCATCAAGGCCACGTGAGCCGTTTCGATCGCCACGTCGGTTCCGGCCGCGCCCATGGCAACGCCAACGTCTGCCTGGGCGAGCGCCGGGGCGTCGTTGACTCCATCTCCGATCATCACTACGGTCCTGCCAGCGGCCTGGTGTTCTTTCACGGCTTCGAGCTTCTCCCCGGGCAGCAGCTCGGCGCGGTAAGCGATACCCAATTCGGCGGCGACCGCCTGGGCGCTGCGCCGGTTATCACCGGTAAGCAGTTCTACACGGCGGATCCCCATCCCGCGGGCGGCTTCGATGGCGGCTGCCACGCCGGGGCGCAAGGTATCGCTGGTCGCCAGCAGACCGGCCGGTTCACCATCGACCAGCACGAACAGCAGCGTCTTGCCTTGGTTCTCCAGCCTGGCTGCGGACCTCGCCAGGACGCCATCGGAGAGGAGCGGACCCGGCAGCAGTCGCCGAGAACCGACCTCTACCGTTCGGCCAGCTACCGCGGCGCGAACGCCCCAGCCCGGCATGGCCTCGAAGGCCTCGGACCGGATCGGTGTCAGCCCGCGTTCTTCGGCAGCGCGGACAACCGCCCGTCCCAGCGAGTGCTCACTGTCGCGTTCGGCCGCTGCCGCCAACTCCAGCACTCCTTGCTCGGTCCGACCCGCCAGCGGCATCACGTCGCTGAGCCGCTGCCGTCCGGACGTCACCGTTCCGGTCTTGTCGATCAGAAGCACGTCGGCCCTGGCCAGAGCCTCGATATACTTCCCGCCCTTGATCAGCAGGCCCCGCTTGGCGGCCGCACCGATCGACGCCAGCATCGCGACCGGAGCCGCCAGTGCGAACGCGCACGAGCAGGCGACCACAGTGACCGCAACCGCCGCCAGCAGATCGCCGCGCACCAAGTAGGTGGCAACGGCGATTGTCGCCACCACCGGCAGGTACCAGGCGGCGAACCGGTCCGCCAGCCGCTGGGTATCGCCGCGGTTGGCCTCGGCCCGTTCAACCTGCCTGAGCACCTGGCCGAACGTGGTGTCGCGACCTACGCCGTCCACCCGGACCCGCAAGCTGCCGAGCCGGGCGACGGTCGCGGCGAAAACTCGCGTTCCCGGCGTGACCTCGACCGCCAGCGACTCCCCGGTCAGCGCGGCGCGATCGACAGTTGCGCTGCCGCTGATCACCTCGCCGTCGACAGGGATCGTCTCACCCGGCCGGACGACCACCAGGTCTCCCCGCCGCAATTCATCGACCGGAACCTCTTCTTCCACCAATTCGCTTCGCTCGATCCGGGCCGTCTTGGGGACGAGCGCCGTCAGGTCGCGAAGCGAGCGCCTGGCCCTCTCGGTGGTGAAACTCTCGGCGTAGTCGCCGACGCGCATGAAGAACACGACCAATGCCGCAGTAACCCACTCGCCTATCGCCAGGGCGGCCATCGCCCCGCTGCTCATCAGGGTGTGCGAGACTATTCGCCCACGCAGCAAGCTGGCCGCTACCTTGCGGAACACCGGAAAGCCGAAGGCAGCCACCAGCAGCGCGCCCAGCCAGAGCGGCACGCGCTCGGTCAGTGCAGCGGAGGCGCCCAGCCATTCGCCCACTACCACCACCAGCAGCACCACGCCGAAGACGAGGCTCATCAGCGCCAGGGCGGACCGGCTGAGGGCAGCCGCGCGCCCGGCCTCCACAGTGCGCTCCGTTCCCGCGCCCCCGTCGGCCGCGTCGGGCTCCGGAGATTCATAACCGACCGACCGAATCGCGCCACGGATTTCCTGCTCGTTCGTCTGGGACACGTCGAGAGTCACCACGGCTCGCTGGCCGGCGAGCAGCACTTCGACCGACTCGACGCCCCGGATCCGCTCGACTGCACCGCGCACGCTGTTCGCGCAGTTGCCACAGTCCATGCCCAGCACCGGGATCTCGACGGTTTCGAACCTGGCCGCTGGCAGGGAGCGGGTGAGAGCGTCAGGCACCAGCTATCTCCTGGCTTTCGACGGCGACGTCGGCGGCCTGCTCCCCTTCGACAACGCTCGCCGAACCCGACGGCTGCGAGTAACGGGTGCATTCGTAAACACCCTTGGCGACGTCGGCAAGCAACTCCCGTGAAAGCTCCAGGAGCGCGTTTACCCGCCGGTCGCTGATGCGGTAGTAGACGTTGCGGCCCTGTCGCTCGCTGCTCACCAGGCCGCAATCCTTGAGGCACGACAGGTGATTGGACACGTTCGACTGGCTCAAATTGGTGGCGTCGATGATGTCGCCGACGCACAGTCGGCGGTCGCCCAACGTTTCCAGGATCCCCAACCGCGTCGGGTCGGCCAAGCCGCGAAAGAGCTTCGCCTTCAGGTCTGTGTTGTCCGTCGATGTGACCAGCACGATCACAATATATCACCGCATGCTGATGTCTTGGTAATTCCCGTCCCCTTCCGGGCGACCCAGGGTGAAGTAGAAAGAGGCTCCCTTGTCCGGTTCACCTTCCGCCCAGACACGCCCGCCGTGGCGCCGAACTATTCGCTGCACGATGGCCAGTCCGATCCCTGTGCCGGAAAACTCTTCGGCGCTGTGCAGGCGTTGAAAGGCGGCGAACAGCTTGCCGGCGTATTTGTTGTCGAACCCGGCGCCGTTGTCCCGCACGAACAAGACGGGAACTTCGGTGGACGACAGCATGCCGAACTCGATCCGGGCATCCTCGCGTTTCCGGGTGAACTTCCAGGCGTTTCCGAGGAGGTTTTCTAGTATGGTCCTCACAAGGCCGAAGTCCGCGTCCGCCGTCGCAGCCGCCTGCACTTCGACCTCGACTCGCCGTTCGGGATCGCGAGTCCTGAGTTCGGCAACGATTTCTTCCGCCATCCTGGTCAGGTCGATCGGGCGCCGCCTTATCGGCCGTGACGACAGTCGGGACAGGTCGAGCAGATCGTCGATCAGTTGCCCCATCCGTTCCGCCCCTGAGCGGATGCGCAGCAGGTGCTGGCGCGCGTTGTCGTTCAGCTCCTCCCAATGGTCTTCCAGAAGGGCCTGGCTGAATCCATCGATACCCCGCAGCGGGGCACGAAGGTCGTGCGACACTGAATAGTTGAAGCTCTCCAGTTCCGCGTTGAGTGATTCCAGTTCGGCGGTACGCTCCTGGACTCGCAGCTCCAATTGATCGCGAGCGGTTCCCAGCCGCTGCTCGACCTGCTTTCGGTCGGTTATGTCCTTCACCAGGCCCAGTAGCCGCACCGGCTCGCCGGCGTGGTTGCGGTGAACACTCCCGCGAGCCCAGATCCAGCGCACGTTCCCATCGACCCGGATGATCCTGCACTCGAAGTCCCAGTCATCGTAGGTATCCATGACTCGTTGGAAGGTGGCGTCTACATGAGCTCGATCGTCGGGGTGGACATGGACGCCGAGGAACTTGCCGTAGCTCCATTCCGGCAGCATCTCGCGGTAACCGAAGATCTTGTCGTGTTCCAGCGATCTGGTCGCAGTTAGTGTCTGCAGGTCGAGGTCCCAGGCGCCGATCTCACCCGATTGCAGCGTGAGCCGGAGCCGCGCCTCACTCTCACGCAACTCTGCCTCTACCCTGTTGCGCTCGACGACCTCGTTCGCCAATTTCTCGCGCTCGGCTTCCGCCTCGGCTCGGGACCGCTCGGCTTCATGCCTTGCCTGCTGCTCGCGCGCCAGCAGCTGAGACCGTTCCCGTTCGGCCCGGTCGCTATCGCCCATGCCTTTGTTATACCGTCGGCAGCGCTTCGGCACCCGTTCGAATCGAACGTCGCGACCGTCGGAATGCCGGTCAGCAACCGGTCGAACCGTGGACCGGCCGGAGCAGTAGTCCGGATGCGGCACCAGGCAGGGGCGCTGCCAACGAATGCAGACTATACTCGGACGATGACCGCAAAGTCCAACGATTACGTTCCCGGCATCTCAGCGGAAGCGGTGCAACGAGTCACGGGACGGACCTGGCAGGAGTGGTTCGAGGTGCTGGATGCCGCCGGCGCAGCCGACATGAGCCACAAGGAGATCGTCTCCTGGCTTCGTGACCAGGCCGGGGTGGCGAGCGGCTGGTGGCAACAGGGCGTTACCGTCGAGTACGAGAAGGCGCGGGGAAAACGCGCCGAGGTCGGCGAGACCGCCGACGTGGGCTTCCAGGTGGGCGCGCAGCGCACGCTCGCGATACCCGCGGCACGCGCCTGGGAGCTTCTCCTGGCCGGGCCGGGCAGGGACGCCTGGCTGGGCGCGAGCGAGTCGTTTCGGCTCGAGCCCGGCGAGCACTATGAAACGGCAGACGGGACTCGCGGTGAAGTGCGTACGGTCCGGCCCGGAAGGCGCGTCCGCCTCACCTGGCAGCCGAAGACATGGAGCCGCCCATCGACCCTGCAACTCGACCTGACCGACAAGGGTGAGCGTTGCACGGTCGGCTTCCATCACGAACGACTCGCCGACGCCGCCACCCGGCAGGCCATGCGTGAGCACTGGCGTGACGTGCTCGACACCTTGCGAACCCTGGCCCACGCGGGCTAGAGCAGCTGGCGGCGGCCAGCATTACGGGCAATCTGCCCGAATCAGAGTTCGCCAGGAGCCTGCCCGGGAAGCGGGAGCGTTACGGCCTCGTCACGCTCCTGTGGCAGCCGGCGTGGGCGGCCCCCCGCCACCTCGCTCAGGAACCCGATTACTTCCTTCAGGAACACTTCGGGAGCGCTGTAGATGGCGACATGTTCCGCGCCCGGCATGACCGCGATCCGACTCTCAGGCAGTGCGGCCGCAACAGTCTCCGTGGCAGCGGCATAAAACGGTGGGCTTTCACTGCCCAGAAGGAGCAACGAGGGGGCATGCATTCCGCTGAACCGCGCCCCCTCGAAGCGGTAACGCACCTGCAGTTCTCGCGGCAACGTGTTGGCGGCGGCCACCGCAGCTTGCCCGGCGGGCAACGTCTTGAATGCCTCGAACTCCTCGGCCGGCATCCGCATGACCTCCAGCGCGAACGCGGCAACAACGCCCTCTCGGTCACCCGCATCGAGCAGCGCCTCGAGCCGATCGATGATTCCGTCTGGGAGGATATCTTCTACCGGAAGCGGATGAGGTGGCTCGTGCAGGATCAGCCGGCGGATGTTCCTGGTGAACATGGCGGCCTCGAGAGCGCAGACGGCCCCGAAGGAGTGGCCGAGCAGGCTGACAGGTTCTCCCACCGAATCGACGACGGCGGCAACATCCTCGAACTCTCGCTCGATGGCGTATGGCTCGTTGTCGCCGCTTTCGCCGCGCCCGCGCCGGTCGACCGCGTATACCGTGAAACGCTTCTCGAGCGCCGGCAACACCGGCGCCCAACGGCTGTGCGTGCCTGCCGCACCGTGTACCAGGACGAGCGGGGGTCCGCCGCCGCTGCGTTCGTAGGCAATTCTCGTTCCGTCGCTCGAGGTCACGGTTTCCATTATTGCCTCCTTCTTTCTGGTGCAAGCACCTTCGACTCCCGGTTTTCCTTTCGGGTTTAGCGCGGCGTATCCGCGCCGGCATGCACGACAACGTCGAATACGGCCAGGGTCGGCTCGGCACCGACGTTTCGAAAAAGCAGGACGCCGCCGGGCGTTTCAGTCGAACGCTGGTACTCCTCGAGTGCCTCGCGGCTCTTCCAGACGGACACAATCCTCCAGAGCGTCTTGTCACTCGTGCTCTGCGCGAGATATGTCCGCACCATCTGGGGCGGCAGTCGGTTCCTTGCGGCTTCGACGCCCCCTCCGATTGCCTCCCACTTGTCCGCTGCCACGTGCGATTCCAACACCGTCATCACCACGGTTATCACCCCTTTCGTGCCAAGGTCGAATGGCGCTCCTCGAGAACAGGATAAGAACGCCGAACGTGGCGATCATCGGGTGTTCGCCCTACGCCGGGTGGTCAACCAAGGAGTGAATGCTCCATGGCGAATACCGCGGCACCGGCCCTGGTAGAAACACCTATCTTGTCGTAGATGTGCTGAACGTGATGACCCACCGTCTTGGGCGAGATGCCGAGTTCCTTCGCCACCTGCTTATTGGAAGCGCCGCGGGCGAGAAGCGCGAGAACCTCGACCTGGCGGTCGGTCAAGCCGGCGGGCCACTCCCGGCGCCTGCTCCCGCCTGCGTGCCCGGCGGCCGAGAGCACTGCCTGCACCGCTTCGCCATCGTGCCGGCCGTGCCGGACTTCCGCCAGCAACTCGCCGCTCGCAGCGTCTGCCGACAGCGCCCTGCGGTACGGCCGCTCCTGAGTCATCGCCTGGAAGGCGTCGGCCGCCGCGAGAATGAGCGCTGCCGGCGGTAGCGACGCCGCTTTCGCCTGGCGGTGGTAACCGGAGCCGTCGAGGCGTTCATGGTGCATGCCGGCGATGGACGCGAGCGGCTCCAGCACCGGTGCGCAGGAGAGGATGCGTTCACTGTGATAGGGGTGCAGCCGGACCTTCTCCCACTCGCCCCTTCCCAGCGGACCGGGTCTTTCCCAGGTGCCGTTCGCGACTCCTACCCTACCGACATCGTGCAGCAGCGCCGCTCGGTGTAACGCGGTGACGTCGGCCGCCGCGAGTCCCGACCCACGTGCTGCCGCCTCGGCCAAAGCAGCCACTCCTCGGGAATGGCCGCGAAGGAACGGTACTTTCAGGTCGACCATGTCGGCAAAGGTTTCGGCCAGCGAGTCGAGGTGAGATTCGGAGATCTGCTGCCGCGGCTGTGGTTCGGCCTCCACCACGGCTCGGTACACGTCCGCTGCGTCGATTTCGCGCAGCAACTCGGGACCGAACCGGAGAAACACGTCCGCCAGCTCCGGATCGAAGAAGCCGTTCCTCCAGTCGCGCACCATCGCCGAGGCCCCCTCGATTCCGCCGATGCGTGCGAAGGCGACTACCCGACTAGCCAGCAGAGCGAATCGTGCGGCCAGAACCGTGTCGTTGCCGGCCAGCCGTTGCGGCCCACCATTGCCGTCCCAACGCTCCATGACCTGGTACAAGGCAACCTGCACTCGTTGGGGAAGGCCCAGACGACGGGCCAGCATGGCAGCCACTTCACAATGGGAGGCGGTCATCCGGCTGCCGAAGTGGGACCCGAGAGCCATGCCGCGAGCGACTATGAGAAGGCGCCTGGGCAGCGGGGCGTGACGGCCGGGTTCCAGGAGTACGAAAGGCAGCGCCTCTCGCGGATTTGCGAAATCCACCCGCGCGCCACGGGAGCGCAAGGCGATGTCGTCCCCGCCGAAGAGCACGGCCTCTTCGTGGGCGTAGGCGGTGCAGCCGAGGTACTTGAGCAGGCCGACGTAGTAGATGTCGGCCACCTCCGTCTCGGCCAGGTCCATCCTGCGGGCGAGACCGGTGGCGAGCAAACAGGCGCGCATCGCCTCTTCGGCGGGCTGGCCCATGCCCAGGTCGGTAATAAGCGAGAGCGCGCCAAGCAGTTCAGCAAGGCGAAGCCGGCTGCCGTCCTGCTGCCCCTGCATCATCGGGCGGAAGCTTCCGAGCTCAACGAGATCCTGCTCTCCGGGACGCTTCTCGCGAATCTTGCAGCAGTCGAGGCTGTTGCTGGGGACATAAAACGCCTTCTCGCGCGGACTCGCCGAAACGTTCGAGCCGCCCTGACCGTGAACAAGCTGCCGATGCCGTGAATGATACCGCTCGTAGCTAGCAATGCGGTCCACGAGAGTTCCCGCCCCTTCACGCCGCCGTCGGCTTACGGCAGCAAGTGGCCTCACACCACAACTTCAGGCATGTGTGTGAGGTAGAATGAAGCGTTCCATCCCGCGACGCATTCAGCAGTTGCCTCCATTGACCTTGGGCGTCCTGACGCGTGGGGCAGGGAAAGAGGAAACAGATGGTCTCGCTGGCGAAGCAAGACCTCCAGAAGGAGATGCTGGCCGGGAACCAAGGCCAGTGCACCGACTACAGGCGTGCGACCGATTTCGGTCGTGGGCGAGAGCCTTTCACTTGGCTCTCAAGCGACGGTGACGAAGATTCCAACCTGACGCTGGCGGCCAGGCTGCGCGACTTCAAACGCAGCCGCGAAGCGGTGGGGTTCGAAGCGTGGGAACTCGAGGACGAACGGTGGCGCGTCGTGTTCGGTGGCGCGGTTGTCGTGATCTATGTGGAGATGGACGCCCGGCTTCCCAAGGTGCGGGCGCTGCTGCAATGGGCGCCTGACTCTGAGTAGGAACGATCTGTCGTAAGCGACTCTGGCGGTACTTCGAGTCGCCTAATGCGTTTCCTGGTCGACGCGCAGTTGCCGCCCGCTCTGGCCAGGTGGCTTGACGGGAGATGCCATGAAAGATGACGTACTTCGCCGGGCCCTGCTCGAACTGCTCGAGATGGGGAGCGCTCATATCACGCTCGACCAAGCTATCGGCGGGCTGGAGATCGACGACGCATTCCTCAGGCCAGCCGTGACCGACCGGGCGGCCAACGGTGCGGGGGTGAGTGAGCCGAAGCTGCACTCGGTGTGGGAGCTGCTCGAGCACATGCGGCTGGCCCAGGAAGACATCCTGCATTACACCATTGACCCTGCATGGCGCTCGCCTCCCTTCCCCGAGGGACTCTGGCCGCCCGCTCACCCAGGAACGGCATCCGAGGCCGAGCGCGAACGGCTGTGGCACGCCACTCTAGCCGGGTTCCGGGCAGAGCTCGAGCAGGTTCGCGACGTGGTGCGGGATCCTGCGCTCGACCTCACCGATGAAATCCCGCACGGTGAGGGACGAACCTACCTGCGACAGGTCTTCCTGGTGGCGGACCACAACGCCTATCACCTCGGTCAAGTGGTCAGTATCAGGCGGCTGCTCGGGCTCTGGCGTTAGGCCACCAGACCGAGCAACCACGCAGTCAGTAGGCGTGTGCGGCGCTCAAAGCGAGCAGCTCTTCCGAGGTCATCCCAAAGAGCGGCGGGGCGGCCACGCCCAAAAC
>JBBDRK010000054.1:0-12596 GCA_040905465.1 Trueperaceae bacterium | reverse complement strand
TCAGTCCTTCATGACATGCACTCAGGCTTCTCCCGTTCTTCCGGACGTCGCCTCCCGGAGCCCGTCCCCCATGAAGTTGATCGCGGCGACCGCCAGCGTGATCACCAGACCCGGGAACACCGCCAGCCAGGGTGCTTCGAGATAGTAGAGCTGAGCCTCGTTCAGCATGCCGCCCCATGTGGCTGTGGGAGGCGGGAGGCCGAACCCCAGGAAAGACAGTGCCGACTCGATGAGCACGGCATAGGCGACCAACAGGGTCCCGGCGACGATCACCGGCGTCACCGCGTTGGGAAGCAGGTGCCGCAACAACAGCCGAACGTGCCCGGCGCCGGTCGCCCGGGCCGCCTCGACGAAGTCCCGCTCCTTGAGCGAAAGCACCTGGGCCCGAACCAGCCGAGCCACCGTCGGCCACGACACCAGCCCCAGGATCAGCACCAACCGCAACGTCGTCAGCTCCAGGAATGCGCTCGCAACCATCGCCAGGGCAAGCGCGGGAATGGAGAGCATCGTGTCGACCAGGGCAGATATCGTGCCATCGGCGCGTCCGCCCAGGTAGCCGGCGACTCCGCCGAGCAGTGCGCCGATACCGACCGCCACCGCGGCGACCCCGATCGCCAGGGTCAGGGAGGTTCGTCCGGCGTGGAGCAGGCGGCTGAGGGCGTCACGCCCCAGATCGTCGGTGCCGAGCGGGTGAGCCGGGCTGGGAGGCTGCAACATGTCGAGGGGACGGGTAGCAGTCGGCGAATGGGGCGTCAGCCACGGTGCGAACAGCGCGGCCAGCGCCAACAGGACGAGCACCACCAGTCCCGCCACGGCCAGCGGATTGCCGAAGAAGATCCTCCAGCGAATCGTCATGTCAGCCGTACCGCACGCGCGGATCGAGCAGCCCGTAAAGGAGATCGGTAACGAGGTTGGCGACTATCACCAGCACCGCCAGCACCAGGAGCGTACCCATCACCACCGGGTAGTCGCGACCCAGTAGCGCGTCGGTGAGCAGACGGCCGATTCCGGGCCAACTGAACACGACCTCCGTCACCATGGCGCCGGCTACCAGCCGCGGCATCTCCAGCCCCAACACGGTAACCAGGGGGATGGCGACGTTCGGCAAGGCATGACGCATCAGCAGCTCGCCCCTGGTGCGGCCCTTGGCACGGGCGGTACGCACGTAATCGTTCTGCATGGCCCCGGTAAGTCCCGCCTGAATGTAGCGTGACCACTGCGACACGTAGACGGAGCCGAGTACCAGGGCAGGAGCCAGCAGGTGCCACAGCAGGTCGGTCAGCGAGAACGGTTCTCCGATGCTGCCCATGCCACCGGCTGGGATCCAGCGCAGGTGGACGGAGAAGAACAGCAGCACCAGCGTTCCGCTCCAGAAGGTTGGCACGCTCATGCCGACGACGGCGGTTGCCTGCGCGAGTGCGCGGCCCAAATGCGAGCGCGTCCAGGCGCCGGCAAGACCGAGCGCGAAGCCGAACGCCAGCCCTACGATCAGCGCGCCGCCGGTGAGCCACAGCGTGTTCCCCAGGCGCCCCATGACCACGTCGAGCGCCGGCCGGCGCTCGCGGTACGACATCCCCCAATCGCCCTGCAGCATGTTCCCGAACCAGCGCAGATACTGCACATGCAACGGATCGTTCAGGCCCCACAGCTCCCGGATGCGTTCGACGGCCTGAGGCGAAGCGCTCGGATCGGCCGCGTAGATATCGGCGGGCCCGCCAGGCGGCAGGTTGACGAGCAGAAACAGGATGACGGAGATGAGGAGGACCCGCGGGATCGCTCCCGCGAGCCTCCTCGCTGCGTAGATCAGCACTTGATCAGCGGAGCGTCCACTCCTCTGCGTTCCACAGGCTGCCGCTCAGGGTAGGACCGTAACCTTGCAGCCGCTCGCTCACGGCGTTGAGGATCGGCCGAGGGGCAAGAGGCAACATCGCCACGTCATCGGCGACCATCTGCTGAAAGCGGCGGACTAGTTCTCCGCGAGCTTCGGAGTCTACGGTTGCCGGCACCTCCCGGAGGAGGGCGAGCGCCTCCTCGTTCGCGTAATTCTGCCAGTTGGTGCCGAGCCACAGGTTGAACACCGGCTCCTGGTTCTCCCCGAACCAGCCGTAAGCCAACTGGTACTCCCCTTCGCTCATAGTGGGTGGGAACGAGGCCGCGTCGATCTCGCGGATGCTCACGTCGAAGCCGACGTTGCGCCATTGGTCCTGTGCGATCTGCACCACCTGACGTCTCTCCGCCTCCCCGGCGATGTTGAGTATCTCGAGGCGCAGGGCCTCGCCGTCCCTCTCGCGAACGCCGTTCCCATCGGTATCGACCCAGCCCGCCTGCTCCAGCAACTCGCGGGCGCGTTCCGGATCGAACTCGTAGGTAGGCACATCGGGGTTGTGCGCCCAGTGACCGGCCGGAAGCATCGCGGCCTGCGGTTGCACCAGACCGCCCATCACGGTGTCGGCAATCGTCTGTTTGTCCAGGGCGTATGCCAGGGCCGCGCGAACGTCTCGCTCCTGGAGGACGGGATCTTGGTTGTTGACCCAGAACTGCCACCAGGCATGGTCGGGCGCCTGCGCCAACTCATAGCCGGCGAGGCGGTCGATGAAGCGCGCGTCCGCCGATGTGAGGTGCAGCGCCACTTCGCCCTCGCCCCGCTGCAGGCTCGTCCGAACCGCCTGACTGCCGCCCGGGAAGCTCACCACGATCTCGTCGATCGCCGGCTCGCCACCCCAGTAGTCGGGGTTCTTCGCCAGCCGGATGAAGCTGCCCGAGGCCCACTCCTCCAGGCTGTAGGGACCGGTGCCGACCGGACGGCGATTGAGTTGGGAGTTCACCAGGTCTTCCCCTTCGAGTGCATGCCCGGGAAGGATGAAGCAGCTATCCGACGCCGCCGTGCCGATGAACCCGACGTTCGGTTCGGCGAAGGAAACCACTGCCGTGTGGGGATCGGGAGTCTCGATGCTCTGGATATCTTCCCAGACGGTGCGGGCGGGAATCGGCAGATCGGGGTCGGTGATCACCTGCCAGGTAAACCTTACGTCGTCGCTGGTAAACGGCTCGCCATCTTGCCAGCTGACGTCGTCACGCAAGCGGATGGTGTAGGTGCGGCCGTCCTCGGAGATCCCACCGTTCTCGAGTGTGGGCACCTCGCCGGCCAGTCGCGGAATGTAACCGCCTTCGGCGTCAACCGCGTACAGGCAGTCGAACACCAGATTCTCGACCTCGTGAGCCAGTGTCAGCAGATCGAGGTGAGGGAGCAGAGTACGAGGCTCCTGCGGACTGAGGACGGTTGCGCGCTCCTGTGCCAAAGTCACGCCCGAGAGCAGCACGAGCGATGCGATGACGAGGGATACCAGGCGTCGGATCACGATCTACCTCCTGAGCTCTCAGCCTATGCACATTACAAGAAAGGTCAGGTTTCGTGGAGGACACGTTGCTGCCGCAGTCTGTCGAGGGTTCCAGGCGAAACCTACTGGGTGTCTGCGGTCGGCACATGCGAGACCGGGCGGTTGCCTGAGGCTTTCAAAGTGGCGACTCGAACACCGGTACGCTGAGTGCCGTGCACGGGCGGTGAGGGCGAACCCCTTGTCGAGCCGGCAGAGCAGGTATGGTCGAGCGGGAGCGACGAGCCATGAAACGAGACTTTCCCCTCCACACCGACCTCTCGCTCGCCTACCGAGCCCGCGAAGCGGCGTCTCGGCAGGACGCCTCCCTACTCGTGCTGCTGCACGGGGTCGGCAGCAACGAGAGGGACCTGTTGGGGCTCGAGTCTATGCTGGATGAGCGCTTTCACGTGATCAGCGCGCGTGCGCCGATCGAGCTCGGTCCTGACCGCTACGGCTGGTTCAACATCGAATTCAGTCCCGTCCACGTGCACAACGCCAAGGAGGCCGAAGCGAGCCGAATGGTACTTATCGACTTCATCGACGAGTTGGTTGAGCGCTACGAGGTGCCGTTCGAGCGGGTCTATCTGATGGGGTTCAGCCAGGGAGCCGTGTTGAGCCTGAGTGTGGCCCTGACCGAGCCGGCGAAGATCGGCGGGATAGTCGCGTTGAGCGGTCGGGTCCTGGAGGAGCTGCGAGCGGAGCTGACTCAGAAGCCGGAGCACCTGAGACTGTCGGTCCTGCTGAGCCATGGAATCAGGGACGAGGTTTTACCAATCCACCACGCGCACCGCTCCCGGGCGCTGCTCGAGCAGTTGCCGGTGGACCTGGAGTACCACGAGTACGACGTCGGGCATGGGGTCGGCGATGAAAGCGTTGCGGACGTCGTCGCCTGGCTGGGGCGCCGACTCAACCAGGCGGGTCGCGCTCCCGGGCGCGCGAGGACCTGATCGGCAGGTGTGTCGCGCCGCAGCTACTTGCCGGGCCCCATCTCCATCAGTTGCGCAACCTCGATGGATCCGACTTCCAGAAAGGGGCAACGCTTGACGATATCCAGGGCCGCCTCGAGGTCGTCTACTTCCACTACCGAATAGCCGCTCAAAGCCTCTGCCGGCAGCACATCCGCCACACCGTCAGTAGTGACGAGCTTCGATGGCCCAAAGGGATTGGCAGGGCTGACCAGGGCAGTACCGACGCTGTCGATCCACTCCATGAATCGCTCTTTTTGCCCGGTGGACTCGTGGGAGGCCGCTGGCCGGCCGTGATAAACGAGGACGAACTTCGCCATGGCTGAACTCCTCTCCTACGCCTTGATGTCAGTTTGGCCCTACTGTCGCGCCTGCCTTACCCGCTTGTCAAATAGGCGGCAGAACGGCAGACGAGCTGAACGGGACGTACTCAGGTCATCACGAGCCCGCAGAGGCGAGCTGGCCGTAGGTCAGCCCGGAGTATCGCTCCTGCCGATAGTACCGCCGGAGGCGCTTTGGCCCTGACCGATCACGATAAAGCCATCATGGTCTGCCTCGCGCACCACGCGTCTGAGCTCTCGGACCTCGGTGCGGTTGACCGTGCAGAACAACATCGTTCGCTCCCCTCCCTGGTACATTCCCTCACCTCGCCAGGCGGTGACTCCGGTGCGCAGCTGCGTTTGCAGCGCCTTCGCGACCGTACGGGGGTGGTCGGTCACTATGAAGACCATGCGCACGATAGACGGACCCTCGATCGCGTAATCCGTCACCAAGCCGGTAACGAAGAGCGCGACCAGCGAGTACAGCGCGCGCTCCCAGCCGAAGGCAAGACCCAGCAGCATCACGATCACGCCATCGATCATCAGGTAGATCTGGCCGATCGGCACCCCGGTCCGGCGTTGGATGACCCGGGCCAGGATGCCAGTGCCGCCCATGTTGCCGAAGGCGCGGATCACCATCGCGTTGGCCGCCCCTAACAGTGCTCCGCCGTAGAGCGCGTTGAGGAGCGCGTCGTCGCTGACGCCTTCGGCTGGCATGAACGGCGCCATCGCGTCGATGGAGATACCCATCAGGGCAACTACGTACACGGTGCGGAGCAGGAAGCGCATGCCGCCCAATGTGCGAAAACCCAGATACAGGAGCGGCACGTTGAGCGCCAGCATCAGCATGCCCTTAGGCACGGGGATCGGCAGGAAGCCCGTCGCCACCAGCGTGAGGCCGGTAATGCCGCCGGGGGCAACGTTGCCGGGCACGAGGAAGAGATTGAAGCCGAACGCTCCCAACAGCGCCCCGACGGTAAGAAGGAGGGCATTGGCCGCTTGATAGCGGAATGGGCCCCGCAAGAACCGGAACCTGTCCGCTACTCCATGCTCGCCATCCGACGACGCCGTGCCCTCGCGCCTTGGCTGCTCGCGGCCTTTGCTTTCGCTCTCCAGACCCATGCTCCCTCTTCCCCCGTTCATCCGTATCGTCGCCGCGGAAACGTACCAGCTACCCGCGGTGGCGAACCGCAGTTCGCACCGTATCCGAGGTTGGGCTCCACGTGAACCACGTGGGGAATGCCCGGGTCAGGGACGGGACGGCGTTCAGGTCGATTTCACCGTCCTCCACTGCCTCCGAGAACTCCATCCGGCCGAGCCACACCTGAAAGAGTGCCGGTAAATCCGCGGTAATCCACAGGTCGATGTCGAAACGAGGCCGCTTGAGGCAGAGCGAGGCATCGCTGCGGTCGAGGATGAGCCAGAAACTTTCGTCGACGCCGTGGAAATCGAACTGCGCCACCGTGCGATCGGCGGGAAGACGGTCGAAGCGGACGCCGGAACGCATCCACCACATGAGCAGTACCGGATCCAGCTCCTCCTCGTCGGGTTCGCCGAACGCCCAAGAGGCGCCCCACTTCAACAAGGTCTCGATTACCGGCCGGAGGTCCTCTCCAGCTTCGGTCGGGAAGTATCCCGGGCGTCGCTCGACACCTTTCTCGCGCCTCTCGATGATCCCGGCCTCCTGTAGCTGGCGTAGTCGGTCGGCCAATACGCTGCGCGAAAGGCGTGGAAGGCCTCGCGACAGCTGATTGAAGTGACAAGCGCCGCCAAACAACATGTCACGGATGATCAGAAGGGTCCAGCGGTTGCCCAGTACCTCCAGCGACCTGGCTATTGGACAGTACTGCCCGTACTTTTCCATGCACCTCACCCTAACCCTGCGTCCGGTTCAACACCAGTTCGTCTGCCGAACTGGAAGTCGCTTCCGCCAGGATTTACGGTACGGCCGAACGCCGGCTTCGCCGACCGGGGTCCGACAAGCTGCCGGCTTCACCTGCCAGGCAGCAGGGATCGGCGGGGGGCGACCTGGGAAGAGAGATTCATCAGAAGGAGGACATCGAGATGACGGATCAACGCCACGCCAGCGAGTACGACGCCATAACCCAGCACCAACGAGAAACCTGGGCGACCGGCGACTTCAACGAAATCGCGCGTCAAAACGTGTGCATGGCCGAGGCGCTCTGTGATGCAGTCGACCTGCACGCCGATGAACGAGTTCTCGACATTGCGTGCGGCAGCGGAACGGCAGCGCTCGTTGCAGCGCGCAGATACTGCCGCGTCACCGGGATCGATTACGTATCTTCCCTGATCGAGCGCGCAGAACGTCGCTCCGATGCAGACGGGCTGGCGGCCGATTTCCTGGTCGCGGACGCCCAGAACCTGCCGTTTGCCGACGCATCGTTCGACGCTCTGTTGTCGGTTTACGGCGTTCAGTTCGCGCCCGACCAAGCGCTAGCTGCCCGGGAGATGCTGCGCGTTTGCCGGCCAGGCGGGAGGATCGGGCTTGCCACCCCGCTCGCGGAGGGCTGGAGCGGCGACTTCTTCGCCACCCACGCGAAATACTCGCCGCCCCCACCCAGCATCGATACACCGCTGCGTTGGAGCGCAGACGCAGGTCTCGATAAGCTCCTCGGCGCCGAATGCAGCAGCATCGTCAGCGAACCACGCACCGCGCTACAGTACTACCGATCTATCGATCATGCCGTGGAGGTCTTCCTGAACTACTTCGGGCCGTCGATAAAGGCGGCGAAGGCAGGTGGCGCGGGAGCGGGGCTCCGCAACGATCTCGAAGCCGTATTCGAACGCTACAATCGCGCTTCCGACGGTACCGCCGTCATCGAAAACAGGTACTTGATGACGGTAGCGGTCCGGGGCTAGGTACGGGCTTCCTTGCCCACCAGCTAACTACGTTTCGTTCTTGTCTCTTGGCGTGGTGACGGGCACCACGGATTTCACTCAGGCCTAGTCGGTCGTCGGCTCGGATCGGTGCCAGCGCTCAAGATGTTCGGCATGGGTCTCGAGGTAGGCACCCGGCTGGTAGTGCTCGTCGTAGAACTCGGTATCGATGTGGTGGGCCTGCGCATAGCAGGTCATTGCAATAGTGGGCTGCGTGCCAGGGAACTTGCCGTAAGTGTCCAGGACATACTGAGCGACCTCGCTCATGCAGTCGACGAACTCGTCACTGTACGGTGTGACGCTCCGCTTGACCCGCTCGCCGTCTTTCCAGGGGCCGGGCTTATCCGGGTCGTACGCGCCGCCGGCCCCGAACTTGCGCTCGGTGAACTTCTCGACCGCACTCCGCATGTCGGGCTGATACGGGGGGCAGAGCGCCTCGAAGTGACCGTCGAGACCCACCGGGTTGGGCACGGTCCACCGCTCATCGGTAATGAATCGAAAGCCCAAGCCCTGCACTCCCTTATCGGCGAACGCCCCGAGTACGCTCCAACGGTTCATGCCGTTGAAGAAGAGCCCGCCGAGGCCCAGCGCTTGCTCGGCCAGGACGATGTTGTGGCCGATGAGCGCAAGCTCCATGCAGCTCGCCTCGTACGTGGTCAGCTCGAGTACGGATAGTGGGAACACCTTTTTCTCGTCCAGGAACCCGGACCGGACGAAGGTCGCCAGGTCGCCTGCCGGCCGTCCCGCCATATCATCGTTGATGACATAGCCATTCGAAATTAGGATG
The DNA here is from genome assembly GCA_040905465.1 of Trueperaceae bacterium. Classification (GTDB taxonomy): domain Bacteria; phylum Deinococcota; class Deinococci; order Deinococcales; family Trueperaceae; genus DASVCN01. Next base: position 4,249 of record JBBDRK010000054.1, on the reverse strand, counting down.
GCAAGGAAGCCGAGAAGCTGCTCGCTCACGTCACCAACCGGCATGAACAGAGTGGAGCCTTTGGCGTTGGCCATCCAGAAGTTGGGCTCCAGCATGTGCCCGGGTGCGGCCGGAAGGTCAAGGCGCTCGCCGCTCAGGCGAACGGTGCTCTTACGGCAGACGGCCAGGATGCGCTCGGTGTCGCCTTCGATCTCCTCCAGCTCCCTCATGCTTTCGGGTTGCTGGTCACGGGTGTTGGTCAGGTAGGTCCCGTCGTCGTCTGTGTGGAACAGGACGGGGGTCCCGATCCCGGCCGCCGTTGGCGCGGTCCGGCCCGTGTAGCGCAAGGTGAAGTGACCATGCTCGTCGGCCCGAGCGGGCCCGAACGGCACGCCGAAGTTCCACCCAGATACACCTGTGCCGGCAGCGACGAGGATTGCCTTTTCCACCTCCGACAGGGGGAGGGGATCGTGTCGTGACTGGAAGGCGAGCGGCCCGGACGGGACCTGCATGCCCAGTCCGAAGCGGCGGGCGCGACGTCCGAAGAGCGCCTGCATCAGGGGGAAGCGCTTGACGTCGATCAAGGGATCTCGCGTCTCATTCACGTTTTCATCTCCATGTCTATCACCCTGCTTCCCGTGTTACTGCCGGATGGACGTTGGTCGTTTCCACCTCGAGGGCAGCCGCTATTGCCTCCTTGAGCGACATGCGCGTTCCCTCGGCCTTGCAGGAGGTCCAGGTTTCCCGAGTCATCGCCGCTTTGGCCAGTGCGATGCTGCGCTCCATTTCGGCTCGATCCACCGGTTCGGGCACTACACCGTGCGCGCCATGTACGGCTTCCGCCGCTCCGAACAGCATCGCGGCCTTCCGGGGATTCCCTGCCGCTACTGCAACCCCTGCCAAGCCGGCTAGAGCCGTTCCGATACCGCGTATGCCACCAACCTCTTGGGCCAGACGAAGCCCCTCGCTGAACCGCTCGATGGATCGCGAGAGGTCACCTTGCCGCTGCGCCATGTAGCCTAGATTCGCAAGGAGGGTCACAATCAGGATCCGGTCACCGAGACCGCGCAGGACGGTGATGCTCTCCTCGTAATACGCCTCTGCCTTGCCGTACTCACCTTCAGACCGGGCGATCTCACCGAGGCTGTTGAGGAACAGCGCGACCTCCCGTTCCTGGCTGCACCCCCTGGCTTCGGCCAGGCCTTCCTCCACATACCCCGTCGCGGTCTCGAAGTCGCCGGTGACGACGGACACGCATGCCAGTCCCCTCAGCGCACGGGCCAGGACCACGCTGCCGCCGCTGGACCTCGAGACACTTTCGGCTTCCCTGTACAGCAGCGCGCCTTGTGCATGGTCGTTCTGTCCCACCGCTAGCTCGGCGGCAGCGAGGAGCAAGCCGGACAACAATGGGCTGTCCAATCTTCGTGCCATGGGGAGGAGCTCAGCGAGGAGCTCCCGCCCCTCCGTCAAGTGCCCGCGCACGAACCAGTACCACCAGGTAGCCGCCGCCAGTCTAAGGGCGGTGCTCGAATCGCCTGAGTCGAGGCACCAACGCAGAGCTACGCCGATGTTGGCGTGCTCGCGGCCGGCAAGCCTCATCCAGTTCGCTTGCTCCGGCCCGTGAAGGTCGGGCTCGATCTTCGTCATGAAGTCGGCGAAGAAGGTGGCATGCCGGTACCGCACCTCCGCCTCCTCGCCATGCTCGCTCAGCATCTCGAAGCCAAACTCCCGGATGGTTTCGAGCATGACGAATCGCGGCTCCTCGCCGGCGTTCGACTTCAAAAGGCTCTTTTCGACAAGCGACGTGACCGTGTTGAGGAGATCTCGTTCCGGCAGTCCCACCGCTTCGGCAGCTTCGAGCGTAAAACCGCCCCCGAACACGCTGAATCGCCGCAGAATTCGCCGTTCCTCTTCGTCGAGCAGCTCGTAGCTCCAGGCGAGCGCTTGTCGCATCGTTTTTTGCCTCGCCGGTGCGTCTCGCGAGCCGCCGGTCAGCAGGTCGAGGCTACGGCTGAGCCGCGAGAGCATGGCCCCGGGTGAGAACAGGCGGATTCGGGCCGCGGCCAACTCGATTGCAAGCGGCAGGCCTTCGAGTCGCGAGCACACCTCGGCGACGGCTGCCACATTTTCGGACGTGAGAGTGAACTCGGGCCGAGCCGCCTGCGCTCTTTGCATGAAGAGCTCGACGGCCGGATAGGAGGACGCGTCGAGCGGCTCCCGCCGAAAGGAGCTGTCGATACGGGGGGCATCTAGCGGCGGAACAGCGACTTCGTGCTCACCTGGGAGGCGCAGGACCTCACGGCTGGTCACCAGGATCTTGACGCCGGCACATGCCCGCAACAAGTCGGAAACCAAGGGCGCCGCCCAGATTATCTGCTCGAAGTTGTCGAGCACGAGCAGCAATCTCTTGTCCTGCAGATGGTCCTTGATCCGGTCCCACAGCGGCTCGCTTCCACCCTGCTGGACCGTGAACACCTGAGCAAGGGCCTCGGGAAAGCGCTCTGCATCCTGCACGGACGCGAGCATCGCGCAACTAGCGCCGTCGGGAAAGTTCTCCTGAGTGCGGTGAGCTACCTCGAGCGCCAGGTGCGTCTTGCCGATACCACCCGGACCGGTGAGCGTGGCCAGCCGGACCGTTGGGCGCTGCAACAAGCCGATAGTCGACTGAAGGATCGGCTCGCGCCCCAGCAACTGCGTCAGGGGCAAAGGAAGGGGAGCGGCCTTGCGCGCAGGCCGGTCCCAGGGCAACGGGGTAGGCGACTCTTGCGGCGTGACGGCGGGATCGTCGGACCAGCCGGCCCGCGCGAAACGGAGGAAGGCATCCTCCTCCCCCGCGGGAACCTCCAGCGCCTCCGCCAGCCGCCCGGCGATGTGGCTCGACGGACGCCTCTCGTCGGCCTCGACCTTCCTGATCGTGGCCACCGAACATCCGGCGAGACCGGCCAACTGCTCCTGCGTCAGCCTCATCGACTTCCGGCGCTGCTGGAGCCAAGCTCCGAATACGGCCTCGTCGCCCACTTCTCCCCTGTCGTTTGCAAGCTTTGTACGAGATTGTAGCACCTCCTGTAACGGTTCCCTGTCCCGGCAGGCGTGACCACGGCTTCGGCCGCCGGCGCTTCAATGAGGGCGGAAAGCGTGAAATGGGAGGTAGATGATGAACACCTGGTACTCGATGGCACGAGCCGCGACCGATCATCAAAGAGCACTACTCAGTGAAGTGGAGCGGGACAGGAGGGTTAGATCGGCGAGAAAGGAGCTCATCTCAGCCAGGGCCTTTGCCGGTCCGCGCCCAACCGTCAGAAACCTGGCGTCCGCCATAGTCCGCGCCCTTCGTCCCGTCTTCTGAGGCGCGCACCTGATGGAGACCACTGATAGGTAGGAGAACCAGGCCCGGGGTGGGAGTCAGCTTCCACCCCGCCTTCAGTAAGACGACAATGACCAGTCGACCGGCGTGGCGGCCGACGCACTCGGCGAAACTCATATGTAGGATTCGGCTATACTCCTTGCCATTCAATGACAGAGGGGGCCACCATCCCATCGCGCACGCTCGGCCGGTTCGGAGCAACGCTGGCTGCTGCCGGATACACGGAACGAGGCTTGGCCCGCCTACTGGGCGTGGACGCCTTGCCGACTCCGATCGGCCAAGCACAGCAAGAGATCTTTCGGCGCAGATTGATCTCGGGCGATGGCGGAGAGCTTGTCACGCTGGCGCTCTGCCTCCTCCTCGGAGAGCCAGCGAGCCGACACACATTTGCGCAGGCGCTACCCGGTGTCGACATCAACGAGCTGAAGGAAGTAGGCCTGCTGTTGTCCGGCAACGGTGACGAGGACACTGTGCGCGCGGGCTTTGCAATTACACCTTGGAAGGGTCTGCTCCTCGCCCACGACGCCTACGTGTCGAAGAAGGTAACTATGGAGCACGTTACTGGCGTCACGGCGGCGACCAAGACCCTGGCCGGGCTCACCGTACGACGAGAAGCCCTCTCCTCTCTCGACTTGGGAAGCGGTTGCGGAGCGCTGGCTCTCCTGCTGGCATATCACAGCGGACGAGTAACCGCCACCGACGTCAACCGGCGAGCCCTGTTCCTTACCGAACTCAACGCGGGGCTAAACTCGTTGCCCAGCGTCCACACTCGCCTTGGATCCCTGTTCGAACCCGTCGCGGGCGAGCGATTCGACGTCATCGCGTGCAATCCGCCTTACGTCATCTCGCCCGAGAACGACCTGATCTTTCGCGACAGCGGATTGCCGGGCGACACCATATGCCGTG
>JBBDRK010000053.1:23114-26213 GCA_040905465.1 Trueperaceae bacterium | reverse complement strand
AGGCCCATGCCGCGCACGTCGCCGATGAAGTCGTAGCGACCGGCCATCGCCTCCATCCGGGAGCGCAGGTGCGCGCCCTGGGTTTCGGCGTTCTCCCACAAGCGGTTCTTCTCGATGTACTCGAGGGTGGCCAGCGTCTGCGCCATCGACACCGGATTGCCGCCATAGGTCGAAAGAGTGAGCCCCTGCACCGACTCGGCCACCTCGGGAGTCATGACCGTGCAGCCCACCGGCGCTCCGTTGGCGATCCCCTTGGCGAAGGTCATGATCTCCGGCTCCACGCCCCAGTGCTCGATTCCGCACCAGTACTTGCCGGTGCGGCCCCAGCCGGTCTGCACCTCGTCGATTATCAGCACCCCGCCCGCCGCCTTGACTATCGGCAATATCCGCCGGAAGTAGTCCGTGGGCACCACCGCGAAGCCGCCCACCCCCTGGATCGGCTCGGCCATGAAGCCGGCGATTCGGCCATCGGTGCAGGTGGCCACGAAGTCCTCGAGGTCCTGGACCAGGAAGTCCAGGTACTGCTCCTCGCTCATCCCCTCGGGACGGCGGTACATGTTGGGGGAGCGGACATGTTTGATGCCGCCGTCATAGACCCCGCCCTGGCGCCAATTGGAGTGGGCGGTGAGGCCCATCATGGCGGCGGTCCGGCCCGAGTAGGCGTGGCGCAGGGCGATGATGTCGGTGTTGCCGGTATAGGTGCGGGCGGCCATGACCGCCATCTCGTCGGCCTCGCTGCCGCTATTGGTGAAGAAGCTGTACTGCAGCCGGCCGGGCGTCACCTCGGCGATCTTCTCGGCAACTTTGATGGTGACCTCGTTGAGGTAGAGGGTGCTGGTGTGCCCGGCGGTCCGCAGTTGGGCGGCGGTCGCTTCGACCACCCCATCGTTGCAGTGCCCTACCGAGACCGTCAGGATGCCTCCGAAGAAGTCGAGGTAGCGGTTGCCCTCGACGTCCCACAGGTACTGGTCTTTGGCGCGCTCCACCGCCAGGGGCTCGTCGCCGTAGTAGAGCATCTTGCTCTGGATGGGCAGGAGCACGTTCCTGTGGCGTTCGAGCAACTCCTGGGTCTTGCTGGTGGTGATGGTCATCTGCTACCTCCGCCGATCATGCGGTCCATATCCGCCGAGAATCAGTCGATAAATGGTCACTGGGATCTTTGCTCAGTCTAGTACGTAGTGAGCCGTGATGAGTATAGGCAAGCCTGGCAACTAGCAGCGCCGCAGCAGAATGCCCTGGCATAGCGCCAGGGCATTGACTACCGTCACACCGGGAGTGCTACTCAGCAATCACCTCGTAGACGCTGGAGTCGACGACGTCCTCGTAGGGTACCGGCTGGCCGATGAGGCCGACCTGCACCAGCAGCTCGACCGAGCGATCGAAGGCGGCGCGGTCGATGGCGCCGACGGTGGTGTCGGGCGTCGGCTTGACCAGCTCGGCCACGCGCGCCATCTGCCAGGTCTGGTGGATGAGCGGGCTGGAGGTGCTGCCGGAGCCGGCGCAGGTGTCGCCGCAGAACTTCAGCACGATCTGGACGGCCTCTTCCTGGTTCGCCACGGCGTGCTCCCAGCCGCGGATGCTGGCGCGCAGGAAGCGCTCGGCGACCTCTCGACCCGACATGCCGGAGCCCTTGAAGTCGGCCATGCTCAGCACCTCGGGCCGGGTGAAGATCAGGTCCTCCATGATCGCCGCGTCGATGTCGGCAGGATCGAGCACGTTGAGCGAGTCGAGCGGGTAGCCCAGGCCGACGATCTGGTCGAGCTCGTTGTAGGTCATGGCGCTGGCGGCGTCGACTTCGTCGGGGAACACCAGTGCCGGATCGAACGCGTACACCACCGCTTCGACGTCGGGGTTGGTGACGGTGGGATCGAGGTTCGAGGTCATGTCCATGACGTCGAAGATGACCTCGGTGGCGAACTCGTTGCCGAATCCCCACACGCCCACCTTGCGCCCGGCCAGGTCCGCGAACTCCTCGAGTCCGGAGTCACGAAGGGTGACCAGCCGGTAGCCGGAGTCCTGATACATCTGCGCGATCTGCACGACCTCGAGGCCCTGGTCGCGCTGCACCAGCATGTTGGCGATCCAGTCGGTGCCGAAGTCGGCGTTGCCGCTGGCGACCTGCACGGTCGGGTTGACGTTGCCGCCGTCGAGGATCGTCACGTTGAGCCCCTCCTCGGCATAGAACCCCAGGTCCTGAGCCACGAAATAGCCGGCGAACTGCGCCTGCGGGAACCACTTCGACTGGAACGTCACTTCGACGGTCTGCTGCGCCAAGGCGAGCGGCAGCAGCATGGCGAGGAGCAGAAGAGCCATAAATCTCGGGTGTTTCATCCATTACCTCCTGGAAAGCGCCTGCGATTCGAGTGTTCGGCCGGACCCCCGGTAACGGGCCCTACGGTCCCAGCGCCGAATTCATTGCGACTCCTCCCTGAACGAGGGGTGCCAGTCCGTCAGCATCCGTTCCAGGAGCGACAGGAGGCCGTAGAAGATGATCGAGATGATGCTGGTGACCACGATAGCCGCGAACACCACGTCGAAGGCGCCGCGCCGGGCGGAGAGGCTGATCCTCTGGCCCAGGCCCTCGGGCGGGCCGGGGATCAGGAACTCGGCGACGATGACGCTGATCACCGAGATCACCGCGGCCAGTTTGAGCGCGTTGAACAGGTAGGGGAGCGCGTTGGGCAGCCGCAGCTTGAAGAAGACCTGGCGCGGCGTGGCGGCATAGGCGCGCAGCAGCTCGAGCTTGAGCGGGTCGACCGACACCAGCCCCTGCACGGTGTTGAGTACCACCGGGAAGAAGGTGACGATAACCACCACGGCCGCCTTTGACTCCCAGTTCACCCCGAAGGCGCGCCCCAGCACCGGGGCCAGCCCGACGATCGGGACCGCGCCGAAGGCGGCCGCCAGGGGCAGGAAGCCACGTTGCAGAAAGGGCGAGAAGGCGATGGCGATGGCCACGCCGAAGCCGGCGAGGAGCCCCAGGCCGAAACCGAAGAGGACCTCCTTGACGAAGGTGACGTAGCTGTCGGCCAGCAGCACCCGCGACGAGGCGAGCAGCTGAGTCCAGACGTCGGGCACGCCCGGGAAGATCCCCTTGGG
>JBBDRK010000053.1:11126-23014 GCA_040905465.1 Trueperaceae bacterium | reverse complement strand
AGCGAGGTATAGAGCGGCCTGAAGCGCAGCGGCGCAGCGGCCGCCGGCCCGGCGAGGGAGGCTCGCGCCTGCTTCATGCGCGCTCCCAGGGTGCGACGACCCGCTGAAGCAGGCCGATTCCCGCCACCAGCCCGACGCCCAGCAGCGCCGAGATGATCAGCAGTATCCAGACATCGGCGACGTTGCCCGACTGCACCTGCCCGAGAATCTGGAAGCCCAGCCCGCGCCGGTTGTTCGATTCGGTCTCGGCCACCAGCGCTCCCACCAGCGCGGCGGCGGTTGCCAGCTTGAGGCTGGTGAAGAAGAACGGCACGGCGGCCGGGAAGCGTACCTTGGTGAACACCTGCAGCGGCGTCGCCGCATAGGAGCGCATCAGGTCGAGCGCCAGTGGGTCCACCGAGCGCAGGCCCTTGACCGTCCCCACGACCATCGGGAAGAAGGCAATGTAGGCGCCGATGATGGCGGTGGGCAGCAGGCTCGTCTGGATGGTGATGCCGAAGTTTCCTAGGATCAGCAGCAACACCGGCACCAGGGCGATGATCGGGATGGTCTGCGAGGCGATCACCCAGGGCAAGAGGGCACGCTCGAGCGGCCGCAGCAGCACGAACATCACCGCCAGCACGATTCCCACCGCGCTGCCCAGGGCCAGCGCGGCCATGGTGCCGAGCGTGGTGTAGAGCGTGGCCCACACGACGTTGCGCTCGTCGGCCAGCGGATACTTCTCGAAAAACGGTCCCAGGCGCGTGGCGATCCAGTGGGGGAACGGCACCGGGTGCTGCGGCAGGGAGTAGAAGCACTCCAGAACCGTCTCGCCGCAACTGGGCCGGGCGTAGACCGTGTAGCGGCTGGTCCAGACGGTGCCGCCGGGATCGGGAGCGGCCGCCAGCTCGATCTCGCCGCGAGCGGGGTCGACCAGGAAGAAGTCGGGGTAGTGGCGCAGCCTGGCGTTGCGGGCCGGCGGCCGCGTGAAAGTCACCAGGTTCCCCTCTCGAACGTAGTCCTGGCCTTCGGTCAGCCGGACTCCGTCCACGGTAATGATCCCCATCGGACTGTCGAAGGTGAAGCTGCTGGTGGCGCCGTCGACACGTTCGCCCGGCCGTTCGGGGTCGCCCGACAGCAGCGTGCGGCCAACGAACACCCGTCGGTCGCGATCGGACTCGACCACCTTGTCGTGTGCGAACCGGTAGCGCCGGTCGTTGCCGGCCGCCACCGGCTCGAGCGCCTCCGCCAGGCGCACCACGCTGGCGGCCACTCGAAGAGGCTCAGGCTGCTCGGCGGCGAGCACCACCAGGCCGGCGCTGGCGTCTACCACCCCATAGTCACCGCTCACCCTGCGTACGCTGCTGCCGAAGGGCGGCGCATCCTCCAGCCGAACCTGGCCGCCCAGGTCCTCGTAATCACGGCCCTCCCGGAGGGCCCGGTCGTCGACCAGCACCGGCCCTGCCGCTTGCCGCTGAACCCGTCGCCCGGCTTGTTGCTCGACTCGTAGCCCTGGGGCTGGCGGGAAGCTGAACACCAGCCGCTCCCCCTCGGGAACCTCGCGGGCCCTCACCGTTCCGAGTGTAAGCAGTCGCTGGCCGGCGTATACCGCCAGGGTCGGGTCGCCGGCATCGGCCGAATCGGGCAGCCGGTAGACGCCCTCCCCCAGAGGCTCCAACTCTCCTTCCCAGCGCACGAGTCGCGACGGGGTGAGCGGGGCGGCGGGCAGCTCCTCCAGCACCAGGGCCGTCACTACCTCCGCTTGGTCGTGTTCGTCCGCTTCGCGCTCGACCAGCCGGTAGTGCCAGTCGATTGGAACGTCGTCGCGCACCAGCAGACCGCGCTCGATGCCGCCGGGGAAGGTGAGCTGCGGCGCGGCCGCCAGGTCGTGAGGAGGGCTGGCGCTGATGGTCGCGTGCTCCCACTTGCGCAGGTCGTTCATGTCCCGGTGCGCCAACGGCAGGCCGAAGAGCAGGGCCAGCGGGTAGCCCAGCAGCACGATCACGAGGAGGACCATCAGCACCGGCAGATGCCCGCGGAGGCGGTTCACGCCGGCGCCCCCTCCGCGGCGTTCGCTGGCGTCTGCCGTTGCCGTTCGTCGCTCGGCCGGATCTTCAGCGTCGTCACCGCGTGCTCACTGCAGACCCCGAAGGGCCTCCCGAACCTCGGTAGCCAACTCGAAGAAACGGCTCGACTCGCGTGTCTCCTCGGTGCGCGGATAGGGCAGGTCGACGTCGATGATGCGCTCGATCTTGCCGGGCCGGGCCGTCATCACCACCACTCGGCTGGACAGGAAGACCGCCTCGGGGATGGAGTGGGTCACGAAGATGACCGTCTTACCGGTCTCCTGCCAGATTCGCAGGAGCTCGTTGTTCATGGCCTCGCGGGTGATCTCGTCGAGCGCACCGAACGGTTCGTCCATCAGCAGCAACTTGGGGTCGAACGCCAGTGCCCGAGCTATGCTCACCCGCTGCTGCATGCCGCCCGAGAGTTGCCAGGGGTAGTTCCGGTGAAACTCCTGCAACCCCACCATCGCCAGCAACTGCGTCGCCCGCGTCCTGCGCTCCTCGCGCGAATAGCCCATGATCTCGAGCGGCAGCGTCACGTTGTGCAGGACGGTCCGCCAGTCGTAGAGCACCGGAGCCTGGAACACGTAACCGTACTCGCGGTCGCGCCGGGCCTGGTCGGCGGTCTTGCCGGTAACCAGGATCGACCCGCCAGTCGGTTGTACCAGGTCGGCGATGATTCGCAGGAGCGTGGTCTTGCCGCAGCCGGACGGACCGATCAGGCTGATGAACTCGCCCTCGTTCACCGTCAGGTCTGCGTTCTGGAGGGCAACGGTCTGGGTGCCACGGCCGAAGTAGGCCATCGAGAGGTCCTCCATCTCGATGACGGCCGGTGGCGATTCCCCGTTCGGGGCGTCCTGCGCTTGGTGTTGCAGCGTCAACTAACGGCTCCTTGCGATCTGGTACGGCTCTATCCTTCGGTTCTGGCGGTGCGACCTCGGTTCACGACTGCGCCGGCTCGCGCCGCAGCAGCTTACCGCGTGACGTGTCGCCCACGAACTTGCTGTCCCGTACGGCCACCTGACCGCGCACCGTCACCAGCGCAGGCCGGCCGTCGACCTCGAAGCCTTCGAAGCCGCGGTAGTCGACGTTCATGGTCTGCTCGCCGGCGCTGAGCACACCTCGGTAGTTCGGGTCGTAGACCACCAGGTCGGCGTCTGCACCCACCTGGATCGTTCCCTTCCTGGGGAACAGCCCGAAGGTCCGGGCCGCTTTGGTGCTGGCGGCATCGACGAAGCGGTGGATGTCGAGCCGTCCACGCGAGACGCCGTAGGTGTAGAGCATGTTCACCCGGTCCTCGATGGCGGGGATGCCGTTGGGGATCCTGGTGAAGTCGCCCTTGCCCATGTCCTTCTGGCCGCTGAAGTCGAACGGCGCATGATCTGTGCCGACCGTGTCTACCAGGCCCTGCTCGAGCGCCCGCCACAGCGCGGTCTGGTCCTCCTTGGTTCGCAGCGGGGGCGACATCACGAACTTGGCGCCTTCGAAATCGGGCCGCTCGGCGTAGCTCGCGTCCAGGAGCAGGTGGGGTATGACCGACTCGATCGTGAGATCGACGCCGCGTGCCTTCGCCTCGACCGCGGCCTTCAGTGCCGGAATGCAGCTCAGGTGGACGACGTAACCGCGTGCTCCGGTCATCTCCAGGAAGGTCGCGAAGTGATGGGTACCCTCCGCTTCCACCCGCGCCGGCCGGCTCGGCTCGTGGAACTCCGGTCCGGTCTTGCCGTCCCCGAGCAGCATCTGCTGGCGCCGCGCCACCAGTTCGGCGTTCTCGCAGTGAGCGGTGACGGTAACCCCCAGCTCGCGGGCGAGCGTGAGCGTGCGAAACAGCGCGTCGTCATCCACGTCCAGCGCACCCTTGTAGGCGAGAAACACCTTGAACGAGGTAGTGCCGTCGGCGACTACCCGCCTGAGTTGGTCGGGCGTGTCGTCGTCGAAGCGGGTCACTCCCATGTGAAAGGCGTAGTCGCAGGCGCTGTTGCCCTCCGCCTTCGACTTCCACAGTTCGTACCCCTCGGTCGCCGACTGTTGAGGGCCCGGGGCGGCCATCTCGATGAAGGTGGTGGTGCCGCCCAGCAGCGCCGCCTTGCTGGCGGTCTCGTGGGTGTCCTTGGTCTCGGTGCCCATGAAAGGCAGGAAGACGTGCACGTGCGGGTCGATGAATCCCGGGAAGACGTACTTGCCGGCGGCGTCGACGACTTCCGCCTCCTGCGGGACGTCGAGGTTCTTTCCGATGCGGGTTATCGTCTCGCCCTCGCAGTAGATGTCGGCCTGGAAGCGTGAGTCTGCGGTGATGATGTCGCCGTTCTTGATGAGCAGGGGCATGCTGGCTCCTCCGGGAAACGCGGGTGGTCGAGTTCGCGTCGCTGGCTGTCGGGCCGCGGCACTTTCGGGCCGCCGTTGCGTCTGCGGAACTACCGCGGCGGCCCATCTCTCAGTGGATGTCGATTCCTGTCTTCCTGCGGTACTCCTCCATCGCGGCCCAGTCGGCGGTCACCTCCGGCTGGCGCCTACTGATCTCGTTCCAGGTGACGCTTGCTCGCTCGGGCGGCACCTCCACCATCGTGATGCAACCGTCGACCGGGCAGACCAGCGAGCATAGGTTGCAGCCCACGCAGCGCTCCTCGGCCACCACCGGTTTGGCCTTGCCGGACCCGCGATAGTCGAGCGGGTCGATCCGAACGCCGTCGACCAGCAGGTCGATGCTCTGATGGGCACCCTCGTCGCAGGCGATGTAGCAGAGGTTGCAGTTGATGCAGCTGTGCTCGTCGATCCTCGCCACCGTCTTGTAGGAGAGGTCGAAGTCGCCGAAGTCCGATATGCGCGGCACCGAGGCGCCGATGACCTCGCGTACCGACGCGATCCCCTTCTCGTCGAGCCAGTTGGAGAGGCCATCGGTGAGTTCGTCGATGATCCGGAAACCGTAGTGCATCACCGCGGTGCAGACCTGCAGGCTGGTGGCGCCCAGGAGCAGGAACTCGGCGGCGTCGCGCCAGGTCTGGATTCCGCCCATGCCGGAAACCGGCAGCCCGGCCCGCTGGACCTCCTCGTCGCCGGCAACGGCCGAGAGCATGTTCAGCGCGATCGGCTTGACCGCCGGTCCCGCGTAGCCGCCGTGGGAGCCCTTGCCGCCGACATTCGGCTGAATCTGGAAGTTGTCGAGGTCGACGCCGACGATCGAGTTGATCGTGTTGATCAGGCTGATAGCGTGGGCGTGGCCGGCCACTGCCGCCCGTGCCGGCGGCACGATGTCGGTGACGTTGGGCGTGAGCTTTACGATGACCGGAATGTGCGAGACCTCGGTAGCCCATGAGGTGATCATCGAGCAGTACTCCGGAACTTGGCCGACGGCGGCGCCCATGCCGCGTTCGCTCATGCCGTGCGGGCAGCCGTAGTTGAGCTCGATGGCGTCGGCGCCGGTATCCTCGATCATTCTCACGATGTCGTGCCAGGCCTCGGCCTTGGACTCCACCATCGCCGACACCACCACCGCGCGATCGGGCCACAGCCGCTTCACCTCCGCGATTTCGCGCAGGTTTACCGCCAGCGGGCGGTCGGAGATCAGCTCGACGTTGTTGATGGCCACCAGCCGGTTGGTACCGAAGTCGAAACCGCCGTAACGACTGCTGACGTTCAGCACCGGCGCGCCGATGGTCTTCCAGACCGCGCCGCCCCAACCCTGTTCGAACGCCTTGTTCACCTGGTAGGCGGTGTTGGTGGGCGGCGCCGAGGCGAGCCAGAACGGGTTGGGGCTCTTCACGCCGGCGAAGTCGATACTCAGGTCTGCCATGGCCAACCTTTCCTGGGGGAGCGGGCGAGGTAACGGTGAAACATACGCTCAGTCCGCCGCTGCGGCGCGTGCATCGCCGCCCAGCCACTGGTGGATGCTGTTCGCCGCGATCTTGCCGTCCTGGACGGCGGTGACCGTCATGGCTGCTCCAGTCGATCTTACCGCGTCGCCACCCGCGAAGATCTTGGGATGGGCGGTCCGCAAGCCGTCGTCCACGGCGATGTAGCCGCGATCGGTGTCGAGCCCGAACGCCGTGACGAGATCGGCCGGCTTCTCCTGGCCGATCGCCTTTATCACCTGGTCGCACTCGAGCACGAACTCGCTGTCGGCGACCGGTACCGGCTGCCGGCGGCCGTCGGCGCCGGGCGCCGACAGCTGCATCCGCAGGCAGCGCAGCCCGGTAACCCTGCCGCCCTCGCCCACTACCTCGACCGGTTGGGTCAGGAAGCGGAACTCGACCCCCTCGTTCTTGATGAAGGTGTATTCGAAGTCGTATGCCGGCATCTGCTCCTCGCCCCGCCGATAGACTATCGTCACCCGCTCCGCGCCCAGCCGCTTGGCGATGGTGGCCGCGTCTATGCCGGTGTTGCCGGCGCCGATGACGGCGACGTTCTTGCCGATCGGCAACTGTGCCAAGCGCTCCAGGCCCTCCTTCTCGGCGAGCTTGGTCTCGGCAATGAAGGAGAGCGCCTCGGTGACGCCGTCCAAGTCCTCACCGGGAATGAGCATGTCGGGAACCTTGCCCATGCCTGCGCCGATGAACACTGCGTCGAACTCGCTGGTGAGTTGCTCGGCCGTGACGTCCTTGCCCACCTCTAGGCCTACCCGGATGTCGACGCCCAGCCGCTGAACGAAGTCGACCTCCTCCAGCGAAACGTTTATCGGTTCACGCATCACCACGATCCCGTAGGTCGACAGCCCGCCCGGGAGGTCGTTCTTCTCGAATACGGTCACGCCGTAGCCGAGCTTGGCGAGCTCGCCGGCGCAGGTGAGCCCGGCCGGGCCGGCTCCGACTACCGCCACCCGGCGACCGTTGTCGGGCGCGGGCCGGAACGGCATGGTCCCGCGCTCGTAGAGGTGGTCGGTAGCGTAGCGCTGCAACCGGCCGATTTCGATCGGCTTGTGGTCGGCTCCCAGCACACAGGCGCCCTCGCACAGCTCCTCGACCGGGCACACCCGCGAGCACGACGCGCCCATCAGGTTGGCCTCGAGTATGGTCACGGCCGCGCCGGTAAGGTTGTCGGTGGAGATCTTGCGGATGAAAGTGGGAATGTCGATGTCGGTGGGGCAGGCCTTGATGCAGGGGGCGTCGAAACAGTAGAGGCAGCGGCTGGCCTCCACGCGCGCCTCGCGCACGCTCATCGGCGGCTTGAGCTCGGTGAAGCGTTCCTGCAGGTCGGCCAGCTCCAGGCGGGTGCCTTCATTGGCGGGTGCGCTCACTGCCGCGCTGCTGCCGGCGTCTCGGCTCACGGCGCCACCAGGTCGTCGTATGTCTCCGGCCTCCTGTCGCGATAGAACTGCCAGAGGTCACGCACCTCGCGGATCATGCTCATGTCCAGGTCCGCCACCACCAGCTCGTCCCGGTCGCGCGAGCCCTCGGCCAGGAACTGGCCGCGCGGGCTTACGAAGTACGACTGGCCGTAGAACTCGCCGATGTCCCAGGGCTGCTCATGACCCACACGGTTGATCGCCCCCAGGTAGTAACCGTTGGCGACCGCGTGTGCCGGCTGTTCCAGCTTCCACAGGTATTCCGAGAGCCCGGCGACCGTGGCCGACGGGTTGAAGACGATCTCGGCTCCGTTGAGCCCCAACGCTCGGGCGCCTTCCGGAAAGTGCCGGTCGTAGCAGATGTAAACGCCGATCTTGCCAACGGCGGTTTCGAAGATCGGGTAGCCCAGGTTGCCGGGGCGGAAGAAGAACTTCTCGAAGAAGCCGGCGACCTGTGGGATGTGCGTCTTGCGGTACTTGCCCAGGTAGGTCCCGTCGGCGTCGATCACGGCGGCGGTGTTGTAGTAGACACCGGTCATCTCCTCTTCGTAGATGGGCACGATGAGGACCATGCCGAGCTCGCGGGCGATCTCCTGCATCAACCTGGTAGTGGGTCCGTCCGGGATCGGTTCGGCGGTGGTGTACCAGCGACTGTCCTGGCTCGGGCAGAAGTACGGCCCGTAGAAGATCTCCTGCAGGCACAGCACCTGCACGCCCTGGCGGCCGGCTTCCTCGATCAACGGGAGGTGCTTGTCGATCATGGCCTTCTTGATGGCCTGCAGATCGTCGTCTCCCGGCATTGGATTGGAAGCCTGGATGAGGCCACCCTTTACGACTCTTGCCACTCTTGCTCCTCTCAGCTACAGGTGCGCTGGGATGGTGGTGCGGTGCGTGCCCCCGTCCTTCTCGCCGCCGGACGATAGGGTGGTTTCTTGCCTCCAGAAGGTGAAAAAACTTTGTGTTGAACGTCATCATACGGCTGATTTCGAGGGCTTGTAAAGCGTGGGAGCCGCGCTGGCGAGCGTGGCGGCGAGCGCGGCGGGTAGACTGTCGCCAACACCTCGGGGACAGCGGTCCCGAGCACGACAGTGCAAGGAGTTTCGCGTGACGGTAAGGAGGTTCGCGTGACAGTAAGGTCGCAACCGGCATTCCGGGCAGGTTCGTACATTGGTGGGGAGTGGTTCGAGCCCGACTCCGAGCAATCTATCAGGGTCGTCAATCCCGCCGACCCCAGTGAGTTGGTCGCCGAGTTTCCGGCCGCCACCCGGGCGGACGCCGTCCGGGCGATAGACGCGGCCGAAGCGGCGTGGCCGGCCTGGCGTGACACGCCGGCGCCCGAGCGGGGCCGGGTTCTGTGGCGCGCAGCCGATATCGCGCGGCGCCGGCTCGAGGAGATCGCCCAGGTGATGAGCCTGGAGGAGGGCAAGATCATCCGGGAGTCGCGGGGCGAAGTCCAGAAGGGCATCTCCCTGCTCGAGTACTACGCCGGCGACGGCTTCCGGATCTCCGGCAGGACGCTGCCCAGCGAGGTGCGCGAGACCCAGACCTACACGCTGCGGCGTCCTCTGGGAGTGGTAGGCCTCATCACCCCCTGGAACTTCCCATGGGCGATCCCGGTGTGGAAAGCCGCACCGGCGCTGGTCGCCGGCAACGCGGTGGTGTTCAAGCCTGCCAGCCTGACGCCGGGCACCGCCGCTATCCTCATGGAGATCCTGGCCGAAGCCGGCTTGCCGGCCGGCGTCGCCAACATGGTGGTGGGCTCGGGCTCCGAGTTGGGCAACGCCATCGTCGACGATCCGCGCGTGCGGGCGGTGTCGTTCACCGGTTCGAACGCCGTTGGTCTGGGCGTCAATACCAGGGCGTCACAGCGCGGTGCGCGGGTGACCTGCGAAATGGGCGGCAAGAACGCCGTCGTGGTGATGGCGGACGCCGACCTGGACGCCGCTGCCGCCGCGATAATCGGAGGAGCATTCGGCGCCACCGGTCAGCGCTGCACCGCTACATCACGGCTGGTGGTGGAGCGCGGAGTGAAAGAGGCTCTGCTCGAGAGGCTGGTGGCCAAGGCCGCGGCGCTCAAGATCGGCCCGGGCCTGGACGAGTCCAGCGACCTCGCGCCGGCAGTCGACAGCAAGCAGTTCGAGACCGACATGAGCTACATCGAGATCGCCCGTTCCGAAGGGGCCCGGCTGGTGTACGGCGGCAAGGCGGCCGAGCTGGGTGGCGGCTACTTCGTCGAGCCGACGATCTTCGAGGGGGTCAGCCCGGGGATGCGCATTTTCCAGGAGGAGGTCTTCGGCCCGGTGCTGGCCGTGACCGAAGTCTCGGGACTCGACGAGGCGTTGCGTGCGGCCAACGGGGTGGAGTTCGGTCTCACCGCCGGAATCTTCACCAGCGACAACCGTTCGGTGATGCGCTTTATCGAAGAGAGCGAGGTGGGCATGGTGCACGTCAACGAGCCGACCATCGGCGGCGAGGCGCAACTGCCTTTCGGCGGCACGAAGTCCACCGGAGTTGGCCCGCGCGAGATGGGCGAGGAAGGGCTGAACTTCTTCACCGAGGTCAAGACCGTCTTCGTGAACTACTCGGGGAGCGGCGAACGGACGATGATCCGCTGAGGGGCAGGGCTCGTACTACCGTGAGTAGTACAGCCGTATCGTTTACCCAGTCTGCGTTACAACAGGGGTTATAATGATCCTATGAGTGACTCCACTACTGTTCGCAAGATAGGCAACTCCTACGGCGTCATACTCAGCAAGGATCTGCTCAAGGAGCTCGACGTCGCGGAAGGGGACACGCTCTACATCGTCAAGACCCCCGACGGCATCCGCCTGACGAGCTTCGACCCCGGCTTCGCCGACGCGATGGAAGCGGGTCGAGACTACATGAAGAGGCACCGCGACGCCCTCCGTGAACTCGCCCGCTAAAGAGCCCCGATGGCTCGACAAGGCCATTGCCATCGCACTGCACGACGAATCGCTCGCCCGTTTCGGCGGTTCTCCGGGTATTCGTGACGAAGGCCAGCTGGAAAGCGCACTCGAACGGCCCCGCAATCTCTTCGCTTACGAGAACGTTACGCAGCCGCCCCGCCTTGCGGCCGCCTACGGATTCGGTCTGGCTCGCAACCCCCCGTTCGTCGATGGCAACAAGCGCACTGCGGTCCTGCTGGTAGCCGTCTTCGCCGCGCTGAACGGTCTGAACTTCGATCCCGACCAGGTGGACGAAGTCCACACCATCGTTGCGCTCGCCGCCGGCGAGGTAACCGAGAAAGCGCTCGCTACCTGGATCGAAAACAACAGCCGCTGAAGCCGTCATGTAGCTGCCGCAGTCGGAAGCAGAAATAGTCATTCTGCCATCCCTGCTGTCGGCAGGTGTTGGGCTGACAGTGCGCTATTCCCGGTCCGACCGCTTCTTCCAGGCGTGCTGCACGCTGGCAATGCCCATCCCAAGGAAAACTGCGGCCAGGAAGTAGGAGAGGAAGGGCCTGGCACCGGTGGCCTGCAGGAGGAAGAAGAGGCCGGCCGCGAAGAGCAGCGCCGGCAGCAGGAAGCGGGCGAAGAGACGGATCACGGTCCGGTTATATCAGTCGGTTGCAACGAGACGCCCTTGCCCGTTCGGGATGGTAGTCCCGCCAGGGAGTCGTGCCGCTTGACAGAACGCCGGCCTGTTCGTACTCTCTTGACTGAATCCCCTAGAGTTCGTGTCAGAAAATGACTCGACCTCGCCGCCGGCGGAAGCCGGCCCGGAACCCGAGGCAACCGACTGATGACGCTACAACACGTGCAGCACTGGTTTCTGGACCTCGACGGCACCATCTACCTGAGCGGCGAGCCTCTGCCCGGTGCGCTGGCGACGATAGAGCGTTTCCGCCGTGACGGCGTCGGTTACACTTTCCTCACCAACAACTCGTCGCAAGCCGCCCAGGAGTACGTGGGAAAGCTGGAGCGAATCGGCTTCCCGGTGGACCGGCGAAACGTGTTCACCAGCGGTCAGGCCACGGCCGGATTCATGGCCAGTGAACATCCGGGAGCGCGAGTTTACCTGCTGGGAACACCGTCGCTGGCCGCCGAGCTGGCTGCTGCCGACGTGCAGATCGTGGAGAACGACGCGGACGCCGTGGTGCTCGGCTTCGATCCCGCCCTGAGCTTCTCCCGGCTCACCAAGGCGTGCACTCTGCTGCGTGCCGGCGCCCATTACATCGCCACTCATCCGGACTCCAACTGCCCCGTGGCGGGCGGCTACATACCGGACGCCGGCTCGGTTATGGCGCTGATCGAAACCTCCACCGGAAGGCGCCCGGATGAGGTCATAGGCAAGCCGAACCGCCGCTTCATCGAAGAGGCAGCGGCCAGGGCCGGCGTGGACCTGGCGGACTGCGCCATGATCGGCGACCGCCTCGAAACCGACGTGAAGATGGCACTCGACGTCGGCATTCCCGGAGTGCTCGTGCTCAGCGGCGCTACCGCCGGCGACGACGCCCGACTCGAACAGAGTCCGTGGCGGGAGCGGTGCACGGTGTTGCCCGGTATAGGCGCCCTGCTGGCTGCGATGGATTCGGCCGGCGACAG
>JBBDRK010000053.1:0-11026 GCA_040905465.1 Trueperaceae bacterium | reverse complement strand
GCGACAGAAGCGACAGCGGCGCCAGCGGTGAAAGTGGCGCCAGCGGCGACGGCGGCGCCAACGTCGACAGCAGCGACAGCAGCGAACAGGACACGAGGGGGGCAGCGTGAACCGTTCTGGCAACCTCGAACGGCTGAAGCGCGAGAGCTTCGACCTGCTGGTGGTGGGAGGCGGAGCTACCGGCGCGGGAGTGGCGCTCGACGGGGTCAGCCGCGGCCTGAGCGTCGCGCTGGTGGAGTCCGACGACTTCGCCGCCGGTACCAGCAGCCGCAGCACCAAGCTCATCCATGGCGGAGTGCGCTACCTGGAAAAGGCGGTGAAGGAGTTCGACCGGGGCCAGTTGGCGCTGGTGCGTGACGCGCTGCGGGAACGGGCGGTGCTGCTGCGCATCGCGCCGCACCTGGCGCGTCCCCTGCCCCTTCTCACTCCGTTGTACGGCTTGTTCGAGATCCCTTACTACTATGCGGGGCTGAAGATCTACGACCTGCTGGCCGGCAAGGCGAACCTGGCTCCCAGCCGCTTCCTGGGCCGGGGCGAGGCGGTCGGCCGCTTCCCGATGCTCCGTCAGGACGGCCTCAAGGGTGGGGTGCTCTACTACGACGGGCAGTTCGACGATGCGCGGATGAACGTGTCGTTGGCGCTCACCGCCGCGGACCGCGGCGCGGCGGTTGCCAACCACGTGGCCGTGACCGGTCTTGACAAGAAGGGTGGGCGCCTGCGCGGCGCATTGGTCGAAGACCGGCTGGCCGGCGACCGCTGGGAGGTTTCCGCCAGGGTGGTGGTGAACGCTACCGGCCCATTCGCAGACACGGTCCGCCGCATGGACGACGCCTCGCTGCCGAACCTGCTCAGCACCAGCTCGGGTGTTCACGTGGTCCTCGACAAGGGGTTCTCGCCACCCGAGACGGGCCTGCTCATTCCCCGCACCGAGGACGGCCGAGTGCTCTTCCTGCTTCCCTGGCTCGGCCATACGCTGGTCGGCACCACCGACAATCCGGCACCGCTCAGCGCCGATCCCCAGGCGAGCGAAGACGAGATCGAATACATCCTGCGGCACCTGCGCCGCTACTTCGACCTGCCGGTAGCCCGCGAGGACGTGCTGGCAGCGTGGTCGGGGTTGCGCCCGCTGGTTTCCGACGCCCGCAAGTCGGGAACCGCCAGTCTCACCCGCGATCACCTGATCGACGTAAGCGAGTCGGGACTCGTCACCATTACCGGAGGCAAATGGACCACCTACCGCAAGATGGCTCTCGACGCGGTCGACCGGGCTGTCACGGCCGCTGGGCTGGATCCGCGGCGTACCTCACAGACGGATTCGATACAGCTTCGCGGCGCCTCCGGTTATTCGGCACAGGGCCATCTGGAGCTCGAGCGCATGGGGCTCGCGCCGGACGTTGCCGCACACCTCAACCGCGCCTACGGCAGCCGTTCGGGCGAGGTCGCGCTGATCGCGGCGGACGGTTACGGCGAACGGCTGGCGGAGGGATATCCGCACATCGAGGCGGAGGTGATTTATGCCGCCCGCGAGGAGCTCGCCTGTACTGCCGATGATGTGCTGGCTCGCCGGACCCGGCTCTCCTTCCTCAACGAGGAGGCGGCGCGGACCGCCCGGCCGCGGGTTGAGGAGTTGTTGGCGGCGAGCACGGCCGCGGCCCGCTGAAGCGTTCATCGGTAGCCGCGCTCGAGCAGCCTCTATGGTCGTAACGGATATTCTCGTCCCCGAAGGATGGTGCGCTTGAGATCGGAACGATTGACCCGACGGCAGTCGGCAGGCGCGGTTCTGGCCCGCATTCGCGGACTCGAAAGCAGCCTCACCAAGTCGGAGAGCGCCGTCGCCAGGCTGATCCTCGACGACAGCGACGAAGTCGTGGGGTTGTCTGTCGAGGCGCTTGCCGAACGCGCCGGTGTGAGCACCGCGACGGTGATGCGGTTGTGCCAGTCGCTCGGCTACTCCGGCTTCCGAGAGTTCAAGATAGCGCTGGCGTATGAGCAGGGTGGCGCCTCCCCGCCCGAGTTGGAGATCGAGATGAGGGCCGGCGACAGGCCCTCCGAGTTGATGCGCAAAGTCGTGCTGTCGGAGATCCAGGCGCTCAGGGAGACGCTCGAACTCATCGAAGAGAGCGAGCTCGACGCGGCCGTGAACGTATTGGCTGGAGCCGGGCGCATCGACGTCTACGGAATGGGTTCGAGCACTCCTGTCGTCGTCGACGCCTATTACCGCTTCCTGCGCATCGGGCTGCAGGTCGCCACGCCGCCCGACTCGCACATGCAGTCGGTTGCGGCGGCGCTGCTGCGGCCCGGCGATGTTGCCTTGATCGTGTCCCACACCGGACGTACCGTCGAAGTGCTCACGGCGGCCCAGAAGGCGAAGGAGGCGGGCGCGACGGTGATCGCCCTCACCTCGTTCCTTCGCTCGCCACTACTGAGGTTGGCGGACATCGGACTGGTAACCGCGGTCCGGGAAACCACTTCTCGCGTCGAAGCGATGGCGGCGCGCACCGCTCATCTGGCTGTGGTCGACGCGCTCTACGTGGCGCTTACCATGTGGCGCAACGACAACTCCAAGGACTCGCTGGCCCGGACGCAGGCCTCGATCGACGCGCAGCGGGTGCCGTGAGAGCGGCGCTTCGACTGGCTGCCGCTGTGCACTGCTCACCTGTTTTCGCGCCGCACGTGAATGCTGCGGGCGATTCCGTCGTACTCGCCCCAGGCCACTGTCCGGATGCCCGGCTGGGCTACGGACAGTGACTGCGCGTCGGCGTCCGTGTCCCCCTCGATCGCCGACAGGGAGCCTCCCATGAGAGTCCACTCGCCTCCATCCCACTGGCCGACGTGGACGTCGCGATTGGTACCGTTCGACTCGGTCCATGACACGGACGGCCGGCCGGAGCCGTCGATGACCAGCGATGGGTCGAGCGCGTGGGCGCCGTTGGCGGTCAGGCCGTTCCCCAGCGGCTGCCAGGCGCTCCCGTCCCATCGCCAAACGAAGATGTTGATCGTGGTTCCACCGGCCTTTTGCTCGTGCCACGCCACGGTCGGCAGGCCCGACGAGTCCAGCGCCAGCGACGGGAAGACGGCGTTCGTGCTGCCGCCCGTAGCGGAGAGGGTGCCTCCCACAGTGCTCCAGTCACTGCCGTTCCAGCGCTCTACGTAGACATTGGTAGTCGTTCCGTCTTGCTCGTGCCAGGCCACGACCGGGTATCCGGATCCGTCCAGAGCCAGAGAAGGGCTCCCGGCAGACGTGGCGTCGGGATTCCGTGACAGGAGCCCGGTACCGACAGGAGCCCAGGAGTCGCCGTCCCATCGCCGCACGTAGACGTTGCGGGTCGCGCCGTCGTGCTCGAGCCACGCCACCACCGGGTTGTCGGACCCGTCCAGTGCCAGCGAGGCGTTCGAGGCGTCCGTCGCGCCCGCGTTCACGGACAGGGCATCTCCCACGGCAGACCAGCCGCTGCCGGTCCAGCGGTGCACGTATACGTTGTAGTAGCTCGTCTCGGCCTGCTCGTGCCAGGCGACCACCGGGTCGCCGGATGAGTCGAGCACCAGCGAGGGACCCCTGGCATCAGTGGTGCCGTCGTTGGCGGACAGCGGTTCGCTGCCGACCGGGCGCCACGAACCCTCCTCCCAACGGCGAACGTGGATGTCCCACGGTGGCTCGTCCGCGCGCTCCTGCCAGGCCACTACCGGATTCCCGGATCCGTCAACTGCCAGCGCGGGGTTGTCAGTGTCAGTGGCGCCATCGTTCGCCGAGAGCGCTCCGCCGACCGGGACCCAGATCGGCAGCGCGAAGATCCAGTCGTCCGCCGGAAGGGTCAGCGGATTGCCGGCCAAGTCGGTGATGGAGTCGCTCAGCGTCACGGTTATCGTGTCCGGCGCGACCGGGGTCGAGTCGAGCACGATGGCCAGACGGGTCCCGTCGCCCGAGAGCTGCAGCGTCTTGGGGAGCAGGAGGCTTCCCGAGCCGGACACGACTATGCTCGAGTCATTGATCGTGCCCGCCGCGATGGCTTCCGAGAAGGTGGCTTCGATTGGAGCGTGCACGGAGACGGTGCCGTCGCCGGGAGCCGGGGAGAGCGAGGTCACCGCCGGAGGCCCATCATCCGGAGGCAGCCCGGCGCAGCCGACGGCGAGGAGAAGCGGCAGCACAGGGCCGCAGAGACGTGCGAGGGCGCGTCCGGTAGTCGAAGGACAGTGACCCGGGAAGCGGTGTGAGGCCGAGGCGACCATGTTTCCTCCTTGCTCGGAGGAAATTAGCTCATGGCGCTCAACGAACGCTCAACGGCCTTGGCTCACCGCGGCCGGCACGTGTGCCTGCATTGCGCGCGGTACGGCTCGTTTCGATGGGCTGCCAAGACCGGGCCCGGGCAGAAGGTCGAGTTTATCCCGCTCGCGGCCCGGTCATACCGGCCGGTCCGACTCTCAGTCGGCCGAAAGCCCCAGCTCCCGCTCGAGCCGGTGGGCGAACTCCCGCTGAAACCGTTGCGCGGCATCGCCGCGACCCGCTTTCTGGTGGCAGGCGATCAGCTTCCGGTAGGCTTCCTCGGCCAGCGGGTCGATCGCGACGATCTGCTCGTAGAGTTCGATCCCCTCGTCACTCTTGCCCGCGGCACAACGGTCGTCGGCCAGTTCCTCTAGCGCGCGCAGAAACCGGTTCTCGAGATGGCGGCGCTCCAGGTCGGCCCACTCGACCCCGGGCAGGAGCTCGCCACGGTAGAGCGCGATGCATTCGTCGAACCGCTCCTCGCGCAGGCTTCGGCCGAACTCCTCGGTGTCGACCCACACCAGGTCGTCCGGGTCGAAGGTGTAACCGCTGGCGTGAGTCACTATCAACCGCTCATGCAGGCTTCGGCGCAGAGACCAGATCAGGGTCTGCATGGTTGGCCGCATCTCGTTGCCTCGCTCCGGCCACATTGCGTCGATCAGTTGAGCCGGGTCCACGGTGGCCCCGCGGCGCAGGGCCAGGTAGGCCAACAACTTGAGAGCCTGCGGTCGCGTTTGCAACCCGTTCCCGTCGGGGTCCTGGAGAGTGATGCCCCCAAGCAGGTACAGCTTGAAGCGGCTGGGATGCTCCAGCGGAGCGTCGGGAGCAGGTGGCGGCCCCTGCGATATCGTCCCGAGCCACGGCGCCGCCAGCGTCTGCTCCTCGCGCAGCAGGTGTTCGAACCCCTCGTCCTGAATCAGGGCCAGAGCCTCCTTGGCCCGCTGACGGGCGGCGCCCCGATCGGCCGCTGTTGCATACAGCAGGGCCAGCGCCTGGTAGTAGCGGTGCGGGTGGCCGAGCGTCTCGGCGAGACGCTCGCGAAATGCGCCGGCATCGTCGCTCAGCAGCGCCAGGTGCAGTCGCACGAGGGAAACGAAGGCCGGATCTCCGCTGGCGGTGTGGTCGAGCGCTTTCTCGGCTGCCCGCCGTGCCGCAGCCGGATCGTTCTCGCGGCGCAGGTGCACCGCCAGCCCGTGATATACGTGCAGCAGGCCTGATGAGGCGCCCAGCGAATCCATCTCGGCTATCGCCTGGCGGTAGCGCTCGAACGCCTCACCGGTCCGCAGATCGCGGTGGGCGTCGGCCGTCTCGCGCGCCACCAGCGCCGCCAGGTGCGCCAGGCCCAGCTCGCGCCCCAGTCGCTCCGCTTCGGCCAGGGTGTCCAGTGCCCGCTGATGCATCCCCGACTGGTTGAGTGCGATCGCCAGGTGATAGCAGGCGTGCGCCTCGCCGCGCCGGTTCCCTACGCTGCGATTGCTTTCCACCGCTCGCGTCAGGCCCGCCAATGCGGCCCGCGGGATGCCGCGGGCCAAGGGCAGCAGCGCCAGGATGCTCAACACCCCGGCGTGCGCCGGCTCGCCTTCGTGTGTCAGCGCCGCTGCACGCTGCAGGGCGCCCTCGGCCTCGGTGATTCTGCCCGCCCGGTAATGGAGCGAGCCCAGGCCGAACCAGGCCTTGCCCAGGACATGGGAGTCGCCGGGAGCCAGGTCGATGGCCTGCTGCAGCGCGGCCAGCTCTTCGGCGAACTTGCCCTGGGCATAGTGGACGGCCGCCTGCAGGATCAGTGCGTCGGCCCGCAGGTCGACATCCTCAGCCTCGGCTGCCCACGACGCCTTGACGAGTGCGACCTCGAGGTCACCGGCAGCCCACGACAGGTAACCCTCGATGCGCAGCAGCTCCGGACGGTGGCGATATGAGGCGGGGAACCTACCCAGGTAGCCGCGCAGCCTCTCCCCCTGGCCCTCTCGAAACGCCCGGTCGGCTCCTCGCCGCAGGCAGTCGATGGCCAGCTCCCATGCTTCCGCGTTGAGCGCGAGCTCTGTCGCCTCCACGGTACGCCGATTGGCGCTCAGGGTCCGGGCCGAGCGCGTCTCCAACTCGCGCCGCTTCGCAGGCTGCTCGCCCAAGTGTGCCAGGAAAAACTCGCGGACCAGCGGGTGGTGGCGATACCCCTCACCTACCTGCCTCGGCGGCAACAGCCATGACTCGGCGGCGCGCAGCTCGCGAATCATACGAGAGCCGCCCCCGCACTCACTGATGCCGTCGCACCACTCCGGTTGGAACTCCTCGAGCAGCGAGGTGGCGAGAGCGAACTCGCGTTGGTTCGCGTCGAGCGGCTGCCAGATCTCGGTCTCCACGTAATCGGCAAACTGACCGGTGGCCCCGTTGATCGATACCGGCAGGTTCCCGGCTGCCACGTCCGGCATTTCGAGCATCGCCAGGCGAACTGCGGCGGGCCAGCCGAGGGTGCGGTTCATCAGCGCATCGAGGGTCGCTTCCTCACAGCCGACACCCGTGGCCCCGCACAGCAACTCTCGCGTCTCGTCGCGACTGAAGGCCAGGTCGAGCGCACCCAGCTCGAACACCGTTCCCTCGATCCGACGGCGACCCATGTCCAACCCCGGCTCGGCCCGGGAAAGGATGATCAGGTGGTGGCCCTCGGGGCAGCCATCGAGTAGCGCGGTAATCGCGTCGTCCAGCTCCGGCACCCCCGGCACGTAGCCGTCTAGCACCAGATCGCCGCCGGCTTCGTTCCACCTGTCGATCTCCATGAAGGGCTCGCCGCACAGGTCGCACCAGCGCGTCCCGACACGGCTCGCAGCCCACTGGGTCGCGAGCACGGTCTTGCCGCAACCGGCACCCGCACGCAACGCGACGAGCGGGCAGGTCGCCCCCGCGAGCGCAGTCAGCAACCGCGGGCGCTCCAGCACCCAACTCGGCGCCGCGCTCGGTTGTCGCACTGTCATGCAACACTCTAGTCCTTTTTTCCCACGTTTTCTTAGAGATGTTGAGGGGCTGTTGAGAGAGTGTTGAGAGGGCGTGGGCACACTGGCGCGAATCGGAAATTCGCCACGCGGACTCGAATCTGAACGGGCCGCGTGAGTCAGGCGCGAAGGAAGCGGAGGTATACGAATGGCATATGCAAGCGTGGGTTGGCGGGCGGTCGCGGCGATAATCGACGCCGGCGTGCTCTTCGCGGTCGCGTATGCGGTGGCCGTTTTTACGGGCGGCATTACCGAGACTGGATTCGAGCTGCAGGGAGGCCCGGCCTTCCTCTCGTTCCTCATCTGGTTCGTGTACTACGCGGCGATGGAAGCGACTCTGGGCGCGAGCCTCGGCAAGTTCCTGCTCGGCCTGCGCGTGGTCAAAGAGGACGGCGCGCCAATCGGCTGGCCGGCGGCCATCGTTCGCAACGTGCTGAGGGTGGTCGACGGGTTCCTCTTCTATCTGGTGGCGGCGCTGCTGGTTTGGGGATCGCACAAGCGTCAGCGCCTCGGTGACCGGGTCGCCGGCACGGTCGTGATCAGGCAGCGGAACGCTGCCGCCGAAGTTGCGCCCTAAACCTGCTTCGGCGTTCGAGAGGAAGGCATGGACTTGTTCGACTTTCTCACATCTACCCGCCGCCCCGTTGCCGGGGTTCAGGCATTGCCGGCCGAGGAGTTGTACGAGCGGCTGCTGCACCTCAATCGGCCCGCGGCGCCATATCGGATCATCGACGGCACTCCTGAGCATGTCGATCTGATCGCCGAGTGGAAGATCGTTGACGCCGAATGGTACGAGCTCTTCGCCAAGGCCGGGATCTCGAAGGTGTTCCGTATCTTCCTCAAGTTCGATGAGCTCAAGCATCACGTCAGGTCGCTAGACCGCGAGTACGGCGTGGCGTGGCGGGCAGGCGTACCTCAGCTCTCCATCGCCGCGTCCGGCTTCAGGGGCCAAAAGCAGTCGATCGAGTTCGGCAAGGCGTACGCGTTCACCGAAACCCTCGAGCCCGGCGTGGTCTATAACTACCGATTCGAAACTCGCGAGATCAAGAAGCCGATTCAGGAGGCGGTCACCGGCAGTGGTTGGACCTACAAGGGCGTCACCTTCGGGAGGTTGTGATCGTGGCGCTGTCGAGCTACCGCGTCGTGCGCGCAGTCCGTCTCCTCTTGACTCTCCCGCTGCTGATCGGAACGCTCGCACTGGCCCAGAAGACGGTGGGTCCGATCGTCTTCGCGAGCGGCGAAGCGGACGTGGAGCCGGTCGATCCGAGGGACCGTTTCCCGGGCGGCTCCACCATGGTATACGCCTTCTTCGAGTTCGAGAACGTCGACGCCGACGACGTTCTGAGCGGAGTCTGGTACCTGGACGGCGAGGTGGTGCTGAGCCAGGCCACCACGCTTCGCCAGGTGTTGGGCGTGACCGGTAACGTCCCCACGGGAAAACTCTACTTCTCGATCTCCTTCGATGAGGGGGCGGCGGCCGGCGGCTACCGGCTCGACATAAGCCTCAATACAGAGCTGGTGCGCTCAGGCGAGTTCGTGGTCGAAGAGGCGGCGACCGGCGGTCCAGTCGGCGAGCCGGACGGCAGGGGGGACGCGGTTGAGGGCGGGCACCAGGACGGCCTGCCGACGGTCGAGCACCTGCTCTTCGAGGACGATTTCGACGATCCCGCCAGCGGCTGGGGCACGGCATCAGGGGAGACGGGCAAGATCGTCTACGACTCGGGCCGGCTGGTGATCACGCTCCAGGGGCGCAATGCGCCAGCGGTTTCGGTTCACGACGGAATCTTCGACGACGCAGTGATCGAGGTCCAGGCGGCGACACTGGCCGGGCCGGAGGACAATGCGCTGGGCATCGTTGCCCGGTACCAGGACAACGACAACTATTACGCCTTCCTTGTAAGCGCCGACGGCTATCACGCGGTGCTCCATTTCGTGGACGGCTCCGTCGTATGGGATCAGAAGTGGGAGTTGGCCGACCAAGGCGGTATCAACCGGGGAATGGCCGCAAACGACCTGCTGCTGCTGGCCGACGGCACTGACCTGCACTTTTATGTCAATGGCAATTTGCGTGGCGTGGTTCGTGACGCGCTTTGGACGAAGGGGCAAGTGGGCGTGTTCGCCGGAGTGTTCGAGGAACCCGGCGTGCAGGTGGGCTTCGACCGGTGGCGGGTGTGGAGCCTGCCCGGACGCTAAGCGGGGGCCGGCAGTTGCCGGTGAAGGAGGAAGAAATGGAAAAGGGCAATAAAACGATCGTGGGCGCACTCGTCTTCGTTCTTCTCGCCGCCCTGCCGGCCTGCTCCCCGGGAGCGCTCGTAGCTCCCGGGCTTGACCTCGCCGAGCGAGCGGTAATGGAGAGGCCGAGCTTTACCGACGACGACGAAGCGCGCATGGCCCAGGAGAACGCCAGAAACTTCGAGGCCGAGAACGCAATGTGGGACGACCCGCTACTCGAGGCTTATCTCACTGACATGTTGCAACGGTTGGTGGCCGTTGCCGAGCCGAAGCCTTTCGCCTACCGGGTTCGAGTGGTTGGGGACTCCGACGTAAACGCCTTCACCTGGGGCGGCGGGCTCATTTACGTCCACGCCGGGCTGATCGCGCGAATGGAGAACGAGGCGCAGCTCGCGTCGGTCATGGCGCACGAACTCGCGCACGTGACCCACCGCCACGTGCCGAAGGGCATCGAGCAGGCGTACACCACTTCGCTCCTGGGCGACGTGGCGATGGTCGGAGTCGGCGCCGCCGGGGCGGATTCCGGCGCCTTGGGCGCGGCCCTGGACAAGACTTACGAGTACACGATGAACGCGGCAATCAACGGTCACGGCCGGGGCCGGGAGGCCGAAGCCGACGAGGTGGGCATGGCGCTTATGGTGGATGCCGGCTACGATCCGCGCGAGGCCGCCGGCGCGTTCGAGCAGCTCCTTAAGGAGTTCGGCGACCAGGCGCCCGTGGTGAACTTCTTCTACGGCAGCCATCCGACGCTGGTCGGGCGCATCGAGCGCTCCCGTGAACTCGTTGCTACTCGCTACGCCGACCGGTTGACCAGCGAGCGCCTGGGTGTGAATACCGAGGAGTTCAAGCGCCGCACGCGCGAGCTGGTAGTGCTGGTTGGCGTGCTCGACTACGAAGCCAAGCGCTTCAAGACTGCCACAGCGATGTTCGAAAAGGCCGCCGCGGTGTGGGACGGCGACCCGGTGCCGCCCTACTACCTGGGACTGATAGCGATGGAGACGGGCGGACCGGCAGAGGTTACGGCCGCAATCTCGCACTTCAACACCGCCATCGCCGCCGATGCCGAGTACGCCCCCGCTTACCGCGAGCTGGGCACCGCCCACTACCGGGACGGCGACAGCCAGACAGCTGTGCTTGCCTACGAGCGTTATCTCGAGCTCGCGCCCAGGGCGGAGGATGCCGATCGCATCGCCGCGACCATCGCCGAGTTGGAGAGGTACTGAGGTGGCGACTCCCGCTTGCATACGGGCAGCCCACCATGGCTGCAATGACGTCGGTGCGTCGTGAGCCCGCCCGCCCAGGCTCTGGAGTGGATAACTCGCCGCGGCTGGTGGCTTCTGCCGCTGACCTGGCTGACCACCGCCTGCGCCCCGCAGCAGCTCGCCGCCGTGGAGGATACATCTCCACCAACAGTGCGCATCGTCCACCCCGCCGACAGTTCGCGCATCGACACCGCCACCCCTGAGATCGACATCGGTTACGGCGACGAGGGCAGCGGCATCTCCGTTGTGTCGTTTCGCGCCACCATCAACGGCCGCGACTACTCCGC
>JBBDRK010000052.1:100182-105201 GCA_040905465.1 Trueperaceae bacterium | reverse complement strand
GGATCGTCGTTGCGGCAAGTAGTGCCGGCTGGTCCTTCACGCCGCAGGTGGACGGCAACATGACTACGACATATCCGGTCCTGCGATTCGTCGAGGCCACCTCTACCGCGGGGGAGGGCTCGTCGACTTCGCGTAAGCTGATCTCGAGTACGAACTCTGCTACTCCTGGCGCCGACGTCGTAACGGACATCATCAGCGCCAGTGGCAGCGCAAGCGTCGCGCTCGACGCCACGGCAACGACAGAAGTCGTCGCGGGAGTCTATAGCACGGGCCTGACCTATACCCTGACCACGCCGTGAGCGACCGGCGCGAAGCGAGCGCCAGGGCCGTGAATGTTGGCTTAATCGAAACGCCCCTGAGGTCCTACCCCAGTGTCGGCGTGGTCCCGCCTTGCTCCAGCAAAGCGTCGATTTCGGCCGCCGCGACAGGGCGTCCGAGGTAGTACCCCTGGGCGGCGTCGCAGTCGTGTGACCGCAGGAAGTCGAGCTGCTCCAAGGTTTCGACGCCTTCGGCAATGACCTGGATTCCCAGTCCGTGAGCGACCGAGATCATCGCCGCTGTGATCGTTGCGTCGTTCACGCTTTCTGGCAGGTTGCGAACGAAAGACCGGTCGATCTTCAGACTGTCGATCCGCAGCCGGGAGAGGTACGCGAAGCTGGAGTAGCCGGTGCCGAAATCGTCGATCGAGAACTGGATCCCGAGGTCGCTCAACTGTTCCATCAGCGACAGGGCTGTCTCGACATCCTGCATCAGGTTGCTCTCGGTTATTTCGAGGGTCAGCAGCTTGGGGTCGAGGCGGCTCCGCTCGACGATGTCCTGTACCGTTCTCAAGAGGCCGGGCTGGCGGAACTGGCGCGGCGAGATGTTGACCTTGACGCGGAGTGAAGCCGCCGTCCGTTCGTTCCAGCGGCGGCCCTGCTCACAGGCCTCGCGCAGGACCCATTCGCCGAGTTGGACGATCAGGCCGGTCTCCTCGGCAAGCGGGATGAATTCGCCGGGCATCACCAGGCCGTGCTTCTCCCGTTGCCAGCGCACCAGCGCCTCCACCCCGACGAGCTGATCGGTCCGCAGGTCGATCACCGGCTGGTAGTGCAACTGGAATTCGCCGGTCTCGAGCGCCTGACGAAAGGCCGTCTCCAAGGCCAGGCGCTCGTCGGCCTGGGCGCCCATCTGCGAGGCGTAGAACTGATAGTTTCCGCCGCCTTCGCTCTTGGCGCGGTACATGGCAAGGTCGGCCTTCGACATCAACTCTTCGGCGGTACTTCCATCGGCCGGCGAGAGCGCAAACCCGAGGCTGGCACCGGTGAACAGCTCGTATCCGTTGATGGTGATCGGTAACGAAAGGTTGCTCAGGACCTTTTCGGCCAGTCGGGCGGCAGCGTCCTGGTCGGGAACGGCAGGCAGCACCATCACGAACTCGTCGCCGGCTACCCGGGCGACGAGGTCATCACTGCCGACTACCTGGCTCAGGCGGCTACCCACGCCCCTGAGGAATAGGTTGCCGATGTCGTGCCCCAGGCTGTCGTTGATGGTCTTGAAGCGATCCAGGTCGAGCATGGCCACGGCGACCAAGCGGTCGTGCGCCGCGTCCCGAAGTGCGAGCCGCAGTTGCTCGAGCGCGAACGACCGGTTCGGAAGCTTGGTCGTCTCGTCGTAGAACGCCAGCTCGTGCAGCCTTTCACCCTTCCTGATGTGCTCCAGGGCGAATGAGATGTCGGCCGCCATCTCCACCAACAACCGCAACTCCTCATCGTCGAAGACATCCGCTTCCCCGGCGAAGAGCGTGAAGGCGCCAACGGGTCGGTCGTCGAGGACCAGCGGCAGGACGATCGACGACCGGTAGCCCTGCTGCAGCGCTGCTTCACGCCAGGCAAGAGAACGATCATCGTTGGCGACGTCGTTGCAGATGACCGGCTGTCCCCGATTCAGCGCCTCCATCAGCAGATCGTCCGCGCCGGGAAGTTCCTGATCGACGCCGACATCGAGGAGAGTCGGATCGGTCTCGCGATCGCCGGCCCACGCTACCGGCCGAGGGCGCCGGAGGCTGTCGTCCCTCATCCCGATCCAGGCACACCGGAATCCGCCGTTTTCGACCGCGATGCGGCACGCCTGGCGAAACAACTCATCGCGCTCACGCACGTGCACGATCGTATTGTTGATGCCGCTTAGTACGCTGTAGATCCGGTTGAGCCTCCTCACCCGGACCTCCTGCCTCATGCGCTCGCCTACCTCGGCACGCAGTTCGGCGGTTCGGTCCTCGACCAGTTGCTCAAGTCTTTCGTGGAGTCGCGCGCGCTCCAAGGCCACCGACACCTGATCTCCCGCGCTCTGCAGAATCCGGAGCGTTCCCTCGTCGAACTCCTCTCGGCTCAAGCGGAGCAGGTTCATGACCCCCAAGTTCCAGTCCCCCAGGCGCAACGGCACCCGCGCGCGGCCGTAGCGACGCGACCCCTGCGGCCCGTTTACCGTCTCGAGGGCCAAGGCGTCGGCCGCGACCCCCTGATCCGCGCCCAGCAGCCTCTGCAACTCCAGCTCGTTCTCCACCTGGCCAGGTACCTGCAAGTCGGCCGGCAAATCGCTGGCCGCCACGACCACCAGTTGGCGTTCGCCCTGAACGAGGCTGATCCAGCCGGCGTCGATGCCCGGTAGTCGCTGCAGCCGATCGAGGGCGGTCTCGGCTACCACCTTGACGGTAGTCGCCCGGTTCAGTCCCTGGCCCAGCTGATACAACCCCTCGAGCACCCGGTTGGCCTGGGCGAGCTCCGCCTGCCGGAGGCTCAGTTCGGTATTCAGGTCCACCGCCTGCTCGTAGGTGGAGATCAGGAGGTCGAGAATCTGCTGCCGTTCGGAGTTGATGAAGTGGCGCTTGCCACCGAGATTTATCTCGACCCCCATCTGCATCCGCTGATCCTTGCGCAGTACCAGGTTCATCAGCAGGTAATCCAGCCGCGACAACAGGTAGCGTTCTTCGTACGGCTTGCGGATGAAGTTGTCGGCGCCGCACTCCAGGCCGCGGATGACGTCCTGGGAATCGGACAGGGTGGTGACCAGCACCACCGGGATCTCCTTGAGCCGGTCATCCGACTTGAGCGCCTTGCACAACGTATAGCCGTCCATCTTCGGCATGACCACGTCACTGATGATGAGGGCCGGCAGGCGCTCATTCGCCAGCTCGATCGCCTCCTCGCCGTCGCCGGCCCGTGAGACCCGATAGCCGTGTCCCTCCAGCAGGGCGCGCAACTGCTCCGCCTGGGTGTGGCTGTCTTCCACGATCAGGATCTCGATGTCGCCGTTCGGTTTCGCCAGGGGAGCCATTACCGATACCCACTCTCATCACGATGTCCGGCCATCTGTGACAGCAGGCCGGCCATCTTCTCCGGTGCCAACACCATGCGCGCCGCGGCGAGCCGGATCGCCTCACCGGCCATGCCATGTACCACTGAACTCTCCTTGTCTTGAGCGAAGGTCATGGCGCCGGCGTCGTGCAGACGCTTTAGTTCGGCGGCGCCGTCGCGGCCCATTCCCGTCAACAGGCCCGCCGCAACGCCCGCGCCATAGGAAGCCGCCATGGAACGAAACAGTACCGCGACCGACGGTCGCAACCCGTTCTCGCTCTTCCCGCCGTCGAGCGTCAACGCGCCGCGGGGAGTAACGGTGAGATGGTGATTGTCGGGCGCCAGGTAGGCGCGGCCGGCCTGAATCAGCTCGCCCTGTCGAGCCACGGTGACGCTGAATCCGGAGACGGCCGCCAACCATTCGGCGAACCCCTGAATGAATCCCTCCGACATGTGCTGGACTATCAGGATCGGTGCCGGGAAGTCCCGCGGCAGGCCGCTGAGTATCGTTCGCAGCACCGGCGGACCTCCGGTGGATGCGCCCAGGCCGACGATTCGGACCGGGCTCCGGGTCGGTGGCGCCACCGGTAGCCTCGGGGTCCC
This sequence comes from Trueperaceae bacterium, assembly GCA_040905465.1. Taxonomy (GTDB): domain Bacteria; phylum Deinococcota; class Deinococci; order Deinococcales; family Trueperaceae; genus DASVCN01. Next base: position 101,263 of record JBBDRK010000052.1, on the reverse strand, counting down.
GGCTGCTTTCGGCGACCGGGCCCAGCGCCGCACCACCTTGACCTCCGCCATCAGCTTGACCGTCTGGAGAAGCTGTTTCACCGTCGCGTCGTGATCCTTGTGCCCGACACCCCTGGGCCGGGCCATGATAGCGAGAGCGCCGGCCTCCATGGTGGCGAACGTGGCGGCGACCTCGCTCGGGGGAGAGCTGCCGCTGACGATGACGATAGGTGTGGGCGTCGACTCCATGATTCTGCGCGTTGCCTCCAGCCCGTCCATCTCCGGCATCTGCACGTCCATCGTGATCACATCGGGCCGAAGACGACGGACGGCCTCCAGTGCTTCCACTCCATTCGAGGCCACGCCAACGACCTCCATGTCGGAATCGAGGCCCAGTGCGGCGACCAGGAATTCGCGCACCACCGGCGAATCTTCGACCACCAATACCCGGATCATCCGCAGCTAACCGATCAAGCGCTGCACGGCTTCCAGCAGGCTGCTCTGGTCGAAGTTGCTCTTGACGATATAGGCGTTTGCGCCCACCTCGACACCTCGTTCGCGGTCCTCGGGCGTTGAGAGGGAGGTGACGAGTATCACTGGCAGGTCGGCGAGCTCGCCCGCGGCCCGAACCTCGGCGGTCAGCTCGAGACCGTTCATGCGGGGCATGTCGATATCCGAAACTATCAGATCGACCGGGTCGGTCTTGAGCGTGGTCAGTGCGTCGATGCCGTCGACCGCCGTTGTCACCTGGTATCCGGCGGACTCGAGGATCCCCTTGAGCAAGGAGCGCGAGGTGATCGAATCCTCCACGACCAGAATCGAGCTCGGCGTGTGCTGCTCGCTCACCGAGGCGCCGCTTCGGGACCCCGCTCCGGACGGCAGCGTGGCGGACAGAAGAAGATCCGGCACGTTCAACACAGGCACGACCCGACCGTTGCCCAGGACCGTGGCCCCCGAGACGTTCGCGACCCGCGCCAACTGCGGACCAAGAGGCCGTATGAGGACCTCCTGCTCGCCGATGATTTCGTCGACCTCGAAGGCGATCCGCTCCGCACCTCCCAGCAGCACCGCCTCCCGGTGCCCTGCCTGATCGCCGGGTGAG